>NZ_JBWKSD010000005.1:0-616682 GCF_059419605.1 Pseudoduganella sp. GW821-FHT05F09
AGATCGACGCCTACGTGGCCGGCCAGCCGACCTCGTGCCAGATGAAGCGGCCTGGCTAACCCAGCGAGCTGAGCCCCGTTCGGGGTCAGACCCCGAATGCGGCTCAGCCTGCTTATCGGGCCGGGGCTTAGCGGGTGGGGTTGACCGGGGCCGGCATTTGCGGGGCGGGCTGGGGCGGCGGCGGGGGCGCTGGCTGCAGTTGCTGCTGCACCGGGGGCATAGGCAGCGGGGCTGCCATGGCGGACGACGACGGGGCGCTCTCCGGCGGCGGCAGGTCGAGCCGCTTCTGGATGCCGCCTTCCGATAGCACCACGTACAAGGCCTGCACTTCCTGTACCTTGACATTGCCCGCCACTTCGGCGCCCACCGGATAGGCCTTCGCAGGCTGGCCGTCGGTCGCGATGATGGCGACGCTGCCGCGCCCGTTGGCGGCCGCCACCACGCCGCGCAGCTGGTAGCTGCTGGCTGCGGCAACGGCGATGTCGCCGCCGAACAGGTTGCGCGCGGCCGCCACCGGCGCTTCCGGCGCGGCCTGCATGGGCACGGCGGCCAGCGCGCGCTGTTCGGGCTTGAACAGCAGCATGCCCCAGTAGGCGCACGACGCGGACAGGGCCACCACGGCCACAAAACTTGCTATTACAGGCAGTCGATTCATCTTCAGTGCACCAGCTGGTTAATTTCAATAATCGGCATCAGCACCGCCAGGACAATCAGCAGCACCACCAGCCCCATGGCGAGGATCAGCGCCGGCTCCAGCAGGCCGGCGATGGTCAGCGTGCGCCGCTCCAGGTCCGCTTCCTGCGCGCTGGCGGCGCGGTTCAGCATGGCCGGCAGCTCGCCCGTGATTTCGCCGGCCCGTATCATGTGGATCAGCATGGGCGGGAAGTGCTTCTGCGCCGACAGCGCGCGCGCCAGGCTCACGCCTTCGCGCACCGCGTCGCTCGCTTCTTCCACCAGCTGCTGCATGGCGACGTTGGTCAGCGTGTCGCGGCTGGTCTCGAGGGCGCGCAGTATCGGCACGCCGGAGCCGGTGGTGATGGCCAGCGTGCTGGCGAAGCGCGAGGTGTTCAGGCTGCGCTCGAATTTGCCGTACAGCGGCGCCGTCAGCAGCCAGGTGTGCCAGCGCGTCTTGAGCGCGATGTTTTGCAGCGCGCGCCGCCACGATACCCAGGCGCCGATCAGCAGCACCAGCACGATCAGCCCGTAGTTGCGCACGAAGTCGGACACGGCCAGCATCACCACCGTCAGCACCGGCAGCTTCTGCTTGGTGTTGGCGAACACGGAGACGATCTGCGGCACCACATAGGTGAGCAGGAAGATCACGATGGAGAACGCCACCACCGTCACGATGGCCGGGTAGGTGAACGCCAGCTTGACCTTCTGCACCAGCGCGTTGCGCCGTTCGATGTAGTCGGCCAGTCGCGTCAGCACGCGCGAGAGCTGGCCGATCTGCTCGCCCGAGGCCACCAGCGCGCGGTAGATCTCGGCGAAGTCGCGCGGGTGGCGCGACAGCACTTCGGACAGCGCCGCGCCGCCTATCACTTCGGAGCGGATGGAGGCGATCAGGTCGCGCACATAGGGCCGCTCGGCCTGCTCCAGCAGCGCCGAGAAGGCCTGCTCGAGCGGCAGGCCGGCTTCGAGCAAACTGGCCAGCTGGCGCGTGAACAGCGCCAGTTCGGTGGTGGACAGGCGCTCGCCGAAGCCGCGCCGCGTGGCCTTGCCGCTGGCGTCGACCTGGGCCGAGATGGCTTCCACCTTGAGCGGCGTGAGTCCTTGCGCGCGCAGGTCGGAGCGCGCCGAGCGCGGGCTGTCGGCGTTGACCACGCCCTTCCTGGTGGCGCCGCCGGCATCGACGGCTTCGTAGCGGAATGCTGGCATCTAGGCTAGTCCTTCGCCACGCGCAGCAGTTCGGCCTGCGTGGTGGTGCCGTCGCGCAGCCAGCGTTCGCCGTCTTCGCGCATGGTCAGCATGCCGCCGGCCTGCGCGGCCGCGCGCACTTCGGCTTCCGAGGCGCGGTTGTGGATCTGGGCGCGGATTTGCTCGGTGGTCTGCAGCAGCTCGTAGATGCCGACCCGGCCCTGGTAGCCGGTGTGGCCGCAGTGTTCGCAGCCCACCGCGTGCCATTGCGCGCCGTCGTAGGTTTTGCACGAGGGGCACAGCTTGCGCACCAGGCGCTGCGCCAGCACGCCGAGCAGCGAGGACGACAGCAGGAAGGGCTCGATGCCCATGTCCAGCAGCCGCGTCACCGCCGCCGAGGCGTCGTTGGTGTGCAGCGTGGCCAGCACCAAGTGGCCGGTGAGCGAGGCCTGCACCGCGATCTGCGCGGTTTCCAGGTCGCGGATCTCGCCTATCATGATCACGTCCGGGTCCTGGCGCAGGATGGCGCGCAGGGCCTTGGCGAAGGTCATGTCGATGCGCGGGTTGACCTGGGTCTGGCCCACGCCTTGCAGGTCGTATTCGATCGGGTCTTCCACCGTGAGGATGTTGGTGGTGGTGGAGTTCACCCGCGACAGCGCGGCGTACAAGGTGGTGGTCTTGCCCGAGCCGGTGGGGCCGGTCACCAGCACGATGCCGTGCGGCTGCGCGATCAGGCTGTCGAACTGCGGCAGCATGGCGGCGCTCATGCCCAGATGCTGCAGGTCGAGGCGCCCGGCTTCCTTGTCCAGCAGGCGCAGCACAGCGCGTTCGCCGTGGCCGGTGGGCAGCGTGGAGACGCGCACGTCCACCGGTTTGCCGCCCACGCGCAGGGTGATGCGGCCGTCCTGCGGCAGGCGTTTTTCGGCGATGTCGAGCTGCGCCATGATCTTGATGCGCGAGATCAGCGAGCCGTGGATGGCTTTGCGCGGCTTGACCACGTCGCGCAGCGTGCCGTCCACGCGGAAGCGCACCACCGAGGTCTGCTCGAAGGGTTCGATGTGGATGTCGGACGCGCCTTCGCGCAGCGCCTGCGTGAGCAGCGCGTTGATCATGCGTATCACCGGCGCGTCGTCGCTCGATTCGAGCAGGTCTTCGATGGCCGGCACGTCCTGCAGCAGCTTGGTCAGGTCCAGGTCGGCGTCGAATTCGTCGGCCACTTGCGAGGCGTCGCCGCCGGCGCCGGCGTAGGCCTTGGCGATGGCTTCCTCCAGGTCGGCGCGGCCCAGCGATTTGATGTTGATGCGGCCGAAGCGGCGCGACACTTCGGCAATGGCGGCCGGCGCGGTGGCGGTGGACACGTACACGTCCACCGAGTGCTCGGCTTCCTGGCCCGGCTGGGCCAGCACCGAATAGTCGCGCGCGAAGGCGTAGGGCAGCAGGTTGCTCATTCTGGCTGCTTGCCTTCAGCTGGGGTGGTGGCCGGCGCGGGCGGCAGGGCCGGACGCGCCAGCTGGCCGCTGCCCTGCATAGGCTGGCCGTCCTGCAGCGCCGGCAGCATGGGCTGGCCGAGGTTTTTCAGCAGCGGCGTATCGTCAGGCTTGACGTCCTGCTGGGTGGCGCGCATATAGTCGTAGCGGTCGGTGGCCAGGCTGGTGCTCTGCTCCTTGTTGCGTATCACCACCGGGCGCAGGAACACCATCAGGTTGGTCTTCTTGCGGCCGCGCTTCTGGTATTTGAACAGGTTGCCCAGGATGGGGATGTCGCCCAGGCCGCGCACTTTCTCCACGTTGTCGCCGGCGTCGTCGGAGATCAGGCCGCCCAGCACCACGATCTGGCCGTCGTCGGCGATGATGTTGGTTTCTATGGTGCGCGTCTTGAGCACGATGCCGCTGGCCGAGGTGACCGTGGTGTCGATGCTGGAGCTCTCGTTGTAGATGGCCAGCTTGATGGTGCCGCCTTCGGAGATCTGCGGGCGCACTTTCAGCGTCAGGCCCACGTCCTTGCGGTCTATGGTCTGGAAGGGGTTGGTGCTGGTGCCGGAGGTGGTGGTGAACTGGCCGGTCAGGATGGGCACGTTCTGGCCGACGCGGATGGTGGCCAGCTCGTTGTCCAGCGTGAACACATTGGGCGTGGACAGGATGTTGGTGTCGCCGTCCGATTCCAGCGTGTGCGCCACGGCGCCCAGGCCCAGCTTGCCGTTTGCCAGCTGCTTGAAGATGCCGATGGTCATGCCGGCGCCGGGCAGCGCCTTGCCGCCGCCGGCGGCGAGCGTGAGCAGGTTGTCGGCCGTGCCGTTGGCAAACGAGGTGCCGCCGCCCACGCGGTAGGTGGAGTTGTCGTTGCCGCTCAGGCCCAGCCACTGCACGCCGAACTCGGAGGCCTTGTCGGCGCTCACTTCGACGATCAGCGATTCGATGTAGACCTGGGCGCGGCGCACGTCCAGCTGGTCGATCACGGCGCGCAGGTTGCGGTACACCGATTCGGGCGCGGTGATGATCAGCGTGTTGGTGGTGGCGTCGGCCTGGATGAAGCCGGCCCCGCCGGTGGCCTGCTGGGTGTTGCTGCCGCTGGCGTTGAGCAGCGGATTGGTGGAGCCGGTGCTGCTGCCGCTGCCGGTCATGCCGCTGCCGCTCTGGCCCTGCATGCCGCCGGTGCTGCCGCCCTGCTGGCTGTTGAAGCCGGAGGTGCCGCCGGTCTGGCCGGCGGCGCCGCTGTCGCCGGACATGACGGCGCGCAGCGTCTGCGCCAGTTTGGTCGCTTCGGCGTTCTTCAGGTAGACCACGTGCACATTGCCCAGCTGCGTGGTGGGCTGGTCCAGCTTGGCGATCAGCGACTTGGCCAGGTTGGCGCGCGCCGCGGACGGGGCGCGCAGCACCAGCGAGTTGGTGCGCGGATCGGCCAGCACGCTGACGCGGCCGGCGTCGGCGCCGCCGCCGGCGCCCGGCTCCAGCAGCTTGCCCAGCATGGTGGCCAGGTCGCTGGCGATGGCGTAGCGCACCGGGATCACGTCCATGTCGGCGGCGGTGGGCGCGTCCAGCGCGGCGATCAGTTTGCCCAGCCGCTTCAGGTTATCCGCGTAGTCGGTGATGACCAGGGTGTTGTTGCCCGGGTTGGCGTTGATGGTGTTGTTCGGCGTGATCAGGGGGCGCAGCACCGTCACCAGGTTGGCCGAGGATTCGTAGTTCAGGTGGAAGACCTGGGTGGCGATCTGGTCGCCCTTCAGCGCGGAGGCCGAGCCGATCTGGGTCGGCGTGGCCTGCAGCTTGGCTTCCGCTTCCGGCACCACCTTGGCGTAGCCGTCGCCGCTGACGATGGCGAAGCCCTGCAGGCGCAGCGCGGAGGTCAGCAGCGAGAAGGCCTGGGTCTTGCTCATCGGGCCTTCGGACACCAGGGTCAGCGTGCCTTTGACGCGCGGATCGATCAGGAAGGTGATGTTGGTGTAGTGGCCTACCGCCTTGATGACCGATTCGATGTCGGCGCCGACGAAGTTGAGCGCGGCGTCGTCGCCGGGCGCGGCCCACGCGGGCGCCTGCGCGGTGAGCGCGGCGCAGCACAGCATGGCGGCGGCGCTCAGCTGGCGCAGCGTGGGAAGTTTGGACTGGTTGGCGAACCGGGACTGTTTTTTCATTGTCTGTACTATTATCTGAACTCTAACGCGATGATGTTCTTGCCGCCCTGGTTGGGACGGCGCTGGCCCAGCAAATTCAAAAGATTGCCCAGCGACTGCTCGTAACCGTCGGCCGCCTCGGCCTGTCCGGAGAACTGCAGGCGGCCGTTATTCAGGCTGCCTTTCCCGCTCAACAGCAGCGGGCCTTTCAGGGAACTCAGTGCCAGCTGCGCCTGCTGGCCGCGCCAGTCCAGCGCCAGCTGGTAGCTGCCCAGCGGCTTCAGCGGCGACAGCCGCGAGGACATGTCGGCCATCTCCAGCGTGGTGCGGCCGTTCACGTCCATGCGCTGGCCGGCCAGCGCCAGCTCCAGCGTGGTCCACGACAGCCGCAGGCGGCCGCTGGGCGCCAGCGTGTTGAGCGGCGCGCCCAGGCCCGCCAGGCCGTCGGCCGGCAGCAGCAAGGCGGACGGGCTCAATTGCCACTGCTTCCAGCTGCCCTTGAAGCTGACCGGCTGCGCCAGCGCCTGCTCGTTCGACAATTCCATGTCCACCATGCCCAGCAGCGACAGCGGCGACAGCTTCCACGCAAAGCGTCCCGGCAGCAGCGGCGTCACCGCGCCATTGCTGCTGGCCGCGCCGCCGATGAAGGCGGAACCGCGCCACAGCGTACCCTGCGCGTCGCCCAGCGTCAAACGGCCGCCGCTGCGGCTTTCCAGCGCGTCCGCCACCCAGGCGGCCGGGAAGAAGGACAGCACCGACAGCAGCACGCCCAGCAGCGCAGCCAGCAACCATAGCACGGCGCGCTTCATCGGCCTCCGCCGGCCTGGCGCAGCGTAATGGCGGCGTCCACCATGCCGGGCGCGGCCTGGCCGCTGACGACGGCTTCCTGCACCATCACGGCGCTGTCGCGGCGCTGCGCGTCCAGCCAGGTGACCAGCGCGGCAAAGGCCACGCCCTTCAGTTCCAGCTTGGCGTATTCGCCGGTGAGATTGAGCGATTGCGGCTTGAGGCCGGCCGCGTTCAGGCTGGCGGTCAGCGCGTCGCGCGACATTGGCGGCGCCTGCACCGGCGGCTTGGCCGCCAGCTCGGCGGCGGTGCGCGCCAGCGCCTTCAGCTCGGCCACGTCCTGGCGCAGCTGGGGCAGCGCCTTGCGCAGCGCGTCGCGCCCTTCCAGCGCGGGCGCCACCAGCACGCTGTACGCCAGCGCCAGCCCGACCACGGCGCCGCCTACGGCCAGCATGCGGCGTTCCTGCTCGCTGCGTTCATTCCAGAAGGCGGACGCGCTGTCGCGCAGCTGCTGGATCTTCGTCATTGCCGCGCTCATGCCTTGCCTCCGCTGCTGTTGCCACTGTTGCTGCCACTTCTTATCTGCCACACGCCAGGCGCCGTTTCCGCCAGCGCCAGGCCGCGCGCGGACAAGGCGCCCTGCAGCTGCTGCAAGGTGGCCGCGTCGGCGCTGTTGGGTTTGAGTTTGATGAGCAGGCTGCGTTCGCGGTATTCCATCGAGGCCACCACGTCGCGTTTGCCGCTGGCGGCCAGCGCTTCGCCGAAGGCGGCACTGATGGCGGTGAACTCGTCGGCGCCCACGTCGCCGCTGCCGGCCTTGGCGGCGGCGATGTTCTTGCGCATCTGCGCGGCCGGATCGAGTATCACGGTTTCCTTCGGATAGGCGGCGCGGAAGATCTGCACCATGGACTCGCGCATCTCCCTGGCCTCGCCCTTCATGCGCAGCCATTCGATATTGAGCCCGGCCAGGTTGACCGCCACGGCCAGCAGCGCCAGGCGCAGCGGCCAGCGCCAGCGCTGCCAGGCGCGCGACTGCGCGCCGGTGGCGCCCAGGCTGGCGGCCAGGTCCGGCGCCACCACGCCCTTGGCGCTCTTGGCGGCGGACACCCAGTGCGCCCAATGGTCGCTTTCCAGCGCAACGTGGCTGGCGGCTTCGGCCAGCGGCTGGAACTGCGGCAGCAGCGCGGCCGGCAGGTACACCGTCAGCGGCGCATCGCCGGCCAGCGCGCGCAGCATGTGCAGCGCCGCTTCCGGCTGCGGGCCCACGGTCAGGCCCAGGCCGTCCTGCGGGCCTTTGCGCAACGTCAGTTCCAGGCCGCTGTCGGTCTGCGCGAGCGCGGCCGAGGCGCCGCCCGGCGCCAGCGGCAAGCACAGTTGCGCGGGCAGCGCGGAGATCGATTGCGCGCCTTGCGCCACCAGCGTTTTCACCAGCACTTCCAGCCAGCTGCGCTGCACCACGGCCACGGTGCGGGTGCTGCCGTCCTGGGTGGAGGTCAGCGGCGCGAGCGCCAGCACGCAGTCGGCCGGGTCGCCCAGCACCTGGTCTTCCACCAGCGCCGGCAGCGCGGCCTTCAGGCGCGCGCTCGACAGCGGCGGCACCGGCACATGCAGCAGCGTGACGTCGGCGGCGGCCAGCAGCAGCACCACGCGGCGCGCGGTGGCCACCAGGTCGGCCAGGTTGCCGAGCGCGGAGGCGCCCTGCTGCATCACATTGCCGCCGTCGCCCACCATGGCGAAATGGCAGGCCGGCGCAGCGCCCGCGCCGGCGTCGGCGGCCGCCCTGGCTGGATAGCGGATGTATAAAGTCGTCAAAGAAGAATCTCGCTTTCGTTGGTGCTACTTAATTCGAGCTGCTTAAATTTCCCGCATCCATTGCAGCGTGGGTGCTCTCCCGCCGCGGAATATCAGCGACTGCGCGTCCAGCGCCGCCCGGTCCAGCTTCACATGGGTGAGCACCAGGAAGTAGTCGCTCCTGACGTCCACCTCCAGGCCGGCCGGCAGCGACCTGCCGCTTTGCGCCAGGTAGCTGCTGAAGGCGGCCACGCCGGTGAAGGGCGTGCGCAGCCGGAACTGCACCAGCGTGGCCGCTTCCGACACCGTAAAATTACTCACCAGCGCCGCCAGCACTTCGGGCGGCGCCGTGTTCACATTCACTTTGCTGCGGCCCGGCAGCACGATCACGAACTCGCGCAGCTTTTCCACCGCCTGCGGCGTAAAGCCCGCCACCGCCAGCAAATCCTCCGGCCGTATCAGCTCCAGCGGTTCGCGGCTGCTGACGGATGGCGTCTGGCCGCCTCCGCTTGGGTTGGGCGCAGCGGGCTGGCTGAGCGCCACTTCCTCCGCCACCGCTTGCGCCAGGCCGGGGTTCAGCTGCAGCTGCTGCAGCAGGCGCTGGAACACCTGCGTCTGCACCGGGTCCGGCGCGCCGTTCAAAACAAGGTTGGCGAGATTGTAACGCGCCTGGGCGTCGGTGACCCGGCCGGACAGGGTGGCGTCGAATTTTTCATTCGCCACGCGCTCGCGTTCCACATAGTCGTCCAGCCGCGTTTCGGCCAGCGGCGTGGCCCAGGCCCCGGTTTCGGTGGTCATGTTCGGATTGTCGATGCGGTCCTGCTGCAGGATCAGGCGCGCCCAGTCAAGGCCGCCGCGCAGTATCCACTTGGTTTGCAAATGCAGGCGCTGGTTCTCCATGGAGCGCACCTGCACCTGCTGCTGCCAGAACAGGCTGGCCACGATGGTGACGGCCAGCGTGGTCAGCAGCAGCGCCGTGATGACGGCCACGCCGCGCTGGCGGTGCAGGCGCGGCGCCATCACTTCTCCCCCATCAGGAAGGCTTTGACCAGCGGGCCGGCCTGGCCCTGCAGCTGCAGCGACAGTTCCAGGCCGTCCAGGTCCTGCACGGCGGCGTTGGCCTGCGCGCCCTGTCCATTCTGTCCCTGGCTGGCCTGCACGCCCGCCACCGCCTGCCAGCCGCCGTCGCGCCAGCCGCGCACGGCCATGCTTTCCACGCCGTTCTGCAGCACCACGCCGGGCGTGGCGTCGCTGTCGCTGATGGCGGCGGCCCACAGCGCGTCTAGCTGCAGCAGGTCGCGCACGGCGCGCGACTCGCGGCGCGTGAGCACGCCGTCGCGGATGCGGTAGGTCACCACTTGCAGGCGCGAAGGCTCGCTCTCGGCCAGCACGGTGCGCACAAAGATCATGCGGTCGTTATCCGCCGCCAGGTTTTCGCGCGAGCGCAGCTGCTTGCGCAGCGCGCGGTGCTCCATGTCGCTTTGCAGCTGGGCCAAGGCCAGCTGGATGCCGCGCGTCTGTTCCATCTGCTCGGTGAGCGCCTGGCGCGAACGGACGATGCCGTCCAGGCCGCGCCAGCCCAGCACGGCGACGATGGCCAGCACCGCCACCGCCACCAGCAGTTCGATCAGCGTAAAGCCGCGCGCTCGGCGCGTTGCGTATGCGAAGGCCATCGTCATTCCAGCAGCTTCAGCTGCACCAGCTTGATGATGAGGCGTTCCGGCTGGCGCTCGTCGAACACGCTGACCTCCACCCGCCGCAGGCGCGGATTGGGGCTGGCGATCACCTCTTCCTGGCACAGCAGTTTCAGCTCGCCCTGCGGGCATTCGAAGGTGGTCTTGCCGATGTTGGGAAATTGCTTGTTCAGGCTGAGCTGCACCAGGCGGTTCTCGGCCGACCAGGTGGCCATCATGGCGGCGCGCAGGCCGTCGCTGTTCTGGGTCAGGCTGCCGACCGCACGCATGGACGCACCCAGCGCGGTGCCGACGATGACCAGGGCCACCAGCACTTCCAGCAAGGTGAAGCCGCGTGCGCGGGATGGGGGTTGCGGCAATGTCATCTCAGTCCACCGTGAAATGGCCGATGCCGTCGGCGCGGATGGCAACGCTGACGTCGCCGCTGGCCATGGTCAGCACAAAGGGCTTGTCCACCGGCTCGCGGCCGAAGACGATGCGCAGCGTGTCGCCCGGCACCGTGGAGGCGGGATCGAGCAGCATGGTCACGGGGCTATTCTTGAACTGGCGCTCGCGCAGCAGGTCGTCCTGCCCGTCTTTGGTGACCGGCTCCCACACGCGCTGCTCGTTACGCACCAGGAAGCGGTAGCTCTCCGGCCCCGCTTCGAAGGCCACCAGGCGGTTGCGCACGATGGCTTCATCGCGCGCCAGCTGCAGCAGCAGGGCCACGCGCTGCGCTTCCTGCTGCATGCCCTGGCGCCGGCTGGGCGCCGCGTTGAGCGACACCAGCCCCAGCGTGATGCCGGCAATGACCAGCACCACCAGCAGCTCGATCAGCGTAAAGCCGCGCTGCGGTTGGGTAAAGCGCGCGGCGGCCGCCATGGCGGAAGCTTAGTTGTCCCAGGAGCCGATGTCGGCATCGTCGCCGGTGCCGCCGGGCTGGCCGTCGGCGCCCAGCGAGAACACGTCGATCTCGCCGCGCACGCCGGGCGACAGGAACTGGTAGGCATTGCCCCACGGGTCTTTCGGCATCTTTTCCAGGTAGCCGCCGGCTTTCCAGCCATTCGCGGCCGGGCCGGTGGTGGGCTTGGTCAGCAGCGCCTGCAGGCCCTGTTCCGTGGTCGGGTAGCGCTGGTTATCCAGCTTGTACAGTTTCAGCGCCTGCATCACGGTGGCGATGTCGACCTTGGCGGCGGCGACTTTCGATTCGCCGGTGCGGCTCAGCAGCTTGGGCACAACCAGCGCCGCCAGCACGCCCATGATCACCACAACCACCATGATCTCGATCAGGGTGAAACCGCGCGCGCGGCGTTTGGCGGGGAGTGTTACGTTTTGCATAGACAGGACACTTTTCAGGTGAGAGTGCGGAAGTATAAGGCTTAATCAGGCGCCGCGGCGGGCGGCCTTGCGGCGCATACCGGGCAGGCCGCGTTGCGGCCGATCTGGATGCTGGTCCATTCCATGCGCAGGCCGTCCAGCAGCAGCAGCCGGCCCGACAGCGGCTCGCCCACGCCCATCAGCAGCTTGAGCGCCTCGGCCGCCTGCATGGCGCCGACCACGCCCACCAGCGGCGCGAACACGCCCATGGTGGAGCAGGCCACGTCCTCGAAGGGCTGGTCTTGCGGGAACAGGCAGGAATAGCAGGGCAGCGCAGCGCCGCGCGGATCGAACACGCTGATCTGGCCGTCGAAGCGTATCACCGCGCCGGACACCAGCGGCACGCCGTGCGCCACGCAGGCGCGGTTGACGGCGTGGCGGGTGGCGAAGTTGTCGGTGCAGTCCAGCACCACGTCGGCGCCGGCCACCAGCTCGGCCAGGCGGGCGTCGTCCGCGCGCTCGACCAGGGCTTCGATGGCTATCGTGGGATTGATGGCGGCCAGCGTGGCGCGCGCCGACTCGGCCTTGGGCTGGCCCACGCGCGCCGTGGTGTGGGCGATCTGGCGCTGCAGATTGGTCAGGTCCACCGTGTCGTGGTCGATGATGGTGAGCTGGCCCACGCCGGCCGAGGCCAGGTACATGGCGGCCGGGGAGCCCAGGCCGCCCGCGCCTATCACCAGCGCGCGCGCGGCTAGCAGCCGCTGCTGGCCTTCGATGCCGATTTCATCAAGCAGGATATGGCGCGAATAGCGCAGCAGCTGGCTGTCGTCCATCGCCTTATTTCTTCAGCGGCTTGGCCGGCGCGTCCTGTTTCACGGGGGCTTCGGGCTTGTCCGCCTTGGCCGGCTTGGCCTCGGCTTCCAGGTCGCGCGCTTTTTCGGTTTTCGACAGCTGCACCGGCAGGCCTTTGAAATGGTTCAGCGCCTGCGCCAGCTGGAAGTCGTCCTTGCTGCCGAATTCCACCGGCTTGCGGTTCTTGGACAGCGCCAGGATGCGCTGCTCCTCTTCCAGCTCGTCGTGCACCGGCGGCGTGGGCAGCTCGGCGTCGTCCTTGTTGTTCAGGTGCTTGACCAGGTCGGCCTCGCGCAGGCGCAGGCTGTTCAGGCCGTCGCCTTCGGCGGTTTCGTCGACCAGCATGTCCGGCACGATGCCGCGCGCCTGGATGGAGCGGCCGTGCGGCGTGTAGTAGCGCGCCGTGGTCAGTTTGACGGCGGTGTCGGCGGTGAGCTGGCGCAGCGTCTGCACCGAACCCTTGCCGAAGGTCTGCGTGCCCATCACCACGGCGCGCTTGTAGTCCTGCAGCGCGCCGGCCACGATCTCGGAGGCCGAGGCGGAGCCGGAATTGACCAGCACCACCATGGGCACGTTCTTCAGCGCGGCCGGCAGCTTGGCCAGCGGGTCGCTGTTGGCGCGGCCGGAATAGTATTCGGGGCGGGCGTAGAAAGTCTGCTTGGAGTCGGCCAGCTGGCCGTTGGTGGACACCACCACCGCGTCCTTGGGCAGGAAGGCGGCCGACACGCCGATGGCGCCCGGCACCACGCCGCCCGGATCGTTGCGCAGGTCCAGCACCAGGCCCTTGATGCCGGGGTTTTGCGCGTACAGATTGCCCAGCTTGCGCGCCATGTCGTCCACGGTGGGCTCCTGGAACTGCGACACGCGCAGCCAGGCGTAGCCCGGCTCCACCATCTTCGCTTTCACGCTCTGCACGCGGATTTCCTCGCGCACGATGGGCACGATGATGGGCTTGTCCTCGCCCTTGCGCGACAGCGTGAGCACGATCTTGGAGTGCGGCTCGCCGCGCATTTTCTTGATCGCGTCGTCCAGCGACAGGCCGCGTATCGGCGTGCTGTCGAGCCGGGTGATCAGGTCGCCGGCCTTGATGCCGGCCTTGAAGGCGGGCGAATCCTCGATCGGCGACACCACTTTGACGTAGCCGTCCTCGATGCCCACTTCGATGCCGATGCCGACAAACTTGCCCTGCATGGTCTCGCGCATCTCCTTGAAGGCCTTCTTGTCCAGATAGACCGAGTGCGGGTCGAGCGAGGCCACCATGCCGGATATGGCTTCGGTGACGAGCTTTTTCTCGTCCACGTTCTCCACGTAGTCGGACTTGATGAGGCCGAACACGTCGGACAGCTGGCGCAGCTCCTCCAGCGGCAGCGGACTGCCCGGCGCCTTCTGTGCCACAGCGGAAAACTGCAGGGAGGCGGCCACGCCGGCCACCATGCCCAGGCCGATCAGGCCGAAATTCTTGAACTTGTTACCCATGTTTCTTCCGCTGTGTTGGACTGTCAGAATTTGACCCAGCTGGCCGGATCGAATTCCTTGCCCTTGTGCCTGAGTTCAAAGTATAAACCCGATTCCTCGTTGCCGCCGGTGTTTCCGGCTGCCGCAATGACCTCGCCGGCCTTGACCACGTCGCCCACGCGGCGCAGCAGGGACTGGTTGTTGGCGTACAAGCTCCAGTACTGCCCGCCGTGGTCGACAATGATGAGATTGCCGAACCCGCGCAGCCAGCTCGCGTGCACCACGCGGCCGCTGGCCACCGTGTGCACGTCGGCGCCCTCGGCGGCGCGGATGAACATGCCTTTCCAGCTGGGGCCGTCGCCGCGCTTGCTGCCGAAGCGCGCCGCCACCTTGCCCGCCACCGGCGCCCGCAGCTGGCCCTTGAGCGCGGCAAACGCGCCGTCCGGCATGGCGGGGGCCAGGGCGATGTCGGCTTTGCGGGCCGGCGGCTCGTCCCTCACCGCCGCCACTTTCGATTCGTCCACTTCGATCGGTTCCAGCTTGCCGCCCTCGTTGGCGGGCGTGGCCTGCGCGGTCTGCGGCGGCGTCACGGCCGCCGGCGGCAGCGGCAGCGGCGCCGGTTTCGGCTTGCCTTCGGCCTTGGCGATGCGTTCGCGCTCGGCCTGCTCGGCCCTGGCCTTGGCCAGCGCGTCGGCGCGCGCCTTGGCCTGCTCGCGCGCCTTGGCCTGCGCCAGCGCCCGCGCTTCGGCGTCGGCCTTGGCCTTGGCGGCCTTGGCGGCGGCCACTCGCTCGAGCCGCGCCTGCTCGGCGGCGGCCGCCTTGGCTTGTTCCTCGATCAGCTTGCCCAGCTTGTCCACCAGGCCGGCCATGCGCTGTTCGTCCTGCGCCACCTTGCCGGCCTCCTTGCGCTGCGCCACCAGGCGCTGCGACAGGCTGGCCAGCACGCTGGCGCGCTTGGCTTTTTCCTTGACCAGCAAGTCCTTCTGCTGGCGTTCCTCCTGCGCGATCTCCTCCAGCTCGTCGCGCGCGTTCTGCGCGTCGGCCTGGTTCGCCTCCACCGCGCGCAGATTGGCGCGCAGCGATTCCAGCAGCCGCGCCTGCGCCTGCGACACATAGGCCATCAGCTGCAGGTCGCGGTTGATGCGGTTCGGGTTGTCGCCGGACAGCAGCAGTTTGATGCGGTCCTCATTGCCCGCCACGTATTGCTCGCGCAGCAGCTTGGCCAGCTGCTGCTTCTGCTGCTCCACCGTGCCCTGCAGGCGCGCGCGCTCCGCGCCCAGCGTTTGCAGCCGGACGTTGGTTTCGGATTGCTCCTCGGCAAGCTCGCGCAGGCTGCGGTTGGCGTTCGAAATCGCCTCTTCGGACTCGGCCAGGGTGTCGGCCGCGTCCTCGCGGGCGCTCTCGGTCTGGCCGATGTCGCGCCGCAGCGCATTGAGCTTTTGCTGCAGGCCGGCGCGCTCGGCTTCGGCCTGCAGCTTTTGCTTGCTGCGCTCGGTGGGCTTGGCCGGGGCGGCCTGGACGCCGTGGGCGGCGCCCAGCAACAGCAAGGCCAACGCCAGCGCGCCCGCGCGGCGGGTAAGGTGGAACAGCGGCATCAGCGGTTTACTTGGCCTTGCCCTGGTTGGCAACCGCAGCCTGGGCGGCGGCAATGGCGGCCGGGTCGCCCAGGTAGTAGTGGCGGATCGGCTTCAGGTCGGCGTCCAGCTCGTACACCAGCGGCTGGCCGTTGGGGATGTTGAGGCCGACGATGTCGCTGTCGCTGATGCCGTCGAGCATCTTGATCAGCGCGCGCAGGCTGTTGCCGTGCGCCGAGATGATGATTTTCTTGCCGGCGCGGATGGCCGGGGCGATTTCCTCGTCCCAGGCCGGCATCACGCGCGCCACGGTGTCCTTCAGGCATTCGGTCAGCGGGATGCTGGCTTGCGGCAGGCCGGCGTAGCGCGGGTCGTTGAAGGAGGTGCGGTCGTCGTCGGCGGCCAGCGGCGGCGGCGGGGTGTCGTAGCTGCGGCGCCATACCAGCACCTGCTCGTCGCCGTACTTGGCGGCGGTTTCGCCCTTGTCCAGGCCCTGCAGGGCGCCGTAGTGGCGCTCGTTCAGGCGCCAGTCATGCTTGATTGGCAAGTACATCATGTCCATTTCGTCCAGCGACAGCCACAGCGTGCGGATGGCGCGCTTGAGCACCGAGGTGTACGCCAGGTCGAAGGTGTAGCCTTCCTGTTTCAGCACCTGGCCGGCGGCCTTGGCTTCGGCCACGCCTTTCTCGGTCAGGTCGACATCGGTCCAGCCGGTGAAGCGGTTTTCCAGGTTCCAGGTGGATTCGCCATGGCGCATGAAGACAATTTTGTACATAAGAACGATCTATAAAGTGTGAAAAAATCTGCGGGAGGCAGCGTTTCAGCCTCGGTTCAGCTTCTATTTTATAATGCGCGCATAACCTTAAACCATTGGAACACCGTGAAATTCCTTTTAGATCAAATTTTTCTTATTGGCATCGTCGCTCTGTCGGGCGGCGCACTGCTGTGGCCGGTACTGACCCAGCGCGGCAAAAAAGTGTCGCCGGCGGAAGCGGTGCAGTTGATAAACCGCGCCAAGACCACCATCTTGGATGTGCGCGAGGCCAAGGAATACGCCGAGGGGCACCTGCCCGACGCCAAGCATATCCCGGCGGGCGAGCTCAAGCAGCGCGTGGCGGAACTGGACAAGTTCAAGAACCGCACCGTGGTGGTGGTGTGCCAGAAGGGCGCGCGCGCCTTTGGCGCGGCCAAGCTGCTGGCCAGCGCCGGTTTTGAGAACGTGGTGGTGCTGGAAGGCGGCCAGTCCGCCTGGCAAACCGCCGGCCTGCCGCTGGCCAAATAACCAAGGATAGCAACATGACAGCCCCTGTAACCCTGTACAGCACCGCCGTGTGCCCCTATTGCGTGCGCGCCGAGCGCCTGCTGGAAGCCAAAGGCGTGACCGGCATCAACAAGATCCGCGTCGACCTCGACCCCGAGCAGCGCGTGCTGATGATGCAGAAAACCGGCCGCCGCACCGTGCCGCAAATTTACATCGGCGACACCCATGTGGGCGGTTTCGACGATTTGTATGCGCTCGATCAAGCCGGCGGCCTGGACCCCTTGTTAAAAGGCTGACCGCCCTCAAATTGGTTTTGCTACAATTGCTGCGCATTTGCGCGGGCATCCTCAGGGTGCGCGCGCCGATAAGCTAACTGCCGGCGCTTACGCCGCTCTTTTCCAATATATGAAAGCGCACCATGTCTGACGAAAATCTGCAACCAGTCTTCCAAATCCAACGCGTCTACCTGAAAGACATGTCGCTGGAACAGCCGAACTCCCCAGCCATTTTCCTGGAACAGGAAGCGCCTGCGATCGAAGTCGCGCTGGACGTGGCTGCCGAGCCGCTGGCTGAAGGCATCTTCGAATCGACCGTCACCATCACCGTGACCGCCAAGATCAAAGACAAAGTGGCTTTCCTGGTTGAAGGCAAGCAAGCCGGTATCTTCGAAGCGCGCAACATTCCAGCCGACCAGCTGGACCCGCTGCTGGGCATCGGTTGCCCGAACATTGTGTACCCATACCTGCGCGCCAACATCGCCGACATGATCACCCGCGCCGGCTTCCCGCCAGTGCACCTGGCCGAGATCAACTTCGAAGTGTTCTACCAGCAGCGCCTGCAAGCGCTGGCTGAGCAGCAAGCCGCTGCCGCAGCACCAGCCGAAGGTGCGGCGCACTAATTGCATCCGCTTTAAGATGCAGTATCGGCGGTGCGCGCGGCGCGCCGCCTTCCCAAAGGCCGGCATCGGCCTTTGCGTTTTTTCTCCCCCGAATTCTGAGCAGAGGCCCGGTATGACACTGTCCCGATGGATCGCAGGCGCAGCCCTGCTGCTGGCCGCCACGGCCGGGCAGGCGCTGGACTTCAAATCGGTCGGCGCGGCCCCGGCCATCCTGTACGACGCGCCGTCCACCAAGGGCGGCAAGCTGTTCGTGGCGCCGCGCGGCATGCCGCTGGAAGTGGTGCTCAGCTATGGCGACTGGGTCAAGGTGCGCGACGCCAGCGGCGACCTGGCCTGGACCGAGTCCAAGGGCCTGAGCGCCAAGCGCACCCTGGTGGTGCGCGCCGCCAACACCAAGGTGCGCGCCAGCGCCGACGACAGCGCCGCCGCCGTGTTTATCGCCGACAAGGGCGTGCTGCTGGAGCTGGCCGAACCGGCCGCCGGCGGCTGGATCAAGGTGCGCCACCGCGACGGCCAGTCCGGCTACGTGAAAAGCAGCGAAATCTGGGGCATTTAAGGAAGACTCATGGCTCACCATCAACATGCCGCCGGCGCGCGCCGGATCAGCGTGCTCGGCGCAGGCGCCTGGGGCACGGCCGTGGCCATGGCGCTGGCCGCCCGCCACGATGTTTTGTTGTGGGGGCGCAACAGTGCCGCCATGCATGAGATGGCCGCCGCGCGCGACAATCTGCATTACCTGCCCGGCCACCCCTTCCCCCCCGGTTTAACAATCGGCGCCGATTTCGGCGCCGCGCTGGCCCACGGCCGCGACCTGCTGATCGCGGCCTGTCCGGTGGCCGGCCTGCGCCCGCTGCTGGAGCAGCTCAAGGGCCGCGCCCTGCCCAACCTGGTATGGCTGTGCAAGGGCTTCGAATACGGCACCGGCCTGCTGCCGCACCAGATCATGCGCGAAGTGCTGGGCGACAGCGTGCCCGGCGGCGCCCTGTCCGGCCCCTCCTTCGCGCAGGAAGTGGCGCGCGGCTTGCCGTGCGCGCTGACCATTGCGTCCAGCTCGGCCGAACTGCGCGACCGCGTGGTGGCGGCCATGCACGGCGGCAACGTGCGGGTCTATAGCAGCGCCGACCTGGTGGGAGTGGAAGTGGGCGGCGCGGTCAAGAACGTGCTGGCCATCGCCACCGGCGTGGCGGACGGCCTGGGACTGGGCCTGAACGCGCGCGCCGCGCTGATTACGCGCGGCCTGGCCGAGATCACCCGCCTGGGCACGGCGCTGGGCGGGCAGGTGGAAACCTTCATGGGCCTGACCGGCATGGGCGACCTGATCCTCACCTGCACCGGCGACCTGTCGCGCAACCGGCGCGTGGGCCTGGGCCTGGCGCAGGGCAAGGCGCTGGACACCATCGTCAATGAGCTGGGCCATGTGGCCGAGGGCGTGCCCTGCGCCAAGGCCGTGCGCGACCTGGCGGCCCGCCTGGGCGTGGACATGCCGATCACCAACGCGGTGGCCGGCGTGCTGTTCGACGGCGACCAGCCGCAGGCCATGGTGGCCAAATTGCTGGCCCGCGACCCGCGCGGCGAAGCGAGCTTGCCTATTTGAAACGTTAAATATTGTTCTGCTATTTGTTACAGAAGCGAACAAAATAAATCTCATTTCCTGCTGAAACGTGCCGTAGTTCTGTGCGACACTATTCAGTATGCCGCGCAGCAATTAACGGCATCTTCCTTTTTTTTTAAGAAGACACTTGGCAATGAGACATTCCCGCACGTCCGTCCCAGCAGCGGTCTGCGCTGGCAACGAAATCCTCCCCGCCGACAGCCAGCAATCACCGCAGCGCCGCCAGTTCATCAAGCTGATGTCGGCCAGCGCCGCCACGCTTGCGCTGCAGGCCTGCGGCGGCGGCAGCGCCGACAGCGCGGCCGCCGGCACCAGCCTGGCCGGACCGGCGCCCGCCCCCGAGCCGGCCACGCCGCCCGTCAAGACAGCCTCGGGCGGCAGCAGCGCCCCGTCCGCCCTGGCGCCGGCCAGCGCTCCGCCGGTGTGGAGCCTGATCCCCACGCTGACGTTTACCCAGGGCGTGGCCAGCACGATCTCGATTTCCAAATACGTCAAGAGCGCCAGCGGCGGACCGCTGGCCATCGCCCTGAACAGCGTCGCGCTGCCGCCGGGCGTCACTTACAACGCCAGGACACTGTCCTTCGTCTACGACGGCATCGGCGCAGCCAGCAGCAATGATGGCCATGTGCTGACCGCCAACGACATCTAAGGAACAGCGCCATGGCCCAGTCCTCCTCCAATCCCTTCACCATCCAGGTGCAGGCGCCCGCGGCCGGCTTCGCGTCTTTCACGCTGAGCTCGGCCGCCGGCGGCGCCAGCCTGCCGTTCACGCTGGGCCAGGCCTTCCGCCAGGGCCAGGTGCCGGCCGGCAAATTCGTCGGCAGCAGCCTGCCCGGCCTGCAGGTGACGCCGAAGAACACCTGGCCGGACGGCTCGCTCAAGTTCGCCATCCTGTCCGGACGCGCCACGCTGGCGGCCAACACCGCCAAGACCTACACGCTGACCGCCGCCGGCGCCGCCAGCACCGCCGCCGCGCTCGGCACGGCCGCGCTGCGCGCCACCAATATCACGGCCGCCGTCAGCGCCGGCAGCTATGGCGCGGCCAGCTGGTCCGGCGCCGACTGGGACGCGCCGTTCTCGGCCTGGGTGGCCGGGCCGGAAATGAGTTCCTGGATTTACCGCAAGCCTATCGGCAGCGACGCCCACCTGGTGGCGTGGCTGGAAGTGCGGCTGTACGCGGGCGGCGCGGTGGAAGTGCTGCCCTGGGTGGAAAACGGCTACCTGAACGTGGCCGGCCCCACCAGCAAGAGCGCCACCTACAGCTTCACGCTGGGCGGCGTCCAGCGCTTCAGCGCCGCCATCGACCTGCCCCACCACTGCCGCACCGTGCTGCTGCAGGGCACGACGTTCAGCTACTGGCTGGGCAGCGACCCGCGCATGGCGCCCAGCCACGACAAAACCTATCTGCAGGCCACCCGCGTGGTACCCAACTACCGTGCGCTGGTGCCGTCCAGTGCCGCCGTCTGGAACACCCTGGCCGGCAGCTATACTCCTTTGCAGCAGAGCAATTATTCCGACGCCATGGGCCAGACCGGCTACCATCCCGCCATCGGCCTGCTGCCCGAGTGGGACGTGCTCTATTTGGCCGGCAGCGACGCGCGCGCGCTGCCCGGCGTGCTGGTGAATGCCTACAGCGCAGGCCGCTACCCCATCCACTATCGCGATGAAAGCAGCAATCGTCCCTTGCGTTTCTCCAGCCACCCCAACCTGGTGCTGGGCGGTAACAGCGGCGTCTCCGGCATCGGCAGCTCCAGCAAGGGCAGCTACACGCCGCTGGCCGGCGGCACCACGCCGGCGGTATGGGATTCGCCGCACCACCCGTCCGTGGGCTACACGGCCTATCTGCTCACCGGCCGCTACTACTTCATGGAACAGGTGCAGTTTGCCGCCACCCTGCACTATCTGAAAAACTCCGACAATATCCGCATGTATGCAGGCGGCGTGTTCCAGTCCGCCGCCGGCGCCAACACGGTGCGCGGCGCGGCCTGGTCGCTGCGCACGCTGGCCCAGGCACTGTCGGCCACACCGGACGCGGACACCCTGCTGCGCACCGATCTGGCAGCGTCGCTGGCCGCCAATGTGGACTGGTACCACAGCACCTATGTCGCCAAGGCGAACAACACCCAGGGATGGGTGTCGCCCTACAGCAATTATGCCGACGGCAGCGGCATATACATGGAAGCGGCCTGGCAGCAGGATTTTTTCACCGCAGCCCTGGGCTATGCGATCGACCTGGCGCCGGCCCTGCCCAGCGACTCGCTCACGCGCCTGAACGCCCTGTTCGCATGGAAGGCCCGTAGCATCATCGGCCGCCTGGGCGGCACCGGCGACGGTGAATATTTGTACTGCGACGCCGCCGTCTACACGGTGGCGGTGGCACCGGCCAACGCTGCCGACTTCTTTGGTGGCACTGGCCCCTGGTATGCCAGCTGGGGCGACGTGTACGCCGCCACGACCGGCAGCCGCAACCCAGGCCTGGGCGGCCCCTTGCGCGGGGCGTACTTTCCGGACCCCACCAGCTATTGGGGCAATCTGCAGCCCGCCATCGCCTATGCGGTACAGCACGGCGTGCCGGGGGCGCAGGCCGCCTATGCCCGCATGACCGGCGCCAGCAACTGGAATCAAATCGTCTCCGGCTGGAACAGCCTGCCCGTCTGGAGCGTTGCGCCGCGCGCAAGTTAAGGAATCACCATGTCACAAGCTTCGTCCAATACATTCACCATCACTGTGAAAGCGGCAGTACAGGCAGCGCGTCCGGCCTGGGTGCCGCCAGCCGGCTATTTCGCGGACATCCCCATGCGCAACACGCCTAACGACGTGGTGCCGTCCATCTATGAGCGCGACAATTACCTGATGAACAACCCCTTCGTGCTATGGGGCGGCAGCGCCGTGCTGCGCGACTATAGTGCGCTGGGCGCGCAGGTGTTTTACTCGGCAGGCCATGAATCGTCCAGCGCTTCCCCGAATTACCAGTTCTCCCTGATTTGCGATTTTTCCAGCTTGAGCTGGCGCACCGCCAACGTCCCGCTGCGGAGCAACCGCGCCGATTCTTTCGTGGCAGGCTATGCGCCGGACGGCACGCCGTACTGCCCGCACAGCTACCTGGGACTGCAGGAAATGCCAGCCGCCTGGGGCGGTGGCGCGCAAGGCACGCTGGTGTCCTTCTTCTGGGCCGGCTCCTCCTTTGCCAACCGCATCAAATTGCTGGACGTGTCGCGCCCCAGCCTGGGCTACACCAACCTGGCCACGCGGCAGGCGCAAACCGCCGACCCAGGCGGGATATGGTTCTTGCCCACGGCGCAAGGCGGCAATTACCCGATCACCGTAATGGACGAGCAGCGGAAAGGCTGGTGGGTGGCGGTCAACGGCCCGGTCAGCTATACGCTGTTTGTCGACAAGGCCGGCGCGATCACGCAATATCCCGCGCTGGGCGGCAACCTGAACAACGGTACCATGGTGCTGTGCCCCTCGCTGCAGCTGCTGGTCGCCATCGACGGCGGCTACTCCAGCGGCGACTACGCCAGCCTGAACTACCGCTCCCTGTATGTGCGCAACCTGGCCACCGGCGCGGTCACGCGCACCAGCGCCAGCGGCAGCGTGCCGTCGCTCACTTTCGGCTACGACGGCAGCACGGTGCCCAATTTCCACCGCATGGACATCATGGGCCTGCAATGGGTGGAAGAGCTGGGCTGCATCGTCGGACTGGACCAGTCCGAGCTGCCGCCCAGCGTGGTCAAGCTCAGTCCGCCCGCCACCAATCCGGCCAGCAATCCTTGGACGTGGAGCAAGGTTGCGCTCCAGCACTGGCCCGCCGACAGCAATGGCCAGGCGACGATACAGACGGCGGCGAACGGCTACTGGTCGAAGTTCCGCTGGGTGCCCAGCTTGCAGGCCTTCGTGGTGTGCGGCAGCAGCACCAGCAAGCCGCAGGTCATCAGGCTGAGCTAAGGCCTGATCACCTGAGGCGCAGCAGCAGGAAGGCGCCGGTCAGCAGCAGCGCAAACAGCAGGCCGGCCCAGCGCAGGTTCAGCCAGAAGCGGCGCCGAGGACGGAAATAATCCTGCAGCGCCGCCTCGTGCTTGGCCATCAGGCTGGCGATGCTGTGCCAGCCATACAGCGACACGCGCGACAGCCCGGCCGCCGCGCGCTGCTCGCTGAGTTCCTCGGCGCGGTCCTGCAGGGCAACGTTGTCTTGCGTGGTGGTCAGGATGATCAGTTCTTCGACCGCGTGCGGATAGCTGTCGATCTCGCGCACCGCCGCGTCCAGATTGGCTATGCTGAGCGACTTGCCGAAGCTGCGGCTGCGGCCTTTGCACTGCAGCAGCAGCACCTTGCCGTTCGGCAGTTTGGCCCAGGCGTCGGCGCCGTGCTGGCGGTGGTCCGGCGGCCCCCAGCGTTCAAACTGCACCCCGTGCACGGCCGACATCAGGCTGCGGCTCAGGCGGTCGAAGTCCTGCCAGCTGGCAGGCTTGGCGAATTCAGCGGCGATACGGCCCATGTTTATCCCTGGAAGAAACTGTCATTCTTATCATGTGAAAATGACATTTTTCTTACAGGAAGTCAAGAATGGCCGGCCAGCGCCGGCCAGCGGCGTCGCTTATTTGTCTATCGTCACCAGCGGCTGGTTTTTCGCCACCAGATAGGTGGCCAGCTCGCCGGCGTTGCCCTTGCCGACATTGGTGGCCACGTGCATGGCGCCGGCCGGAATGAAGACCGCGTCGCCGACCTTCAGCGTGACGTTCGGACGGCCTTCGATCTCGTATTCCAGCGTGCCTTCCAGCACGAACGCGATCTCCTCGCCCGGATGCGAATGGCGCGGCGAGCGCGCGCCCTCGGCGAAGTCCACGCGCACCTGCAGCACTTCGCGGCCGGGAACGCTCAGATCGCTTTTCAGGATGTCGCTGCGTTTCAGGCCCTGCATTTGCGCCTGCGCCGACTGCGCCAGCAGCGCGCTGCCGGCGATCACGGCCGCGGCCATCATGGTTGGTATGGTTTTCATTTGACTGTCCTTTTGCGGTTGACTGGATCGAATTCGATGCCATGCCACATTAGACCGCCGCCGTGTATCCGCCTTGTGTCGCGCAAACGGGCGGCGCGGCTCGCCATGTATCCGCCGCCGCTGCCGACACATGGCGATACACGGCGGCGCAATTCGGCGCCACATTGGCAGGATCCGATCCATTCGAGCGCTTCATGCCAGGGCATGAAGCAGCTAGACTGTTTTCATTAGCTACCCACCAGATTCCTCCACGCCATGAGAACCAAACTCCTGCCCGCATCCTTCTTTGCCCTTACCCTGGGCCTGGCTGAAACCGGCAACGCCTGGCGCTTCGCCCACGGTCTCTGGTCTCTGCCAGCGCTCGCCGGCGAGGTATTGCAGGGATTGGCCGTGATCTCCTTTCTCGTTTTCATTGCCATGTACATCAATAAATGGATCGCCCATCCCGGCGCCGCCATGGCCGAAGCCAAAGACCCGGTACAGTCCGCGTTCCTGGCGCTGATACCCGAGGCCGTCATCCTGATTGCGCTGGCGATGCAGCCCTACGCCGCCGCCGGCGCCGCTGCGATATTCTGGATCGGCTCGGCTGCCAATCTGCTCTTTGGCGCAGTACGGCTCGCGGCGCACTGGAGCAGCCAGCGCGAATCCGCCCAAGTGGTTCCGCCGCTGTATCTGCCATACACCGCCAGCGTCCTGGTCAACGCCTTGGCGGCGGGCGCTTTCGGCTATGCCAGCTACGGCTGGATGCTGTTCGGCATAGGCGCAATCTCCTGGCTCATCCTGGATTCCGCCGTCACGCATCAGCTGATGACCGGCGGCCTGGCCGAGAAAACCCGCAACTTCATGGGCATCTACAGCGCGCCGCCCGTGGTCGCCCTGGTCGCCTATCAGGTCCTGGCCGGCGCCGGCGCCAGCCCGGCCATGACCTGCGCACTGGCTGGTTACGCCTTGTTTGTCTTCTGCGGACTGGCCTTCGCATCGCCCTGGCTGGCCAGACAGGACTTCGCCCCGGGCTACTGGGCCTACACTTTCGGCCTTGCCACGCTGGCCCAGGGCCTGATGCTGATGGCCGAACGCAGTCCCAGCCGTCTACTGGCAGCTGTGGCGGGCCTGGTGTTCGCCGCCAGTCTGCTGCTGGTGCTGTACGTGGCAGCCCGCTCCATCCGCCTGGCGAGCAAAGGCAGCTACTTCCCGCCTGCCCCCGCTGCCGTCCCGGCGCCGCTGGGCCGCCGGGCATGAAAACCGTCGCGCTGCTCATTTTTCCTGGTGTGCAATCGCTGGACGTTTCCGGGCCAATGGATGTGTTCGCAGAAACGAACCGCTACGTGGCTGCCGGACAAGGCTACCATTTGGTGACCGTGGGCACTGCGCCCTACCCCATCCGCGCCTCGAACGGACAGCCGCTGGGGGCGGATTTCAGCCTGGACAATGCCGGATACGGCTACGACATCGTGCTCGTTGCCGGCGGCCCCGATCTGGCGAGCGGCAAGCGCGATCCGGCCTTGTCCGGCTGGCTGCAAAGGGTGGCGCAGACTGCCCCGCGCTACGGCTCGATTTGCACCGGCGCATTCTTGCTGGGCCGCGCGGGACTACTCGACGGCAAACACGCAACCACGCACTGGAGCGACGCCGCACAGCTGGCCGAAGAGTTTCCCCTTGCGCGGGTTGAACACGACCGCATTCATGTGCGCGACGGCGGCCTGGTGACATCGGCCGGCGTCACCGCCGGCATCGACCTGGCCCTGGCGCTGGTGGCGGAAGACCATGGGCCTGAGGTCGCGCTGTCCGTCGCCAAGCGCCTGCTGGTGGTGGCGCAGCGACAGGGCGGGCAATCCCAATTCAGCCCTTACCTGCAGGCCGCGCTCAAGCCGGACACGCTGGCCACCGCGATCCAGAGCTATGTCGTCGCGCATCTGGCGGAGACACTCACGGTTGAACGCCTGGCCGCAGCAGCGGAGATGAGCGTCCGCAACTTCGCGCGCCTGTTCGTGAAGGAAATGAAGATTACGCCAGCCGAGTTCGTGCAGCGCGCGCGCATCGACGCCGCGCGCAACTTGCTGGAAGGCAGCGAACTGGCGTTGAAAAGCATCGCCTACCGCTGCGGGTTCGGCAGCGCAGCGCGCATGCGCGTGGTCTTCTCCCAGCGCTTCGGCGTCACGCCCACCCAATACCGCGACAGCTTCCGTGCACGCTGAATGCAAAAAGCCCAGCTGTGAAAGCTGGGCTTTTCCGTATCTGGTGCCGACTGCCGGTTTCGAACTGGCCACCTGATGATTACAAATCAACTGCTCTACCAAATGAGCTAAGTCGGCGTTGCGCGAGGATTATACGCTATTTGATACGCGTGAGGGTGGGGCGTCCGCCGCCTTTTTTGGGCGGCTCGCCGCCGTCGTCGGGGCCATCTTCGCCTTCCACTGCGGCCGGGCGGGCCTGCGGCGCCGGGGTCGGCACCGGGGCCAGCGTGGGCACGCTGGAGACCGGCGCCAGCGGCGCCGGCGCCGGTGCGGCCGGGGCCGAGGGCGCGTCGTCGTGGCCGCCCAGTTGCGGCTCGAAGGCCATGCCCTGGCCGTTTTCGTTGGCGTAGATGGCCATCACGTTGTTGACCGGCACGTAGATCTCGCGCGACACGCCGCCGAAGCGGGCGTGGAAGCGGATGCTGTCATTGTCCATCTTCAGCCCGGAGGTGGCGCCGAAGCTGATGTTGAGCACGATCTCGCCCTTCTTGACGTATTCCATCGGCACCGTGGTGGTGGCGTCGACTTTGACCGCCAGGTAGGGCGTGTAGCCGCTGTCGGTGCACCATTCGTAAATGGCGCGCAGCATGTAGGGCTTGGTGGAAATCTCGGACATGATCAGCGGCGCATCACCTTCTCGGACGGCGTCAGCGCTTCGATGTAGGCCGGACGCGAGAAGATGCGCTCGGCATACTTCATCAGCGGCGCGGCGGTCTTCGACAGCTCGATGCCGTAATGGTCCAGGCGCCACAGCAGCGGGGCTACCGCCACGTCCAGCATGGAGAACTCGTCGCCCAGCATGTACTTGTTCTTCAGGAACAGCGGCGCCAGCGTGGTCAGGCGGTCGCGGATTTCCGCGCGCGCCTTGTCGTGGCTCTTGTCGTTGGCCTTGGCGCGCTCGCTTTCCAGCGTGTGCACGTGCACGAACAGTTCTTTTTCGAAGTTGAACAGCATCAGGCGGGCGCGCGCGCGCATCAGCGGATCGGCCGGCATCAGCTGCGGGTGCGGGAAGCGCTCGTCGATGTACTCGTTGATGATGTTCGATTCGTACAGGATCAGTTCGCGCTCGACCAGGATAGGCACCTGGCCGTAGGGGTTCATGGTCGAAATGTCTTCCGGCTTGTTGAACAGGTCGACGTCGCGCACTTCGAAGTCCATGCCTTTTTCAAACAGGACCAGGCGGCAGCGTTGCGAAAATGGGCAGGTAGTGCCCGAGTAGAGAACCATCATTTTTGTAGTTCCTTAGAAACAAAATGGGATGCAGCCGAAAACGGCTCACCCCAGAACGCGCCCGCCACGCGGGCGGCGCACAAAACACATAGCCGGCCCAGGGCCGGCATGCTCACTTATTTGACTTCCTTCCAGTACGATGCGTTCAGTCGCCAGGCCAGCAGCGCGAAGCCGGTCAGGAAAATCAGCACCCACACGCCGAGGCGCTTGCGGGTCTGCGCGGCAGGCTCGGCCATCCACTCCATGTAGCCGACCAGGTCCGCCACATTGGTGTCGAAGGTCAGCTTGTCCATGGTGCCGGGCTTGACCTGCTCGAAGCCGACGAACTTGTGCACGCTCTTGCTCGGATCGTGCGGATCTTTTTCTTCCGCGAACTTGGCCACTTGCACGCCTTGCAGTTCATGCAACACGTGCGGCATGGCCACGTTGGCCACCATCAGGTTGTTCCAGCCGTTCGGGCGGGTGTCATCCTTGTAGAAGGTGCGCAGATAGGTGTACAGGTAGTCGCCACCGGTGCCGCCCGGGCCGGCCTTGGCCCGCGCGATGACCGACAAATCCGGCGGCACCACGCCGAACCAGGCCTTGGCATCCTTGGCCGGCATGGCCGTGGTCATCATTTCGCCCACTTTTTCGCCGGTAAACAACAGGTTGCCCTTGATCTGCTCTTCCGTCAGGCCCAGGTCCTTCAGGCGGTTGTAACGCATCGAAGACGCATTATGGCAGTTCAGGCAGTAGTTCACAAACAGCTTGGCGCCATTTTGCAGCGCCGCCATATTGGTGGAGCGGTCCGGCGCCTTGTCCAGCGGGTGGCCGCCTTCGTTGGCCAGGGCCAGGCCTGGCACCAGCGCCAGGATCGCGAGCAGTTTCTTTGCAAAATTCATATTCTTGTCCTTGTGTGCTGTGGTCGGCGGATCAGTGCGGATGGAAAGTCACGCGGGATGGCACAGTCTTGAACTGGCCCATCGCGCTCCACCACGGCATCAGCAGGAAGAAGGCAAAGTAGTACAGGGTGCAGCACTGGGACACGATGGTGCCGACCGTGCTTGGCGGCTGCGTGCCCAGGTAGCCCAGGGTGACGAAAGACAGGCCGAACACCAGGTACACGTATTTGTGCCAGTCGGGACGGTAGCGGATCGACTTCACCGGCGAGTGGTCCAGCCACGGCAGGAAGGCCAGGATCACCACCGAGCCGCCGAAGAACACCACGCCCCAGAATTTCGCGTCCAGCACCGACGGCAGCATGCCGACGATGGCCACCAGGGCAATCACGGCGATGATCGCCTTGGTGATGAAGGCCAGGCGCGACTTCAGCCACAGGAAGGCCACGTAGGCGGCCACGGCCACCATCAGCACCCACATGAAGTCGGCGGTCGTGGCGCGCAGCACCGAGTAGAACGGCGTGAAGTACCAGGTCGGCGCGATGTGCAGCGGGGTCTTCAGCGAGTCGCCCGGCAGGAAGTTGTTGTATTCCAGGAAATAGCCGCCCATCTCAGGCGCGAAGAACACCACGGTCGAGAAGATCAGCAGGAAGATCGACACGCCGAACAGGTCGTGCACGGTGTAGTAAGGATGCGAAGGGATGGAGTCGACCGGATGGCCGTCCGGACCCAGGTTTTCCTTCACTTCGATGCCGTCCGGGTTGGACGAGCCCACTTCGTGCAGCGCGATCAGGTGGGCGGCAACCAGGCCCAGCAGGACCAGCGGAATGGCGATCACGTGGAAGGCGAAGAAGCGGTTCAGGGTGGCGTCGGACACCACGTAGTCGCCGCGTATCCACAGCGACAGGTCGGGACCGATCAGCGGGATGGCGCCGAACAGGTTGACGATCACCTGCGCGCCCCAGTAGGACATCTGGCCCCATGGCAGCAGGTAGCCGAAGAAGGCCTCGGCCATCAGGCACAGGAAGATGGCGAAACCGAACAGCCAGATCAGTTCGCGGGGCTTGCGGTAGGAACCGTACAGCAGGCCGCGCGTCATGTGCAGGTAGACGATGATGAAGAAGGCGGAGGCGCCGGTCGAGTGCATATAGCGCACCAGCCAGCCCCACGGCACTTCGCGCATGATGTATTCCACCGAACCGAAGGCCAGGTTGGCGTCCGGCTTGTAGTGCATGGTCAGGAAGATGCCGGTAACGATCTGCAGCACCAGCACCAGCATGGCCAGCGAGCCGAAGATGTACCAGAAGTTGAAGTTTTTCGGGGCGTAGTACTTGCCCCACTGGTCATTCCACAGCTTGCTCAGCGGAAAGCGGTCATCGACCCAGCCCAGCGCTTTTTGCGCGGCCGGAGCGTTGGCGGGGAGTTTCGTCTCTTTGAAAGCAGCCATGGTTTATGCCTCGCCTTTCTCGTCTTTGCCGATCACCAGCTTGGTGTCGCCCATATACATATGGCGTGGAACCTGCAGATTGTCCGGCGCCGGCTTGTTCTTGTAGACGCGGCCGGCCATGTCGAAGGTGGAGCCGTGGCAAGGGCACAGGAAGCCGCCTTCCCAGTCGTCCGGCAGCGAAGGCTGCGGTCCCGGGGTGAATTTCGACGACGGCGAGCAGCCGAGGTGGGTGCAGATGCCCACGGCGACCAGGATTTCGGGTTTGATGGAGCGGTGTTCGTTGCGGCAGTATTCCGGGGTGAATTCCTCGGGGTTGCGCTTGGAGTCGGCGTCGGCCACTTTGCCGTCGGTCTTTTTCAGCGACGCCACCATTTCCGGCGTGCGCTTGAGGATCCAGACCGGCTTGCCGCGCCACTCGACGGTGCGCATTTCGCCCGGCTGCAGCGTGGAGATATCGACTTCGACAGGTGCGCCGGCCGCTTTCGCTCGCTCGGACGGCTGGAAAGTGCTTACCAGTACACCGGCGGTGGACAGTCCAACTACGCCACCTGCCGCGCATGTTGCGGCGATCAAGCCACGACGGCCAGAATCGACCTGCTTATCGTTACTCATACCAAACCCCAATCATCAAATTGCGAAATAGTTATTATGCGTTAACCAAGCTTCCAGCAACCTTAGATTATAGGTGAAGCCAAAACCGTTTTAAAGCGAAACGTTGCATTTGTCTAAATTCCGCCCCAACACGATCGCCGCAGACTATCGACCAGTTGCTAAAAAACACGTTATGATCAGCTACACAACATAGCAAGGAGTACACCATGGGCATGATGCAGGAATTCAAAGACTTCGCCATGAAGGGCAATGTGGTCGACCTCGCGGTCGGCGTGATCGTCGGCGCGGCCTTCAGCAAGATCGTCGATTCGCTGGTGCAGGACATCATCATGCCGCCAATCGGCAAGCTGATCGGCGGGCTGGACTTCGCCAACTACTACCTGCCGCTGAACGGCCAGGCCGCCAGCCTGAGCCTGGTCGAGGCCAAGAAACTGGGCGCCGTGCTGGCGTACGGTAACTTTCTGACCATCCTGTTAAACTTTGTCATCCTGGCGTTCATCATCTTCCAGATGGTGCGCCTGCTGCAGAAAGCCCGCAAAGCCGAACCCGTCGCGGTGGAGGCGCCGGCGCCGACCGCCGAGGACATCCTGCTGCTGCGCGAAATCCGCGACGCACTGAAAAAATAAGCCGGACGGCCCGCAGACCGTCCCGGCGGCAACCCCAAGGGCGGTGACATGCGACGACTGTGGTTATTGTTTGCTCAAGCGGTGACCGTGGTCCTGGCGCTGTACTTTGTCTACAGCGCCATGCGGCCGGACTGGCCCGGCCTGCCCGGATTCGCCGCCCGCCCCGGCGGCGCGGCCCCGGCGCCGCTTGGCGGCGCCCGCAGCTCCTTACTCGGCGGCAACACACCGCCCTCCCCCGGCTCCTACCGCGCGGCGGCGGCGCAGGCCATGCCGGCCGTGGTCAACGTGCTCACCACCAAGGCCCCGCGCCGCAAGCATCCGCTGACGCGCGACCCCTTCTTCAAGAAATTCTTCGGCGACCGCGACCGTGACGGCGACGAGGACGACCAGTCCAGCCTGGGCTCGGGCGTCATCGTCAGCGCCCAGGGCTACATCCTGACCAACAACCACGTGGTGGACGCCGCCGACGAGATCCAGGTGGTGCTGGCCGATGGCCGCAAGGCCGCCGCCAAGGTGGTGGGCACCGACCCGGAGACCGACCTGGCCGTCATCAAGGTGGACCTCGACAAGCTGCCCGTGATCGTGCTGGGCCAGGCCGACCAGGCGCGCGTGGGCGACGTGGTGCTGGCCATCGGCAACCCCTTCGGCGTGGGCCAGACCGTGACGATGGGCATTATTTCCGCCCTGGGGCGCAACAATCTGCACATCAACAACTTCGAAAACTTCATCCAGACCGACGCCGCCATCAATTTCGGCAACTCGGGCGGCGCGCTGATCGACACCAGCGGCAAGTTGCTGGGCATTAACTCGGCGATCTACTCGCAGACCGGCGGCTCGGTCGGCATCGGCTTCGCCATTCCGGTTTCCACCGCGAAAACCGTGATGGAGGCCATCATCGCCTCCGGCCACGTGGTGCGCGGCTGGATAGGGGTGGAGTCGCAGGAGATCACGCCCGAGCTGGCCGACAGCTTCGGCCTCAAGGTGCAGACCGGCGCCATCATCGCCGGCGTGGTGCGCAATGGCCCGGCCGACAAGGGCGGCATGAAGCCGGGCGACATCCTGCTGTCGGTCGAAGGCAAGACCGTGGCCGACACCAACGACATGCTGAATCTGATCGCCCAGCTGCCGCCGGGCGAAAAAGCTACAATGCGGGTGCTGCGCAAGAGCCGCGAGACGGAGCTTGCCATCACCGTGGGCAAGCGCCCTGTTTCACGCTAAGTTACAAGACAACCATCCCTATCCCCTATGCATCTGCGCGACCTGAAGAACTACCTCACCGAACTGGCCGACAACAACAACCGCCCCTGGTTCATCATGAACAAGCCGCGCTACGACATCCTGCGCGAAGAATTCCTGGAGGTGGTCACCCAGGTGATCGCCGAGCTGGGCAAGTTCGACCCGGCGGTGAAGTTCTGCAATCCGAAGAAGGCCATGTTCCGCATCAACCGCGACGTGCGCTTCGCCCACGACAAGAGCCCGTACAAGACGCGCTTCTCGGCCGCCATCGCGCCGAACGACATGCGCCGCCCGTCCAAGGCCGGCGGCCCGACCTATTACTTCCAGCTGGACGGCGAAGGCCGCCTGCTGTTCGGCGCCGGCGAATACATGCCGCCGCCGGAACGCACCAAGGCGCTGCGCCGCCACATGGTGGAAGACGCGGCCGGGTTTTCCAAGGCGCTCAAGAACAAGGCGCTGAAGGCGCGCTACGGCACCATCCAGGACGAAGGCAAGCTGCAGCGCCCGCCCAAGGGCTTCGACGCGGACCACGAGCACATTGAGTTCATCAAGCTGAAAAGCTTCTTCGTGTGGACCGAGATGCAGCTGGACCTGAACAAGCCGGACCTGCTGCTGCCGTTGATCGCCAACGGCCTGAAGGACGCCTACCCCCTGGTGACCTGGATGCGCTCGGCCAAGGTGGAAGAAGAAACGGAAGCCTGAGCGGCTTCCTGCGCCAGCCACTGCTCGATAAACTCCACGCACACCCGCACCTTGGCCGAGGTGGACAGCCGCGACGCGTACACGGCCCACACGTCGGCCGGCTGCGCGTAGGCCGGCAGCACCCGCAGCAATTCGCCGCGCGCCAGCGCCGGCCCCACGTCCCACACCGAACGCAAGATGATGCCGTGGCCGTCCAGCGCCCACTGGTGCACAATCTCGCCGTTATTGGCCGACAGCGCGCCGGCCACCTTCACCGCTTCCACGCCGTCCGGGCCGGCCAGCAGCCAGCGCCCGACGTCCTGGTCGCGCTCGCGGATGACGATGCAGCGGTGCTGCGCCAGCTCGGCCAGCGTGGCCGGCGCGCCGTGCCGCGCCAGATAGGACGGCGCCGCGCACAGCACGCGCTGGTTGGCGGCGATGCGGCGCGACATCAGGTGCGGCTCGTGCGCCTCGCCCACGCGGATATCAAGATGGAAGCCTTCGCCTATCAGGTCCACCGGCCGGTCCAGCAGCTCCAGCTGCACCTCCAGCGCCGGATAGCGCAGCGCCAGCGCCGAGATGGCGGGCGCCACACGGTTGCGGCCGAAGCCGGAACTGGTGCAGATGCGCAGCAGGCCGCTGGGCGCGCTCTGCCCGCTCGACACCGCGTCGCGCATCTGGTCCACATCCTCCAGTATCCGCAGCGCCCATTGCAGCACCACGCCGCCCTGCTCCGTCACCGCCACGCTGCGCGTGGTCCGGTGCAGCAGCTTGACCTGCAGCGACTGCTCCAGCAGCGCGATGCGCTTGCTGACATAAGCGTTCGATACGCCCAGCGCGCGGGCGGCGGCGGCAAAGCCGCGCTCGCGCACCAGGGTGCAAAATAGCCGCAGGTCGGCCAGCAAGGGTTGATTGTTCACGATTCATGCACGCCGGAATTACGAATCAGCCGATTATAGCGCTGCCGATTAACGCTATGCTGGATCCCACATCAACCGGAGGATCCATGAAAACGCACCGCATCGCAGTCATCGCCGGCGACGGCATAGGCCGGGAAGTCATGCCGGAGGGCCTGCGCGCCGTCCAGGCCGCAGCGCGCAAGCACAAGCTCGCGCTGGAATTCACCACCTTTGAATGGGCCGACTGCCACTACTACGCCAAACACGGCAAGATGATGCCGGACGACTGGTACGCGCAGTTGAAGGACTTCGACGCCATCTACTTCGGCGCCGTCGGCTGGCCGGACACCGTGCCCGACCACGTTTCGCTGTGGGGCTCGCTGATCAAGTTCCGCCGCGAGTTCGACCAGTATGTGAACCTGCGCCCCGTGCGCCTGATGCCGGGCGTGCCCTGCCCGCTGGCCAACAAGCAGCCCGGCGATATCGATTTCTACGTGGTGCGCGAAAACACCGAGGGCGAATACTCGTCGGTGGGCGGGCGCCTGTTCGAGGGCACGGAGCGCGAAACCGTGCTGCAGGAGTCGGTGTTCACGCGCAAGGGCGTGGACCGCATCCTGAAGTACGCCTTCGAGCTGGCGCAGAGCCGCCCGAAAAAACACCTGACCTCGGCCACCAAGTCCAACGGCATCGCCATCAGCATGCCCTACTGGGACGAGCGCGTGAAGAATATGGCGGGCGACTATCCCGGGGTGCGCTGGGACCAGTACCACATCGACATCCTGGCGGCGCGCTTCGTGCTCAGCCCCGAGCGCTTCGACGTGGTGGTGGCCTCCAACCTGTTCGGCGACATCCTGTCCGACCTGGGGCCGGCCTGCACCGGCACCATAGGCATCGCGCCGTCGGCCAACCTGAACCCGGACCGCACCTTCCCCTCGCTGTTCGAACCTGTGCACGGCTCGGCGCCCGACATCGCGGGCAAGAACATCGCCAACCCGGTGGCCATGATCTGGTCCGGCGCGCTGATGCTGGACTTCCTCGGCCAGGGCGACGCGGCGCAGCAGGCCGCCTTCCAGGCCGCGCACGGCGACATCATGCGCGCCATCGAGACCGTGCTGGTGGATGGCCCGCGCACGCCCGACATGGGCGGCACGGCCAGCACCACCGCCATGGGGATGGCCGTGGCCGCGCTGATCTAGCGCCCATATTTGCAGTTCATGTCGCCGAATTGACAGTTCGTCGCACTCCGGTGGAGTGCCGCCGTGTGTTTATCTATAGTTCACTCAACGCAAACGCAAACACACCCGCAGCACCCACCAGACAAGGAGAAATATCATGAACATCGCTAAAAACATGGAAGCCATCTTCATCGCCGCAGTCGCCCTGGCCAGCGCCGCCAGCTTCGCCACCGCCGCCGTGCCAATGACCGCGCCAACCGCACCGGCCGCCCCCGCCGCCGTGGTGGCCAAGGCTCCCGCCGCCGCCATGCCCGTGGTGACGATTACCGCAAAACGGCTGAGCGCCGCCGAAAAAGCAGCGCTCGCCAACTAACGCAGCATCGCCGCACACCACTTCCACGGAGCACGCAATGAACAACTTTATCAGCGCCACGATGATGGCAGCCACCCTGTACGCGGCGCACGGCGCCACCATCGCGCAGGAACTGGCCAGCGAAAGCCGCCGCATCGACGCGCGTGCCGTGAAGGTGGTGCTGGACGGTGTCATCAGCCTCAACGTCAAGCAGGGCGCGACCGCCTCGCTGGTGGTCAGCGGCGACAAGCGCTACCTGACCAAGGTGACCGTGGTGCAGAACGGCGACACGCTGCGCATCGGCACGGAACTGAACGGGGTGCAACTGCACAACCACCAGCTGCGCGCCGAACTGACGCTGCCCAATCTGCGCGAGCTGGTGTCGGCCGGCGTGGGCTCGGCCGACGTGAGCGGCTTCACCGGCGACGAAATGCGCCTGGCGCTGGAAGGCGCGGGCGCCGTCAACGTCACCTCGCGCTACCGCAACGTGAACGCCAGACTGACCGGCGTGGGCAGCATGCACCTGAATGCCGGCGAGGCTGAAACCGTCGGCCTGGATTTGCGCGGCGCGGGCCAGATCGTGGTCAGCGGCCAGAGCAAAAACCTGAACGCCAAGCTGGGCGGCATCGGCAGCCTGGACGCGCAGCAGCTGCGCGCCGACAGCGTGGACGTGGACCTGAGCGGCCTGGGCGGCGCCACCGTGTATGCCAAGACCAGCGCCAACCTGCGCCTGACCGGCCTCGGTTCGGCCACCGTGTACGGCAAGCCCGCCAACCGCAGTGCCAGCGCGCGCGGCCTGGGCAGCGTGGCCTGGAACTAGCACCGCCGGGCGCGCCTCAGTGCGCGCCGGCGGCCGGCGCCATCACCTTGCCCAGCTGGATCAGGGCCGGTCCGAGCAGCACCATCATCAGCGTCGGGAAGATGCAGAAGATCAGCGGGAACAGCATCTTCAGCGCGATCTTCGCCGCCGCTTCTTCCGCCATCATGCTGCGTTTGCCGCGCAAATTCTCCGCATGCACCCGCAGCGAGTCGCCCATGCTGGTGCCGAAGCGCTCGGACTGGATCAGCATGGCCACCAGCGTGTCCACGTCCTCCACCCCGCTGCGCAGCGCCAGGTTGCGCAAGGCCCGCTCCTTGCTGAAGCCGGCCCGCATCTCCATCAGCACCAGCTGCAGCTCCTGGGCCAGCACCACGCTTTTGAGGTGCACCTCGCCGGCCACCTTGGCCAGCGCGCGCTCCAGGCTCAAGCCCGCCTCCACGCACACCGTCAGCAAGTCCAGCGCATCCGGCAGATGCTCGAAGATGTCGCGCTGGCGCGCGGCGGCGGTGCGCGCCAGCAGCACGTTGGGCAGGTAGTAGCCCAGCGCCGCAGAAGCCAGCAGGCCGGCCAGCCAGCCGCGTCCCACGGCGCCGCCGGGCGCGTCCGCCGAAAACGCCCAGGCCAGCACGGCCAGCAGCGCCGGCAGCAGCAGCGACAGCAGGGTCTTGGCCGCGAAGTACAGCGTGGGCGCCGAGGCGTGGCGCCAGCCTGCCGTCATGAAGCGGGTGCGCAACGGCGAACGCTCCCAGCCCTCCTCCGGCAGCGACAGCCGCACGAAGGGCTGCGCCACCTTGGCCGCGCGCTCCACCCAGCCGGACGGCGCGTCCGCGCGGCTCTCCGGCAGCGCGTGCGCGGCCAGGCGCTGGCGCAGCGCGCCGGGGGCCAGCAGCGCCATGGCCGCCAGCGCCACCAGCGCCACCACCACGAAGACCACCAGCAGGAACAGCAGGTGGTTCAGGTCCAGTGCCGGCGCGTTCACAGGCGTATCCTGATCAGCTGGCGCATCCACAGCAGCCCGGCCAGCATGGCGGCGGCGCCGTACCACAGCATTTTCACGCCGCCCGGGTCGGTCCACAGCACGCTGATGTACTCGTAGCTGGTGAGCGACATCATGGCGATGGCGCCCAGCGGCAGCAAGCCCAGTATCCAGGCCGACATGCGGCCCTCGGCCGTGAGCACGCGGATCTGCCCCAGCAGCCGCAGGCGGGCGCGCACCATGCGCGCGATATTACCCAGCAATTCAGCCAGGTTGCCGCCCGACTCGCGCTGTATCAGCACCGCGATCACCAGGTAGCGCAGATCGGTCAGCGGAATGCGCGCGCCCAGGTTGTGCAAGGCTTCGTTCATCGGCACGCCGTAGTTGATCTCCTCGTAGGCGGTGCGGAATTCGCTGCCTATCGGCTCCGGCATCTCGTTGCCCACCATGTGCAGCACGTTGGCGAACGAGTGGCCGGCGCGCAGCGCGCGGCTGAGGAAGTCGGCCGCCTCGGGCAGCTGTTCCTGCAGCCGGGCCAGGCGCGCGCTGCGCGCCCGGTACAGCAGCAGCGCCGGCGCCAGCAGGGCCGCCGCCAGGGCCAGCATGTGGGCGGGACGCGGCAGGCCGGCCAGCGGCGGCGCCACGGCGGCGGCCAGCAGCAGGCCCGCCTGCACGCCCAGCAGGCGCGCCACGCTCCAGCCCAGGCCGGCCTGCAGCAGCAGCCGGTCCAGCAGCGCCGCCAGCGGCAGCAGGCGCGGGCGCCGCAGCAGCGCCTCCAGCCAAGGCGCGGCGCTGTAGCGGCGCTGCTTGAGGATGGTGACGCGCGGCGCCAGGCCGCCGTCCTCGCCGCGCGCGGCCATCAGTTCCAGGCGGCGCGCAATGCGGCGCGCGCCGCCGCCGTGGGTGCCGGACCACCACAGCCAGGCACCCTCGATCAGCAGGATCACGGCGGCGAACAGCAGCACGGCGAAAGCGGAAAAGACCAGGTCCATGGCAGCTCCAGTGTGGGTTCTTTATTCGTAGATCTTGTCGGGATCGAAAGCGCTGTCCGGCACGGCCGCGCCGAACATGCGCAGCCGTTCCGCAAAGCGCGGCCGCACGCCGGTGGCGCGGAACTGGCCCTGCACCTTGCCCTCGGCATCCACCCCGGTTTGCTCGTAGCGGAAAATCTCGTGCATGGCGATCATGTCGCCTTCCATGCCGGTGATCTCCTGCAGGCTGACCAGCTTGCGCGCGCCGTCCGTCAGGCGCGACACCTGCATCACCACCGTCAGGGCCGAGCAGATCTGCTGGCGCGTGGCGCGCGGCGTGAGCGTGAGGCCGGCCATGCCCACCATGTTCTCCAGCCGCGACAAGGCGTCGCGCGGCGAATTGGAATGGATGGTCGCGAGCGAGCCCTCATGGCCGGTGTTCATGGCCTGCAGCATGTCCACCGCCTCGGCGCCGCGCACCTCGCCCAGGATGATGCGGTCCGGACGCATGCGCAGCGCGTTGCGCACCAGCGCGCGCTGCGTGACCTCGCCCTTGCCTTCGATATTGGGCGGCCGCGTTTCCAGCCGCACCACGTGCGGCTGGCGCAGCTGCAGCTCGGCCGCGTCCTCGATGGTGACCACGCGCTCGCTGCCGGGAATGAAGCCGGACAGCACGTTGAGCAAGGTGGTCTTACCGCTGCCGGTGCCGCCCGAAATGAGGATGTTGATCTTGGCGTGGCCCAGCGCCTCCAGCACCTGCACCATGGGCGGCGTGACGCTCTTGTAGGCCAGCAGGTTGGCCACCGTCAGCGGCTGCACGGCGAAGCGGCGGATCGACAGCATGGGACCGTCGATTGCCAGCGGCGGAATGATGGCGTTCACGCGCGAACCGTCCGGCAGGCGCGCGTCCACCATGGGGCTCGATTCGTCGATGCGGCGCCCCACGCGCGACACGATCTTCTCGATGATCTTCATCAGGTGGGCGTTGTCGTGGAAGGTCACGCCGCTCAGCTCGAGCCGGCCGCCGCGCTCCACGTAGACCTTGGCCCAGGTGTTGACCAGGATGTCGGACACGCCGGCGTCCGCCAGCAGCGGTTCGAGCGGACCGAAGCCCAGCATCTCGTGCTGGATGTCGAGCACCAGGCGGTGCCGCTCCTGCTGGTTCAGCACAATGCGCTCGTCCTCGATCACGCGCTGCACCAGCAGCGCCAGTTCGTGCTTGAACTGCTCCGGCGTGAGCCGCTTCAGGCGCTCCAGGTCGATGCGGTCCAAGATGGTCTGGTGCATGGTCTTGCGCAGCTCCTGGTAGGCCGCGTCGGGCAGGCTGCCCATCGCCCCCGGATGCAGGCCGACCACGCCGGCGCTGCCCCTTGTTTCGTCGCCACTGGCCAGGCGTTCGCGCAAACTCATGGTGCTCTCCTTGGATGGGTTACAGCTGGAACTACAGTTCAGACTCGCTGCGGCCGAACAGGCGGTCGAACAAGCCCTTGCTTTCCGGGACGCGGCGCGCCGTCACCACTTCCACCAGGTCGGCCAGGCTGCGCGCCACCGGGCTGCTGCGCGAGAGCTGCAGCAGCGGCACGCCCTGGTTGACCGAGTCGGTGGCGGACAGGTAGTCGTTGGGCACCGTGTGCACCACTTCCGCGCCCAGCGCCTGTTCCAGGTCGGCCAGGCGCAGCTTGCCTCCGCGCTCGTAGCGGTTGACGATCAGGCGGATGCGCTCGCCCGGATAGCCGAGCGAACGGAAGATGTCGAGCAGGCGGCGGCCGTCGCGGATGTCGGGCAGCGCCAGCTGCAGCACCGGGTAGATGGCGTCCGCGCTGTCGAGCGCGCGCAGCGAGATCGCGTCGATCTGGCGGCCCACGTCCAGCACGATGTAGTCGTAGTGCTGGCGCGCCACGCGCATGATGGCGTCCATATGCTCGGGCTTCATGGTCCCGGCCTGGTGCGGATCGTCGGCCGCCGCCAGCACGCCGAAGTTGGGCGTGACGTGCACCAGGCAGGAATCGAGGAAGGCGCCGTCCATGCGCGCGATCTGGGCGCAGATGTCGGACAGCGTCATGGCCGGCTTCTGGTCCGACACGTACAGGGTGGCGTCGCCGAACTGGCCGTGCAGGTCGATCAGCAGCACCTTGCGCTCGGCCAGCACCGCCAGCGCGTAGCCGAAATTGGTGGCCAAAAAGGTGGCGCCGCTGCCGCCCTTGCAGGAGATGAAGGCCAGCGCCTTGCCGTCGCGCATATGGGCCACGCCGGTCTCCACCTCGATGCGGTCCATCGCCTCGTGGAAGGCGCGGTGCACCAGCGGCAGCGGCAGCACCTCGCGCATGCCGGCGCGCATGGCGCGTATCAGCAGCTCCTGCTGCGGCCCGCGCGTGAGCAGCATGCAGCTGGCGCGCGGGTAGTGCTTGACCAGGCGCTCGACCAGCTCGGCCTCCTCCGGCGCCACCTCGCTGGCGTCGAGTATCACCAATTCGGGCGGCTCGGCCAGCACGCGCTCGACCGCGTCGCGCAGGCCCAGGCGCGAGGCCACCAGCTGCACCGCCGGCATGCGCGCCGATCCCTGCGCCGCCACCTCGGCGTGCAACAGGCTGTCCCGGCTTATCATCAGGGCTTTCATGGGCATTCCTTCCTCAAGTGGTGCGCCGTGTCAGGGAGGCGGCGGGGCAGGCGCGGCGCACAGCGCGCTGCCCGGCTGGTATCCCAGCGCGCCGGCGCGCGCCGTGGAATCCGAGGGCGGCAAGGCCAGGCCTTGCCAGTTCATCCGCGGCAAAGGCGGCAGCAGCGGCTCGAACGGCACCGGCTGGCAACTGTCCGCGTCGGCCGGGCTGCAGATGCTGGCCCGCACAAAGCGGATGCAGTCGCTGCCGTTCGGGTTGCGCAGGCAGTACAGCAGGTTCAGCGCCGGGCACGGCGCGCGCGCGCCCGCCGCCACCGGCTGCAGCGCGCCGGCGGCGTTCTGCCACAGGTACTCGATGCGCAGATAGCTGCCGTCGACCGGCGCCCCCATCGCCAGCGGGCCGGCGCCGGTCCGCAGCAGCGCGCGCCGGCGCAGCTGCTCCATCGCCGCCGCGTCGTTGTAGTCGGTGACGGCGGCGGCGCGCACGGCGGCGCGCGTGACTGCCTGCAGCGTGTTCCACAGATACACCAGGCGCGCGCACTCCAGCAGACCGTACATGACCACCAGGAACAGCGGCAGCGCCAGCACCAGCTCGACCAGCACGGCGCCGCGCGCACGGCGTTTAGTTTTCATAGCGCAGCACCACTTCCGTCCGCAGCAGCAAGCCGTCGTGGCCCAGCAGAAAGCCGCTCAGGCCGTCCCACTGGGCCGCGTGCACGGTAAGCAGCATGCTCACCTTGATGCGCTGCGGCAAACTGGTGGCGACGCCGCAGGCGGCATCGCACACCACGGCCAAGCTCAGATCCGACGTGTCGATGTGTTCGCCGCCCAGCTGCGCCAGGACCTCGGCGCGCAGCGCCGCCTCCGCCTGCTGGTAACTGGCCACCTTGCCCATCTGCAGGCGCGGCAGCGCCGCCATCCGGCTCGCCGCCGCGTAGGCCGCTTTTTCCAGCAGCATCTGCTGGCGCATGGCGCGCCCCACCGTCAGCACGCAAGGCGCCACCCAATACGTCAGCAGCAGGATCAGCGCCAGCTCCACCAGGATGGCGCCGCGCACGCGGCCCCTGCGCAGCGCCGCCTTCATCGGTACAGCTCCACGCCGCCGCCCAGATCGTTCTCATCGGCCACGCCGATGAATTCGCCGTACACGCCGTCCGAGTCGGCCTGCGCCGTCATCAGGAAGCGGCCCAGCGCCAGCGCCACCGCCTGCGTGTCGGCGCCGGGCGCCACCGGGCATTGCAGCAGCGGAATGGTCAGCACGCGCCGCCCCGCCAGCGACGGCTGGGACGGCGGCAGGAAATAGCTGCCGCTGGTGCGGAAATACGGCGCCGTCGCCGTGTACGCAGGGGCCGAGGGCACCGGGCCGGCAGTCACCGGATACAGGAAGGGCCATTGGCTGCGGAGGATGGCCGCGCCGCCCGCAGCCTGCTTGGCGGGGCCGTAAGTCCACAACGGGCCATACTTGGCCGCGTCGTCGGGGCCCGTGGCGCGGTCGGCCACGGTGTTGTACTTTTGGCCGGACGCGGCCGCGGCCGGCTGCGCGCTGGGGCCGGCGGGCGGCGGCACCATCCAGGTCGCGGCGCTGGCCGTGCCGAACTCGCGCACATTGGTGTCCGGCGGCGCGGTGGCCGGCACGCAGGCCAGCGCGCCGGCGCCATACACGCCGAAGCGCGAATTGAGCTGCTCGCCCAGCGTGAAGCCGGCCGGGCGGCGCAGCCTGAGCGCGGCGCCCGTGACGCGCGGCAGCTGCACCGTGCCACTGCACATGAAAGGCGCCAGCACCGCGTCGCCGGTCTGCTGCACCGGCCCCGGCGCGGGGCCGGCATACTGGAATGGATCGACCAGAAAATATTCCGCCGTGCTGGTGTTCACCCCGGCGTTCAGCTTGAGCAGGTTGTAGGACACGCCGTAGCGGAAGCCGTAGCTCACCAGCTCCTGCGCGCCGGCGCCCGTTCCGGTGGAGGCGGCGCCGGGATTGATGCGCGTGCTGCTGGCGGCGCCCATGGCGCAGATGGCCAGCGGCGTCACCTGCGCCCGCGCGCGCCCGGCCACGGCGCGGCCCACCATGCTGACCTGCCGGGCGACGCCGGCCATGCGCAGGAAAACGGTGTTGACCAGGCTCGCGTCGAGTTCCCGGGTGTCCACTTTGGCGTAGGCCAACCCGGCCGGCGCGGCGGCGGCGGCGGCCGCGTCCACCCAGGCCGCGTCCGCCGCGTCCGGGGTGGCGCTGAATGTGAGCGCGGCCGGCTTCCAGGACAGCGCGCTCCCCTGATAGCTCTGCTGTTCGGCCACGATGCGTGCCTGGTCGGCCGCAATGCCCACCCCGGCCGCCGTGCCGTCCAGCGAGCGCGCGGCGGCCAGCGCCGCCGCGTCCGCCAGATTTTGCAGGCGGCTTTTTTGCTGGTACAGCAAGGACAGGTCCAGCGCCATGCCGATCACGCACAGCAGTACCGGCAGCAGCAGCGCGAACAGCAGGGACAGCACGCCACGCTGGCGCGCCGGGCTGCGGTGGACGGCGCGGCGCATCACTTGGCCCCGCTCACGCCGATGGTGAAGCTGCCCTGTTGCGGCGCCGCTTCGGTAAAACTTTTTTGGTAGCGGCCCTGCGCCTGGCTGGCGGCGCCGCCGTCCATGCCGGCCGCCGCCTGGCCGCGCGCGTGGGCCTGGCGGGCCGCGTCCGGATTGGCGATCTGCAGCGCCAGTGTGGCGCGGGTGGCCTCGCCGAAAGGCAGCGGCGCGACGCCGGCGCCGGGCTGCTGCGCGCGCCCGGCGGCGCAGCCCGACAGCAGCACAGCCAGCAGCAATATCGGCAATGCCGTCGCCGCCAGAGGGGCGCGCGGGCGGAATGGTAAGCGTGGCGTCATGGTTGTCCTCCTTGCGGGCGGGCGCCCAGGAACAGTTCGCCGCGCGCCGGCGGCGCCATGCCGCCGGTGGGCAGCACCGGTTCGCCCGGCGGCAGGGGCTTGACCAGGTGGGCGGTGATGACGAACAGCAGTTCGCTGCGGTCGTGCTGGAAATCGGTGCTGCGGAACAGCGCGCCCAGCACCGGCAGTTCGCCCAGCAGCGGCAGGCCCTTGACGCTGGTGTTCTGGGTGTTGCGTATCAGGCCGCCGATGGCGAAGCTCTGGCCGTCGTACAGCTGCACCGTGGTGGTGGCGCGGCGCGTGGTGATCAGCGGCAGGATGGCGCTGCCGGTAAAGCCGGTGGCCGTAATGCCTATGCCCTCGCGCGCCAGCTCCGACACCTCCGGCGCCACCTTCAGGTTGATGCGCCCGCCCGCCAGCACCGTGGGCGTGAAGCGCAGGCCCACGCCGAACTCCTTTTCCTCCAGCGTGACCTTGTCCTTGTCCTGCGCCACCGGGATGAAGATCTTGCCGCCGGCCAGGAAGCTGCCCTCCTGGCCGCTGATGGCCATCACCGTGGGCTCGGCCAGGATGCGCACCAGGCCGTCCTTGCGTTCGGCGTCCAGCGTGATGCGCTTGTTCTCGCCCTTACTCAGGTCGAGCCGGCCGCCCGCCACCCCGGACAGGAAATTGGACAGCACGGTGGTGGCCCAGCCGCCGCCGGCGTAGTGCAGCATCACGCCCGCTTCCAGCTTGTCGAGCAAGGTCTTGGACACTTCGGCGATTTTCACTTCCAGCATCACCTGCTGTGGCGCCGTCACGGCCAGCAGGTTGACCACGCGGCTCAGGTTCGCGCCCGCGGCGCCCGGCGCGGCGGCGGCCGGCTGCGGCGCGGGCTGCGGCGCCTTGTCCTCCGCCGCGCGCGCGACCGCCAGCGGCTGCACCGGCCGGCGCACAAAGGCGTGCGCCAGTTCCAGCACATGCATCAGCGTGGCGCCGTCCTCCACCGTGCCGCTCAGCACCAGCGCGTCGCCGGCCGCCGTCACGCGGATGTTTTTCTCCTGCGGCAGCAGCTCGGCCAGCGTGCCTTTCAGGCCGGCCACGTCCATGCCCACCACCAGGTCGATCAGGCTGCATTTGCCGCTCTTGCCCTGCACCACCATATTGGTGCTGCCGATATCCACGCCGGCCACGTACAGCGTGTCCGGGGCCACCAGCATGGCTTGCGCCACGGCCGGGTTGCCTATGCTGCGGCTGGCCACCGGCTCGGGCAGGCGCAGCAGGGTGGACTTGCCCGGCTGCAGGGCCAGGCTGTGCTGGGCCGGCGTCTCGCCCGAGCAGCGCGGCCCCTCGCCGGCGGGCGCCGCCAGCGCCTGCTGCACGCAGCAGGCCAGGGCCAGGATGGACAAGATTTTCATGGCGGGCCTCACAGGCATTCCCGGCTGCTGTGCAGGCCGTTGATCACGCTGATGCACTGGCGCGCCGGCGCGGACGCCAGTTGCGGGCGCGGCGCGGCGGCGGCCGGGCGGACCGGCGGTGCGGAGGTTTTGGCGGTTTCGGCGGCCGGGGCCGGCTCGTGCAGGCCCAGCAGCGTGCCCTTGGTGGCGCCGCTGGTCACGCCCGGGCGCGGGTCGACCTGGTTGCGCAGCGCCAGCGACAGGCTGCCCACGCTGCGCGCCAGGTCCAGGTGCTCGGCCTGCTCCGGCGTCACCTCCAGCGTGACGGCGTTCACCACGCGCGGCTTGGTGTCGTCGCGGCTCACTTCCTGCGCCACCGCCAGCACCAGGATGCGCTCCAGCACGATCTTGGAAATATCGCGCTGCTGTTGCTGCTCGCCGGCCTGGGTGTGCACGATGATGTCGACGAAGTTGCCCGGCAGCGCAAAGCCGGCCACGCCCACCACGTCGTTGACGCGCACGGTGATGGCGCGCTTGCCCTCGGCGATCAGCGCCGACAGGCCGCCCAGCGTGCCGGCCGGGGCCAGCTTGGCCTCGCTCAGCGGTTCGCCGCGCAGCACGCTGGTCTTCAGCACCCGGCCGCTGAGCCGGGCCGGATCGCGCAGCGCGCCCGGCGGCAGCGCGTCGGCCGGCCAGTCCGCCAGCTTGAACATGTCCGGCGCCAGGCGCTGGCCCAGGTTGACGTCGGCGGCGGCCACCACGATGCGGCCGGCCGCGCCGGGCGTTTGCCGCAGCAGCCAGCGCGACGCCAGCAGCACCGCCGCCAGCCCCAGCACCGCCGCCAGCCCCAGCATCAGGTAAGCGCGCCGGTTTTTCATGCCGCCCTCGCCCGCAGGCAGGCCTGCCCGGCATCCGCCTGGGCCTGGGACTGCACTTCGGCCGGCCAGCAGGCGGCGAACATGCTAGACCAGGCCTGGTCCAGCGCCGCCACCGACAGGCGCGGCGGCTGGCCCGCGTAGCCGGCGAAGTCGGCGATGCGGCCCAGGATCTCGCGCGGATAGCTGGCCAGCAGCGGCTGGCCGCTGCCCCGGTGCAGCTCCTCGATCAGGTAGCGCAGGCCGGCGTCGTCCAGCGCCACGCCGGCGGCGCGGCACTGCAGGCGGAACAGGCTGCGGTAGCTGGCCTCGCTGAGCGCGCCCACGTGGACCTTGTAGCCCAGCCGGCGCAGCGCCGAGCCGTCCAGCAGCACCTGCGGCGCCAGGTTGGTGGCGAACACCAGCATGGCCTGGAAAGGCATGGCGAATTTGTGGCCGCCCTGCAGCGACAGCTGGTCCTGGCCCGCGTCCAGCGGCTGGATCAGGCGGTTCAGCAGGGCCGGCGCGCTCAGGCGCTGGCGGCCCAGGTCGTCGATGATGAACAGGCCGTGGCTGGCCTTGCAATGCGGCGGCGCCTGGTAGCAGCCGGAGAAGGCGTCGTGGCGCAGCTCCAGCATGGACTCGTCCAGTTCCGCCCCCAGCTGCACCACCGGCCGCTGGCACAGCACCCAGCGCGCGTCGGTGCTGCGCCGTTCCAGCGGCTGGCGCCCGGCCGCGCCCGGCGGCAGCGACGGCGGCAGATGCAGCGCCGGATCGTACAGCTGGATGATCTCCTGCCCCACCGCCACCGCGTGCGGCACCAGCACCGTGCCCTGCAGCAGCCGGCCCAGCTTGCGCGCCAGCGTGCTCTTGCCGCTGCCGGGCGGACCGTACAGCAGCATGGAGCGCCCGGCGTGCATGGCCGCGCCGATCAGGTTGCGCACCGCCGGCTCCAGCCCGGCCTCGCCGAACACCGCTTCCACGTCCTCGGCGCTGGGCACCGGCAGCTGCGCCGCCTGGCGCGCGGCCATGGCGCGCCAGGCCTCCAGCGTCACCGGCGCCGGCCCCTGGTAGGGCGAACGCTCCAGCCAGCCGGCGGCGCGCAGCTTGCCCGCCGCCGTCAACTGGTATTGCACGTCGATATCGGCGTCGCCGCGCCAGGCCACTTCGGCCAGCTGCTCGGCCACCATGAAATCGAGCGCCTCGCGCAGCACATTGATCGACAGCCGCAGCCGCGTGGCCAGGATGGGCAGATGGGTGCGCCCGGCCACATACATGGCCTTGGCGGCCAGCTCCACGATCAGTTGCAGTTCCAGTCCGGTCTCGCGCACGCATTTGGGCTGCGGCGGCAGCAGCGCGCCTGGGACGTCTTCCTCGCAGCGGGTAGCGGGCAGTGCGGTGGCAAACTCCATCATGCGATTCTCCTGGTAAATATTGCGATGAGGAATCGATACTAGCAAGGGTGAACCGGGACGATATTGAGCTACAGCAAAGGCTAAGCGCGCCAGTGCGGCGCCAGCACCACGCCCGCCGTGCCCAGCGCCACGGCCACGCCATAGGGCATGCCGCCGACGCTGTGGCCAGGCTGCAACGGCACCGCCTGCAGGGGCACGCCCGCCAGGCGCAGCAGGGCCGGCAGCAGCATGGCGCGCAGATTGGCCAGGCCGCGCCGCCACCGGCCGCTGGCCGCCATGAGCAGCAAGCCGAGCACGCCGCCGGCCGCAAAGCTCAGCAGAGCGATATCGAGCGCCTGCAGCGGACCGCTGAAAGCGCCCACCATGGCCATCAGCTTGACGTCGCCGGCGGCCATGCCGCGCAGCAAGTACAGCGGCAGAAACAGAAAGAAGCCGGCCAGCAGCCCCGCCAGCCACTGCGTCAGCAGCGTATGCGGCGGCCCGGCCAAGCCGTGCAGCACCAGCGCCAGCAGCAAACCGCTGAGCACCAGGGCATTGGGAATCTTGCGCAGCGCCAGGTCAGTGGCGGCCGCTTGCAGCACCAGCCACAGCAACAGCACCTCGGTCGCGGTCCACATCGGGTCCTCCCAGCGGGGAATGGGCGCGCCGCACCGGATCAGCGGCGCGCCCGGCTGCGTCAGACCACGTTCATGGCGGTGATGATCTCGCCGAACGCCGCCACGATGGCCGCCCTGAGCGGCGTGAACGCCACCGCGATCACGCCGGCCATGGCCGCCGCGATCAGCCCATATTCGATCGCGGTAATCCCCTCCTCATCCCTGGCAAAGTCACGGGCTGCCTGCATAAAACTGTTCATGATGGTCCCCTTGAAAAGAAATCAAAGCTACGCCCTGGCACAGCCGGTCTGCAGTCCGGCGGCCATTGAATACACTATATTCCTGCCAGTTTCGACGACGTTGATTGAGCGCAAGTTTTCCGCACGGAATCATTCGAAACGCGCGTCCGGACCCAGTGTGGTAAGAAGGAAACTGTTTTAAATCAAACTTTCGAGGGATGGTGGCGCTAGCACGCGCTTGTGCCCGTCATTGAAGGGTAGAATCGTGGCGTTTCAGCAGAAATATCGCACGCTGGAATTGCCTATCTTACAAAAAGCGATTATTCTGCTTAGCTGTCTTTTGGAAAGGCCTCGTGCTTGTGAGCACTGTGCGCCTTGGTGCCGTGATCAGAGAACGACGATGGATTCCCTACTGAAACACATGGTGGATATGACTGGCCACCGCGACCACACGATGCTGGACGTCTCGGTGATATCGGCCGTCCAGGAGCTGGCTGGCGCGCGCCAGACCCGCGTGCTGACGCTGACGTCGGTGCGCGGCCAGCTGTTCGTGCGGCCGCGCGCCATCATCGTGTGCGGCAGCCCGGCCCGCATGGAGGATCACGCCGATCCGTCCTGCGCCGGCGACCCCATCAGCATGTTCCCGGCGCTGGCCGCCTGCATCGCGCGCCACGAACAGTCGGCCGACCAGGTCGACGCCGACGGCAACCACACGCTGTGGCTGCCCATCTGGCTGGGCGACAAGGCCAACACCTGCCTGGAAATCATCAACCCCACGCCCTACACCAGCGAAACCATCCACGTGGTGGGCGGCATCGTCAGCGTGTACCGCAACTTCCAGAACCTGCTCGACTACAGCGAGCGCGACTCGCTGACCGGCCTGCTCAACCGCAAGACCTTCGACGACCAGCTGGCCAAGATGCTGCAGGCCAGCACCGCCGAGCAGGACGCGCTGGCGCTGCCGCCGGGCGAGCAGGAGCGGCGCCGCCACAACGACGAGGAAAGGCAGTGGCTGGCCGTGGTCGACGTGGACCACTTCAAGCACGTCAACGACAAATTCGGCCACCTGTACGGCGACGAAGTGCTGATCCTGATCGCCAACCTGCTGACCTCCTCCTTCCGCGCGCAGGACCGCGTGTTCCGTTTCGGCGGCGAGGAGTTCGTGGTGCTGCTGCGCTCGACCTCGCAGGCCAACGCGGCGCGCATCATCGACCGCTTCCGCAGCAATGTGGAAACGCACGAATTCCCGCAGGTGGGCAAGGTGACGGTCAGCATAGGCTATGTCAGCATCAGCGCCTACCAGGCGCCGGTGATCATCCTCGGCCAGGCCGACCAGGCGCTGTACTACGCCAAAAGCCATGGCCGCAACAAGGTCTGCCACTACGACGAGCTGGTCAGCGGCGGCCTGCTGCAGCTGATCGAATCGAACGACGAGGCCGAGTTCTTCTAGCCCGCCAGGGTGAGGAAACGCATCGGATCGACATTCCACTTGGCGGGCGATTCGTGGCCGACGATCTTGTCGCCGCCGCCAAAGCCCAGCCCGCGCGCCAGATCCACCGTCTCCGGCTTGATGTAGACATTCTTCTTGGCGTGGAAGAACACATTCACCTTGGGCGCCAGCAGATTGGTCTCGTGCGGCTCGATCACCACGCCCAGGCGGCCCGACTCCAGCATCACCATGGTGCCCACCGGATAAATACCCACGCAGCGCATGAACTCCTGCGCGTACTGCGGATTGAAATGGAACTTGCTCCACTCGTAGATCTTGCGCAGCGCGGCGGCCGCCGACATGCCCTTGTGGTAGCAGCGATCGGCGGTGATGGCGTCATATACGTCCACGATGGCCGCCATTTGTGCCAGTTCGCTGATGGCGTCGCCGGACAGCTTGTTCGGATAGCCGCTGCCGTCGCGCCGCTCGTGGTGGTGCAGCGTGATGTCGAGCGCGATATCGTTCACCTCCGGCGACTGGCGCAGGATGTCGTAGCCGTCCTGCGGATGCTTGCGGATAATGGCGAACTCATCGTCCGTCAGCGCGGCCGGCTTGTTCAGCACCTCGTCCGGCACCAGCGCCTTGCCGGTGTCGTGCAACAGGCCGCCCAGGCCGGCTTGGCGCGTGATGTCCGCATCCATGCCGCGCGAATTGCAGAAGGCCACCAGCAGCGCGCACACGCTCACCGAATGCAGAAAGGTGTAATCGTCCTTGTTCTTGATGCGCAACAGCCCCACCAGCGCGCCCGGATTGCGGAGGATGGATTCGGTGATGTTCTGCACCACCGGCTGCACCTGGCCGATCTCGATGGCCTTGCCCAGGCGCGCGTCGCGCATCACCGTGCGCACCAGCGTGGAAGCCTGGTGGCGGATCTGGGCCGCGCGCGACAGCTCCTCGCCCAGCGACACCCGGGTCACCACCATCGGCTTGGCGGCCAGCTCGGTGAGCTCGCGCTCGGTGGCCTGATTGGCCTCCTCCAGCGTGGGCGCGTCCTGCACGTCCAGGCCCTTGGAACTGTCGATCACCACGTCGTGGATGCCGGCTTTGAGGATTTTGCGGATTTCGTCTTCGCTGCTGATGACGAAGCGGTTGCGGATAAACGGATGGGTCATCCAATCGCAACTCAGGTCGTGAATGTACATACCCACGGTCAACTGTGAAGAATCAACTTTCTTGAGCATACGCGGGCCTGCGGGACTTGTGGACATCGGAGAGGTTAGAATCAGTATAACAAATAGTTTCTCCCCGGATTTATACTTTTGTCCTAAACATCGCAACCACGCCACATGGAATTACGCCAACTCCGCTATTTCGTCGCCATCGTCGACCACGGCTCGCTGTCGCGCGCGGCCACGGTGCTGCACGTGGCGCAGCCGGCGCTGACCCAGCAGCTGCGCCAGCTGGAGGAAGAACTGGGCGTCCAGCTGCTGCACCGCTCCGCCCAGGGCGTGCTCAGCACGGACGCCGGCAAGGTTTTTTATGAGCACGCGCAAGCCATCCTCAAACAGGTGGCGGACGCCAAATCGGCCGTCACCCAGTCGGCCGAGCGGCCCAGCGGCAGCGTCACCCTGGGCCTGCCGCACAGCATTTCCGGCGCGCTGGCGCTGCCGCTGCTGTCGGCCGCGCGCGCGCAGTTCCCCGAAATTACGCTGCAATTGACGGAAGAACTGACCGGCAACCTGGCCGAGCAGCTCAAATCCGGGCGCGTCAACCTGGCGGTGCTGTTCGACGACGGCCAGCTCTCACCCTTCGTCTGCACCCCGCTGGTGGAAGAAGAGCTGCGCTTCATCTGCCGCGCCGGCTCGCCCTGGGCCGAAGGCCGCGCCAGCGTGACGCTGGAACAAGCGCTGGCGGCCCAGCTGATACTGCCCGGTCCGCAGCACGGCGTGCGGCCGCGGATCGAAAGCGTGGCCCGCAGCGCCGGCTTGACCACTGCCAACGTCATCGAAATCAACTCCATCGCCATACTAAAATCCGCCATCCTCGCCGACATGGGCGCCACCATCCTGCCGGTGGCGCCGGTGCTGGCGGAAATCGAGCGCGGCGCCATGGTCGCGCTGCCGATAGAAAACCCCTCCATCTCGCGCACGGTGGTGCTGTGCGGCTCCAAAAACATCCCCCTCACCAACGCCGGCGCCGCCGTCAGCCGCCTCGCCTGCCAGGTGGCAGCCGACCTCTGCCACAGCCACTACTGGCTCGGCGCCCGCTTGCTCTAAACCCTGGCCCCTTTTTGCTGACCTTTTTTTGCTGGGCTATCATTTTTTCTTATACCTCCATTGGCATTCCGTATTTCCGTATACGTCAACTAGGCCCTACACTGAAATATTGGTAATGCCGCCCACCGGCGGCGTTACGGCTGGACCCGCTTGCGCTTACCCGGCGCGGCAACGGAACGGCAAACCACCCGAACACCATTTGGAGACATCACCATGGCCGAAAATACGGCACTCGCGTCCTCGCGCCTCAGCACCGTCACGCTCGACGACAAATACACAGCCACCTCCGGCAGCATCTTCCTCTCCGGCATCCAGGCCCTGGTGCGCCTGCCCATGGTGCAGCAGATCCGCGACGCCGCCGCCGGCCTGGACACCGCCGGCTTCATCTCCGGCTACCGCGGCTCGCCGCTGGGCGGCCTGGACGAGACGCTGTGGAAGGCCCAGCCGCACCTGCAGGCGCACAAGGTGCAGTTCGTGCCCGGCGTAAACGAGGACCTGGCCGCCACCGCCGTATGGGGCTCGCAGCAGGTGGACCTGATCGGCGAGGCCAAGTACGACGGCGTGTTTGCCATGTGGTACGGCAAAGGCCCCGGCGTGGACCGCTGCGGCGATGTCTTCAAACATATGAACCATGCCGGCACCGCCAAGCACGGCGGCGTGCTGCTGGTGGCCGGCGACGACCACGGCGCCTATTCGTCCACCCTGCCGCACCAGTCCGACCATATCTTCTCGGCCTGCATGATCCCCGTGCTCTATCCCTGCAACGTGCAGGAATACCTGGACCTGGGCGTGCACGGCTGGGCCATGTCGCGCTTCTCCGGCTGCGCGGTGGCCTTCAAGGCGCTGGCCGACACCGTCGAGTCCTCGGCGTCGGTCGATGCCGACCCGTTCCGCGTGGAAGTGAAGCTGCCCAAGGAATTCGTCATGCCGGAAGGCGGCCTGAACGCCCGCCTGTCGTCCATCCCGCTGGGCCAGCAGGCGCGCAACCAGGAAGCGCTGATGCAGGACTACAAGATCTACGCCGCCCTGGCTTATGCCCGTGAAAACAAGCTGAACCACACCACCATCGACTCCAAGGACGCCAAGCTGGGCATCATCGCCTCCGGCAAGTCCTACCTGGACGTGCTGGAAGCGCTGGAGGAGCTGGGCATCGACGAAGCGATGGCCGCCACCGTCGGCCTGCGCTTGTTCAAAGTGGCCATGCCGTGGCCGCTGGAGCCGGACAGCGTGCGCGAATTCGCGCAGGGCCTGGACGAGATCCTGGTGGTGGAAGAGAAGCGCCAATTCGTCGAATACCAGCTCAAGGAACAGCTCTACAACTGGCGCGACGACGTGCGTCCGCGCGTGATCGGCAAGTTCGACGACAAGGGCGAATGGGTGGCCCCGCGCGGCGAATGGCTGCTGCCGCCCAAGGCCGACTTCTCGGTCTCGCAAGTGGCGCGCGTGATCGCCTCGCGCGTCAAGCAGTACATCTCCGACACCAATATCCAGGACCAGATCAAGGCCCGCCTGACCTTCCTGGACGCCAAGGACGCCGTGCTGAAGAAAGCCATCAGCACCCCGTTCCGCCCGGCCTTCTACTGCTCCGGCTGCCCGCACAACACCTCTACCAAGGTCCCGGACGGCAGCTTCGCGCTGGCCGGCATCGGCTGCCACGTGATGGCCACGTCGATCTACCCCGAGTACAACAAGCTGACCACCCATATGGGCGGCGAAGGCGCGCCGTGGATAGGCCAGGCCGCGTTCTCGAAAGTGCCGCACGTGTTCCAGAACCTGGGCGACGGCACCTATTTCCACTCCGGCTACCTGGCCATCCGCGCCGCCGTGGCGGCCAAGGTCAACATCACCTACAAGATCCTGTACAACGACGCCGTCGCCATGACCGGCGGCCAGCCGGTGGACGGCACCGTGTCCGTGCCGATGATTGCGCAGCAGATGGCCGCAGAGGGTATCAAACGGATTGCGCTGGTGACCGAAGACCTGAGCCGCTACACCGACCGCTCCGCCCTGCCGTCCATCGTGTCCCTGCACGACCGCAAGGAGATCGACGCGGTGCAGCGCGAGCTGCGCGAGATCGAAGGCGCCACGGTGCTGATCTACGACCAGACCTGCGCGGCCGAGAAGCGCCGCCGCCGCAAGAAAAACGAGTTCCCGGACCCGGCCAAGCGCATGGTCATCAACGAGGCCGTGTGCGAAGGCTGCGGCGATTGCGGCATCCAGTCCAACTGCGTGTCCATCCTGCCGAAGGAGACCGATTTCGGCCGCAAGCGCACCATCGACCAGTCGTCCTGCAACAAGGACTACTCGTGCGTAAAAGGCTTCTGCCCGTCCTTCGTGACAGTGGAAGGCGGTGCGCTGAAGAAATCGAAAACCGGCGTGAGCAAGGATAAATCGGCCGACGGCTGGGACGCGCTGCCGCAGCCTGTGCTGCCGGCCTGCGAGCAGCCGTACAACATCCTGATCAACGGCATCGGCGGCACCGGCGTCATCACCGTCGGCGCGCTGATGGGCATGGCGGCGCACCTGGAAGGCAAAGGCGCGTCGGTGCTGGACATGACGGGCATGTCGCAGAAGAACGGTTCCGTCACCTCGCACGTGAAGGTGGCCAGCTCGCCGGCCCACCTGCGCGCGCAGCGCATCGCCACCGGCGAGGCCGACCTGGTGCTGGGCTGCGACATGCTGACCGCCGGCGCCGCCGACGCGGTCTCGAAGATGCGTCCGGGCCGCACCCTGGCCGTGGTCAACCTGCACGAGCAGCCGCCCGGGACCTTCGCGCAGCAGGCCGACTGGCAGTACCCGGCCGCCGAAGTGCGCGCGCTGATCGAGGAATCGGTGGGCGCGGCCCAGCACCACAGCGCCGACTTCATCGACGCCACCAAGCTGGCCACCGCGCTGATGGGCGACTCCATCGCCGCCAATCTGTTCATGCTGGGCTACGCGTGGCAAAAGGGCCGCATCCCGCTGACCGAAGCGTCGCTGCTGCGCGCCATTGAGCTGAACGGCGTGGGCGTGGAAGCGAACAAGAAGAGCTTCCTGTGGGGCCGCCGCGCCGCCGTCGACCTGAAGCGCGTGGAGAAGACCGCCATCCCCGGCCAGGCCATCGTGGTGCAGATGCCGCAAAGCCTGGAATCGGTGATCAAGAAGCGCGTCGAGTTCCTGACCGGCTACCAGGACGCCGCTTACGCCGCATCCTACGAGGAGCTGGTGCAGCAGGTGCGCGCCAAGGATGCGAACCTCAACCTGGGCAACAAGCTGTCGATGGCGGTCGCCAAGTCGCTGTCCAAGCTGATGGCCTACAAGGACGAATACGAAGTGGCGCGCCTGTACACCGACGGCCGCTTCGTCGAACAGCTGCAGTCCCAGTTCGAGGGCAACTTCTCGCTCAAGTTCAACCTGGCGCCGCCGCTGCTGGCCAAGAAGGATGCCAAGGGCCATCTGGTGAAAGCCGAATTCGGCTCGTGGATGTGGAGCGCGTTCAAGATGCTGGCCAAGCTGAAAGGCCTGCGTGGCGGTGCATTCGACATCTTCGGCTACACGGATGAGCGTAAGATGGAACGCGCGCTGATAGGCGAATACCGCGAACTGGTCGGCGCCGTGCTGGCGCAGTTGAATGCAGGCAACTATGAGACGGCAGTGGCGCTGGCGCAACTGCCGGAGAAGATCCGCGGCTTTGGGCATGTGAAGGAAAAAGCGGTGGCCGAGTTCCGCGCCGAGAAGGCGCGCCTGATGGCCGCGTTCGGCGGTGGCCACCAGCACGCCGCGTGACGGCCTGGCGGGTTACGCGGCTGCGCCGCTAACCCGCCACGCGCCACAAAATCGCTTGACTTGACGTTAACGTAAACGTCATATAATCAAATTTCTCGCGTTCCAGAACGACAAGGACACCCATGAACGACCTCTCCGCTCCGAAACTCGCCGCCGTGCCCGAGCAGGCCAAGCTGGCCAACAAGGTACGCTTCGTCACCGCCGCCTCCCTGTTCGACGGCCATGACGCCTCGATCAACATCATGCGCCGCATCCTGCAATCGAACGGCGTGGAAGTGGTCCACCTGGGCCACAACCGCTCGGTGGACGAAGTGGTCACCGCCGCGCTGGCCGAGGACGTGCAAGGCATCGCCATCTCCAGCTACCAGGGCGGCCACGTTGAATACTTCAAATACATGCTGGACCTGCTGCGCCAGCGCGGCGGCGCGCACATCAAGGTGTTCGGCGGCGGCGGCGGCGTGATCGTGCCGGAAGAAATCGCGGACCTGCATGCCTACGGCGTGACCCGCATCTTCAGCCCGGAAGACGGCCAGCGCATGGGCCTGGCCGGCATGATCCAGTGGATGGTGCAGCAGTGCGACATCGACCTGTCGCAGTACTCCCCGACGGCCCTGGCGCCGCTGCGCGAAGGCGACACAGGTTTGGACATTTCTGGCCGCCACCGCCCGCTGGCCCAGCTGATCACCGCGCTGGAGAACGAGAAAGCCTCCCCCGAGCTGCGCGCCGAACTGCGCGCCGCCGCCGAAGACCTGCCGGTGCCCACGCTGGGCATCACCGGCACCGGCGGCGCGGGCAAATCCTCGCTCACCGATGAACTGATACGCCGCATCCGCCTGGACCAGGGCGACGCGCTGAACATCGCCGTCATCTCCATCGACCCGTCGCGCCGCAAATCGGGCGGCGCGCTGCTGGGCGACCGCATCCGCATGAACGCCATCGCTCCATGGGCCGGCCAAAGCCGCGTCTTCATGCGCTCGCTGGCCACGCGCGAAGCGGGTTCCGAAATCTCGCAGGCGCTGCCGGACGTGATCGCCGCCTGCAAGGTAGCGGGCTTCGACCTGGTGATCGTCGAGACCTCCGGCATCGGCCAGGGCGACGCCGCCATCGTGCCGCACGTCGACGTGTCCATGTATGTGATGACGCCGGAATTCGGCGCCGCCTCGCAGCTGGAGAAAATCGACATGCTCGATTTCGCCGACTTCATCGCCATCAACAAATTCGACCGCAAGGGCGCGCTGGACGCGCTGCGCGACGTGGCCAAGCAATACCAGCGCAACCGCGAACTGTGGAGCCAGCGTCCGGAAGAAATGCCGGTCTACGGTACCCAGGCGTCGCGCTTCAACGACGACGGCGTGACCTCGCTGTACCAGGGCCTGGTGGTCAAGCTGGCCGAATTCGGCATGAAGACCGTGGCGGGCAAGCTGCCGGCGGTGGACGTGCGTTTCAGCAGCGGCAAGAACGTGATCGTGCCGCCGGCGCGCGCGCGCTACCTGGCCGAGATTTCGGACACCGTGCGCGGCTACCACAAGAACACCGCCAAGCAGGTCAAGCTGGCGCGCGAGCGCCAGCAACTGCGCGAATCGAAGCGCATGCTGGAAGAAGCCAAGGGCATGGATCTGGGCGCCGACTTCGACACCCTGATTTCGGACCGCGACAGCGCCATGGAAGCGGGCGCCAAGAAGCTGCTGGCGCAATGGCCGGACATGCAGGCCGCCTACGCGGGCGACGACTACGTGGTGAAGATACGCGACAAGGAAATCCGCACCCGTCTGATCTCGCACACGCTGTCCGGCACCAAGGTGCGCAAGGTGGCGCTGCCGCGCTATGAGGACGACGGCGAAGTGCTGCGCTTCCTGATGTCCGAGAACGTGCCGGGCTCCTTCCCCTTCACCGCCGGCGTGTTCGCCTTCAAGCGCGAGGGTGAAGATCCAACCCGCATGTTCGCCGGCGAAGGCGACGCCTTCCGCACCAACCGCCGCTTCAAGCTGGTCTCCACCGGCATGGACGCCAAGCGTTTGTCGACCGCGTTCGACTCGGTCACGCTGTACGGCGCCGACCCTGCGATCCGTCCAGACATCTACGGCAAGGTGGGCAACTCCGGCGTGTCCATCGCCACGCTGGACGACATGAAAGTGCTGTACGACGGCTTCAACCTGTGCAGCCCGAGCACCTCGGTGTCGATGACCATCAACGGCCCGGCGCCGACCATCCTGGCCATGTTCATGAACACCGCCATCGACCAGCAGGTGGACAAGTTCGTCGCCGAGAACCACCGCCAGCCTAGCGCCGACGAAGCGGCCAAGATCAAGGACTGGGTGCTGCAGAACGTGCGCGGCACGGTGCAGGCCGACATCCTGAAGGAAGACCAGGGCCAGAACACCTGCATCTTCTCGACCGAGTTCTCGCTCAAGGTGATGGGCGACATCCAGGAGTACTTCGTGCACCACCAGGTGCGCAACTTCTACTCCGTGTCCATCTCCGGCTACCACATCGCCGAGGCGGGCGCGAACCCGATCTCGCAGCTGGCGTTCACGCTGTCGAACGGCTTCACCTTCGTCGAAGCCTACCTGGCGCGCGGCATGCACATCGACGATTTCGCGCCCAACCTGTCGTTCTTCTTCTCGAACGGCATGGACCCGGAATACACGGTGCTGGGCCGTGTCGCCCGCCGCATCTGGGCCGTGGCGATGCGCGACAAGTACGGCGCCAACGACCGCTCGCAGAAGCTGAAGTACCACGTGCAGACCTCGGGCCGCTCGCTGCACGCGCAGGAGATCGACTTCAACGACATCCGCACCACCTTGCAGGCGCTGATCGCGATCTACGACAACTGCAACTCGCTGCACACCAACGCCTACGACGAAGCCATCACCACGCCGACCGACGAATCCGTGCGCCGCGCACTGGCGATCCAGCTAATCATCAACCGCGAATGGGGCCTGGCCAAGAACGAGAACCCGAACCAGGGTTCCTTCATCATGGACGAGCTGACCGACATGGTGGAAGAAGCGGTGCTGCAGGAATTCGAGCGCATCGCCGAGCGCGGCGGCGTGCTGGGCGCGATGGAAACCGGCTACCAGCGCGGCAAGATCCAGGAAGAGTCCATGCTGTACGAGCACCAGAAGCACGACGGCACGCTGCCCATCATCGGCGTGAACACCTTCCGCAATCCGAAGGCCACCGACGTGCCGGCGCCGATCGAACTGGCGCGTTCCACCGACGACGAAAAGCAGTCGCAGCTCAAGCGCCTGGAAGACTTCCACACGCGCCACGCAGCCGCAGCACCGGCCGCGCTGGCCGCGCTGCAGAAAGCCGCCATCGACAACGAGAACGTGTTCGGCAAGCTGATGGACGCCGTGCGCGTCTGCTCACTCGGCCAGATCACGGCCGCGCTGTTCGAAGTCGGCGGCCAGTACCGCCGCAATATGTAATACTCCCCCGGCGCCGCAGCAGCCCGCTGCGGCGCCGTCCAGTCAGGGGGCATCATGCAACTCTCTCCAGCCATTCCCATCCTGCGCAGCTTTTCCGAGGCCAAGGCCAAGGAGTTCTATGTCGATTTTCTCGGCTTTGACATCGCATGGGAGCACCGCTTCGAGCCGGACACGCCGCTCTACATGGAGCTCCGGCGCGGGGCGCTGACGCTGCACTTGAGCGAGCATCACGGCGACGGATCGCCGGGCATGGCGCTGATGGTGCACGTGGACGACCTGGATGCGCTGCACGCGGAGCTGAACGCCAAGCAGTACCGGCACATGCGGCCCGGCATCGAGGAGCGCGACTGGGGGCGCGAGATGACGGTGTGGGATCCCTTCGGCAACCGCATCCGCTTTACGGCGCTGTCGACCTGAAAGGCTAAGTGAGCTCAGCAGGAGAAAAATCAATATCCCCGCCATGCCTTCCCCTATGCTGGGTCAAACCGGAGGGACCATGACGACCATACACATCTCCTTACCCGACCAGCTGGTGCACGACGCCGGCGAACTCGGCCTGCTCGATCCTGTCACGCTGGCCGAGCTGCTGCAAAACGAAATCCGCCGCCGCACCTTCACCGACATCTTCGCCGTCTCGCACCGCCTGGCGACCGAGTCCGAACCCGAACAAGACCCCGAGCCGCCCCCGCGCCACCGCAAATAGCGGTATGGCCGATTGTCTTTCGGATGAGCGCTGGAAGACAAGCGCCTCAGGCGGGGCAGCGGCCCACGGTGGCGCCGGGGAGGAGGACGGGCTGCCATAGCACTTGCAGCTCGCCGGCCGGGGTGCCGGTGGACAGGGCCAGCAGCATTTCTATCATCTTCTTGCCGGCGCCCGCCGGGTCGGGCTGGTCTATCGTGGTGACGTTGGCGCCGGCCAGCGTGTCGGCCAGGCTGCCCCAGACGATAATCGACATCTCCTTGCCGATCTCCACGCCCGCGTCGAGCAGCGCGCGCACCGCGCCCACGCCGGACAAATGGTTGTCCACGATGACGGCGGTGGGACGCGGCGTGCAGGCCAGCAGCTGCTGCATGGCCTGGTAGCCGCTGCGGCGGTCTATGGTGTCCGAAATCAGATAGCGCGGGTCGGCGCTCAAACCAGCGCCGGACAGCGCGGCCAGGAAGGCCTGCTTGCGCTGGCAGGCGAAGTTCATTTCCAGCGGAGCGCTCAGCAGCGCAATGCGCTGGTGGCCCTGCTCCAGCAGGCAGGCCGCCGCCATGCGGATGCCCGCCTCGTTGTCATAGTCGAACCAGGCATAGGGCGTGTCCAGCGCCGTGCGGCCGTGCGCCACGAAAGGAAAGCCCGCCTTGCTCAGAAAGGCGATGCGCTCGTCGCGCACCAGCGTGCGGCTGACCACCAGGCCGTCCACGCGCCGCCCGCGCACGATCTGCTCATAGGAGGCCAGCTCGTTGCCGGCCGATACGGGGCCGATGATGAAGTTCATCTTGCGCGCTTCCAGCGCCTCCGTCATGCCGCCCACCGTGTGCAGGAACATGGCGTCGCCCAAATCCGCCGGCAGCAGCGGGTAGATGATGCCGAACACATTGGTGCGCCCCACCGCCAGCCCGCGCGCCATGGGATTGGCTTCGTAGCCCGCCTCGCGCGCAGCGGCCAGCACGCGCTCGCGCGTGCGCACGTTCACTTCCGGATACCCGTTCAGTGCCCGGCTCACGGTGGTTTTGGACATGCCGAGCAAGTCGGCAAGACTCTTGAGGTTCATGGCGGAAGCTTCAATGCTGACCGCTGATTATAGCCGAGCCGTCATAGCCGTCCGCTCCGGCATCCACCGATTTTTTGAAAAAATACAACATAATCAAGATGATAGAGATGGGCGCCAGCGTCAGGTAGAAGGCAAAGTGGCCGCTGAAATTGCCGAACACATAACCGGTGATCAGCGAGCCGGTGGTGCCGCCCAGCGCGGAAAAGATCACCAGCAAGCCGGTCATGGCGGAGTGCTGGTTCTTGGGCAGGGAGCTGAGCATGACGGAATTGATGCCGGGGTAGATGGGCGCCATGAACAGGCCGATCAGCGGGAACAAGAAGGCCGCCACCGGCGCGGTGGACCAGCTGACATTGGGGTTGTGCGCAATGTCGTGCGTGAGCGGCAGGGCCAGCAGCACCATGGCGCCCATGCCCAGCACGCAGGCGTTCATCACCGGATACCAGTTCAGGCGCCGCATCAGCACGCCCGCCGACAAGCGTCCCACCGCCAGGCAGGCCGCGTAGATGCTGGTCACCTGCACGCTCATGGCCGCCGGCAGCTTGAGGATTTCGTTATTGAAGGTGGGCAGCCAGGTACCCACGCTCTGCTCGATCAGCACGTACAGGAAGGCGGTGATGACGAACACGCACACCAGCGGCTTGAAGAACAGCCTGAGCATGGCGGCGAAGTCCTGCGCCAGGCTGCGCTCGGCAGGCAGCGCGGCGGTGCTTTCGTCGAACCCGGTGGTGAGCACCAGCGCGAAGGTCATGGCGCACAAGGCCGCCAGCACCCAGTAGACCTGCAGCCAGCTTTGCGACTGCGGGTTGTCCGAGTCGATGAAGTAGCCGAACACCCAGTAGGCGCTGAGCACGCCCACCATGAAGAAGCCCTCCAGCGTGTTCATGATGCTGGCGTGCTGCTTGCGGTCCGCCGCGATCAGGCCCAGCGTGGAATACACTGACACCTTCACCAGCGCAAAGGCCACGCCCACGCACAGGAACAGCAGCTTGGTGGTGAGGAAGGCGGGCGCCAGCGGCATGGCCACGCAGGCCAGCGTCACCAGCGCCAGCCCGGCCAGCATGGCTTTCTTGTAGCCGATGCGCGGCAGGAAGGACGCCACCAGGAAGGACACGATGGCGATCGGCAGGTCCTTGAAACCTTCCAGCACGCTGGCGCCGGACTTGCTCACGCCGTAGTTGGCAATGACCTGCAGGATCACCGTGCCCACGCTGTTGAGCAGGATGGCGAAAACGAAGTAAATCAAAAACAGGGCGAACAGGATGCGCTGCTTGTTCATGGTGTCTCCGGTATTTTTATGATTGTAGTTTTAGTTGGCCAAGCTGAGGTCGAGGCTGAAGCGGCCCAGGCCCGGTATCACGCGGTCGGCCTGGGTGAGCACCGCCGGATCGCCCACGCCCAGCGCCGTCATGCCGGCCGCCTTGATGGAGGCCACGCCGGCCACCGCGTCCTCCACGCCCAGGCAGCGCTCCGGCGCCACGCCCAGTTCCGACGCGGCCTTCAGGAATATCTCCGGGTCCGGCTTGCCTTTCGCGATCTTCGCCGCGTCCACCACGTAGTCGAACTTGCCGGTGATGCCCAGCATCTCCAGCACGGCAAAGGCATTCTTGCTGACCGAGGCCAGGCCTATCTTCAGGCCGGCGGCGCGGCAGGCGTCCAGCGCGGGCACGGCGCCGGGCAGCAGGTCGGCCGGGGACATGGTGGAAATCAGCTGCACGTAGTGGCGGTTCTTCTCGTCGGCCAGCGCCAGCTTTTCCTCCTGCGTGTAGCTGCGCGCGGCGGACGCCAGTATCAGGTCCAGCGATCCCATGCGGTCTATGCCTTTCAGGTGCTCGTTGAAGGCCTCGTCGAAGGGCACGCCCTGCGTTTCGGCCAGGCGCTTCCAGGCCAGGTAGTGGTAGCGCGCGGTGTCGGTAATGACGCCGTCCAGGTCGAAGATCACTGCGTCGAAGGTGTTCATGCGAGTTCCTTTACGTTGGCGGCGGCGCTGAGCGCCACCGGCTGGCCGCGGTGGCTGAAGGCCAGCGCGTCCCCTTGCAGCAGGGTGTAGACGGTGCGGCCGGCTTCCACGCGCACCTGCAGCAAACAGCCTTGCAGGTGCAGCTTGAACTGGTAGTGCCGCCACTGCTTGGGCAGCGCCGGCGCGAAGCGCACCGCGCCGTCCACCACGCGCATGCCGGCAAAGCCGTAGGCCACGCCCATCCAGGTGCCCGCCATGGCGGCGGTGTGCACGCCGTAGTGCGTGTTGCCGTGCGTGTTGTCCAGGTCCAGGCGCGCGGTCTCCATGAAGTAGTCGTAAGCCTTGTCCTGGTAGCCCACTTCCGCCGCGATGATGCTGAAGATGCAGGACGACAGCGAGGAATCGTGCGTGGTCACCCGCTCGTAGTAGTCGAAGTCGCGCCGCTTGTCCTCGGGCTTGAACTCGTCGCTCAGCAGCAGCAGGGCCAGCACCACGTCGGCCTGCTTGCATACCTGGTGGCGGTAGATCACCAGCGGGTGGTAGTTCAGCAGCAGCGGATAGTTTTCCTTCGGCGTGTTGGCGAAGTCCCACACCTTCTTGTCGAGGAAGCTGTCGTCCTGCGCGTGGATCTGCAGCGCTTCGTCATACGGCAGCAGCATCCGCGCGGCGGCGCGGCGCCATTGCGGCGCCTCGTCCGCGTCCAGCTGCACCAGCGCGGCGATGCGCGCGTAGGCCTCCGGCTGCTCCTGCGCCAGGCGCTCGGCGATGGAGGCGGCGAAGTCCAGATGCATGCGCGCCATGGCGTTGGTGTAGTAGTTGTTGTTGACCAGCGCCGTGTATTCGTCCGGCCCCGTCACTTCGTTGATGCAGTAGCGGCCGGCGCGGTCGTAGGCGCCTATGCCCATCCAGATGCGCGCCGTCTCCAGCACGATCTCGGCGCCGTATTGCAGCAGGTAGTCCTCGTCCCGCGTCGCTTCCATGTACAGCTTGATGGAGTAGGCGATGTCGGCGTTGATGTGATATTGCGCCGTGCCTGCCGGGTAGTAGGCCGAGCATTCCACGCCCGCGATGGTGCGCCACGGGTACAGCGCGCCTTTGGCGTGCGACATCTGGCGCGCCCGCTCGCGCGCCAGCGGCAGGCCGGCGTAGCGGTACTCCAGCAGCTTCTTGGCGATCTCCGGCTTGGAGTACAGGAAGAAGGGGAAGATGTAGATTTCCGTGTCCCAGAAATAGTGGCCCTCGTAGCCTTCGCCGGTCACGCCCTTGGCGGAGATATTGGTCTTGCCGTCGCGGCCGGCCGATTGCAGCAGGTGGAACTGGTTGAAGCGCATGCCTTGCTGCAGCGCGTCGTCGCCGCTGATTTCCACGTCGGCGTGCTGCCAGAAGTCGGCCAGGTAGTGCTCCTGCTCCTGCGCCAGCGCGCGGAAGCCTTTGGCGGCAGCGGCGGCCAGCGTGGCTTTGGCGCGCGGCAGCAGTTCGGCCTCGGGATAGTCGCGCGAGCTGTGGTAGCTGCCGTATTTGCTCAGGCGGATGGCTTCGCCCTGCATGGCGGCCACGGTGTAGACCTGCTCCAGGCGCTGCTCCTGGCGGCGCTGCGCCAGTTCGAACACGCCGCGCATCTCGCTCTGCACCGCGCTCACCAGCCGGAAGCCGCTGTTGACGGTGCGCTGCGTGAGCGCGGAGAAGTGCGGCGCCTGTTCGGCGTCCACCAGCGCCAGCGACTGGCCGCTGACGGCCGAGCCCACGCGCGGGTCGTCGCCCGCCTCCAGGTTCTTCACCGCGCCGTCCACGCTGGACACCAGCACCACCTTGCCGGAGAAGTTCAGCGGCGTCACTTCGTATTCAATCGCGAACAGATGCTTGTCCGTCATGCTGACCAGGCGGCGGCTGGCGATGGCCACGCGGCGGCCCTGCGGCGAGGTCCATTCCAGCACGCGGCGCAGCACGCCGGTGCGGAAATCCAGCATGCGTTCGTAACTGTTGAGGGTGCCTTGCAGCGGATCGAAGCGCTCGTCCTCCAGCCACAGCGCAATGCCCTTGGCGTTGGGCACGTTCAGCATGAACTGGTTGGTCTTGGCCAGGCCGTAGGCCGCTTCCGGATAGTGGATGGCTTCCGATTCGTAGAAGCCGTTCAGGTAGGTGCCGTCCAGCGAGGTGCCGGCCGGACCGGTGTAGCCCTCCTCGTGCGTGCCGCGCAGGCCGATATAGCCGTTGCCCAGCGCGAACAGGGTCTCGTCCAGGAAGTGGGAGCCGGTGTCGAAGGCGGTCTCGCGGATGCACCACGGTTCCAGCGGGTAAGTGTGTTCAGGGGGCACGATACTCGTCCTTTTCGATATTCAAACCGGTTTGGAAGCCGGTTTCAAAAAAAGCCAGCCGCAGCTGGCGTTGTTTCCGGATCAGGTCTGCCGCACCATCAGCATGGTCGGCAGCATTTCGGACTGCACAGGCTGGGACTCGATCAGGCCCAGCATTTTTTTCGCCAGCAGCACGCCGCCGTCGCGCAGGTACTGGTGCACGCTGGTCAGCGGCGGCACAAAGCTGGCGGCGCTGGGCGTGTCGTCGTAGCCGATGACGGACACCGACTCCGGCACCCGCATATTCTTTTCCGCCAGCGCGCGGATGGCGCCCATGGCCAGCGAGTCGCTGGCGGCGAACACGCCGTCGAACACCGGCCCCTTCTTCTTCAGCAGCGACGAGATGCAGTCGAAGCCGGCCTCGAAGGTGAAGGCCTTGGGCCGCATGATGTGCACCGTGCCCTGGCCGCCCAGGGCGTCGATAAAGCCGGCGCAGCGCTCCTGCACCTCGGCGTGGTCCACGTCGCCCAGGAACACCAGCTTGCGGCGGCCCAGGTCGATGAAACGCTGCGCGGCGCTGACGCCGCCGGCGCGGTTGTCCGAGCCGACCACGATATAGTCGCCGCCCGGCTCGGGCGCGCCCCACACCACCAGCGGCAGGCCGGTCTTCTGCAGCGCGTGCACCGCTTCGCCGTGCGAGCCCTGGCCCAGCAGGATCATGCCGTCCGCGCCCTGCACCGGGGCCGTGTCCAGCAGCTGCTTGGAGGTCAGCACCACGCTGTAGCCGGCCGTCGTCAATTCCTGCGTGATGCCGCCCAGCAGCTCCAGCGGATACGGGTCCGACATCGGCCGGCCCTTCACGGGCGTCATTTCCACCACCACCGCCACCGAATAGCTGCGGCGCATGCGCAGGTTGCGCGCGCTCACGTTCAGGCGGTAGCCCTGCTCGCTGGCGATCTGGCGCACCTTGTCGCGGGTCTCCTGCGTGACCAGCGGGCTGTCGCGCAGCGCGCGCGACACGGTGATCTTCGATACCCCCGCCAGCTTGGCCAGGTCCTCCATGGTCTTAGGTGCAGGCATGCATCGCTTTCTTGTCTTCTTTTCAGTACTTGCGACGCATTATGACAGATTTTTTAAAGCGCAACACATCAAATGACATCGATAACAATTTGATTGACATCGATATCATTTGTGGATTTAATGGCTACACTTTCGCAGCAACGACCTCTGCGAAGCGTGTGGACAGTGGCATCATGTCCGTGAGACAGCACGATTACCTCGATAAGAAAGAGAAGCATATGAACAGCTCGAAACAGTTTCTGTTGTCGTCAGTGACGCTGGCCGTCCTGACCCTGATGAACCAGGCGCAGGCGCAGGACGCCAGCCCGCCGGCCCAGCCCGCCGCCGCCCCGGCCAAGGATTCCGTGGCCGCCGAGCTGCAGCAGGTGGTGGTGACCGGCGTGGCCGCCTCGCGCGGCGTGCGCAAGCTCGACTCGGCGTTTTCCATCACCACCGCCAGCGAGGAACAGCTGAAACAGGCTTCGCCCAGCAGCACCGCCGACGTGATGAAGCTGGTGCCCGGCGTGTACGCCGAAGCCACCGGCGGCCAGTCCGGCGCCAATATCGAAGTGCGCGGCTTCCCGTCCGGCTCCGATTCGCCCTTCGTCTCGGTGCAAATGCAGGGCAACCCCATCTATCCAGTGCCCACCCTGTCCTTCTTCGAAGGCTCGTCGGCCTTCCGCCTGGACGACACCATCGAGCGCGTGGAAGTGCTGCGCGGCGGCCCGAGCACCATCTTCTCCAGCGGCCAGCCGGGCGCGACCATGAACTTCATCCTGAAAAAGGGCACGGACACGCCGGAAGGCAGCATCCGCTTCACAGCCGGCACCGGCGAGCTGCGCCGGGTTGACCTGTACTACGGCGGCAAGATCGGCGACGGCTGGTACGGCAGCGTGGGCGGCTTCTACCGCACCGCGCACGGCGTGCGCGACGCCGGCTTCCCGGCCGACGACGGCCACCAGATCACCGCCACCCTGACCCGCAAGCTGGACCAGGGCGAGCTGACCCTGTACACCCGCAGCACCAGCGACAAGAACGCCTTCTACACCGGCGTGCCGCTGATCTCGGCCAACGAAGGCCGCAGCATCAGCGCCTTCCCCGGCTTCGACCCGCTGAAAGGCACCCTGATGAGCGGCGAAATGCGCCGCTTCACGCTGGAAGCGGCGCCCGGCAAGACCCTGACCTACGACCTGGGCGACGGGCGCGGCCTGAAAGGCAACGTCTTCGGCGCCGAGTTCGACCAGACCTTCAGCGGCTGGACCGTGTCGAACAAGTTCAACCGCTTCGACGCGGACATGAACACCATCGCCATGTTCACCGGCAACAATCCGCTCACCATGGGCGCCTACAAGGCGGCCGCCATCGCCTCGGCCAACGGCAGCGCGGCCACGCTGGCGGCGGCGGGCCGCCCGGCCACGTCGGCCACGGCCACCTTCACCAACGGCGGCGGCGCGGTCTCGGACAGCACGCAGGTGGTGCAGGCCGGCCTGTGGGCGGTGGAGAAAAAGCTGAAATCGTTCACCGACGAGCTGCGCGTCAGCCGCGAATGGATGCAGGGCAACACCGTCACCGTGGGCGCCTACTTCGCCAGCTACTCGTCGGACGACGTCTGGTACCTGGGCAACAGCCATTTGATGACGGCGGTGCCGAACGCCAGCCTGATCAACGTCAAACTCAACAACGGCGTGGTGGTGTCCAACAACGGCACCGACGGCAATGTGTTCTACGCGCCGAACGCGTCCTACGACGGCAGCAACACCGCCTTCTACGCGAGCAACGAATGGAAGGTGAACGACCGCATCAAGGTCGACGCCGGCGCGCGCCGCGAACGGCAGAAAATCGACGGCTCGGTCTCCAACCTGGTCTCGGCCGACACCGACAACAATCCGCTCACGGTGTACAACAACGGCACTTCGATGCCCAGCGGCGCGTACACCGCGCTGGGCCGCAAGGACACGGCCAGCTCCTTCACCATAGGCGGCAACTACAAGCTGAGCAAAGACGCCAGCGTGTTCGCGCGCGCCAACACCGGCCACACCTTCATCACCTTCGACGACCTGCGCAACGCCGGCAGCCAGAAGGCGGTGGACGACCGCAGCGGCCTGCCGACGCCGAAAATCAAGCAGCTGGAAGTGGGCTTCAAGACGGTGGGCGAGCTGTACAGCGCTTACATCAACGCCTTCCACACCGAGTTCGACGGCATCGCCTTCCAGCAAATCCTGTCCAACGGCAGCATCCTGAACTCCACCAGCGGCTCCAAGGGCAACGGCCTGGAGTGGGAAGTGTCGCTGCGTCCGGTGCGCAACCTGACCCTGACCTTGACCGGCGACTACCAGAAGTCCGAATACAAGGACAACCCGGCCACCGAAGGCAAGATGGTGCAGCGCCAGCCCAAGCTGCAGTTCCGCTTCACGCCGACCTACAAGATCCCGCTGGGCGACGACAACTCGGTCAAGCTGTACGGCACCTACACCAAGATCGGCGCGCGCTGGGCGGACCAGGCCAATCTGCAATACCTGCCGTCCTACCGCACGCTGGACCTGGGCGCGCTGTTCTCGCTGGGCGAGAAGATCGAGCTGCGGCTGGCGGCCACCAACGTCAACAACGAGCTGGGGCTGACGGAAGGCAACTCGCGCCTGAGCAGCGGCAACAGCGGCCCGATCAATGCGCGTCCGCTGTTCGGCCGGGCGGTGGAAGGATCGCTGCTGTACCGCTTCTAAACACAACTCCCCTGTAGGCTTGGGCAAGGCCGTTCCCTTCCGGCCTTGCCCTTTTTTTGTATTGCAACCGCGCCAATTTTGGCCTACGCTTGAGATACAGTCCGCTCTGAGGGTGCACCGTGGTAACCGTCACGTCCGTCAATACGCTGCGCAATGCGGTTGCGATTGCTGAACGTAAAGTCCAGCAGGACCAGACGCGTGTGGACCAGGACGCCAGCCGGCTGCAGGACAGCCGCGTGCAGTTGGCGAAGGACCAGGAGCAGCTCAGCACCCGGCAAAAAGCAAGCCGTGCGGCCGAGAGCGCCAACTCCCCCACGGCGGCCCCGGTCCGGCTCGACAGCACCATCACCAAACCCGTTCCCGCCAGCCTGGACGGCCTGCCGCGCGCGCCCCAGCTCAACGCCCAGGGCCAGACGGTCGGCCGCCTCATCAACGTCACAGTCTGACACCGCCCTATTCTAGAGGGCTTGCAGCCACCATTTGCCGGTGGCGGGGATGTGGCGCAGGTTGAGCTGCTGGCCGATCTCGGGCGTGGCGAGCACCTGGCCGCGCTGCTCGGCCAGCGCGCTGATGCGGTCGAACGGTTCGTTCCACGCATGCATGGCCAGGTCGAAAGTGCCGTTGTGGATGGGCATCAGCAGCTTGCCCCGCAGGTCGATGTGGGCCTGCATCGTTTCTTCCGGCTGCATGTGGATGTCCGGCCATTGCGGGTCGTAGGCGCCGGTCTCCAGCATCGTCAGGTCGAAGGGGCCGTATTTGTCCCCTATCTCCTTGAAGCCCTTGAAGTAGCCGGTGTCGCCGCTGAAGAAGATGCGCTGCCCGCCGGCCTGGATGACCCACGAGGCCCACAGTGTCTTGTTGCCGTCGGTCAGTCCCCGGCCCGAGAAGTGCTGCGCCGGCGTCGCCGTCAGGCGCACGCCGTCCACGGCGGTGGATTGCCACCAATCCAGCTGCTGCACCTTGGCGGCCGGCACGCCCCACTTGACCAGCGTGTCGCCCACGCCCAGCGGGGCGAGGAAGTGCTCGGTCTTGGCCGCCAGCGCCAGCACGGCGGCACGGTCCAGGTGGTCGTAATGGTCGTGCGACAGGATCACGCCCTTGAGCGCCGGCAACTGCTCTATGCTGATCGGCGGCTGGTGGAAACGCTGGGGTCCCAGCCATTGGAACGGCGAGGCGCGCTCGGAGAACACCGGGTCGGTCAGCCAGAAGCCGCCGTCCAGCTTGAGCAGGACGGTCGAATGGCCCAGGCGGAACACGCTGTTGTTGGGCGCCACCAGCAGCTGCTCGCGCGTGATGGCGTGCACCGGCACCGCCTTGGCCGGCGCGGTATCGGCCGGCTTTTCGAAAGCCACGCGGTACAGGATGCGCAGCGTGCCCATGAAGCCGGCCTTGTGCATCCGCACCGGGTTGCGGAATTTGCCGTCGCGGTATTGCGGCGAGGCGTGGTCAATTTCTTGCGCGGACAGGGTGCAGTAGGCCATGGTCGGGGTTCCCGGTAAAAAGTATACTGCACAGTGTAGTTTCATTTTTTGAGAAAGTAAACTACCCGGTGTAAAATACTTGCATGGACACTACCCGCCTCACCGACCGCAAACGCCAGGCCATCGTCGCCGCCGCCGTGGCTGAATTCCGCGCCAACGGCTTCGACGCCACCAGCATGGACAAGATCGCCGCCACCGCCGGCGTTTCCAAGCGCACTGTCTACAACCATTTCCCCAGCAAGGACGCGCTGTTCGCCCATATCCTGCAGCAGCTGTGGGACAGCAGCGCAGCGCTGCAGGCCTTGCGCTACCGCGCGGACCAGCCGCTGCGCGCGCAATTGCTGGAGCTGATGGGGACCAAGATGGCGCTGCTGCGCGACGGCTATTTCCTCGACCTGGCGCGGGTCGCCATCGCCGAGGGCATCCACCACCCGGAGCGGGCGCAGGAAATGGTGGCCAGGCTGGCCGACAAGGAGGAAGGCGTGGCGGCCTGGCTGCGCGCGGCGCAGGCGGACGGCAAGCTCAAGCCGCTGGACCCGGTGTTCGCCTCGCATCTGCTGCAAGGCCAGCTGAAGGCCTTCGCCTTCTGGCCGCAGGTGACCATGGGCCAGCCGGTGCTGGCGCCGGCCGCCGAGGCCGCCCTGATCGCGACGGCGGCCGATATGTTCCTGGCCTACTACGCCGCGTGATCAGCCGAACCTGACCGCGTACACCGGCGGCATATTGCTGGAGATGGTCTGCCAAAAGTCGCCGCCGTTGGCCGACAGCCACACGCCGCCGGTGGTGGAGCCCATCAGCAGCGTTTTGCCGTCCTCGGCCACCGCCAGGCCGTGCCGGTACACCAGGTCGTAGCAGTGTTCCTGCGGCAGGCCGTTGCGCTGCGCCGTGAAGCTGGCGCCGCCGTCGCTGCTGCGGGTGGTGGCCATGGCCGCGTCCACCGGGATGCGCTGCTGGTCGGCCACGCCGGGCGCGAACCAGGCCGTGTCGCCGTCGCGCGGGTGCACCGCCACCGCGAAGCCGAAGCTGGACGGCTGCACGTCCTTCACCTCCATCCAGCGCGCGCCGTTGTCCACGCTGCGCCAGATGCCGCTGTGGTGCTGGCACCATAATTTGTCCGGCTCGCCTTCGCAGCGCACGATGCGGTGCGGGTCCTGGGCCACGCCGTCCTCGGCCAGCTCGGGCGGCATATAGCCGGCCACCATGCCGCTGGCGCGCAAGCTCCAGCTGGCGCCGCCGTCCGTGGTGAGCCACACGCCGCCCACGGACACGCCGACCAGGATGCTGCGGCTGTCGCGCGGATCGACGCAGATGCTGTGGATGCCTGCCACGTCGTAGCCGCCGCCCATCCACTGCCGCCGCTCGGGCAGGTTCCACAGGGACTCCACCAGCTGCCAGCTGTCGCCCCGGTCGCTGGACTTGAACAGGCCGCCCGGCAAGGTGCCGGCCCACAGCACGCCGGGCTCGTCCTTGCCGCCCGTTTCCAGGCACCAGATCTGGCGCAGCGTCCAGTCCACCTTGTCGTCGCTGCCTTCCGGCTTGGGCGGGTAGACCGGCACGCCCACCTCGGTCCAGCTGCCGCTGCCGGCGTCGCGCCGGTGCAGCTTGGTGCCGAAGTGGCCCAGGTTGAGCGCGGCGTACAGCGTGCCGTCGCGCTCGTCCACCAGCACCTGGCTGACCGGCTCGCCAAGGAAGTGGTGGCCTTCCAGCTGCCACACGCCGTTCCGGGGCGCCAGTTCGAACAGGCCCTTGCGGGTTGCGAGGTATGCGCGGTCTGCCATGGTCAGCCTCCTGAAAGTGCTTGCAAGATATAGATCTGGGAATCGGGCCGCAGCGGGTCGTCCAGCCGCTGGCGGTCGCGGCTGCGCTGGCCGTCGATGAAGATGACGACGTTTTCGCGCAAGCAGCCCTGGTCGTCCAGCACGTAGCCGCGCAGGCGCTCCTTGCCCTCGAAGGCGGCGGCCAGCGCGGCGCGCAGGTCGGCGGCCTGCACCTCGAGCCGGGGCACGGGCAGGAAACGGGCTAGTTGCTGCGTAAAGATAATCTGCGCCATGCGTGGCTCCACCAGGCTCCCGGACCGGAAATTCTAGCGCGTATCGGGGGCGCTTGGGACTAAAATGCAATCAGGGCAACCACAGGAGCAACACATGACGATCACGCGTGCGGAACTGGAAACGCTGATGCTGGAGGTGGAGCAGGAAGACCCGATCGATTTCGCCGACCTGCCCTTCGACGAGCAGGATTTGCGCGGCCTGGTGGCCAGCCACCTGGTCGACATGGCCGACGCCATGGAGTCGTTCAGCGAGGAGGACCGCCGCCTGACCTTGATGGCGGTGGCGGCCAAGCTGGTGCTGGAAAATCTGGTGCTGCACATCCAGATGCTGCGCCAGCACGGCTTGCCGCTGAGCGGCAGCGCGGATGCGCTGCTGAGCAGGCTGCGCCGGGGCGATATCGGCGGCGGCGGCGCGGAACCGGACTGAGCGCGCCCTAAGCCGGGTCGATGCGGCGCGCTGCCGGCACCGCCAGTTCCAGGTCGGACTGGGCCACGGCCACACAGGGCAGGATGTAGCCTTCGCGCTTTTCGTCGGCGCTCAGGCCCGGCCATTCGACCAGGTAGCGCACGCTGCCGCTGCCCATGTGGCAGATGCAGGTGCGGCAGGTGCCGTTGCGGCAGGAGCTGGGCAGGCGGATGCCGGCCTGCTGCGCCGCCATCAGCACGCTGGCCGCGCCGTCGGTCTCGAACTGCCAGCCCTGGATGCTCAGGCTGACCTTCATTTCACCTGGCAGGCGCTGCGCGCGGCGGCCAGGCGCTCGTCCTTTTTGCGGTCGATGGCGGCGGACTGGCCGTTGTTCATCAATTCATCCACTTCCGCCTGCGGCACGCCGTTCCAGTAGTGGCTGGATACGCACTCGCAGTATTTCGGCACCAGCTTGAGGTTGCGCGGCGCGCCTGGCCCCGTGTTGCCGGCGCGCACGCAGGCATTGCGCTCGATTTGCTTCACGCCGTCCAGGCGCGGGTTGGCGGCGGGCGCGCTTGCGGCCGGCGCGGCGGTGGCGTGGGCGGCGGCCAGCAGGGCCGCCAGGAGAATGGTCTGACGCATGAAAGTTTCCCGGATGAATTACTCCGGGTATCTTACACCGACTTGGCGCCGCCCCCGTCCCCCTTCGCGCCCTCAAGCCAGCTGGCGCACCCGGGAGACCACGGCCAGCTCCTTGAGTTTGAAGACCGCCATCGCCTGCGACACGCATTCGGTCTGATGGGCCAGGCTGGTGGCGGCGGCCGCCGCCTGCTCCACCAGCGCCGCGTTCTGCTGGGTGATGTCGTCTATCTGTATCACCGCCTGGTTGACCTGCACGATGCCGTTGCCCTGCTCCTTGGTGGCGGTGGAGATTTCGTCCATCACGCTGGTCACGCGGCCCACGGACTTGATGACCTCGCTCATGGTGGCGCCCGCGCTGCCGGTCAGCACCGAGCCGGCGCTCACCTTCTCGATCGACAGGTCGATCAGCGCCTTGACCTCCTTGGCCGCGCTGGCCGAGCGGTGCGCCAGGTTGCGCACCTCGCTGGCCACCACGGCGAAGCCGCGCCCCTGCTCGCCGGCCCGGGCCGCCTCCACCGCCGCGTTCAGGGCCAGGATATTGGTCTGGAAAGCGATGCCGTCGATCAGGCCGATGATGTCCAGGATCTTGCGCGACGAGCTGCTGATGTCGTCCATGGTGGTCACCACCTGCGACACGATGCTGCCGCCCTGCGCGGCGATGTGCGAGGCGGCTTCGGCCAGCTCGTTGGCGCTGGCCACGCTGGTGGCGCTCTGCTGCACATTGGTGGTGAGCTGCTCCATGCTGGCGGCGGTCTGCTGCAGGCTGCTGGCCTGCGACTCGGTGCGGCCGGACAGGTCCTGGTTGCCGCTGGCGATCTCGGTGGTGGCCTGCTTGATCTCGTCGAAATTGCTGCGCACGTCGCCGATGATGCTGTGCAGGTTCACATTCATCTGGCGCAGCGCGGCCAGCAGCTGGCCCATGTCGTCGTCGCGCGGCACGTCGATCACGCCGGTCAGGTCGCCGCCCGCCATCTTGCGCGCCGCCGCAGTGGCGCGCGCCAGCGGCGCGACAATGGCGCGGTGCAGGCTGTACCAGAAATACAGCACGATGGCCGCCGCCAGCAGCGCGGCGCCGCCCAGCCAGCCGCTGTAGGCGCCGTCCATGCTCCAGAAGGCCGCCGCGAACACCAGCATGCTGGCGGTGAGCCAGGCGCAGTTGATGCCGAGGTGGCTGGCCACGGACAGCTTGCGCAGTTCGTTGAGCCGCGCCAGCGCGCCGCTGCCCAGCACGCGGCCGTTGCGGATGCGCAGGCCGTTCGGATTGCCGTTGCGGATCTCGCGGTACAGCGCGGACGCCTGCGCCACCTGTTCGCGGCTGGGCTTGGTGCGCACCGACATATAGCCCACCGGCCGGCCGTGCTCCACCACCGGCGTCACATTCGCCAGCACCCAGTAGAAGTCGCCGTTCTTGCAGCGGTTCTTCACCATGCCGGTCCAGGGCATGCCGCCCTTGATGGTGGCCCACAGGTCGGCGAAGGCTTCCGCCGGCATGTCGGGGTGGCGCAGGATGTTCTGCGGCGCGCCCAGCAGCTCGGCTTCCTGGAAGCCGCTCACCTCGATGAAATAGGGATTGGCGTAGTTGATATTGCCCTGCAAATCGGTGGTCGAAACGATGGTCTTGCCGTCCTCAAGGACGTACTCGTTTTGTGTGACTGGGGTGTTCTGGCGCATCGCATATCCTCGCTGGAGTGGGGCGTTCGATACGCGAGGCGGGGTCAGGGGCTCGCTGGGGAATTTTTAGTATAGCCAGCGATTCGCCCCGAATTGTCTCCAATTGTTGCAGTCGTGAATTTTTTTTTAGCGTCCGGCTTCTATGCTGCGGTTGATGATGGGCAGGTCCAGCTTGCGCGGCCCGGCGCGGCGGCCGGACGGCTCCTTGTTGCGGTACACCACCAGCTCCTTCTCGTAGGCCTTGACGTTGTTCGGCGTGGGGATGCGCGCCACCACCTCGAAGCGGGCCTGCGCCAGCACGCGCTCGAAGCGCTGCATGACGGCCAGGTCGTTCCAGAAGCCGGGCTGCACCACCAGATAGCTGACGTTCAGGTCCTGGATCTGGCGCAGGATGTCGTCCTCGCTCAGCTCGTGCTCCGTCACGCCCAGTTCGCGCCGCACGGCCACATTCAGCAGGATCTTGTCCGCGCGCACCACGGTCAGGTCGCGGCGCTCCTCGTGGGTACGCATATTGAACACGAAGGAGCCGTCGCGGTAGCCGGAGAACAGCACGCTGCTGTCCCGGGGCGCCTGCGCGGCCACGAGGCGCGCGGCCTCGGCGAAGCCGCGCACATAGGGCACCGGACGCAGCAGCGTGGTCTGCAGCAGCGCGGCGCCGGCCAGCGCGGCCAGCGCCGCCAGCTGCCAGGACGGCCGGGGCAGGCGCGCCAGCAGCAGCGCGGCGGCCAGCACCAGCGGCGGCAGGATGAAGACGCTATGGCGCGCTTCCTTCAGGTCGATGGCGGAGAAGAACAGATAGCCGGCCAGCAGCCACAGCAGCCAGAACACCAGGTCGCCACGGCCCAGGCCGCCCTCCCCTCCCGCCCCGGCCTTGGCCAGCCAGTCCAGCCCGCGCTTGCGCACCGCCGCCACGGCGCCTGCCAGCAGCCCGGCGGCGCCCGCCGCCAGCACGGCCCAGCCCATCTGGCCGGGGAACTGGCGCAGATACCACAGCCAGCCGGCCAATGAATTGCGCGACACCAGCGAGTCGTTGATGCCGGACGCGGACTGAATGTTGGCCTGGCCGAACTTCACCGTCAGCACCAGCAGCGGCACCAGGCCGACGCAGGCCAGCAGCGCGGCCAGCCACAGGTGGCGGTCTTTCAGCATGGCGGCGCGGCGTTCGTACAGCAGGGTGCCGGCGTAGGCCAGCGCCAGGAAGCCGGCCGTCAGCTTGGTGTACATGGCCAGCAGCAGCAAGGCGGCCGCGCCGTATAGCAGCAGCGGACGCGCGGTGCGCCGGTAGCGCGTAAACAGCACCGCGCTCCAGATGAAGAAGGCCAGGCTGGGCACTTCCAGCATCACCTGGCGGCCCCAGAAAGCGATCTCCGGCAGCGCCGCCAGCGCGGCGGCGGCCAGCGCGGCGTGCCAGGCCGGCAGCCAGCAGCGGAACAGCGCCCACGCGCCCCAGGCGAAGGCCACGTAGTGCAGCGCCACCACCAGCAGCGCGGTCGCTTCGGACACGCCGAACAGGGCGTAGAACGGCGCGCTGATGGCGTAGAACAGCGGCGGGTAGAACAGGATGGTGAGCGCCGGGTACTGGGCGTAGTAGTCGTAGGCGTAGCGCGACGGGTCGGACCAGGGCGCGGCGGCCACCAGGTCTTTGACGAAGACGCCGTTCAGGGCGTGGCGCGGCGCGTCGCTCCACCAGTAGGAGCCGTCCGCGTGCGCGCCCATGAACAGCAGGCCCACCAGAGCGGCCAGCAGCAGGTGGATGGCGAGGGTGCTGCCTGAGGTACTGCGCGGGGTGTTGAGCGGAGGCGTCATGCGCGCTTCCCGGCGCTGTCGTACACCGCCATATAGTTGTTGACCATGGCCGCCATGCTGAATTCCTCCACTGCGATATGGCGCGCCGCCGCGCCGTGCGCGCCGCGCAGCCCGGCGTCGCCGCCATAGGCCGCCAGCAGGCCGCTCAGCGCGTCCACGTCGCCGGGGGTGAAGAAGCGGCCGCAGACGCCGTCCTTCACCAGTTCCAGGTTGCCGCCCACGCCGGTGGCCAGCACCGGCAGGCCGCAGGCCATGGCCTCCAGGATGGTGTTGGAGATGCCCTCGGACAGCGAGGGCAGCACGAACACGTCGAAGCTGGCCAGGATGGCGGGCACGTCGTCGCGCGCGCCGGACAGCCACAGCTGCGCGCCCACGTCCAGCTCCGCCGCCAGCGCCTGCAGTTCCGCTTCCAGCGGCCCGCCGCCGACGATGGCTAGGCGCAGGCGCGGCCACAGCGCCGGCTGCGTTTCGCGCAGGCGGGCGAAGGCGCGCAGCAGCGTGGCCTGGTCCTTCACCGGCTGCAGGCGGCCGACGGTGCCGATCAGGATGTGGTCCGGACCTGCAAAGCCGTCCGGCAGCGCGGGCCGCGGCGCACCGGGCGCGCGCGGGGCGAAGCGCGCGGTGTCCACGCCGTTGTAGACCTGGCGGATGCGCGGCTGCGCCACGCCGACGCGGCGCGCCAGGTAGCGCGCCAGGTCCTGCGACACGGTGATGTAGCGGTCCACCAGCGGCGCGTGCAGGCGGCGCAGCAGCGCCGGCTTCCACTGGCTGCCGTCCAGGTCGCCCACGTCCCAGCCGTGCTCGCCGTGCACGCAGGTGCGCACCCCGGCCAGGCGCGCCGGCAGCAGCGCGTCCAGTCCCGACATATTGCGCGAGTGGACGATGGCCGGCCGCAGGCGGCGGAACAGGCGCAGCATTTCCAGCCGCATGCGCCAGATGCCGATGCGCGAGCGGTGCAGCGCAATCACCTCCACGTCGGCGCGCGCGATGCGCAGGCGGAAGTCGTTGTAGTTCTCCACGCACACAATGGCGTGGCGGTAGCGTTCCGGCGGCATGCTGTTGATCAGGTTCACCAGGCCGTTCTCCAGCCCACCCATCACCAGGTGGTGGATCACGTGCAGCACCAGCGGACGGTCATCGGCCTGCGCGCCCGGCGCCGGGCTCATCGCTGCGCTCAAGGACGCACTCCGCTCGGCTGCCACACGGGCGAGCTGCGGCCCTGCAGGATGTCGCCGAACAGGCGCAGCTGGCCCTCGGTGGTGGCGTCCCAGCTGAACAGCTCGGCGTAGCGCCGGGTGTCGGCGCGCTCGGGCGGCGCGGCGCGCAGCGCCTTGACCGCGTCGGCCACGCCCAGCGGCGTGCGTTCGCGCATCAGCACCCCGGCCGCCGGCGCGGCCACTACTTCCGGCGTGCCCCACACATTGCTGGCCACCACCGGCGTGCCGCAGGCCATGGCCTCGAGCAGCACATTGGCCCAGCCTTCGCGGCTGGAGGCCAGCACCATGGCGTCGGCGGCGTTGTAATAGCGTTTCAGTTCCGGCTGCGCCACCGGGCCGAGGAAGCGCACCCGCTCCGCCACGCCCAGCTGCACCGCCAGCGCTTCCAGCTTGGCGCGGTCCGGGCCGCTGCCGGCGATCAGCAGCTCCGCGTCCGGCAGGGCCGGCAGCGCGGCGATGATCAGTTCGTGGCCCTTGCGCTCGATCAGGTAGCCGACCGACAGCAGGGTGTAGCGGTTCAGGCCCAGTTCGCTGCGCACCGCGTCGCGTCCGGGCAACGGTGCGAAGCGCTGCAAATCCACACCGTTGCGCAGCGGCGTCACGCGGGCCGGGTCCACCCCGAGCTGCACCATTTCATCTTTCAAGGCCTGGCACACGGTAATCATGCCCTGGGCGTTGCGTGCAGCCCACAAAATCATGCGCTTAGGCAAAGAATATTGCGGGATCAAATTAATGTCCGTGCCGCGCGCGGTGATCACCACCGGCTTGTTGAAGTACTTGCCCAGCATCACCGCCGCCACGCCGTCCGGATAAAAATAGTGCGCATCGATCAGGTCGAAGTCATAGCCTTCGTCCAGGATGCGGCCGATCTCGGCCTTGGCGGCGCGCGCCAGCAGCAGCGGCGCCACGCGCATGCCGACCTTGGGCAGGCTGACATAGCGCGGATGGCTCACCTGTATGCCGTGCCGCTCCTCGTGGCGCGGCACTTTGGCATAGGTGGCGTACTGGCCGAAACGGGGATGGCTGGACGGGAACCACGGCACCGGCGCCACCACGCGCGAGGTGGCCTGGCCGCTGGCCAGCAGATAGCGCAGCCGGGTTTCGACGAAGATACCGTGGCCAGGTTGTTGCTCGTTGGGAAATAAGGTGCTGAAGGTAAGTAGCTTCATTTTATCGGTAGCGGACGGTGGGCAGACGGTGGGCGTTTACGCCGCACTGCGGCACGTTTACTGATAATAAAATTGAAAGTACAATTACGCAAGAGCTACGCTTGGACGGCCAAGCACATTCCTCCCCTCGCCTCCCCTGGCGTTCCAGTCTACGGGCACAATATATGAATATTTCTGTGATAGGCTCGGGCTATGTCGGTCTCGTGACCGGCGCCTGTTTCGCCGATGTTGGCAACACTGTGCTGTGCCTGGACGTGGACGAGCGCAAGATCGCTCTCCTGAACAGCGGCGGCATTCCCATCCATGAACCCGGCCTCGACACGCTGGTGGCGCGCAACGCCGCCGCCGGCCGCCTGCTGTTCTCCACCAGCTACGACGACGCGGTGGCGCATGCCGACGTGATCTTCCTGGCGGTGGGCACCCCGCCCGACGAGGACGGCAGCGCCGACCTGCAGTACATCCTGGCCGCCGCGCGCAGCATAGGCCAGCGCATCACCCGCCCGGTGATCGTGGTCGACAAGTCCACCGTGCCGGTCGGCACCGGCGACAAGGTGCGCGACGCCATCGCCGCCGAGCTGGCCAAGCGCGGCGCCGAAGTGCAGTTCGACGTGGTGAGCAATCCCGAATTCCTGAAGGAAGGCGCGGCGCTGGAAGACTTCACGCGCCCGGACCGCATTATCGTGGGCAGCGACAACCCGGCCGCGCTCAAGCAGATGCGCCTGCTGTACGCGCCGTTCAGCCGCCAGCACGAGAAATTCATCGAGATGGACGTGCGCAGCGCCGAGCTGACCAAGTACGCCGCCAACGCCATGCTGGCCACCCGCATCAGCTTCATGAACGAGCTGGCCAACCTGGCCGAGCTGCTGGGCGCGGACATCGAATCGGTGCGCCTGGGCATGGGCAAGGACCCGCGCATCGGCCCGCAGTTCCTGTACGCCGGCATGGGCTACGGCGGCTCCTGCTTCCCGAAGGACGTCAAGGCGCTGATACGCACCGGCGCCGACCACGACCAGCCGCTGCGCATCCTGCAGGCCACCGAGGACGTCAACGAACGCCAGAAGAATGTGCTGTTCGACAAGCTGGTGCGCCACTACGGCAGCGCCGGCGCGCTGCACGGCAAGACCATCGCGCTGTGGGGCCTGGCCTTCAAGCCCAATACCGACGACATGCGCGAAGCGCCCAGCCTGGTGCTGATGCGCGCCCTGTTCGCGGCCGGTTGCAAGGTGCGCGCCTACGATCCGGTGGCCAGCGCCGAGGCCGAACGCCTGCTGCTGGCCGAGCACGGCCAGGCGCGCTGCGCCGACCTGCTGGTGCTGGCCGCCTCGGCCAAGGAGGCGGCCGCCGGCGCCGACGCGCTGGTGCTGGTGACCGAGTGGAAGGAATTCCGTTCGCCGGACTTCCGCTACCTGGCCGAGCAGCTGCGCGACAAGGCGGTGTTCGACGGCCGCAACATCTACGACCTGGAAGCGGTGAGCGCGGCCGGCCTGTCCTATGAAGGCATAGGACGCATCAACCACACCCTGCATCCATGAACGCGCCGCAAAAAGTACTGGTGACCGGCGCGGCCGGCTTTGTCGGCAGCGCCGTGGCCGCGCGCCTGGCCGCCATGGGCCACGCCGTGGTGGGCTGCGACAACTTCAACGACTATTACGATCCGCGCCTGAAAACCGGCCGCGTGCAGGCGCTGCTGGCCCCGGCCGGCGTGGCCTGCCACAGCGTGGAGCTGGCCGACGGCGCGCAGGTGCAGGCGCTGTTCGAGCGCGAGCAGCCGGCGCTGGTGGTGCACCTGGCCGCGCAGGCCGGCGTGCGCTACTCGCTGGACAATCCGGCCGCCTATGTGCAGTCCAACCTGGTGGCCTTCGGCCACATGCTGGAGGCCTGCCGCCACCACCGGGTGCAGCACCTGCTGTACGCCAGCAGCAGCAGCGTGTACGGCGCCAACGCCAGCCTGCCCTTCAGCGAGGACGACCGCTGCGACGGCCCGGTGTCGATGTACGCGGCCACCAAGAAGGCCAACGAGCTGATGGCGCACTCCTACAGCCACCTGTTCGGCCTGCCCGCCACCGGCCTGCGCTTCTTCACCGTGTATGGACCGTGGGGACGGCCGGACATGGCCTACTTCAGCTTTGCCGAGAAGATGATGCGCGGCGAAGCGATACCCGTTTTCGCCGAAGGCAAATTGAGCCGCGACTTCACCTATATCGACGACATCGTCGAGGGCGTGGTGCGGCTGCTGCACAAGCCGCAGCCCGCCGGCGAAGGGAAGGTGCCGCACGCCGTGTTCAACATCGGCAACCACCAGCCGGTGCGCGTGCTGGAGTTCATCCAGACGCTGGAACGCGTGCTGGGCGTGGAGGCGAAAATGAATTTCCTGCCGATGCAGCCGGGCGACGTGCCGGCCACCTACGCCGCCATCGACAAGCTGCGCGGCTGGGTGGGCTTCGCGCCCACCATCACGCTGGAGACGGGCTTGTCCCGCTTCCGCGACTGGTATCTGCCGTGGCGCGCGCAGCGCGACGCGGCAGAACAAGCCGCCGCCGGCTGATGCGCTAGGGCCGCCCGCTCAGGGCGGCGTACACCGGCTTGTAGCGCGCCACGCTGGCGCGCCAGTTGCGTTCCGTTTCCACGTAGTTGCGTCCACTCGCGCGCAGCGCGGCCCAGCGCTGCGGCTCGGCCAGCAGCGCCAGCACCTTCTGCGCCAGCGACTGCGGGTCGCCGGCCTTGAACAGCACCCCGGTCTCGCCGTCGATAATCAGCTCCTTGTGGCCGCCCACGTCGGACGCGGCCAGCAGCCTGCCCTGCGCCATGGCTTCGAGCGGCTTGAGCGGCGTGACCAGGTCGGTCAGCCGCATCTTCAGGCGCGGATACACCAGCACGTCGATCAGGTCATAGTAGCGCTGCACTTCGCTGTGCGGCACGCGCCCGGTGAACACCACCTGGCCGGCGATGCCCAGCGCCGCGGCCTGCGCCTTGAGCGCCGCGTCCTGCGGACCGCCGCCCACCAGCAGCACGCGGATGTCCGGATTGGCCGCCAGCATGGCCGGCACGGCCTGCAGCAGCACGTCCAGGCCCTCGTAGGCGTAGAAGGAGCCTATGAAGCCCAGCACCACCTTGCCGTCCATGCCCAGCGACGCGGCCAGCGCGGCGTCGCGCTGGCCGCCGATGCTGAAGTCCTCGATGTTGACGGCGTTCGGTATCACGGTCAGCTTCTGCGCCGGAATGCCGCGCGTGATGATTTCGCCGCGCAGGCCTTCGCAGATGGTGGTGGCCGCGTCCACCCGCTTGAGCGCATAGGTTTCCATGGCGCGCGTGAAGCGGTAGCGCATGCCCCATTCGGTGGCGGTGCCGTGGTCCACCGCCGCGTCCTCCCAGAAGGCGCGGATCTCGTACACCACGGGGATGCCCAGCTTCTTGCCCACCCGCAGCGCCGCCACCGCGTTCAGCGCCGGCGAATGCGCGTGCAGGATGTCCGGCCGCACCTGGCGCGCCACCTCCAGCAGGCGCGCGGCCAGCGTGTCGATCACGGCCAGCTGGCTGAACACCGGCAGGCGCGCCAGCATGCCGGTGGACGGCGCGGTGCGGTAGAACTCCAGCCCGTCCACGCTTTCCTTGGCCGGGCCGGCTTCGCCCTGCTTGGAGCTGGTGATGTGGCAGGTTTCCCAGCCCAGCGCGCGCTGCTGCTGCAGGATGGAGCGGGTGCGGAAGGTGTAGCCGCTGTGCAGCGGAATCGAATGGTCCAGCACGTGCAGGATGCGCAGCGGCGCGCTCCCGGCGCCTGCGGTGGCGGTGGCGGTGGTGGTAGCTTGGTTCACGGTTGCAGTCATGGTTAAGCCGCCATTTCCTTGCGCAGGAAGGCCTCGAACATCAGCACGGTCCAGATGGACGCGCTGTAGTCGCGGCGGCCGGACTGGTGGTGCTCCACCAGTTCGTGCAGGAAGCCTTTGTTGAAGATGCCGGTGTCGGCCAGCAGGGGACCGAGCAGCGCGTCGCGCACGCGCTGGGCCAGCGGTCCGCGGAACCAGGCCGCCAGCGGCACGGAGAAGCCCATCTTCTTGCGGTACAGGATGTCGTGCGGCAGATGGGCCTCCAGGCTCTTCTTGAACACGTACTTGCCCTCGCTGCCGCGCAGCTTCATGTCGGACGGCAGGCCGGAGATCCATTCCACCAGCTGGTGGTCCAGCAGCGGCACCCGCACTTCCAGCGCGTGGGCCATCGAGGCGCGGTCCACCTTGGTCAGGATGTCGCCCGGCAGATAGGTCTTCATGTCGATGTACTGTATCAGCGACAGCGGATCGTCGGTCGGCGACTTGGCGGCGTGGCCGCGCATCACGTCGATGGCGCGGTAGCCTTGCAGGCCGGCGCGGAAGCCGGGGCTGAACAGCTTGTCGCGCATGGCGTCCGACATCACCGTCACGCCGTGGAAATAGCCTTCCACCGTGTCGCGCGCCAGCGCTTCGAAGGTGGTCTTGGCGCGGAACACGCGCGGCGCCCAGTCGGCCTTGGGATACAGCCGGCCCAGCGTGCCGAACACCGGCTTGCGCAGGCTGAGCGGAATGCGGCCGCGCACGTTCTGCTCGGCCATGGCGTAGCGGTAGCGGCGGTAGCCGGCCAGGTTTTCGTCGCCGCCGTCGCCCGACAGCGCCACCGTGACGCGCTTGCGCGCCAGCTGGCACACGCGGTAGGTCGGTATCGCCGAGCTGTCGGCGAAGGGCTCGTCGTACAGGTGGGCCAGGGTGTCGATCAGGCCGTAGTCGTCGGTGTCGACGGTCTCGGTGTAGTGGTCGGTCTTGTACTGCGCGGCCACCATGGAGGCATATTCGGATTCGTCGTAGGCCTTGTCGTTGAAGGCGATCGAGCAGGTGTGCACCGGGCCTTCATTGAGGCCGGCCATCATGGCCACCACCGCGCTCGAATCGACGCCGCCGGACAGGAAGGCGCCCAGCGGCACCTCGGCCACCAGGCGGATCTTCACCGCTTCGCGGATGCGGGTCAGCAGCTCTTCCTGCGCGTCCTGCTCGGACATGGCGCCGTGCAGCTTGAACGGCACGTCCCAGTACTGCTTGGGCACGGCCTGCGGCGCGCCCACTTTCTGCAGCAAGGTGAAGCCGGGCGAGAGCTTGAGCGCGCCCTTGAAGATGGTCTTCGGCTCGGGCACGTAGCCGTAGGCGAAGTAGTCCTCCACCGCCTGCGGGTCGATCTCGCGGTTCAGCTGCGGCAGGGTGCGCAGCGCTTTCAGCTCCGAGCTGAAGGCGAAGAAGCCGTCCGGCAGCATGGCGTAGTACAGCGGCTTGACGCCCATGCGGTCGCGGCCCAGGAACATCACCTGCTGGTTGCGGTCCCACAGGCCGAAGGCGAACATGCCGCGGAAGCGGTGCACGCAGGCCTCGCCCCACTCCTCCCACGCGTGCACGATCACCTCGGTGTCGCAGCGGGTGCGGAAGGTGTGGCCCAGGCCTTTCAGTTCCTCGGTCAGCTCGCGGTAGTTGTAGATCTCGCCGTTGTAGCAGACCATGACGCTGCCGTCCTCGTTGCCGAGCGGCTGCAGGCCGGCCGCCACGTCGATCACCGACAGGCGGCGGTGGCCGAAGCCCACGCCCGGCTCGATGTACAGGTCGGCCTCGTCGGGGCCGCGGTGGTGCTGTGTTTCGTTCATCCGCGCCAGCACCGCGCGGTCGATTTCGCGCGTGCCGCGCGTATCAAAGATTCCGACTATTCCACACATGATGTCCCGCGCTTTCCCAGTTTCAGTATTTATTTATGCCGATTCGCATTAAGCGCGGCATCCACCCGCGCCAGGTTCGCCGCCAGGAAGGCGCGCATGGCGGCGCGCGCCGCTTCCGGCTTCTCGTCGTAGGGCGAGAAGACCATGACGGCCGCGCCGTCGTCGCTGCCCTTGAGCACCTTCTGCTTCACCTGCAGCACCTTGCCCAGATAATCGTTGGCGGTGTAGCGGCCGTCCACCCAGTACCAGCTCCACACCAGCATGCGGCCGCCGGCGCCCGACAGCGTGCTTTCGCGCACGGCCAGGACACGCCCGCCCAGGTTTTCCTCGCGCAGCTCGGAAGCCACGCTGCGCCAGTTGGGATCTTTTTCCGCCGCGATCCGGTTCACCGAGCTGATCAGCTTGGTGTTGTGGTCCTGCTGGCGGTAATAGAGCAGGTTCAGGCCGACGGCATGGCCGGCCTGATCGGCATAGAACTGCTGCAGCTCGGCGCTGGCGGCCGGGTAGCTCGGCTTCCACTGCGCGAAAGGCGCGGCCGGCTGCCAGGCGCTGGCGAAGGCGGACAAGCTGGCCGGCGCGGCGGCGCTTTCGCGCTGCTCCAGCCAGGCCGCGTAGGCAGGCCAGGCGCCCACGCACACGGCGATGGCCAGCAGGGCGGCGGCGAAGCTGCGCATGGGCGCGCTGTGCGCCAGGGCGGCCGCTTCGGCGGCGGCGCGCTCCGACGCGGCCTGCTCGTCGGCCGGCGCGTCCTCGCGCCACAGGCTGCCCAGCCAGAACAGCAAAAACATCACCAGGCCGAAGAACAGCCAGCCGTAGATCAGGTGGTCGACGCCGACCGCCACCGTCATGCCGCTCAGGTGGCCCAACATGACGATCATGTAGGCGCGCAGGCCGTTGGCGATAATCGGCACCAGCACGGAGGCCGCGATGAACAGCGCGCGGCGCCGGGTGCTGCGGAAGGTCAGGTAGGCGTACAGGCAGCCCAGCGTGACGGAGGCGATCAGGTAGCGCACGCCGCTGCACGCTTCCACCACCGACCAGTTGCCGGTCGGGATGGAGAAGCTGGTGCCGTCGCGCAGCACCGGGATGCCGGTGGCGCGCAGCGCCCACACCGTGAAGTCGGCGGTGACGCCGATCAGCGGATTGATGAAGACGTCGCCGAAGGGCACGGCGAACAGCAGGAAGGCCAGCGGAAAGGCCAGCGCCCAGGCGATGCGTTTGCCCAGCAGTGCCAGCACCGCCAGCGGCAGCATGGCCACGAAGGCATAGTGGCGCACGATCTGCACGTCGCCGAATTCGCCCAGCAGCCAGGCGGCGCCGCAGGCGGCCAGCGCCAGCAGCGCGGGCCAGCAGGGCGCGGCGCTCAGCTGCGCGAGGGCGGCGCGGCGCTGCCACGCCAGCCACAGGCTGATGGGCAGGATCACGTAGCCGTGGGTGAAGGTGCCGGAGCTGTCCCAGATCTCGACGATGGAGCGCGCCGTGGAAAAATAGGCGAGCACGGGCAGCAGCAGGGCCGCCACGGCGAGCAGCAGCAAGGCCTTCTGGCTCTTGCCGGCGCCGGGTGCGGGGCCGGGATGGGATGCGGTTGCGGGCGCGCCGTCATTGGCCGCTGGCAGGGAACTGGATGTCATGCTTCTTTCCTCACGGGGCGGCCGGCCTCCAGCAGGGCGCAGACCTGGGCCAGATGGCTGTTCCAGCCATACAGGTGTTCGACGGTGGCGCGCGCGGCACGGCCGATGGCGGCATCGGGCTGGTCCAGCGCGGCGTTGACGGTGACGATAAAGGCCGGCGCATCGGCGGCCAGCAGCAGCGAGCGGCCCGGTTCGGCCTCGATGCCCTCCAGCGCCTGCGGCGACACCACCACGGTGCGCGCCATGGCCATCGCTTCCAATACTTTGTTCTGTATGCCGCGCGCAATGCGCAGCGGCGCCACGCACAGCGCGGCGTGCGCCACATAGGGCCGCACGTCCGGCACGGTGCCGGTGACCACCACGCCGGGCAGGCCGGCCAGTTCCTGCACTTCGGACGCGGGCCGCGCGCCGACGATGTAGAACACCGCCTGCGGATGGCGCGCGCGCACCGCCGGCAGCACGTCCTGCGCGAACCAGGTCACGGCGTCGATATTCGGCCAGTAGTCCATGGCGCCGGTGAACACCAGCGGCAGCTCCTGCGCCGTGTAGGGATTGCCGTGCGGACGGCCATGCGGGTCTTCGGGCGAAAAATACACCGTGTCCACGCCGTTGCTGAAGTGGCCGGTGCGCGCCGCGCTCTCCGGCGCCAGCGTGCGGAACAGCTCCGCCTCGGGCGCGGACACGAACAGCGCCGCGTCGCATTCCCGCGCCACGCGGCGCTCGTAGGCCAGCAGCTGGCGCGCCTCGTGCGCGTACAGCATGCTCATGGGCCAGGACTTCTTCTCGGCATACTGGCGCCACTTGTCGGAATCGACGTCGACGAAATCGACCACCCGGGTGGCGTCCGGATAGGCCTCGGCGTACTGCGCCATGGCCGACGAGAACACCACGATGCGCGTGATGCCTTCGCGCCGCACGGTTTCGTCCACCCAGCGCCGCAGGCCGGCGTCGCGGTAGTAGTCCAGCGACAGCGAGCGGTTGCCCAGCAGTGCGCCCAGGCTGCGCACGCGCGCGGTCTTCGGGTTCAGCGGCGCGAAGTGCGCGCTGGCCGTCATGGCCTGCAGGCGCGGCACGTGCTGCCAGTCGTCCTGGTCGTCGACGAAGGTGGCCAGGTGCACGCGGTAATGTTCGGCCAGGTGTTTCAGCAAATGGTAGGAGCGGATCTTGTCGCCCTTGTTGGGCGGGTACGGTATCCGGTGCACCAGCAGCAGCAAATTGTCCATGGCGCTATCCCAGGCTGCGGACGATGTGCGGCCCAAGCAGATTGGCCAGCGGCAACGGCAGCCGCTTCCACAGCTTGATGAACAGCTGGTACTTGGGATTGAGCGGATTATTGTCCGGCAGCTCAGTGGCCGCGTGCATCTGGTACTCGTAGGCCAGCGGCGTGGCGGTGAAGCCCCAGTTCTTCTTGAAGTCGTAGGCGCCGGTGCCGATCTTGCTGCGGCCGAAGTCGAACAGGCGCACGCCGCGCTCGGCCGACGCTTCCATCAGGTTCCAGTACATGAAGTCGTTGCCGGCCACCTCGCGCGCGAGGGGCATGCTGCCGCCGTAGTAGGGCAGCACTTCGTCGCGCCAGAAGAAGCTCATCACGCCGGCCACCGGCTCGCCGTCCTTGACGATGATGCGGATTTCGCACTGCTCGCCGAACAGCTCCTTGATCAGCGCGAAGTACTTCTTCGGGAACACCGGCGTGCCCAGGCGCAGCACGCTGGTGGCGTAGATGTGGAAGAAGCGGTCCACGGTCTGGTCGATTTCCGCCGCCAGGCCGCACTTGATGCCCTTGCGTACCATGGCGCGCTGCTTGCGCGGAATGGCGTTCATGTTTTCTTCGTGGTTGTCGCTGATGGCCTTGCGGAAGGTGACGTACAAGTCCTTCACGTGCCAGCCCGGCTTGCCGGTCGGCTCGATATTGCGGTATTCCAGGTGGCCCGCGCCCAGTTCATCGGCCAGCTTGCTTGCCGCCGCGTCCAGCATGGCGCGCGCGCCGTCGTTCAGCGCCACCACGCCGCCGTGCACGCAGAACGGCAGGGAGCTGAGCGAGTGGCCGAACAGCCGGCTCTTGATTTCGCACAGGCCCAGGATGCCCTGGATCCGGCCGTCCTGCTCGACGTAGTAGAACCAGGTCTTGTGGCCGTAGCAGCGCTGTATCAGCGTCTGCCAGGCGGCCAGGTGGAAAAAGGTGGCCTGCGGCGCGGCGCGCACGAAAGCGTCCCAGCGGCCATGATCGGCCGGCGTGAGCAGCTTGAGGGTGGCCACGGCGGGCGCCGCATCGACGACGGAGCTCATGCCTTGCCCAGGAAAATGCGGTCCATGCGGTCCCACGCGAAGTCGCGCGTGAGGGCCTGGATGCGGCCGTCCATGCGCGCCAGGTTGACGTAGTGGCGGAAGCGCGTCTTCAGGTTGATGCCGTCGGGACGGGGCTGGCCGGGGTCGATCTCCCAGGGATGGAAGTAGAAGATCGCGGGCTGGCCGTCGTCCTGGTTCACCTTGCGCATCATCCAGCGCGACAGCGAATACGGCAGCAGGCGGAAATAGCCGCCACCGCCGGCCGGCAGGTTGCGCGCCCCCATGCGCACGGTGGTGATCGGCACCTCCAGCAGGCCGCCGGCGTTCTCCGGGTGCCAGGCGAAGCGCGGCGCGTCCGGCATGCCGTAGTGGTCGTGCTGCACCGGGTAGATGCTGGAGCTGTAGCGGTAGCCGGCCTCGCTCAGCGCGTCCAGCGCCCACAGGTTGCCGTGGCCGATGGAGAAGCTGGGCGCGCGGTAGCCCAGCACGGCCTGGCCGCCCAGGTCTTCCAGGATGGCCTTGCTGCTGCCGATGTCCTGCATGAAGGCGGCGCGGTCCTGGTCGGAGGCGCGCAGGTGGCCGTAGCCGTGGCTGGCCAGTTCATGGCCGCCGGCCACGATGCGCCTGACCATGGCCGGATAGCGCTCGGCGATCCAGCCCAGCGTGAAGAAGGTGGCGTGCACATTGCCGGCCTCCAGGATGGCCAGGATGCGGTCGATATTCGCTTCGACACGGCACTCGCGCTCGGGCCAGCTGTCGCGCGCAATGTAGGGCGCGAAGGCGGAGACCTGGAAGTAGTCTTCCACGTCGATGGTCATGGCGTTGCGGATGGCGCTACCGGGGGCGGCGGGATGGTTCATGATGTCTTGCACCCGTTCTGCATCCAGGCCTGCAGGGCGGCGGCGATGCGCACGGCGGCCTGGCCGTCCCAGAAGCGCGGCACGCGGCCGGCCTTGCCGCCGCCGCCCATCACTTCCTCGTAGATGGCGAGGATGCGGGCCGGGTCCTGCCCGGCGATGGTGTTGGTGCCCTGCTCCACCGTGATGGGGCGTTCGGTGTTGTTGCGCAGCGTGATGCAGGGCACGCCCAGCGCGGTGGTCTCTTCCTGGATGCCGCCGGAATCGGTCAGCACCACGCGGGCCTGCTTCATCAGTCCCAGCATCTCCAGGTAGCCCATGGGCGGCAGCAGCAGCACATTGGGGCCTTCCACCAGGTGGTTCAGGCCGGCCTTCTCTATCATGCCGCGCGTGCGCGGATGCAGCGGGAAGATCACCGGCGTGCGCTGCGCAATGGCGGCCGCCGTTTCCAGCAGGGTGCGCAGCACGGCCGGGTCGTCCACATTGGACGGGCGGTGCAGGGTCAGCACGGCGTAGCCTTCGGCGCCGTCGGCCAGGCCGGGACGGCCCGCGTCGGCCACGATGGCGGCGGCCGGAACGGCGCGCGGCAGATTGCGCACCAGGGTGTCGATCATCACATTGCCGACGAACTGGATGCGGTGCGCCGCCACGCCTTCGCGCAGCAGGTTTTCCTCGCCGCTTTCCTCGGTGGTAAACAGCAGGTCCGAAATTTGGTCGGTCAGCACGCGGTTGATTTCCTCCGGCATGGCGCGGTCGAAGCTGCGCAGTCCGGCCTCGACGTGGATCACCGGCACGCCCTTCTTGGCCGCCACCAGCGCGCAGGCGATGGTGGAGTTGACGTCGCCCACCACCAGCACGGCGGTCGGCTGCACCTCGTCCAGCGCGGGCTCGAACTTCTTCATGACCTCGGCGGTCTGCTGCGCGTGGCTGCCGGAGCCGACTTCCAGGTTGATGTCCGGCGACGGAATGCCGAGCGCCTCGAAGTACTGGTGGTTCATGGCCACGTCGTAGTGCTGGCCGGTGTGCACCAGCTTGACGTCGACCTGCGGGCGCAGCGCGGACAGCGCCGCCATGATGGGCGCCATCTTCATGAAATTGGGCCGGGCGCCCACTACGCACAGGATGCGGAAAGCGGAACTCATTCTATATTGTCCTGTTTGGCATTATTGTTGGCCGTGGCGGGTGCCGGCGCGGCGACGATTTTTTTCAGTATATTGAGCACGGACACCACGGATTTTTCCAGGCGCATCATGCGCTCGTCCATGCCGTCCGGGTAGGCGGCGTTGACGGCGGCCATGTCGGCCTCGTCCACCACCACCTTGGCCGGGCCGGACGGCTCCTGGAACTCGGTGGCGATGTCCTTGACCACTTCCTCCACATGGGCGCCGGTGAATTCATGCAGCTCTTCGAGGAAACCCATCAGCAGCAGGCGGTCGCACAGCGCGTTGGTCATGCGCGGAATGCCGCCGCTGTAGGCGTAGATGCCGGCGTGCGCCTCGGGCGTGAAAGCCGGGTCGTTGTTCCAGCCCACCGTGTGCAGGCGGTGCTCGATATAGGCCTGGGTTTCCTGCGCGTCCATCGGTCCCAGGTGGTAGGTGGCGATCACGCGCTGGCGCAGCTGCTGCATGTCCTGGCTGTGCAGCGTGGCGCGGAACTCCGGCTGGCCCAGCAGGAAAGTCTGCAGCAGCGACTTGTCGTCGGTCTGGAAGTTCGACAGCATGCGCAGCTCTTCCACCGTGCGCGGCGTCAGGTTCTGCGCCTCGTCCACCACCAGCAGCGCGCGGCGGCCCTGCTGGTCGCAGGCGCGCAAAAAGGCTTCCAGCCGCGTCAGTAGCGTGCTCTTGCTGGCGTCCTCGCTGGGCAGGCCGAAGGCCGACAGCACCATGCGCAGCGTGTCTTCCGAATTGAGCGCGGTGTTGACGATATGCGCCGCCACGATCTGCTGCGAGGACAGGGTGTTGAGCATATTGCGCACCAGCGTGGTCTTGCCCGCCCCCACTTCGCCGGTGATGACGATGAAGCCCTCGCCTTGCGACAGGCCGTACTCCAGGTAAGCCATGGCCCGCTTGTGGCCCTTGCTGCCGAAGAAGAAATGCGGGTCCGGCCGCAGCCGGAACGGTTTGGCGCTAAGGCCGTAGTAACTTTCGTACATCCTTGCCAGACTCCACTAGAACTGCTTGCTCAAGGACGCCGATATGGCGTTCTCGGTGTAGTCGCGTCCGGCGACCGCGGTGGCTCCCTTGGATCGGCGCAGCTCCAGATTGCCGTTCACCTTGCGGGCGAACTGGCGCGTCAGGTTCAGCCGCACGGAGCGGTTGTTGTCGCGGCGGGCCGGCGACGACAAGGATTCGGACCGGTTGTAGTTGGCCGACAGGTTTATGCTGGTGAGCGGCGAGATGCGCCAGTTGTAGGTGGCGGTAGCGGTGCTCTGGCGCGTATTGTCGTTCAGCGCACTGGAGCTGTTGCCCAGCAGGCCGGCGTCCACGTCCAGCAGCGACAGGCCGCTGCGGCGCGAGCTGGTCAGGGCCAAAATCAGCGTGTTGCGCACGCCGTTGAAGGCGGCCGTGGCCTGCAGCTGCTTCTGCAGCATGTAGCGGTTGCTCAGGTAGTTGATGCTGTTGGCCAGCGACGGCGGCAGCCCGGCCGCAATGATATAGGCCTCCACCGCCTGGCGGCGCGCCACCGGATCGGGGATCTGGGCCTGGAACAGCTGGTCCAGCATGGCCGCCGTGCTGACGGCGGACGGCAGCAGAAACTGCGAGCGCGTGGTGGTGACCGCGTCGCTGTAGTTCAGGCTCCAGACGCTGAGCCGGGTGCGGTGCGAAGCGGACAGGAAATAGCTGTCGCCGAAGTAGCGCTTGCCCACGTTGAGCTGGACGGACGTGAGGCTGCTGGGCCGCCAGCTGCCGCCCACCGACCAGTTCTTGCCCTTGGTTTCGCCGCCGGGCGCCTGGTAGTCATAGCTGTCGTAGCCGCCCGTCACTGTCAGCGTCAGCTGCGGCGAATACTGGTAGTTCAGCGTTCCCGTCATGCTCTGGCTGCTGGAGCTTTGCGCGATCGTGTCTTCCAGGTTCTGGCGTGTGTAGTACAGGTTCCAGCCTATGGTGCGGAAGGCCGGACCGCTGGCCAGGTTGACCGAAAACTGGTCGCTGGTGCTGCTGCCGAAATTGAGCTGGTCGGAGCTGACCTTGTCGTGCGCGTAGCGCACTTCGGCCTTGGCCTGCTCGCCGAAGCGCTGCAGCAGATAAGGGCTGACGCGCCAGGTCTTGACCTCGCTGGTCAGCCCAGGCGCGTAGGGGTTGGACGGGTTGACCACGGCGGACGGGCCAAAGGCGGACACGCCCTGCTCGCTGATGCTGGCCGTGCTGTCCAGGAACAGCTTCTCGCCGATCAGCTTGGCGTGCAGTTGCGCCTGCAGGTTCTGGCGGCCGCTGTTGGCAGCCTGGCCGTCCGGTCCGCGCACCTCTTCGTCGGCGTATTTGTAGAAACTCTTGCTGTAATTGGCGCTGAAGTCCACGCGCGGGCTGTGCGCCTGCAGCGCCAGCGCCGGCTGCGCCTCGGAAACGAACTGGCCGCGCTCCTGGCCCTTGGCGGCCAGCAGCACGTTGTCGCTCCAGGATTCGCGCAACGTGACGCTGGGCGCCACGGTCCAGTCGGCGCGGCTGGGCTGCGCCAGCGCCAGCAGGGCCAGGCCCACCGCCGCCGCCAGGGTGTTGCGGCGCGGTTCAGCCATAGTGATAATCATAGGTTTCAGTGCCGGGGAATTCACGGGTCTTGTTGTAGATCAGGTTGACATTGGTCAGCCCTTCAAGCTGGGACAGCGCCTCCTTGACCGCGTGCTGCGTGGTGCGCTCGGCCTCCACCACCACCACGATCTGGCCCATGTGGGCCGCCAGCACATGCGCTTCGCTGGTCAGCAGCAGCGGCGGCGAGTCGAAGATGACGATACGGTCCGGATAGCGGTTGGCGATCTCGTAGACCAGCGAAGTCATGGTCTGGCTGGCCAGCAGCTCGGTGGCGCGCGGGTTGCTGGTGCCGGCGGGCAGCAGGGTCAGCGTGTCGACGTTGGTGCGCAGCATCACGTCGGCCATGTCGATCTTCTCGTCGAGCAGCAGATCCATCAGGCCGCGCTGGGCCGGCAGGCCCAGGGTGCGCAGCACCGACGGGCGCGCCACGTCGGCGTCCACCAGCAGCACCGTGTGGTCCAGCTCCATGGCGATGCTCATGGCCAGGTTGATCGAGCAGAAGGTCTTGCCTTCGCCCGGCAGCGAGCTGGTGATCATGATCAGGTTGCCCGGCTTTTCGTCGGCCGGACGCGGACCGAAGGCGCGCTTGATCAGCGGGCGCTTGATGACGCGGAAGTCCTCCACCAGCGTGGTGCGGCCGCCGGCGGCGGTGACCAGGCCGATGTCCTGCATATGCTTGAGGTCCAGTTCCACCCGGCGCGGGCCGCGGCGCTGCGCGCCATCGGCCTCGACCTCGGCAGGCGCGGCCTGGCCACCGGCGGCCGGGGCGGCAACGGGGGCGGAGGCGGCAGCGGGGGCGGTCACGGAGGGGGCAGCGGCGCCGGCAGCCTCGACGGGTGCGGCGGCCATGGCGGCGGCCACGGCGGCCGCGTGTCCGGCGTCGGCCACCGGTGGCGCGGTCTCGGCGGCGTGCGCGCCCGGCTGCGTGGTCTCGGTGTCAGCGCCGGCCGGCGCGTCCTTCGGATGCTCTATGCGGCTGGCCGCGCGTTCAATAATGCTCATCGGATTCCCCGTGAATCGGTCAGGTAGGTTTTATCAGCAAGGCGGCCATCACGCCGCCGTAGGCGGTGAACAGCACGGCCACGGCGGCGCTGAAGGCGTACAGGCGGCGCCGGCGGCGGATTTTCTGCTGGTCGGTCCAGTTCATGCTGATGGTGCCCAGGATAGGGAAACCGGTGGTGCTGCGCAGCGAAGCCTGGCTGACAAAGGTCGGGCGGATCTGGCTCATCAGCAGCGCCACGCCCAGGCCCAGCGCCAGCGCGGCGCCGAACACCACGGACATCAGGCGCGGCCGGTTCGGACCGATCGGCAGGTTGGACGCGGTGGGCGGATCGATCACGCGGAAACTCAGCATGTCGGTGGCCGAGGTCAGGTCGCCGGACAGGCGGGCCGCTTCGCGGCGCTCCACCAGCTTACCGTAGTTTTCCTTGTTGACCTGGTAGTCGCGGTTCAGCTGCGACAGCTGGGCCTCCACTTCCGGCGCCGCCGTGCTCTGGCTGCGCAAACGCCCCAGGCGCGTATTGTATTCATCCACGCGCGCCTTGAGCGAAGCCACGCGCGCCTCCTCCACCGAGAGCTGCACGTTCATCTGCTGCATCATGGGGCTGTAGTTGACGCCGGGGTCGGCGCTGCGCACGCGCTTCTTGGCCTCCTCCTTCTTGCGCTGCTGCAGCTGCGCCAGCAGGCGCTTGTTGGACACGATGTCCGGATGCTCCTCGGTGAACTGCAGGCGCAGCCCGTCCAGGGTTTTCTCTATGGTCTGGATGCGGCCGTCCAGCTCGGGGTTGATGCCGTCGTCCTGGGCCGGCGCGGCCTGGGTCAGCGGGGCCGGCTCTTCGCCGCCCATCTGGCGCTTGATCGCATTGCGGGCCTGCTCGGCCTCGGCCAGCTCCAGGCGCGCCTGGTTCAGCTTGTCGGCCATGTCGGCCAGCGTGGTGCTGTAGTCGGCGCCCTGGCGCGGCAGCAAGCCCATGTTCTGGATCTTGAAGTCCTTCAGCGCGTTTTCGCCGGCGGCCAGCTTTTCCTCGTAGCTCTTGATCTGCTCCTCGATGAACTGCACCGCCTTGTCCGACTCCTGCTTCTTGCCGCCGAAGCTGCCCTCGACGAAGATGGTCAGCAGCGACTGCACGATCTGCTTGCCCAGCTTGGGATTGGGGTTGTTATAGGAGATGGTGTAGATGTCGTCGCGCTCGGTACCGGTGACCTTGATCTGCGCGGTCAGCTCGTCGACCAGCTTCTCGTGCTCCTGCACCGACTTGGTCTTGATGTCCAGATCGACCATGCGCATGACGGTCTCGACGTTGGGCCGGCTGATCAGGGTGCGGCGCATGAACTGCACCTGCTGCTCGACGTTGGGCACGGTGGTCATGCCAGACAACAATGGCCGCAGTATGCTCTGGGTGTCGACATAGACGCGCGCCGACGCCTGGTAATCGTCCGGCAGCTTGTACACCACTGCCCAGCCGACCACCGCCACCACCCAGGAAATGGCCACGGCGTACCAGCGGTACTTGCCTATGGCTTTTAGAAAGGTTAAGAGCAGTGCCTGTAATTCCGCCATATCGTCTATCTCGCCTATGAATTGGTGCGCGCTTTGAACTTGCTTAAAATGCATCAATCGCAACTATGATACATGAGTTTGCAAGCCATGTTACTACTAAATGGCGGCCGCTCCGCCCCTCTGATGCAGCCGTGGACAGGCAGTGTCGCGTATTTAACTCTGTGAAATAATTATTTCCAAAGATGCAAGCATTATTGTGACACATGCGCGCTGATAATTGTTGTGCGAAAGACAGCTGATTCCCGCAAAAATCTGCTATCGTTGTTGCGCCGAGACTACAAGCACCGCTATGCATTTCCGCCTGTCACTAATATTACTTTTCAGCATGCTCTGCGGCCACGCCGCCGCCGACCTGCCCGCCGTGATTGCGGCCGTCAAGCCCTCGGTGGTGGGCATCGGCAGCTACCAGCGCCTGCGCAGCCCGTCCACCGTCTTCAACGGCACCGGGGTGGTGCTGGGCGACGGCCTGAGCGTGATCACCAACGCCCACGTGGTGCCCGACTTCGCCGACAGCGAGCAGACCCTGGGCGTGCTGGTGGCCGGCGAAGGCACGGCCTTCACCTTCCGCCCGGCCACGGTGGCGGCCATCGACAAGGAACACGACCTGGCCCACTTGCGCCTGAGCGGTGCGCCGCTGCCGGCGTTGCGCCTGGGCGACTCGGGCACGCTGCGCGAGGGGCGCGACCTGGCCTTCACCGGCTTCCCGCTGGGCATGGTGCTGGGCCTGCACCACGCCACCCACCGCGCCACGCTGGCCGCCGTCACGCCCATCATCCTGCCCTCGGCCAGTGCGCGCCAGCTGGACGCGCGCTCGGTGGCGGCGCTGCAGCGCCCGCCGTTCAACATCTTCCAGCTGGACGGCACCGCCTATCCCGGCAACAGCGGCAGCCCGGTGTACGACCCGGCCGACGGCACCGTGTACGCCATCATCAATATGGTGTTCGTCAAGGGTCTGAAGGAAACCGCGATCACCGCCCCCAGCGGCATCACCTACGCCATCCCGGCGCGCTACGTGCAGGAATTGTTGCAAAGAAAAGTGCCAGAATAAAAATATTCCCCCCGCCGCGGCTTGCGCCGGCAGGGGCTGGTATACAATTGGGCATGCAAAAATGCTACATAAAATGCCATGCATATTGCCTAGAAGAATTTCACCCTAACAAGAGGACATGCACGTGAATACTCCCCTGATGAAATGGCTGGCCTGCGGCGCGCTGGCGCTGTCCGCGCTGGCCCTGGGCGGCTGCGCCACCAAGCAGGTGCTGCCGCAAGAGGCAGCGGCCGCCACCGACTACCTGATCGGCCCGGGCGACACTCTGAGCATCGTGGTGTGGCGCAATCCGGAAGTGTCCCAGGGCGTGCCGGTGCGGCCGGACGGCAAGATCACCACCCCGCTGGTGGAGGATTTGCAGGCCAGCGGCAAGACCTCGACCGAACTGGCGCGCGACATTGAAAAAGCGCTGTCCAAATTCATCCAGCAGCCGGTGGTGACGGTGATCGTGACCGGCTTTGTCGGCGTGTACAGCGAGCAGATCAAGGTGATCGGCCAGGCCGCGCGTCCGCAGGCGCTGCCCTACCGCCGCGACATGTCGCTGCTGGACGTGATGATAGCCGTCGGCGGCGTCACCGACTTTGCGGCCGGCAACCGCGCCATCCTGCTGCGCACCGTGGACGGCAAGCAGCAGAAGCTGACCGTGCGCCTGAACGACCTGATCAAGGACGGCGACATCTCGGCCAACCTGCCGATGCGCCCGGGCGACGTGCTGGTGGTGCCGGAGAGCTACTTCTAACAATGTCGAGAATTCTTACAGTTTTTGCGCTAGACTAATCTAGTGAGCGTGAGCTGCGCAGAAAGTTCCGCTAAGTCTTTGATTTATATCAAGGTCACTGCGCATTGCCCGGATGGGAACGAATATTGCTTCGTTTCCATTCATCATTAAAGATTACGGCCACCGGCCGAGCGCTAACCGAGGATACAGACGTGGCCAACCAAGACCAGCACGACGGGGACAACGGCACCCCGCAGCTGCCCCCCGCAGCCCCCAGCACGGCCGTCGACGGCGCCGCCAAGCCGGCCTTCGCCGGCGCCGCGCGCCGCCGCTTCGCCACCAGGGGCGCGGCGGCCGTCGGCGCCATCCTGACCGTCAAGAGCCAGCCCGGCATGGCCTGCAGCATCTGCCATTCGCCGTCCGGCTTCGCGTCCGGCAACCTGAACAGCCACAACCCGCACGTGGTGGTGTGCCAGGGCCTGTCGCCCGGCTACTGGAAGACCCACACCAGCGCCTGGCACAGCAGCTGCGTCAGCAGCACCAGGTTCCAGAAAAAGTTCAATTGCTCGACCACCAGCAGCTTCTACAACAAGACCATGCTGTTCCTGCTGGACCACCAGAGCTACGACCAGGACAACGTGGCCATGCATTGCATCGCCGCCTACCAGAACGCGCTCAAGGGCTACACCTCCTTCATGGTGGCGGCCAAGGTGCAGGCGATCTGGAACGAATACTGGGCCACCGGCGGCTCCGGCCGCGGCTACTACACCCCCATGGCTGGCAAAAAATGGTATGGCGCGGAAATCGTCGCCTACCTGGCCGGCACCATGGACTGACACGGGCCGCATGCTGACTCAAGCCGTTTTGCCATGTGGCGCCTGAGGCCGGGCCAGCGGCTGCGCAGCCGCAGCTGGGACGGCGAGGAATTCGTGCTGTACAACAACCTGTCGGGCGATACCCATCTGCTCGACGCCGCCGCCATTGAAATCCTGAGCGTGCTGCAGCGCGGCGCGGCCACCACGGCCGGGCTGGCTGCCGCCTTGCAGCTGGGCGACGGCGCCCCCGCCGAACCGGAGCAGCTGGCCGAACTGGAAGAACTGCTCGGGCAGCTGCGCGCCATGGCCCTGGTCGACACGCAGCCCTCCTCCGCATGCTGAGCGCGCCGGCCACCACGGTGTCCTCGCTGGCGCCGGCCGAGCTGGCGCGGCGCCTGGCGCGCGGCGGCATCGTGCTGCAGACCGGCGCCTACACCACCCACCTCGAAAGCAGCGTGCCCAGCGTGGCGCAAGGCCTGGCCCTGCTGTACGGCGGCTATGCGCTGCGCGGCGCGGACGCCTTCGCCGACTTCCACCTGCGCGTGGTGCAGCCGGCCGGGCTGCGGCGCTGGTGGCGGCCGCAAGTGATGCTGATGCATAACGGCGCCAGTATGTTCAAGCCGCTGCCGCTGGCGCAAGCCTTCCCCATGTTCGAATGGGGCCTGAACTGGTGCGTGTCGAGCCGCGCGCACGACTGCCTGATCATCCACGCGGCGGTGCTGGAACGCCACGGCCGCGCGCTCATCCTGCCGGCCCCGCCCGGCTCCGGCAAGAGCACCCTGTGCGCCGCGCTGGCGCACCGCGGCTGGCGCCTGCTGTCGGACGAACTGGCGCTGGTACAGCTGGCCGACGGCCGGCTGCAGCCGCTGCCGCGCCCCATCAGCCTGAAAAACGCCTCCATCCCGCTGATGCAGCGCTACCTGGCGGCGGACGGAGCCGTGTTCAGTCCGCCGGTGGCCGACACCGTCAAGGGCACGGTGGCGCATCTGCAGGCGCCGCCCGCCAGCGTGGCGCGCAGCGCCGAGACCGCCGCGCCGGGCTGGATCGTGTTCCCGCGCTACCAGGCCGGCGCCGCCACCGAGCTGGCGCCGCTGCCGAAAGCCGGCACCGTGCTGCGCGTGGCGGAAAACTCCTTCAACTACAGCCTGCTGGCCGAACGCGGCTTCGACGCCCTCACCGGCCTGGTCGGCGCCGCGCACTGCCACAGCTTCGTGTACAGCCAGCTGGACGAGGCGGTCGCGCTGTTCGAGCGCCTGGCGCAGCAGCCATGAGCGGCGCCGCCCTGTCCGCGCCGGCCGGCGTGCCGCTGGCCGTGCTGGCCTTCCGCCAGCCGGCGCTGCTGGCCGGCTTCAGCGAGGCCGAATGGAATGTGCTGCTGCGCCAGTGCGCCAGTGCCAATCTGCAGCCGCGCCTGTACTACCTGCTGCGCGAACGCGGCGAGCTCGAGCGCATACCGGCGCCGGCCCGGCGCCACCTCGACTGGTCACGCACGGTGGCCGAGCGGCACAGCCAGGCGGTGCGCTGGGAAGTGGAACAGATCCGGCAGGCGCTGGCCGGCCTGGACGCGCCGCTGATACTGCTCAAGGGCGCCGCCTACGCGCTGGCCGGGCTGCCGCCGGCGGCCGGCCGGCTGTTCTCGGACATCGACATCCTGGTGCCCAGGGAAAAACTGGACGACGCCGAGGCCGCGCTGATGCTGCACGGCTGGGCCAGCACCCATCTGGATGCCTACGACCAGCGCTACTACCGCGAATGGATGCACGAGCTGCCGCCGATGGAGCACGTCAAGCGCCGCACCGCCATCGATGTGCACCACGCCATCCTGCCGCTGACGGCGCCGGTCCATCCCGACCCGGTCCAGCTGCGCGCCGCCGCGCGCCCCCTGCCCGGCCAGCCCGGCCTGCATGTGCTGGCGCCGCCCGACCTGGTGCTGCACAGCGCCACGCATTTATTCTTCGACGGCGAACTGGAGCACGGCCTGCGCGACCTGGTGGACCTGGACGGCCTGCTGCGCCACTACGGCGGCCAGCCCGGCTTCTGGGACGCGCTGCGCGCGCACGCGGCGCGTTTGCAGCTGCAGCGTCCGCTGTTCTACGCGTTGCGCTACACCGCACTGCTGCTGCACACGCCGCTGCCGCCGGAAGCCCGGGCCGCCGCCGCCGCAGGCCGGCCCGGCGCGCTGCTGCTGCGGCTGATGGACGCGCTGTACCGCCGCGCCCTGCTGCCGGCCCACGCCAGCTGCGCCGACGCGTTCACGCCCGCCGCCCGCTTGGCGCTCTACATCCGCGCCAACTGGCTGCGCATGCCGCCGCTGCTGCTGGCGCGCCACCTGTTCCACAAAGCTTTCCTCTCGCCCAAAGACAAAGATCAGGCCGAACAGCCCTGACTGCTCTACAATTAAGCATCGTCGGGCAGCACAAAGGTGCAGCATGCAGCGATCCACTTTCCGGCACACTAGGGCCGCGCGCGCAGGCGCGCTGGCGGCGCTGTTGTCGGCACAGTTGTCGGCGCTGCCGCCGGCGCTGGCGGCCGACGCGGCCGGCCCGGCCGCCGAACTGATGGCCGCCGCCGTGCGTCTCGAGCACGGCGAAGGCGTGCCGCGCGACCTGCCGCAGGCGCTGGCCCTGTATTGCCGCGCCGCCCGCCTGGGCGACGCGCAAGCGCAGTACGCGCTGGGCTGGATGCTGGCCAACGGGCGCGGCGCGGCGCGCGACGACGGCGCGGCATCCCAGCTGTTCGCGCTGGCCGCCGCGCAGGGCCATCCGCAGGCGCAGGCCATGCTGCACATGACCAATACCGCGCCCGGCACGCCGCTGCCGGCCTGTTTGCTGCCGGACACGCCGCCGGTCGCCATGCCGCCCGAACCGCGCGTGCTCTACACCCAGGCCGCCAGCAAGCAGATCGGCGCGCTGGTGGAGGCGCTGGCGCCGCAGTTCGACGTCGACCCGCGGCTGGCGATGGCCATCATCGCCATCGAGTCCGGTTTCAACGCGCGCGCCGTGTCGCCGAAAAACGCGCAGGGACTGATGCAGCTGATACCGGAAACGGCCGAACGCTTCCGCGTCAAGGACGCCTTCGATCCCGAGCAGAACATCCGCGGCGGCCTGGCCTATCTGCGCTGGCTGCTGGCCTACTTCCGGGGCGACGTGCAGCTGGTGGCGGCGGCCTACAACGCCGGCGAAAAGGCGGTCGACCAGTACAAGGGGGTGCCGCCGTATGCGGAAACCCAGGAATACGTGAAGCGCCTGGCGCGCCTGTACAAGCACGCGCTGCACCCCACGCCGCCGCTCAAATAAAAAAAACCCGCCGGGTTTCCCAGGCGGGTTCATCGGCCGCCGGAGCGGCGCAGGATTACTGCTGCTTGCGGCGGCGCAGGCCGGCCAGGCCGGCCAGGCCCAGACCGAACAGAGCCAGCGAAGTAGGCTCAGGCAGGCGGTTGGCCACGATAGGATCGCTGATGTAGCCAGCGAAGCAGGTGTTGTCCAGGACGGATGCGGTTGGGCAGGTGCCGTGGTCAGGCACTTGGGCTCCCGGCGTAATGCCGTTCTGGCTCAGCGTGAAGGTACCGAACATGTCACGGCCGTCCTGGGTGTTGGTGTTCCAGCGGTCATAGTCGGTGCCGCCAACGACGTCGGCGTAGAAGGAGCCGGCGCCGGTTGCTGGCAGGGACGAGCTCGACGCGGTCTGGAACAGCGAGGTCAGGGTTTCATCCCATGGGGTGTCCGGGTCGTCGGCAGCAATCAGGCCTGGCGTGAAAACTGCTTGCAGCCATGCTGGGCCGAGCGTGTTATAGGCCGCGTAGCCGTTGTAGCCGTTGCGGTCCGAAACCAGGGCGGTGAAGCTCGAGTCGATCGAGGTGATCTGGTGATCCGACAGGTACAGGTCGAAGTGGATCTTGCCGTCAGCCCCGCCGCCGGTTGCGCCGGTGTTGAAGATGTTGACGTTGGGGCTGGTGCCCGTGATACCTTGGTCCGCAATACCGTAGATCATGTAATACAGGTACTGGCCGTTGGTGCCGGCGCTCCAGGTGTCGCCATTGGTCGACAGCAGCTGATTGATGGCGCCAATGCCCCAGGTCGTTTCGGTCGAGCCGGCGGTGAGGTTGGTTTCGGTGGTCAGGCCGGTCATCTTGACCGTCAGGCTGCCCGAGATCGCGTCCAGGCTAACAGGCGCTGCCATCGCGGACGTTGCTGCGAATCCCACGGCAACTGCTGCCAGCAATTTTTTGAGTTTCATCTTTGTATCTCCAGTGTGTTGGGGGGCGCTGTCAGTGTTAGCGTCACATACCCACTAAAGCAATCGGCGTGCCAGCTCGTTTAAAAATGGGCTTGGAGCGCCCTTTCCCCCAGCAAATACAGGCAGTTCGATCCGCAGGCACGGCGCCGTGATTTTGTTATTTTTGCCACGTCTGTAAAGAAATCCGACAGCCGATGTGACATTTGTTGCCAGCCGGACAGTATCACGGCCCGCCATCCCGCAAAGCCTGTCCCGCCTGCCAAATCCGCCGTTGTTTACTACTGCTGGGAAAGTTTCGGCGCCGCTTTTTCTGCACGGTCCAGCCTGCCGTGTAAAGAAAACCGACAAGGCAGCAGACTGGGCAGAAAGCGCGCCTTGCGCTACTATGGTATTGCCAATCTGTAATTACTCCGCCGCCCGCGCGGCCCACTTTTCCACACACTAATGGGGTTCCATGCCATGGCTATCGAATTCGACTATGACCGCTTCGTCACCCGCAATGACGGCTATGTAAACAAGGCCACGCAGGCCAAGATACGCGAAACGCGGCTGCTGATCGCCGGCGCCGGGCTGGGCAGCGCGCTGCCCGTGGCCGCCACCCGCATGGGCTTCCAGCACTTCGTGCTGATCGACGGCGACACGGTGGACATGCACAATCTGAACCGCCAGTTCTTCGACTTCGAGGACATCGGCCGCTCCAAGGTGGAAGCGCTGAAAAAGCAGATCCTGCGCATCAATCCGACCGCGCAGGTGGAGACCATCCAGGCCAACCTGGACAAGAGCAACGTGGCTGAGCTGGTGAGCAAGGTCGACATCGTGTTCGACACCATCGACTTCCTCGACCTGGAAGCCATCCTGCACCTGCACGGCACGGCCAAGGCCATGGGCAAGCATATCTTCACGGCGCTGTCGATCGGCTTCGGCGCCGGCGTGCTGCACTTCCCGCCGGACGCGCCGGAATCGCTGGCCGACATCATCGCCAAGGACGTGGCCGCCGCCACGGCGGAGGGCGACGTCAGCTATTCGAACGTGTTTGGCAAAATCATGGGGCGCATCGGCATCCACCTGGACGCCCAGGTGGTCGAGCAGGTCGGCCGCGCGCTGACCATCATGGAGGACGGCCGCCCCTGCCCGGCCTCGCAGATTTCGGTGGGCAGCTTCACGGTCGGCTCGATGGGGCTGGCGATGATGCACGACATGCTGGCCGGGCTGGAGGTGCCCAGCGCGCCCTACATCGTGGTGCACAGCTTCCGCAACCACATCACCAAGAAGATCAAGATCAGCGCGGACTGAACGCTTCGGGGTGCTCCTGCAGCCAGGCCACCAGGGCCGGATTGTGGTCGGCCAGGCCGGCCTCCATCTGGCGCAGGTCCAGCACGTAGGGCACCACCGCGCCGTAGTAGTCGGCCGGCGGGCCGATCGGCTCGAAGCCGAAGCCCATGCCCTGCAGCGAGCGCGCCAGCGCGCGCTCCATGGCGGCATACCAGTAGCGGATGCCGGTGTCGCGGCTGTGGCGGTACATTTCGCGGTACATGCCGAACAGCAGCATGGGCGACACGCGGCGCCGTTCGCCGTGGCGGCGCTCGGCCACCGGCGCCAGCGCCGGCAGGCCGGGCACGCCGTCCAGGCTGTCGGCCCGGCGGCGGCGATGGTCCTTGCGCACGGCCAGGCGGGAAATCTCGCAGGACAACTCGCGCGGCGGATGCACGTAGCCGTCAAACACGGCGCAGTGGCGTTCGAAGGGGTAGGGCTGGCCGGCCTCCGGCTGCACCAGGCGCACCGTGCCGATCAGGGTCTCGTCCATCGAGTAGGCGGCCACGTGCAGCGCGCGGGTTTCGTATTCGTCGACTTCCATGCCGCCGGCCTGCTCGGTTTGCGGCAGGAAGGCGCATTCGATGCAATACACGTCGTAGCGCAGGCGGAAAATATCGTGCGGCACCGCGCCGTGCAGGTCGCCGCGGTAGGAACGGAATATCTTGCTGTTGGCATGGTCCACGGTTTCCGCATGGGCCTGATATTCCTGGTGGGACAGTACGCTGTGATAGCCGGGGACTTCCAAAACATGCGCCATACAGCGGACACTCCTACGGTTTATTTCTTCCTGGTCCGCCCTATCATGAACGTGCCGACCATGGTTTTCACCAGGGTCCAGAAAGGGATGGGTTCATCATTGAACCACGCGGCCAGAAAACGGTTTTCCTGCTTCAATCGTTCATTCAGCTCATTCAAGTCGACCATATGGGGCGTGACCGGCCCGTAATAGTCCACCTGCGGCCCGATGGGGACGAAGCGGAACCCCATCTTTTCCAGCGAGCGCGCCAGCGAGCGCTCCATGGCGGCATACCAGTAACGGATGCCGTTCTTGCGGCTGTAGCGGTACATCTCGCGGTACAGCCCCAGCAGCAGCAGCGGGCTGTTGGTGCGCTGCTCCTTGCCGCTGGGCGGCTTGATCATGGCCGGGCCGCCCTTCTGTTCCATAAAATCCTTGGACACGCCTTCCATCGAGTCGCCCCGGCGGCGGCGGTGCGTCTTCTTCACCACCAGCCGCGACACCTCGCCGGCCTGCTCGCGCGCCGGCATGGTGAAGTCCTCGAACACCGTGCAGTGCGACTCGAAGGGATAGACCTGTCCGTCCTTGGGCTGCACCAGGCGCACCGTGCCCACCATGGCCTGGTCCCGCGTGGCGTAGGCGGCGAAGTGGATGGAGCAGTCGTCGTACTCGTCGGTCTCCTTGCCTTCGTCAAACTCGGCCGCGTCCAGGTAATGGCATTCGAGGCAATACACGTCGTAGCGCAGGCGGTAGATCTCGGCCAGCACGGCCGAATCCATCATGCCCTTCATCACGCTGGCGAAGTCAAAATACGGGATCAGAATGTCGCGCTTGCCGAAAAGTCGCTCGAGCAGCATGATACTTCCTTGTCTGCAATTTAATCGGGCGCCTGGAACGGACTCGCGACATGCAAGCCAATCTCAGGCGCAAAGATAACCTATTTCCGCCCAGCACGCACGAGCGAATTCAACCGTGCGCGGCTCCGCAAGCCGCCGTGCATGCGGCTTGCGGCCGGATCAGAGCTGCTTCAGCAGCGCGCGGGCATCGTCGGCCAGGGGGAAGGATTTTCCGTCAGCCAACAACTGTTCCAATTCCTTGCGCGCGCCCGCCTTGTCGCCCGACTTGCTCAGCGCGGCGGCGTAGTGGTAACGGATTTCGGTGTTGCCCGCCGCCCCCGCCGCCGCTTTTTTCAGCAGCGGCAAACCGCGCGCCACATTGCCCTGTTCCACCAGCACCCAGCCCAGCGTATCCATAATCGCCGGATGGTTGGGCACCAGCTTGTCGGCCTGCTCGGCCGACGCCAGCGCGCGCGGGTCCTTCAACTGCAGATAGGCTTGCGCGAGGTTGTTGTAGGCCACCGCGTTTTGGGGCGTCAGCTTCAGGATAGCTTCGAATTGCCCGATTGCAATCTGGTATTGCTTGCTTGCCAGGCTGGTTTCGGCCAGATACATGGCCATCAGCGCGTCTTTCGGGTTTTCCTTGAGCCATTGTTCGGCGCGCTGCTCGCCTTCCTTGATCTTGCCGCTGCGCTTGAGCGCCTCCACCACCTTAACCGCCAGCGCCGGCGTCTTGGCCCGCGCCAGCGCCTTCTCATACAGCGGCAAGGCGGCCGCATGCTTGCCCTGCGTCGACAGGATGTCGGCCTCCAGCACAAAGCCGCCCGGCACCTTGTCGTGCAGTTTTTGCAGCTGGCGCGCCACGGCGATGGCGGCATCGGGCTTGTTCTGGCGCATCAGCAGCTCGGCCTGCATCAGTTGGGCTTCCGGATAGTCGGGCTGCAGCTGCAAGGCCTTCTTCAGGTCCTCGGCGGCGGCACTCTCACTCTTCATCCTGGCATGCACACCGGCCAGGCGAAACTGCGCCAGCGCCGATTTCGGCGCCAGGCTGGCCAGTTTGCTGTACGACTCCAGCGCGCCGGCGTCGTCCTTGGTGGCCAGCTGGGCGCGCGCCAGCAGGTCCAGCAGATCTACATTGCCGGCATTGCTCACTTGCAGTTTGCGCGCCAGCAGCAGCGCCTTCTGCGGCACGCCGGTGCGCAGATACTGGGTAGCCAGGCGCATGCCGGCCGGCACCGACTCGGGGTTGAGCTCGGCCGCTTTTTCCAGCCAGGTGGTGGCCTCGGCCTGCTGGTTGGCGCTGGCCGCCACGCCCGCCAGCGCCGTCAGCGCGTCTATGCTTTTCGGGTCCTGTTCCAGGTAGGCCTGCAGGCGCTTCTTGGCGTTTTCCGGCTTCTTGTCGATCAAGTCCAGTTGAACCAGGCTGGACACAGACGGGAAATAGGCCGGCTTCAGCGCCAGCGCCTTCTCGTAGCTGGCGCGCGCGCCCGCCATGTCGCCCTTGCCCACCAGCGCCGCCCCCTTCAGGTCATGCACCATCGGACTGGCGGGCTGGCTCTGTTCCATCTTGGCCAGGGCCGCCAGGGCCTTGTCGAAGTTGCGCAAGCCGAGTTCGGTGCGCACCAGCGCCGCGCCGGCCTGCTGCGATTTGCCGTCCAGCTGGGTGGCCAGCTCCAGGTCGCTGATGCCCTGCGCCTTGTCGCCCTTGCCCAGCTTGCTCAAACCCAGCGAAGTGCGCAGCGAGGCCGCTTTCGGCTCCAGCGCGGTGGCCTTCTCGAAGTACTCGGTGGCCTTGTTGAAGTCGCGCGCCTGCATATACGATTCGCCGGCCAGCGCCAGCAGCTGCACGTCGGCCGGCTCGCCGCCCTTGAGCGCGGGCGCCAGCACCGCCAGCGCGTCCGGCGTCTGGCCGCCGCGCAGCAGGCTGGTGGCCAGCATCTTGCGCGCGTACAGATTGTCCGGGTTTTTCTCCAGGTATTTGCGCAAATGCTGTCCGGCCTGCTGGGTCGATCCCAGGTTCAGGTTGACCGCGCCGGCCAGCAGGATGCTGGGCATGTGCTCGGGCGCGGCGCGCAGCACTTTCTGCAGCGATTCCAGCGCGGCCGCGTTCTTGCCCTGGGTAAAGTCCAGCAAAGCTTGGGTATAGGTCACCATCATGCTGCCGGGCGTGATCTTCTTGGCCGCCGCCAGGTCGGCCTGGGCCAGCTCATACTTGCCCGAGGCGATTTCCAGGTAGGCTTTTTCGATATGGGCCGAACGGTGCGCCGGATTGGCCACCAGCACCTGCGCATAGGCTTCCAGCGCCTGCTCGGGCTTGCCCTGGGCGCGCAGCAGGTCGGCCTTGAACATCAGCGCGTCAGCGTCCTTGGGGCCGGCCGCCACGGCCTGGTCGGCATAGCTCATGGCGGAGGCGGCATTGCGCTCCAGGAAGGCCACGCGGCCCAGTCCCACCAGCGCGGCGGCATGCTGGGGCTGGCTTTGCAGCACGGAGGCGAACAGGGCCTTGGCTTCGTCGCGCTTGCCCAGCGCCAGCAGGGCGTCGGCGCGCACGCACAGCAGCTCGGCGCCGCCGGCCTTGGCGGCGGCCTCGGTTTCGTCCAGCGCGTTCTGGAATTTGCCCTGTATCAGCAGCGCGCGCGCCAGCACCGGCATGGTCTGCGCATCCGGATACTTGAGCCCGATGGCCTTGCGGATTTCCTTGTCCGCCGCCAGCACGTCGCCGCCGTCGAGCGACAGCTTGGCCAGCAGGTAACGCGCTTCGCCGTCGTCGGGGGCCGCCGCCAAAGCATTTTTCAACTGAATCATGGCGCCGGTGCTGTCGCCTTTTTGCTGCAGCTGTTTGGCCTGGAGTACCAGCGCAGCCGGCGTGTCCTCCTTCTTGCAACCGCTCAGGCTGGCAGACATGATTAAGGCGCCGGAAACCAAGGTGGCGATGGTCAGCTTTTGCACGCGATGAGACATAGGTGTCCTGTTGATGGGAAATAAACAATTAATAACTACATGTTGGCATGTCACTGGCCAAACGGCAATAGCCCAGCACGTCTGCCACCCGCTTACGCCGCAGCCCCTAGCTGGTTTGCACCAGGGGCGGGCCGCCACAAGGCAAGGGCAGGCCGTTCAATCAGATAACAGCTGGCCAGGCCGCAGGCATACGCCAGCAACAAGGCTGCGGCGGCCAGCAGGCCGGGCCCGATGCCGGGCCAGTACCAGGCCAGCAGCTTGCCGGCCGGCCAGCCATAGAGGTAAGTGCCATAGGACGCGTCCGGCATGCGCTGCGCCCAAGCCAGCCAGGATGCCGGCGCGAACACCCCGCAAAACAGCAAATAGGAACCGCAGACCAGCAGCGCCAGTTCAGCGCTGGCCCGATGCAGCATGCCGGCGCACAGCAACAGCGCTGCCAGCGTGCCCCACGGCAGCGACCAGCGCGGGCGCGGGCAGCACAGGCCATAGAGCATGCCTACCGCAAAGAATGCCGCCAGCCGCCACAGATGCCCAGCGGCGCCCGGCAGCAGGTTCCACGCCGCAAACTGATCCCAGCGCACGGCGGTGCACAGCGAGATTAGCGCTGCGGCCAGCACCGCCAGCACCACCCGGCGCCGCGCCAGGCCGGCCAGGCCCAGCGCCAGCACGCCCAGGTAGCACAAAAATTCATAGCGCAAGCTCCACATCGCTCCGTTTACTGCCGGATACGGCGTGCCGGCGAATACCGGCGGCGTGATGGGCTCGCCCAGCGTCAGGATGCTGAACACCGTACCGCCCAGCCAAAACGACGAGAAATAGCCGGCGCCTGCCGCCAGCGGCCCCACCACCGCGATGCACACGGCGGCGGCCAGCAAATAGCCCGGCACCAGGCGCAGCACGCGCTTGGCGAGAAACGCCAGCGCAGCCGGCTGCGCCAGCCAACTGCGCAGGATCAGGTAGCCGCTCAGCAGGAAGAAGCCGTCCACCGCCAGTTCCCCCAGTGTCATGGCGCCGCCGGTCAGGCGCATCAGCGGTTCGCGGCTCGCATTGCCATCCAACATTTCCGGCGCATGGCCTATGATCACCAGCGCCGCCAGGATCAGGCGCAACAGATTGAAATGGTTGAGATGCGCGGGCTTCATACGGGCGCCTCGGCTGCGGCAAGCGGCAGGTCCATGCGCTGCAGCACCCGCCGGTGCGGCAGCCACAACACGCTGCGCAGCAAGCGCAGCGGCAGGGAGGCCTTGCGCTTCAGCTCAGGCGCGCCGTGGCGCGCGCGCAAAAAGTCCTCCACTCCCAGCAGCGCGGCGGCGGCGCGCTGCTGGCATCCCATGTAACGCAGACGGTTGACGTCGAATAGCGCCTGGTCCAGCAGTTTAAGCAGCAGCCAGCGGCGATGCGCGGGCGGCGTGCTGCCGTGCCAGAAGATCAGGTAATTGCGCGCCATCAGGTAAAAATAATAGGGCGGACGCTCGGTCTCGCGGCGCGGCATGCTGTGGCGCACAGTCGCCTCGTAGGCGACCGCGCTCAGCCAGCCGGCGGCGGCCAGGCGCGCGCCGATTTCGTCATCCTCGTAATAGGCGAACATGCGCTCGTCAAGCGGCCCGGTTTGCCGCAGCGCCGCCAGGCGGAATAGCACCGCCGTGCCCGGCAGCCACTGCCGTTCCGGCATGCGCTCGGCCAGCCGGCGAGCCTCCTCCACCGAACCGGGCCGGTCACTGACGCGGCGCGTCCAGTCATGGAAGGCGCCGTAGAAATAGATTTTGCGCTGGTCGTCTATATCGGACAGCAAGGGCGAGACCGCGCCGCAGCGCGGCTCGGTCTCCATGCGCGCCAGCAGCGCGGACAGCACGCCTGCGCCGTCCATCACCGCGTCGCTATTGACCAGCCAGCTGTACGACAGGCCGCGCTGCTGCCCCTCGGCGATGGCCACATTATGGCCGCCGGCAAAACCCAGGTTGCGCGGCATGCGCAGCAGCCGCACTGCCGGCCAGGCCTGCAAGCCGGCCGCCAGAGCGGCATGGTCGGCGTCGGCGGAACAGTTGTCGATGACCAGGACTTCCAGCATCACGCCCGGCGGCATTTGCTGGGCCAGCAACGCTTCCACGCAAGCCAGCGTCTGCGCGGCGGTATTCCAATTAAGGATGCTTGCAAGCACAGTGCGCGGCGTAACAGTCATTTCCATGTCTTACCTCAGGTACGCCGCCGGATCGCCGGCCTACCATCCTTTCCTAGTCGAATTGAACGTCACGCCAGCCGCAGCGCGCGCGGCGCTATCGCCGCAGCAGTACGCGCAGCGCCAGCGGCACAAAATACAGCACGCTGCGCAGGTCGATGGCGGCCTGTTTGCGCAGCACCTCGCCAAAAGGCTTGCGGTGCAGGACACGATGCAACACATCGGCGACAAAACTCTGGCGCAGCGCGCGCACGGCGGCCTGGTTGGCGGCGCGCTGCTCAAGGTTCAGCGTAAACAGGCTGGCTATCGCTTTTTTGTATTTCATTTCATAGTGCAGCCGTATCAGCGATTTTTCCGTCCCCCAGCCGGAGCCGGAGAAGATGTTGACGCCGGCGCCGCACACGCATTCGCACTCGGACGAGAAGACGATGCCCTTGGTGCGGCTGGACAGGTCCAGCCAGAATAAATAGTCTTCGCCCGCGTAGACGAATTCCTCGCGAAAACGCAGGTCCGGCATGATGGCGTAGCGGTACACCACGGTAGGCGTGCCAATGATGTTGCCGCGCAGAACCTGGTCTTGCATATCCCCGCCGTAGCGGTGCAACTGCGGCGTCCCCGGCAAAGCAGGATGTTGCGCCACGTCGATGCGGCGCGCGCGCGCGAAAGCACTGACCTGCTGGTTCAGCTGGTAGAAGTCCGCGAAATAAAAGTCATGGCCCTGGTTCAGGGCCTGTAGCGCGTGCTGCAGGTGGGGCGGCGTCCATTCATCGTCCGAGTCGAGAAAAGCCACATATTCGGTGCCGGGCGCCACATGGTCCAGCGCCTTGTTGCGCGCCGCGGCCGGCCCGGCGTTACTCTGCTCGATGATGCGTATCAGTCCCGGATGCTGCGCCATCAGCCCCCCCAACTCGTCGCGCGCCGGCACCGGCGATGCGTCGTCCACCACGATCACATCGAGCCGGGCGCCGGCCTGCTCCAAGCCCTGCTGTGCCAGCACTGAACGCAGCGCCTTGAGCAGGATGCCGGGCTCGCGCTGGAAATAAGGAATGACTACCGCTATGGTCTGATTCATGCTGGCCTCACACATGGGCCAGCGTGCGCTGGCGGAACCACTGCTCCAGCATCATCAGCACCCATACCATGGTGCCGTGGTAGCTGGCGTGCTCGGCCAGGTGCTGGCCCAGCAGCAGGTCGATGAATTCGGCGCGCACGATGCCGCGCCGCTTCAGGTCGCTCAAGCTGTCGGCCGCCAGCGCCTGCAGCTGCGGCGTCTGCTGCAGCCACACGCCGAAGGGCAGGCCGAAGCCGTGCTTCTGCTTGGTGATGATCTCGTTGGGCAGGAAGTCGCGCAGCGCCTCCTTGAAGAAGTAGCGCAGCTGGGTGCCGTTCAGTTTCTGCTGCGGCGTCAGGCCGGCCGAGAAGGCCACCATCTGCTCGCTCAGGAAGGGGAACGCCACTTCCATGCCGGCCAGTTCGCAGGCCCGCATCACCTTGGGCAGATCGTTGTCGGCCAGCGTGACTTTCAGGTCCAGCGCCAGCATGCGGTTGATCAGGCTGGGCGCGTCGCTCAGGCCGTAGGTGGCGCTCAGCCCGGCCAGCGGCTGGCCCACGTCGGCACCGGCCAGGAAGTCGTCGGTGAAGACCTGGGCGGGGCCGTAGCGGCCCAGCAGATTGTAGGTCTCCAGCCGCGCCGGCATGGGCACCGAGGCCTGCTCGATATAGCTGCGCGCCTTGCGCAGCAGCTTGACGTGCCCGCCGCCGGGGAAGTTGAACACGGCCGGCTCCAGCAGCGCCTTGCGCAGCAGTTCGGGCACGCGCTCGTACAGCGCGAACACCTGCTGCTTGGAATAGCGCTCGTTGCCGCCGAACAGCTCGTCGCCGCCGTCGCCGCCGAACATGCGCGCCACGCCGTCGGCGCGCGCCATCCTGGCGCAGTAGTAGGCCGGCACCGCCGAGGCGTTGCCGAAGGGCTGGTCGAAGGCCTGCGCCATGTGCGGAATGGCGTCGGCCACGTCGGCCGGCGTCACATAGTATTCATGGTGCTCGGTGCCGAAATGGCGCGAGGCGATGCGCGCGTATTCCATCTCGTCGTAGCCCTGGGCCTCGAAGCCGATCGAATAGGTCTTGGCCGGCTTGCCGCCCACTTCGCACAGGATGCCGGCCAGGGTCGAGCTGTCGGTGCCGCCGGACAGGAAGGCGCCCACCGGCTGGCTGCCGCAGGCGTCGCGCACGCTGCTGCGCAGCACCTCGCGGAATTCGTCTTTCAGCTCGGCGAACGGGCGCTTGCCGTTCTCCTGGAACTGCATGCGCCAGTAGGTCTGCTGCTCGATGCGGCCCTGCCGGTAGCGCAGATAGGTGCCCGGCAGCAGCCGCTGCTGGCCCTGGTAGACCGTGCCCGGCGCCGGCACCATGTGGAAGTACACATAGTTGTACAGGCCCTGCGGATCCAGCTTGGCGGGCGTGAGCGGGTGGCGCACCAGGCTGTCGGCCGAGGAGCCGAACACCAGCGTTTCGCCGGCCAGCTGCCAGGCCAGCGGATGCGTGCCCATGCGGTCGATGGCCAGCAGCGCCTCGCCTTCGCGCTCGTCCACCACGGCCAGCGCGAAGGCGCCCACCAGGCCGTTGCACAGCGCCTCGGCGCCCTGCTTCCACAAGGACAGCAGGGCCGCGCCCATGCCCTCGGCCGCCGCCTGCTCGCGCCGCGCCGCGTCGCGCAGGCGCACATCGCCCCACAGCGCGATGGCCACGCCGTCGCGCTGCAGGCTGTGGGCGCAATCGACGCCGGCCGCCAGCGCCAGCGCGCTGGCGTTGCCCGCCAGCGCCTGCACGGCGCTGCCGTCGAAGCGCGCCAGCGGCGCCGCCATGGCCTCGATCAGGACGCGGTTTTCCGCCGCGCCGTGGCCATGCCCTATCCAACCGCAAATGCCGCTCATACACTGTCTCCTGCTGATTCATCACTGCCGACCAAGACTTCCACCGCGCCGGGATGGCTGAGGAAGGCGCCCGGGCTGGCCGTGAGGCCGTAGGCGCCCGACTGGAACACCACCGCCAGGTCGCCCGGGCCGGCTTGCGCCAGCTCCATCTGGTCGGCCAGCAGGTCGAGCGGCGTGCACAGCGGCCCCACCACCGAGGCCGTCTCGCGCTCGCCGCCGCACACGCGGTTGCCGATCACGACCGGATAATTCTTGCGTATCACCTGGCCGAAGTTGCCCGAGGCCGACAGGTGGTGGTGCAGGCCGCCGTCCGTCACCAGGTAGACCTGGCCGCGCGAGACCTTGCGCTCGATCACCCGGCTGACGTAGACGCCGGCCTCGCCCACCAGGTAGCGCCCCAGCTCGATCACGATATGGGCTTCCGGCAGCGCGCGCTTGACGTCCGGCAGCAAGCGCTTCAGGTTCTCGCCCACCGCCGCCAGGTCCAGCCTGCCCTCGCCGGGGAAATACGGTATGCCGAAGCCGCCGCCGATATTGAGCATGCGCAGCGGACGCGGCGCGTGCGCGGCCAGGCGCAGCGCCAGCGCGAAGGTCTTCTCGTGCGCTTCCTGGATCGCTTCCGCCTTCAGGTTCTGCGAGCCGCTGAAGATGTGGAAGCCGTGGAAGTCCAGCGCCAGCGTGCCCAGGCGCGCCAGCAGTTCCGGCACCTGTTCGGCGTCCACGCCGAACTGCTTGGGGCCGCCGCCCATCTTCATGCCGGACGATTTCAGCTCGAAGTCCGGGTTGACGCGCACCGCCACCTGCGGCCGCACGCCCAGCCGTGCGCCGATGGCGGCGATGCGCTCCATCTCGCCGGCCGACTCCATGTTCAGCACGATGCCGGCCGCCACCGCGCAGGCCAGCTCGGCGTCGCTCTTGCCGGGGCCGGCGAAACTGATGTTGCGCGGCGCCATGGTGGTGTCCAGCGCCACCCGCAGCTCGCCGCCGGAGGCCACGTCGATGCCGTCCACCAGGCCGGCCATATGCTGCACCACAGCCGGCATGGGGTTGGCCTTCATGGCGTAGTGCAGCTCGATTTCCGGCGGCAGATGGCGCCGCAGCTCGGCCACGCGGGCCGTCATGGCGGCGCGGTCGTAGGCGTAGAACGGGGTCTGGCCGACGCGCGCGGCCAGCAGCGGCAGCGCCACGCCGCCTATCTGCAGGCAGTCGTCGACGACGGGAAATTGCACCAGGGGCGCATGCTGCGGGCGCGCTGCGCTCGTTGTGCTCATTGCGTGTTCTCCGTAAAACAGTGTTCGTATTGCTGGCTGAGCAGCTTGCGGTCTATCTTGCCGTTCGGGTTGCGCGGCAGGCCGGCCTCGGCCATGATGATTTTCTGCGGCAGCATATAGGCCGGCAGATGAGGCTTGCAGGCGGCCAGCAGTTCGGCCGCCGTCAGTTCCCGGCCGGGCTTGCACAGCGCCACCACCACGATGGCCTGGCCCAGCGCTGGATGCGCCACGCCCAGCGCGGCCGCCTCGGCCACCTGCTCGCGCGCATACAGCACCTCCTCCACCTCGCTCGGGCTGACGCGGTAGCCCGAGGTCTTGATCATCTCGTCGTTGCGGCTGATGAAGTAGAGATAGCCCTCCTCGTCGCGGCGCACCGTGTCGCCCGACCACACGGCCATCTCGGCCAGCACGATGCCGGGCTCGGCGCGGTAGGGCTTGAAGCGTTCCGCCGTCTTGGCCGGGTCGTTCCAGTAGCCCAGCGAGACCAGCGCGCCGCGGTGCACCAGCTCGCCCGGCTCGTGCGCGTCGCATTCGGTGCCGTCCGGGCGCAGCACCATCACTTCGGCGTTGGGGATGGCCTTGCCCATGGAGTCGGGGCGGCGGTCGAGCTGCTCGGGCGGCAGATAGGTGGAGCGGAAGGCCTCGGTCAGGCCGTACATCAGGAAGGGCCTGGCGTTCGGCAGCGCGCGGCGCAGCGCGTCCAGCGTTGGGCGCTGCATGGCGCCGCCGGAATTGGTCAGATAGCGCAGCGTGCAGTCGGCCGGCCAGTCCAGGCCGGCGATCTGCAGCCACAGCGGCGGCACGGCGGCCAGGCCGGTGATGCGCTCGGCCACCACGGCCTTCAGGATGTCGCGCGGCAGCAGATGGTTGATCAGCACGGCGGTGGCGCCCACGCGGAACGCGGTCGACAGCTGGCTCAGGCCGTAGTCGAAGGACAGCGGCAGCACGGCCAGCAGGCGGTCGGCCGCCGTGTTTTCCAGGTAGGTGGAGACGCTGACGGCGCCGGCCACCATGTTGCGGTGCGATAAAACAACACCTTTGGGCTTGCCGGTGCTGCCCGAGGTGTACAGGATGGCGGCCATATCGGTGTCGATGGCGCCGGAAGGGGCCGGATGCGGCGGCGCGGCGCCGTCCCAGGCCAGCACGGCCACGCCCGGCACCTCGGGCAGCGCCTGTTCGCCGGGGTTGACCGCGAACACCACGCGCAGGTCCGGGCACAGCGCCAGGCTGGCGGCCAGCAGGCGCAGGCGGTCGGCCGAGGTGACCAGCACGCGCACATTGCAGTCGGCCATGATATAGGCCACCTGCTCGGGCTTGAGCAGGGGATTGACCGGCACGAACACGCCGCCGGCGGCCGCCGCGCCGTACATGGCGGCCACGTTCTCCACGTTCTTTTCCATATACACGGCGACGCGCTCGCCCCGCCCCAGGCCGGCGGCCAGCAGCGCGCCGGCGGCGCTGCGCACGGCCAGCGCCAGCGCTGCGTAGTCGAGCCGGCGCTGGCCGTACACCAGGGCCTCGGCGCCCGGCGTGCGCGCCGCGCTGGCGAAAATGAATTCGTGGAGGAGGTCGCTCATGATTCTCAACAATATGTTTGAATTAACAATGTGACACAATGCAACATGGTACGCGCGGCCCCCCCGCCCTGTCTATCGCCGGGGCCGCAACAATTGGCCGTCAAAAAGCTGCCCCGGGCGGACTACAATGCTACAGGCCGGGTTATACTACGGCGATATATAAATGGAAACAAGCAATTGCAGTATTACAACAGTATTTGCTTGATAATGCCACCCCTACAGGACGCTGCATGAGAGATATCGTCATTACGCTGATCGTGTTCGCTTCGCTGCCGTACACTTTCAAGAAACCGTATATCGGCGCCCTGATGTGGATCTGGATCAGCGTAATGAACCCCCACCGCCTGAGCTGGGGCTTCGCCTACGACTTTCCCTTCGCCGCCATCATCGCCGCCACCACCATGCTGGCCCTGCTGGTCGCGCCCGGCCCGAAACGGCCGCCCGCCTCGCCCGCCGTGGTGGTGCTGATCCTGTTTACACTATGGATGATCCTCTCCACCGTGTTCGCCATCCACCCCGCCGAGTCCAGCGTCATGCTGCAGCGCGTCGTCAAGATTATGCTGATGAACGTGGTAGTCATGATGGTGGTGCGCACCAAGGAGCAATTGCACTGGATGCTGTTAGCGCTGGTCGGCTCGCTGGGCTATTACGGCATCAAGGGCGGCGTGTTCACGATTATCACCGGCGGCAGTTTCCGGGTATGGGGGCCGGAGGGTAGCTTTATTTTCGGCAACAACGAAGTGGCGCTGGCCTTCGTGGTGATTATCCCCATCTTCTATTATCTGTATCTGATTTCCGACAAACGATGGATGAAATACGCCCTGCTGGGCGCCATCGGCCTGTGTGCGCTGGCCTCGCTCGGTTCGTATTCGCGCGGCGCCCTGCTGGCCCTGCTGGGCATGTTCGGCTTCCTGTGGCTGAAAAGCCCCAAAAAGGCTGCGCTGGGCGTCGGCATGGCATTGCTGCTGCCCATGATCATCCTGTTTATGCCGGCCAAATGGACCGAACGCATGGACACCATCGACAACTACAAGGAAGACGGCTCGGCCATGGGCCGCATCAATGCCTGGCAGATGGCCACCAATCTGGCGGTCGACCGCCCGCTGACGGGCGGCGGCTTTGAAATCTACGACGCCTATGTGTTCGCGCGCTACGCTCCCGTGCCCAACGACATCCACGCCGCGCACAGCATTTATTTCCAGTGCCTGGGCGAGCACGGCTTCGTCGGCCTGGGACTCTACTTGGCCTTCGCCATCCTGTGCTGGCGGCGCGCCAGCTGGATCATCAGACAGACCAAAAAGCGCGCCGATCTCAAATGGGCCGGCCAGCTGGCCGGCATGATACAGGTCTGCATGATCGGCTTCGGCCTGGGGGGCGCCTTCCTGAGTCTGCTGTATTTCGACATGCCGTACTACCTGATGGGCGCGCTGCTGATCACCGGCCAGATCGTGCAGGATAGCCTGCAGCAGCCCACCACCGGCGAATCCGGGGCCGGCGCGCCCGATTCGCCGTCCCAGACCGCAGACACGCAGCCGCAGCGCGGCGCGCGTGCCGCCAGGCAAGGATAATTCATGACCGCACTCCACCGCCCGCCTTCCCCCTTGGCCGCGCTGGCGCGGCGCGCCCTGCTGCGCCTGGGCGTGCAGGGCCGCGCGCGCCGCAGCCTGAGCATCCTGATTTACCACCGCGTGCTGCCGCAAGCCGATCCGCTGTTCCCGGACGAGGTGGACGCGGCGCGCTTCGAGCAGCAAATGGCCTGGCTCAAGCAGGGCTTCCACGTGATGCCGCTGGCCGAGGCGGCGCGCCGCCTGCGCGCCGGCACCTTGCCGCCGCGCGCGGCCTGCGTGACCTTCGACGACGGCTATGCCGACAACGCCGAGATCGCGCTGCCCATCCTGCAGCGCCACGGCCTGGCGGCCACCTTCTTTGTCGCCACCGGCTTTTTGAACGGCGGGCGGATGTGGAACGACACCGTCATCGAACTGGTGCGGCGCGCGCCCGGCCCGCGCCTGGAGCTGGCCGCGCTGGGCTATGGCAGCCACGCCATCGGCAGCGACGCCGAGCGCAGCGCCGCCATCCACGCGCTGCTGGGCCAGCTCAAATACCTGGAGCCCCAGCTGCGCCTGGCCGAAGTCGACAAGCTGTGCAGCCAGCTCGGCCTGGCGCTGCCGGACGACCTGATGATGAACACCAGGCAGGTGCGCCAGCTGCACGCGGCCGGCATGGAAATCGGCGCGCATACGGTGCACCACCCCATCCTGGCCAGCATGGACGAGCACGGCGCGCGGCAGGAGATCGCGCGCGGCAAGGCAGTGCTGGAGGAAATGACCGGGGCGCCGGTGCGCCTGTTCGCCTACCCGAACGGCAAGCCGGGGCGCGACTACCACGCCGCCCACGTGGCGCTGGCGCGCGAGCTGGGCTTCGAGGCGGCCGTGTGCACCGCCTGGGGCGCGGCCGGCCCGGAAACCGACCCCTTCCAGCTGCCGCGCTTCACGCCCTGGGACCGCAAGCCGCTCGGCTTCACGCTGCGCCTGTTGCACAATTTGTACCGGCCGGGCCAGACCGTGTAAAACCCGCATCAATTTCCGCCGCAATCGGCGCCTTCGCGATTGTGTGAAATTGTTGCAACAGTTATACTACTTGATGTATTAATTGAAACAAGCGGAGATTCACCCCGATGGCCCACAGCGCAGACCGCGTGCAGCACTACACCCCGGCCCCGGCCGGCCAGCAGGCCGTGCCCGGTGCGCCGCAGACCGGCCATCCGCCGGCCCTGCCGGACTACCCGCGCGCGCGCATCCCGACCAAGCCGGTGCTGTCGCGCGCGACCTTCCGCGCCGGCGGCGGCCACGCGCCGTCCATCCTGGACGTGCGCGAAGCGCGCCTGGTCACCAGCGGCCGGGTCGCCATTGCGCTGGCGCTGCGCCAGATGGGCGTGGGTCCCGGCGACCGCGTGCTGGTGCCGTCCTACCATTGCGCCTCGATGATAGAGCCGGTGGTGTGGCTGGGCGCCACGCCGGTGTTCTACCGCATCCACCGCGACACCCAGGTCGACCTGGACGACGTGGCGGCCAAGCTGGCCGGCGCCAAGGTATTGCTGGCCACCAACTATTTCGGCTTTCCGCAGAACCTGTCGCGCCTGCGCGCGTTTTGCGACCAGCACGGCCTGATGCTGCTGGAGGACTGCGCGCACTGCTTCCTGGGCGAGCACGAGGGCCAGCCGGTGGGCTCCTTCGGCGACTACGCCATCGCCAGCACGATGAAATTCTTCCCCATCTACGAAGGCGGCTGCCTGGTGTCGGCGCGCCACTCGTTGGCGCCGGTGCAACTGGAGGCGGGCGGCTTCCGCTTCGAAGCCAAGATGGCCGTCAACGCGCTCGAGGACGGCTTTGAATACCAGCGCCTGCACACGCTGCAGCGCCTGCTGGCCCTGCCGCTGGGCCTGAAAGATTTCCTGCTGCGCCAGCTCAAGCGGCGCGGCAGCGCGCCGCAGCCCATGGCGCCGCGCTCGTCCGAAGGCGGTTTCGGCTTCGATCCGGCCTGGCTGGGCAAGCGCGGCTCGCTGTTCTCGCGCCTGACCTTGCGCCTGGTCTCGCGCGGCCGCATGGGCGCGCTGCGCCGCCGCCACTACCTGCGCCTGCAGGCCGCGCTGGACGGCCTGCCCGGCTGCCGCCCGCTGCACGCGGTGCTGCCGGAGCGGGTCTACCCCTGGGTGTTCCCGCTGTACGTGGAACTGCCCGAAGCGGTGTTCGATTCGCTCAAGCGGGACGGCGTGCCCATCATCCGCTTCGCCGAATATCTGTGGGAGGGCGTGGACGCCACCGTCTGCAGCGCCAGCGCGGAGCTGTCGCGCCATGTGCTGCAGTTTCCCTGCCATCAAGAGCTACAAGAACCGGAGCTGGACTGGATGATAGACAAGATCAAGGCTGCCCTGCTGGCGGCGCGCGCGCCATGAAATGGACACTGCTGCCGGCCAGCGACTACCCTGCCCATGCCGCGCGCTGGCAAGAACTGAACCGCGCCAGCGTCGACTCGCCGCTGCTGGACGCCGATTTTGTGCAGCCGCTGCTGACCGAATTCGGCGAGGGCCGCGAATGGCTGGCCGTATGCGACGATAGCGGGCGCACCGTGGCCATGGCGCTGCTGCAGAAAAGCCGCCAGGGCGCCTGGCAAACCTTCCAGCCTTCGCAGCAGCCCATGGGCATGTGGCTGCAGCTGCCGGACCAGGACCTGTCCGCGCTGATGGACAGCCTGCTGCGCAGCCTGCCCGGCCTGCCGCTGGTGCTGGGCCTGACCCAGTTCGACAGCGGGCTGCATGCGCGCCCCGCCGACGGCGCCCAGGTGCGCACGGCCGACTACATCAGCACGGCCCGCATCACCATTGCCGGCACCTTCGAGGAATACTGGGCCGCGCGCGGCAAGAACCTGCGTACCAACATGAAAAAGCAGCGCGCCAAGCTGGCCAAGGAGGGCATAGCCAGCCGCATGGAGGTGCTGCGCGCGCCGGCCGACATGGCGCAGGCGGTGGCCGACTACGGCGTAATGGAGAGCGCCGGCTGGAAGGCCGGCGGCGGCACCGCCATCCACCCGGACAACGACCAGGGCCGCTTCTACCGCAGCATGCTGGAGAACTTCGCCCGGCGCGGCGCGGCCAGCGTGCACCGCTACTGGTTCGGCGACCGGCTGGTGGCGCTGAACCTGTGCATCGAAGGCGGCGGCGCCAAGATCATGCTGAAAACCACCTACGACGAAAGCCTGAGCAGCCAGTATTCGCCGGCTTTCCTGCTGTGCGAGGAGACCTGCCAGGCCTTGTTCCACGAGCGCGGCGCCGCACGGCTGGAATTCTACGGCAGGGTGATGGAGTGGCACCTGCGATGGACTGACGAGGTGCGCAGCATGTACCATATCACCCATTACCGGTGGCCGGCCCTGAAAAGCCTGCACGCCCTGGTCAATAAGCTCAGGCGCGGAGGCGCGGGCCAGCCGGCGCCCGCCGCCGAACCGGTCCCGCCCGCCGCCGCCCGCCATACCGAACCATCCACGGAGTAAGCAATGTATCTGCAAGAAGTAAAAACCATCCTGGCCGACGTCCTCGGCCTGGGCGCCGGCGCCGCCGCGCTGACCGAACAATCGCCGCTGCTGGGCGCCATCCCCGAACTCGATTCCATGGCCGTGGTGCAGCTGATCGCCGCCATGGAGGAGCAGTTCGGCTTCAGCGTGGACGACGACGAGATCGACGCCGCCACCTTCGCCAGCGTCGGCAGCCTGACCGCCTTCGTGGCGCGCAAGCTGACCGCCTGAGCCGCCCTCCGAGCATGAGCTTGTTCTCCCTTGCCGCGCACGCCCAGCCCTTCTTCCTGAAGGCCGCTGCAGGGGAGCGCTATTGCCTGTTCCATCCGGCCGCCGGCGCCTGCCGCGGCGGCCTGGTCTATGTCCCGCCGTTTGGCGAGGAAATGAATAAAGCCCGCCGCATGGCCGCGCTGCAGGCGCGCGCGCTGGCCGCGCAAGGCATCGCCGTGCTGCAGATCGACCTGCACGGCACCGGCGACAGCAGCGGCGACTTCGCCGACGCGCGCTGGGAGCAGTGGCTGGCCGACGTGGCGCTGGGCTGCCAGTGGCTGGCCGCCCGCCTGGGGCGGCCGGTCGGCCTGTGGGGCTTGCGCCTGGGCGCGCTGCTCGCGCTCGACTACGCGCGCTCGCCCTACGCCCAGGGCGCGGCCGCGCCCACCCGCATGCTGCTGTGGCAGCCGGTGCACAGCGGCGGCGCCCACCTGACCCAGTTCCTGCGCCTGCGCATGGCCAACGACATGCTGGGCGCCGGCGGCGGCCAGAAAACCGGCACCGCCGCGCTGCGCGAGCAGCTGCGCGGCGGTACCACGCTGGAAGTGGCCGGCTACGAGCTGGCGCCCGAACTGGCCGACGCGCTCGACGCGCTGGACCTGGCCAAGATGGCGCCCCCGGCCTGCCCGCTGCACTGGATCGACGTGGCGGCGGCCGAAGGCCGGCCGCTGACGCCGGCCTCGGCCAAGCTGGTGGCGGCCTGGCGCCAGCAAGGCGCCGAGCTGGACGCGCAAGTGGTGGCCGGCCCGCAATTCTGGGGCACCCAGGAAATTGCCACCTGCCCGGCGCTGCTGGAAGCGAGCAGCGCCCTGTTCCAGGAGGCCGTCCATGCAGTTTGAAGAACGCGCCCTCAGTTTCGACTGCGGCGGCGACTGCCTGTTCGGCGTCGCCAGCGTGCCGGCCCAGCCGGCCGAACGCGGCGTGGTGGTGGTGGTGGGCGGGCCGCAGTACCGCGGCGGCAGCCACCGCCAGTTCACCCTGCTGGCGCGCCACCTGGCCGCGCAGGGCATCGCCGTGCTGCGCTTCGACTACCGCGGCATGGGCGACGCCGAGGGCGAGCAGCGCGACTTTGAAATGGTGGCCGAGGACCTGCGCAGCGCCATCGGCCAGTTCCAGGCCACGGTGCCGGCGGTGCGCGAAGTGGTGCTGTGGGGCTTGTGCGACGGCGCCTCGGCGGCCCTGTTCTACGCCGCGCAGGACGCGCGCGTGCAGGGCGTGGTGCTGCTCAACCCCTGGGTGCGCACCGAAGGCGGACTGGCCAAGGCCACGCTGAAGCACTACTACCGCGACCGCCTGCTGCAGCCGGCGCTGTGGAAGAAGATCTTCACCGGACAGTTCAACTACGGCGCCGCGCTGCGCTCCTTCACCGGCCTGCTGGGCGCGGCCTCCGGCAAGCCGGCGCAGCCGGACGCCGCCGCCGCCGCCGAGGCGGCCGCACAGCCCAGCGCGCCGCCCGCGCCGCACGCCGAACCGAAGCCGCGCATCTCGGACCCGGACCTGCCCCCGCTGCCCGGGCGCATGCACGACAGCCTGGCCGCCTTCCAGGGCAAGGTGCTGCTGATCCTGAGCGGCGCCGACCTGACGGCGCAGGAATTCCGCGACGCGGTCAACGCATCGCGCCCGTGGCAAAAACTGCTGGCCGCGCCGCGCGTGACGCAGCGCGAACTGGCGCAAGCCGACCACACTTTCTCGCGCCGCGCCTGGCGCGACCAAGTAGCAGACTGGACCGGAGAATGGATGCGTTCATGGTAAACAAACGCGTGCTGATGATCGCCTACCACTACCCGCCCATGCGCGGCAGCAGCGGCATCCAGCGCACCCTGAAGTTTTCGCAATACCTGCCGCAGTCGGGCTGGGGGCCGGTGATGCTGTCGGCCCACCCGCGCGCCTACAGCAATCCGGGCGACGACCAGATGGCCGACATCCCGGCCAGCGTGCCGGTCACGCGCGCCTTCGCGCTCGACACCGCGCGCCACCTGTCGGTGGGCGGGCGCTATGCCGGCTTCATGGCGCTGCCGGACCGCTGGGCCAGCTGGTGCCTGGGCGCCATCCCGGCCGGCTGGCGGCTGATACGCCGCCACCGCCCGGCCGTGATCTGGTCCACCTACCCGATCGCCAGCGCGCACCTGATCGGCCTGGTGCTGCGGCGCCTGACCGGCCTGCCCTGGGTGGCCGACCTGCGCGACCCGATGACCGACGTCAGCTATCCGGAAGACCCGCGCACGCGCCGCGTGTTCCAGTGGATAGAGCGCAAAACCATCGAGCACTGCACGGTGGCGGTGTGCACCACGCCGGGCGCCATCAAGACCTACGAGGCGCGCTTCCCGGCCATCCCGCGCGAGCGCTACCGCCTGATCGAGAACGCCTACGACGAGGAAAACTTCGCCGACGCCGAACGCGGCGGCGCGGCCGCCGCGCCGGGCGCGCACGGCGGCCCGCTGACGCTGGTGCACAGCGGCATCATCTACCCCTCCGAGCGCGACCCGGTGCCGCTGTTCCAGGCGCTGGCCGCGCTCAAGCAGCAGGGCGCCGTCAGCGCCGCCAGCGTGCGCGTGGTGCTGCGCGCCACCGCCCACGACGACTACCTGGGCGGCCTGATCGCCGAGCACGGCATCGCCGACCTGGTGCAGCTGGCGCCGCACGTGGCCTACCGCGACGCGCTGGCCGAGATGCTGAACGCCGACGGCCTGCTGATACTGCAGGCCAGCAACTGCAACCACCAGGTGCCGGCCAAGCTGTATGAATACCTGCGCGCGCGCCGCCCCATCCTGGCCTTGACCGACAGCGACGGCGACACCGCCGCCACCTTGCGCCAGGCCGGCATCGACAGCATCGCCCCGCTGGACCAAAAAGATGCGATCATCGCCATGCTGCCGCGCTTCCTGGAGCAGGTGCGCAGCGGCACCGCGCCGCTGGCCTCGGCCGCCGTGATCGCCGCCCATTCGCGCCGCGCGCGCACCGAACAACTGGCGCTGCTGCTGGACCAGGTCGCGGCCGGCCAGGCTTAACTGAGTTGGGAGACACAACAATGGAACACAAACAACGCATCCTGGCGGCCTGCCTGATGGCCCTGGCCACCGCAGCGCTGCCTGCCCGCGCCGCCGAACGCAAGGCGGCGCCGTTTTGCGGCAATCTGGCCAACCCCTACGGCCCCTACGACTACCGCAAGGGCACCACCGAGTTCGCCTACAACCTGCATCTGGTGGAAAGCGCCCACTTCACGGAGGAAGTCGAAAACGGCATTAAGGGCAACGCCGGCACGCTGGGCGGCGACATCGACTACACGCTGCGCGCCTTCCCCAACCATCCGGGCGCACTCAACACCGTCATCCGGGTGGCGGCGCGCAACCCCAAATCCTTGTATTTGCCCGGCGGCACGCGGCCGGTGGAGTGCTTTTTCGACCGCGCGGTGCGCTTCGCGCCGGACGACCCGGCCGCCTACACCCTGTACGGCAGCTATCTGCTGTCGGTCGGCCGCGTGGCCGACGCCCGGCCGCATTACGTGAAGGCGGTGGAACTGGACCCGGACAATCCCAGCACCAACTACAACATGGGCCTGGTTTATTTCAAGAACAAGGACATGGCCAACGCCAACAAATACGCGCAGAAGGCCTACGCGCTGGGCTTCCCGCTGCCGGGCCTGAAGAATATGCTGATCCAGGCCGGCAAGTGGGACGTCTCGGCCGCGCCGCCGCCCGAAGCGCTGAAAAAGCCAGCCGTCCCCGGCGAACAGGCGGAAGCCGCAGAGCCGGCGGCGCCCCAGGCTCCGGCAGCGGCCCCCCCTGCGCCGCCGCCCGCAGCCGGGCGCTAAACCGCGGCCGGCTGCGGGTGCGCCAGCACCCACTCCTCCACCAGCCACGGCGCGCACCAGCCGGCGCAGGCCAGCATCACCTGGGTGATGTCGGCCGAGCGGCCCGGCAGATAGAGCTGGGCCCACTCCAGCGCGAACATGGCCGCGCCCACCGCCGCCCCGCCGGCCACGGCGATGCGGTGGTGGCGCGCCGGCGGCGACACCTGCCGCGCCAGCCAGGCCATGGCCATGAAGGGCCACAGGAACTCCAGGATGTTGGTATAGCCTTGCAGGCTGCGCATATGGCCGCGGAACGGTATCCAGTTGAAGCCGCCGCCCAGCCAGCCGCCGTGCACCGGCGTCAGTTCGCCCAGCGCCATCGCCAGCGCCAGCAGCGCGATGGCGGCGCAGGCGGACGGCCCGGCCGCGCCGGTGGCCGGGGAGCGGCACAGCAGCGCCAGCAGCGGCAGCGCCAGCGCCGCGCCCGCCACCTCCTCCAGCCGCAGCGTGTGGCCGTCGATCAGCACCTGGCAGGCCAGCACCGCCAGCAGCAGCGCGCCGTACAGCCGCCACCACGGGTGGCCGGGCCGTATCAGCGCGCGCAGCAGCAGGCCCAGCGCCGCGAACTGGCAGGCCAGGCAGAAGATGGCCGACAGGCCCACGCCCATGGCCCCGTGCAGCTGGAAATACAGCGGCGCCAGCGCGCGCCGCCAGCGCCACAGGCCGAGCACCGGCATGAGCGGACTGGTCTGGGATAAAAACCACAGCGCCACCACCACCAGGCCGGTATTGGCGATGGCGCCGCGCGCGAACCAGCCGTCGCGCCAGGCTTGCAGGCGGGCACCGCTGAAGGTGTCGCGCCGCAGCAGGCCGGCCAGCAGCGCGCCGCACAGCGTGCCGAGCACATTCATGGCCACGTCCGCCGCCGACGAGACCCGGGCCGGCAGCCATTCCTGCGCCACCTCGGCGCCCACGCTGAAAGCGGCGCCGGCCAGCACCGCGAGCAGCAGCGCCAGCCAGTAGCGGTGGCGCTGCGCCCACCAGGCCGCCAGCAGCAGGCCGAAGGGCATGTAGACCAGCACGTTCTGCAGCAGGTCGCCGCGCTCCAGGTAGGCCGCGCCCGGATGCAGCAGGAAGCCGAACAGCGGCTCGGTGCGCGCCGCCCACTGGAAGGGATAGAGGCTGCCGTAGAACAGCAGCAAGACGTAGACGGCGACGGCCTGGCGCACGGCGCGCCCCGGTCAGGAACCGGATTTGATGGCGTGGCGGCTCATCAGGTCGTACAGCGTGGGGCGGCTCACGCCCAGCAGCTCGGAGGCCTTGACGATGTTGCCATCGACCCGGGCCAGCACCTTGACGATGGCCTTGTACTCGGCCTCGTCGCGCACCTGGCGCAGGTTCAGCGGCTCCTCCGGCAGCAGCGCGCCGGACAGGCCCAGGTCCTCGGCCACGATGTGCGGCCCGTCGGCCATGATGACGGCGCGCTTGATGCAGTTCTCCATCTCGCGCACATTGCCCGGCCAGGGATAGGCCTCGATCACATTCATCGCTTCCTGGCTGAAGTGCAGCGCGGGGCGCGACTCGGCGGCGCAGAATTTGTTCTTGAAGTGGTGCGCCAGCAGCGCCGCGTCGCCCACGCGGTTGCGCAGCGGCGGTATGGTGACCACGATTTCGGACAGGCGGTAGTACAAGTCCTCGCGGAAGCGGCCCGCCACCGCCAGCTCCTTCAGGTTCTGGTGGGTGGCGCAGACGATGCGCACGTCGACCGGGATTTCCTCGTGGCCGCCGATGCGCTCGATCACGCGCTCCTGCAGGAAGCGCAGCAGCTTGGCCTGCAGCGGCATGGGCAGGTCGCCCACCTCGTCGAGGAAGAAGGTGCCGCCGTGCGCCAGCTCGACCTTGCCCTTGGTCTGCTTGGCCGCGCCGGTGAACGCGCCCTTCTCGTAGCCGAACAGCTCGGACTCGAGCAGGTTTTCCGGGATGGCGGCGCAGTTGATGGCCATGAAGCGCTCCTTGGAGCGCGGGCTGAGCTGGTGCAGCGCGCGCGCCAGCACTTCCTTGCCGGTACCGCTCTCGCCCAGCAGCATCACCGAGGCCGAGGTGGGCGCCACTTTTTCTATGCTGCGGCAGATCTTCTGCAGGCCGGCGTCGCGGCTGATCACGCCGGCCAGCGGCGAATCGGCCTGGGCCAGCTGCATGCGGCGGTTCTCGCGCTGCAGCGCGTGCAGGTAGAAGGCGCGCTGGACCACCAGGCCCAGCAGGTCGGGGTCGGCCGGCTTCTGGTGGAAGTCGTAGGCGCCCAGGCCGATGGCCGAGACCGCGTGCGCATGGTCCTGGTTGCCGGTCAGCACCACCACCTTGGTTTCCGGCGCCAGCGCCAGGATTTGCTGCAAGGTGGCCAGGCCCTCGGTGGCGCCGTCCGGATCGGGCGGCAGGCCCAGGTCGGTGATCACCACTTCCGGTTCATGGCGGCGCACCTGCGCCAGCGCCGCCTCGCGGTCGCCCGCCACCAGCACTTCGTATTGGTCAAAGCTCCAGCGCAGCTGCTTTTGCAGGCCGGGGTCGTCTTCGATAATCAGCAGCTTCGCTTTGCTCACGGTATTCCTCTATGTCTCAGTCTGGCGGCCCGGTCAGGCCGCGCGCTCCACGGCACCGGCGTCCTGCTGGTACAGCGGCAGGGTGACACGGAAGGTCGTGCCCTGCTGCGGACGGCTGCTGACCTCCAGCTCCCCGCCCAGTTCATGGATGTATTCCCTGCTCTCGAACGCGCCTATGCCCATGCCGGCCGGCTTGGTCGATTCGAACGGCTTGTACAGCCGGTCGCGGATGAATTCCTCGGTCATGCCGGCGCCGCTGTCGCTGATCTCGACCAGCACCGCGCCATGCTCGCCGCGCAGCGCGATGCGCACCTGGCCGTCCAGCGGCGTGGCCTCGATCGCGTTCTGGATCAGATGCCCCAGCACCCGCTCCAGGCGCTCCCAGTCGGCCAGCACCCGCAGGCCGGGCGTTTCCACCCGCAATTGCGGACGCGGCTCGAACGCTGCCTTCAAGGATACGGCCTGTTGCAACAGTTGGTCAATAAACAATGGCAGCGGACGCGCGGGGGCATCGTTGCGGCTCAGTTTTTGCAGCATCAGCTTCATTTTCTGCACCGAGTGGGTGACGGTGTCGAGCATGTCCTGCTGGAATTCCGGATTGTTGCGGTGCTTGTGCGCGTTGGGGATCAGCAGCGACAGCTGGGCCACCAGGTTTTTCAGGTCGTGCACCACGAAGGTGGACATGCGGTTGAACGATTCGAACTGGCGCGCCACCATCAGGGCCATGGCGGCGTCCTGCTGGGCCAGGTAGCTGGCGGCCTGGCTGCAGGCGATCTTCAGCAGGTCGATCACCTCCCAGTTCAGCTGGATGCTGCTGCGCGGCTGCTGCAGCAGCATGAAACCGGACAGGCGGCCCTGCATAATCAGCGGCAGCACCAGCCACACGCGCGGGTAGCGGCAGATCCAGTCCGGCATGGCGATGTCGCCGTACAGGCCGGGGTTGCGCTGGTACTCCTGCATGTCGATGACCCACTGCTTGTTCTCGAGAAACTGGCACAGCGCCGAGTCGGCCGCTTCGGACTCGCTGGCCAGCGGCACATGCCACTGCGCCACCGGCTCGTGGCGGCCGGACTCGCGCAGCAGCCACAGCGCGCCGCCCGGGCTTTCCACCAGCCCGGCCACGGCCTGCACCGCGCGCTCGGCCAGCTTGGGGCCGTCGGCCGACAGCATGCGGGTAAAGCCCATCCATTCTTCGCGGTAGTCGTAGTTGTAGCTGTAGAAATGCTTGCTGATGAAGACCTTGAGCCAGGCGCGGAAGGTGCCGGAGAACAGCACCCCGGCCAGCAGCACGGAGGCGCCGAACAGGAAGGCCACCTGCATCACCGAGCCCCAGCTGCCGCCGAAGAAGCGCAGATAGTAGCCGGCCGAGCTCATCACCAGCAGATAGCCGGCCGAGCCGGCCAGCGCGGCCGAATGGAACAGCACCCGGCGCGACACCGACAGCTGGGTGGACCAGGCCGCGCTGCGCGACACGGCCAGCGCGATCAGCGGCATGGTCAGCGCCTGCACGAAGCCGCGCGCGGCCCAGATGTCGCCGTTGACCTGGCGGAACAGCATGGTGTCGCTGTACAGGTAGAAATCGTAGGCATACATGCCACCTATGCCCAGGCAGGCGTATTTCAGCGCCCAGCGCTCCTGCAGCGGCTTGTTGCGGTAGAGCTGCTCGACCAGGATCATGCCCAGCACCGCCGCGCCGGCGCGCAGCATGGCCAGCGGCAGCAGGCCGCCCACGCTGGCCAGCACGCCCGGCGCCCAGTTGGCCAGCAGCTCGGCCGCCAGCAGCAGGGCGTAGAAGCCGGCCACCAGGCGCAGCAGGCGGTTGTGGCGCAGCAGGCGCCAGCCGGCGCCCGGCTGGAACAGGCCCATCAGGAATAGCAGGAAGATAGACCAGGCCGCGTTGCGGGCGATGTCGAGCGCGTCGTTCAGGGTGGACGGGGCCGGCGCGTGGACCGCCTCCCAGGCGTTCAGGCCGGCCCACAACGCCGTCGCCAGCGCGGCCGCCGCCAGCACGGCCGCATGTGCGCGGGCGCGCCATATGCTCAACAGCAAGCCGAACAGCAGCGCGAAGGCCAGCGCGGCGGCGCCGTAGCTGTACGAGGCGACGCTGCTCAGCATGGCAGCTCCGGCGCCCGGGCCAAGGACAGCGCCATCAGCGGCCGCTGCCGAACAACACCACCTTGAGGGTATCGATCAGCACCAGCAGGTCGAGGAACAGGCTGTTGTTCTTCACGTAATACAGGTCGTACTGCAGCTTCTGCACCGCGTCCTCCACCGAGGCGCCGTAGCCGTAGCGCACCTGGGCCCAGCCGGTGATGCCCGGCTTGATGCTGTGGCGCACGTTGTAGTAGGGGATGTCGGCGCTCAGCTGCTCGACGAAATACGGCCGTTCCGGGCGCGGGCCGACAAAGCTCATCTCGCCCTTGAACACATTCCACAGCTGCGGCAGCTCGTCCACGCGCAGCTTGCGGATGATGCCGCCCACGCGCGTCACGCGCGGGTCGTTCTGCGCGGCCCACTGCGGCTTGCCGCCTTTTTCCGCGTCCGTGCCCATGCTGCGGAACTTCAGCACCTTGAAGCTGCGCCCGCCCTTGCCCACCCGTTCCTGGCTGTAGATCAGCGCGCCGCCGTCCTCGAGCTTGATGCACACCGCGGTAAACAGCATGACCGGCAGCGCCAGCAGCAGGATGATGATGGACACGATCAGGTCGAAGCCTCGCTTCATGAAGGTACGCATAAAGCTCTGGTCGAAGCCGCCGCCGAAGACCAGCCAGCTCGGCTGCAGGGACTCGACCCGGATCTGGCAGGTTTCGCGCTCAAAGAAGGTGGCGGCGTCGGTGACCTTGATGCCGAACAATTTGCACTCGAGCAATTCCCGGATCGGGAAGGTGCCGCCGCGCCGGTTCTGCACCGACACCACGATTTCGCGCACATTGTATTTCTGCGCCAGCGCCACCAGCGACATGCCGGGCTCCATGGCCAGCACCGAATTGGCGGCCACGCGCGACTCCTCCTCCGGCATGGCGACATAGCCGGCCACGTCGTACTTGTGGTAGCTGTTCGAGTGCAGGGCCAGGTCGCCGCACTCCTTGGCCAGCGCGCCGTTGCCCAGGAAGATGATGCGCGATTCGAGGAAGCGGAACTTGGAGCTGGTGAAGAAGATGGCGCGCGCCATCAGGATGCCGGCCGCCGAGATGGCGAACACCAGCAGCAGGATGCCGCGCCCGAAATACAGCTCCGGCGCCACGTAGAACACCAGCGTCAGGATGCCGAAGGCCATGGCGAACGAGGGCACCAGCTGCAGGAAGAAGGGATTGCGCAGGCCTTCGCTGAAGTTGAGCTGGTACATGCCCAGCGCGCTCATGGAGAACACGATGGCGGCGGTAAACACGCAGGCCGACATCAGGAAATGGTCGAGCCGGGGCAGCAGGAAGTCGTCGCCGTCGAAAAAGCGGATGGCCGAGCCGGCGTAGAAGGCGCCGATCAGGATGAGGATTTCCACGAACAGCAGGCTGAACGCGACCTTGGACACGTAGTGATTGGCAATTTTTAACATGTTATTGTTCCTTCCCCAGTGCGCGCACCTCGCGGCGATGGATGACGGCGCCGGCCGCGCGCAGGCCGGGCCCGTTCTATTGGTGCTACCTGGCTGTCAGGCTATCGACATACCAGTCCATCGCCACGGCCAAGCCTTCTTCTATGCGGTGCGTCGGCGCATACCCGAGCAGCTGCGCCGCCTTGCCGATGTCCGCCTGCGAGTGGCGCACATCGCCGGCCCGGAAGCCGGCATACTGCGGCCGGTGCTGGTCCAGGTGCGGGAAACGCTCCCGCAGCAGGGCCACCATCAAGCCGTACAGCTGGTTCAAACTGGTGCGCTGGTTCAGCGCCACGTTGTAGACCTGGTTGACCGCGTCCGGCGCGGTGGCGGTGGCGGCCAGCACATTGGCTTGCACCACATTGTCGATAAAGCAGAAATCGCGGCTGGTTTCGCCGTCGCCGTTGATGAACAGCGGCCGGTTGGCGATCAGCGCGGCCACCCACTGCGGGATCACGGCGGCGTAGGCGCCGTTCGGGTCCTGGCGCGGGCCGAACACATTGAAATAGCGCAGCCCGACCGACTCGGCGCCGTAGCAGCGCGCGTACACGCCGGCATACAGCTCGTTGACGTATTTGGTGACCGCGTAGGGCGACAGCGGATTGCCGATCTGGCCTTCCACCTTGGGCAGGTCCGGATGGTCGCCATAGGTGGAGCTGGAGGCGGCGTAGACGAAGCGGCGCACCTTGGCGTCGCGCGCGGCCGTCAGCATGTTCAGGAAGCCGGTGATGTTGACGTCGTTGGTGGTGTGCGGGTCTTCGATCGAGCGCGACACCGAACCGAGCGCGGCCTGGTGCAGCACATAGTCCACGCCTTCGCAGGCCTGGGCGCAGTCGGCCGGCTGGCGGATGTCGCCGCGCAGGAAGCGGAATTGCGCCCACTGCGCCGCGCCTACGGCGGCGCGCACCTGGTCCAGATTATGCTGGTGGCCGGTGGCGAAGTTGTCCAGGCCGGTGACCCGCTGGCCCAGCTTGAGCAGCGCCTCGACCAGGTTGGAACCGATGAAGCCGGCCGCGCCGGTCACCAGCCAGTGGCGCGGCTGGGCGCGCAGCTGCTGCTGCCGCTCCAGGTAGGCCGCCGGCCCCGGCGTCATCACAGCCTCCACACCGCGTGGCCGGCGGCGCTGATGGGCGCCAGGTCGAAGGCCGACTTGACGTCGATAAAGCAGCCCAGCGGGGTCAGCTTGGCGCACAGCTCGCCGAACGGGATCGCCAGCAGTTCCTGGTGCGGCACCGCCGCCACGATGGCATCGGCGCGCGGCAGGTCTTCCCAGCGCTCCAGTTCCACGCCGTATTCATGCAGCGCCTCGTCGGCCTCGGCCACCGGGTCGTGCACATGCACTTCGACGCCGTAGGATTTCAGCTCGGCAATAATGTCGGCCACCTTGGAATTGCGCAGGTCGGGGCAGTTTTCCTTGAAGGTCAGGCCGATCACGTTGACGCGCGAGCCCTTCACATGGCAGCCGGCCGCGATCATGGTCTTGACGGTTTTCTCGGCCACGAACTTGGCCATGCCGTCGTTGATGCGGCGCCCGGCCAGGATCACCTGCGGGTGGTAGCCGACCATGTCGGCCTTGTGGGTCAGGTAGTAGGGGTCGACGCCGATGCAGTGGCCGCCCACCAGGCCGGGACGGAAGGGCAGGAAGTTCCACTTGGTGCCGGCCGCCTGCAGCACTTCCAGCGTGTCGATGCCGATCTTGTCGAAGATCAGGGCCAGCTCGTTCATCAGGGCGATGTTCAGGTCGCGCTGGGTGTTCTCGATCACCTTGGCGGCCTCGGCCACCTTGACGCTGGAGGCGCGGTACACGCCGGCGGTGACGATGGATTCGTACAGCGCGGCCACCTCGTCCAGCGTGGCGGCGTCGTCGCCGGACACCACTTTCAGGATGGTGGTCAGGGTGTGCAGCTTGTCGCCCGGGTTGATGCGCTCGGGAGAATAGCCGACGTGGAAGTCCTGCTTCCATTTCAGGCCCGACTCGCGCTCCAGGATGGGCACGCACACTTCCTCGGTGGCGCCCGGGTAGACGGTGGACTCGAACACCACGATGGCGCCCTTTTTCAGGTTGCGGCCGACCGTGATGCTGGCGCCGATCAGCGGCGTGAAATCGGGATTGTGGGCCTGGTCGACCGGGGTCGGCACGGCCACCACCAGGTAGTCGGCGCCGGCCAGGTCGGCCGGGTCGCTGGTGACGCGCAGCTGGGTGGCGGCGGCCAGTTGCTCGGGCGACACTTCGCCGGTCGGATCGCAATGGCGCCGGTAGCTGTCGATCTTGCGCTCGGACAAGTCAAAGCCTATGGTCTGGCGCTTTTTGCCAAACTCCACGGCCAATGGCAGACCGACATACCCTAAACCGACTACCGCGACTACCTTGGCGTTTTCCATTTCAGATCCCATACTGGATAAAATTGTAGAGCTCTAACAACTTCGTGTCATTGCGCCAGCCGCGAGACAGGGCGTTCATTTTAGCGCTTGTGCTTACCGCATAGGCGGTCTCTTCCGCCGCCAACTCTGAAATGTTGGGCAAGCGCCACACAGTTTCCACTTGGCATTTTCATGCGAAGAATGCGCCGCAAGGCCGCCCTGTGACATACTCGGCGACCGGGTAAAAAAATGCAAGCCTTATAACAAATCAAGCTGAAATGCAATTCGAAAATGTGCTCTAACACACAACAAATGTTAATGTAATTATATGTCAATGCCGGGTGCTGCGGCGCCCAATTTTTTAATTCGAAGTAACAATTTGCAGAAAATATTGCAACATGCTTAACTTTTTCCGATACGCACGCTGATCTATGTTACGATCATTGCAACGAGCGGACGCAGGTGCCGGGTCGCTTGTCCAACATCCGTCCTGCGAACACCATGCCAGCCCAATTTCCTTACCCGCCACCGCAGGCAGCGCCCGCTGTACCTGTCGCTGCCGTCTGCACGGAGCCGGCATGACCCCGCGCTCTGCGTCCATCAGAAGCACCCTATCCTTTTCCGCATAAGCCCCCTTGAACGACATCGACAAAAAAATTGCCAAAGGTGCCATCTGGATGGTGGCTTTCAAACTGATCGACCGCGGTCTCGGCCTGATCAGCACCGTAGTGCTGGCGCGCCTGCTGATGCCGGCCGACTTCGGCCTGGTGGCCATCGCCATGGTGCTGATCTCCGCCCTGCAGCTGCTGATCGCATTCAGCTTCGACGTGCCGCTCATCCAGAATCCGAACGCGGGGCGCGAACACTTCGATACCGCGTGGACTTTCAATGTCATGTTTTCCCTGCTGGCGGCAGCCATCATGGCGGTGCTCGCCTTGCCCACCGCGCTGTTCTACGACGATCCGCGGCTGGAGGCGGTCATCTATGTGCTGGCGCTCGGCTTTGCGATCCAGGGCTTCTCCAACATCGGGCCGGTCATCTTCCGGCGCGACATGCGCTTTGACCGCGAATTCAAATTCCTGATGGGCAAACGGCTGATCATGCTGGGCGTCACCATCCCGCTGGCATTCTGGCTGCGCAATTACTGGGCCCTGGCCCTGAGCCAGTTGGTTGGCACGCTGGTGGCCGTGTCGCTGTCTTTCATCGTCAGCGAATACCGGCCGCGTTTCTGCCTGAAGGCCAAGACTGAACTCTTTCACAGTTCAAAATGGCTGGTCATCAACAACGTGCTGCAATTTCTGAACGCCAACGTGGTGCAGTTCTTCGTCGGCCGCATGGCTGGGCCGCAATCGCTGGGTTACTACAATATCGCCTACGAAATCTCCACCCTGCCTACCACCGAACTGGCGGCGCCGGTCAACCGGGCCGCCTTCCCCGGCTATTCGCGCGTGGCGCATGACCTGGTACAGCTGCGCAGCAGCTTCCTGAACACCATTGCCATGATCGCGCTCTTCACGCTGCCCGCCGGCGCCGGAATTGTCATGGTGGCCGACCTGCTGGTGCCGGTGGTGCTGGGCTGGAAATGGCTGACGGTGGTCGCCCTGATGCAGATTCTGGCCATCCACGGTGTGATCCAGTCCCTGCAGACCAATATCGCCTACATCTACCTGGCCACCGGACGCCTGAAGGTGATTTCAGCAACGCTGACGCTGCAGCTGGCGTTGCTGGTGGCATGCATGCTGCCTGCGCTGCGCGGCTACGGCACGCTGGGCGCAGCCTGGGCCTCGCTGGCAGCCACCGTGCTGATGATTCCGGTCAACCAGACCCTGGTCGCGCGCGCGCTGCAACTCAGCGGCACGACCTTTATGCGGCAGATACTGCGCCCGCTGCTGGCCTCGCTGATCATGGCGGCAGTGCTCTGGGGCGCCAAGCGCGCCGTGGCGCCGCCGGCCAATTTGGCGGCCTATGGCGCCATGCTGGCCGCCTGCGTGGCCGGCGGGGCGCTGATTTATTGCCTGGTACTCTATGTGCTGTGGCGCGCTGCCGGCCAGCCTGCCGGCGCCGAACGCACGGTCATGATGCAGCTGCAAACGCGTCTGGCGCAGCGCGGCATCCGCCTGGCGCTGGTGCGTTCCTAAGCCGGGCGGCCTTACACCGCCAGGAAGCGCGCCGCCAGCGCCAGCGCCACGATGACCGCGATGGCGAGGCGGCTGCCGCCGTCGCGCACCGCATACACCACCGGGTCGTCGTGCATTTCACCGCGCGAGGTTTTAATCCAGAGCCGCCCCAGCCAGTAAATCATGCCGAACGCCGCCAGCCACAGCAGATCCGGCGTGCGATAGCGCGCCTGCGTCTCGGGCGCGCTGATGAACAGGCCCAGCACCACCACGGCGCACAATGCGGCCCCCACGCCCAGCGGCCACAGCACCACCAGGTCGTCGACGCGGTAGTCGCGTCCGCGCGGCGCGGCGCGGCCATCCTGGCGCAGCGACACCAGCTCGGAGCAGCGCTTGATCAACGCCAGGCTGAGGAACACGAACACCGAGAACGCCAGCAACCAGGAGCTGGCGACAATGCCGGCCGCCACCGCGCCGGCCTGGATGCGCAAGGTGTACAACAGCGACAGCATCAGCACGTCGACCAGGATGTACTCCTTGAGTACCCAGCTATAACTGCTGGTAAGCAGCAGGTACAGCAACAGCACCAGCAAAAAGCCCTGGGAGACCAGTGCCGCGAGCACCAGCGCGGTAGCCAGCGCCACGCCGGCCACCGCCAGCCCATGCAAGATGGAAAGCTGGCCACTGGCGAAGGGCCGCAGTTTTTTGCGCGGATGGGCCCGGTCCGCTTCCAGGTCCCATAAATCGTTGACCACGTAAGTGGCCGAGGCCGCCAGCGAGAACGCCAGGAAGGCCAGCATCAAATGGCCCAGCCTGCTCATGTCCAGCCAGGAAAACGCGACAAACAAGGGCACGAAGATCAGCAGGTTTTTCAGCCATTGGTGTACCCGCAGCGCGCGCAGCCAGACCTTCAATGAACGGCTGTCGCGATGAAATTCGCGCTCGACCGGCACCGTGCCGCCGCGCACGATGCCGCTGGTGCGCGCGCTGACGCCGACCAGGATGGCGCCGCGCGCCCCCTGCCACACTGGCAGGTCGGCCTGGCTGTCGCCGGCGTAGACGAAGTCCGCGCCCACCTCGCGCTGGATGGCGCCCAGCTTGGCGGCCCCCTTCAGGTTGTCTTCCGCGCCGGTGGACAGCACTTGGTCGAACAAGCCGAGGTGGCCTGCCACCGCGTCGGCGATGCTGCTGTGGGCGGCGGTGGCCAGCACGATGCGGCGGCCGCGCGCCTTTTCCGTACGCAGGTAGTCCAGCAACGGCTGGTGATAGGGCAGACTGTGCACGGCCAGGCCACAGCGCGCGGCGATGGCGCGCTTGAAACCGGCGCGCCCGGACAGCAGCCAGAACGGCATGCTCAGCAGCGCAGCCGGCGAACGCCGGATCAGCTTGAGGCCGGATTCAACCAGCGTATCGGTCGGCGTCAAGGTGCCGTCCAGGTCGACCACCAGCGGGATGTTCGCGGATTCCATGCGCAGTTCCAGACAAGATAATTTTGCCATTATATTAAAAGATTGCACCGCGCCGCGAATTTCCGGGCCGCCATTTCGCGCGCGCCAAACGCAGCAAGCTTGATGTAGGCCAGAACGGCCCCGCAACCGGCTTGCTATGGTCAACCTTGGCATCCATACAAGGGAGAACGGCGATGGCGCAAGCAGCAAGCCCGGCGGCCTATGCCTGCCCGGTGCACAAGACCGCGCTGGCGGACTGGCACTGCGCGCAGTGCGGGCGCCGCTACCCGACAGTGCAGGGCATCCCGGTCTTGCTGCACCCCGGCAACAGCGTGTTCCGCGAAGCCGACTACCTGCCGCAGCCAGGCGGCCAGGGCGGCTACGACGGCGCCAGCGGCTATGCCGGCAGCCTGGACCGCAGCAGCGGACTGCACCGGCTGTACCGCCGCGCCGTGATGCGCCTGATGGACGCCGAAGCGCCGCGGCGCGACTTCGGCCTGGCCGACGCGCTGGCCGCCGTCCTGCGCGAGCGGCCGCAGGCGCGCATCCTGGTGATCGGCGCCGGCGAGCGCACGGTGGCCGGCGGCGCGGTCTACACCGACGTGGCCTTCGGCAAGCATGTCAGCTGCATCGCCGACGCGCACGACCTGCCCTTCGAGGCCGCCAGCTTCGACGCCTGCGTGGCCTGCGCCGTGCTCGAGCACGTGCTCGACCCCTACCGCTGCGTGGAGGAAATCCGCCGCGTGCTGCGCCCGGGCGGCTACGTCTACGCCGAAACGCCCTTCATGCAGCCGGTGCACATGCGCGAATACGACTTCACCCGCTTCACCCACCTGGGCCACCGCCGCCTGTTCCGCCATTTCGCCGAACTGCGCAGCGGCGCCACGGCCGGCACCGGCGTGAGCGCCGGCCAGATGCTGCGCTACGCGCTGGCCGCGCTGTCGGACCGTCCCGGCCCGCGCCGCTGGCTCAAGCTGGCCGGCCTGCTGGCGGCCTGGCCGCTACGCTGGCTGGACTACGCGGTGCACGCCAAGCGCGGCAACTACGACGCCGCCTCCGGCTTTTATTTCTTCGGCCGGCTGCAGGACGAGCCCCTGTCCGACCAGGAATTGCTGCGCGGCTTCCGTGGTTCGGTTTGCTAAAAAAAGCGTATCAATTTATTATCGCCGCTGGAAAGCACTCACCCCGGGCATGTTATGAAAATTCTGGTTACTGGCGGACTCGGCTACATCGGCTCGCACACTTGCGTCGAGCTGCTGGCCGAAGGGCACGACATCGTCGTTTACGACAACCTGAGCAACGCGCAGCCGGCGGTGCAGCAGCGCGTGGAGCGCATCGCCGGGCGCAGCTTTCCCGTGGTGCAGGCCGACATCCGCGACCGCGCCGCGCTGCGCGCCGTGTTCCGCGAGCACGCCATCGGGGCGGTGATCCATTTCGCCGGCCTGAAGGCGGTGGGCGAATCGGTCAGCCAGCCGCTGGCGTATTACGACAACAACGTGGCCGGCAGCCTGGTGCTGTTCGAGACCATGGCCGAAGCCGGTGTGCGCACCTTGGTGTTCAGCTCGTCCGCCACGGTCTACGGCGACCCGGCCAGCGTGCCCATCACCGAGGACTTCCCGCTGTCGGCCACCAATCCCTACGGGCGCAGCAAGCTCATCATTGAAGACATGCTGCGCGACCTGTGCCATGCCGAGCCGCAATGGCGGGTGGCGCTGCTGCGCTATTTCAATCCGGTGGGCGCGCACGAAAGCGGGCTGATAGGCGAAACGCCGAACGGCGTCCCGAACAATCTGCTGCCCTATGTGGCGCAGGTGGCGGCCGGGCAGCGCGCGCAGCTGGCGGTGCACGGCAACGACTATCCGACCCCGGACGGCACCGGCGTGCGCGACTACATCCACGTCACCGACCTGGCGCTGGGCCATGTTCGCACGCTGGCGCGGCTGGCGCAAGGCCCGGGCCTGCTGACCTACAACCTGGGCACCGGGCGCGGCTACAGCGTGCTGGAGATGGTGCGGGCCTTCGCCGCCGCCAGCGGCCGTCCCGTGCCCTACCAGATCGGCCCGCGCCGCCCGGGCGACGTGGCGCAGTGCTACGCCGACCCCGCGCGCGCCGAGCGCGAGCTGGGCTGGAAGGCCGAACGCGCCATCGACCAGATGTGCCGCGACGCCTGGCGCTACCAGAGCGCCAGCCTGGCCTAGCGTAGCCGCGCCCTCCGGGGCGCTACTCCGGCTTGGCCACAATCGCGTATTGGATATGCCGGGTGTCGTCCAGGTAACGCTTGAAAAAAAAGTAGGCGAGGCGCCGCGGCAGGGAAGGATAGCAATCCTCGTTCACGCCGGTGAGCGTAACGATGGACAGGCCGCTGTTGTCGAACAGGCGCGGCGCGCTTTTGCGCGTGAAAAAGCGCAAATGCGTTTTATCGCGGATGCCGGCCGGTTCATAGTTGAAATCGCGCTCGCGCATAATATGCACCAGGTTGTCGATGTGGCGCAAATTCGGTATCGAAACAATGACAGAGCCGCTGGGTTTGAGCTTGCCTGCGGCCAGTTTCAGGGCTGCCCAGGGATCGGGCATGTGCTCCAGCACATCGTTGAAGACAATCGCGTCAAAGTAATGGTCCGGCAGCGGCAGTGCTGCGGAAAAAAAATCGTTGAACACCCGGTCCAGCACTTTCGCGGCGACTTCGGCGGTCTCCGCAACCGGTTCTATGCCCCACACTTCCCCGCCGCATTTTCTTTTGACCGCCAGGCCAAACGCTCCGGTGTGGCAGCCCACGTCGAGCACGCGCTGGGCGTCCGCCGGGACGAAAGCCAGCATCTCGGGCCGTGGTGAATCCGGATAAGGGGAGGAATTAACCACTGATGACATCATTATCTCCAGTCGTGCATGCAAGCGGGGCGTCGGCTGCGAAAAGTGTAGCACGCCTGGCGGCAGGTCTAGTCAAAAAAACATCTGGCACCGGCGTGGCCTTCCGCCATACGGCGCAGCAGCGCGGGCGGCGCATAGCGCTCGCCATGGGTGGCCGCCAGGCGCTCGCAGCGCGCCAGGAATGCCGCCGCGCCCTCCCTGTCCACTTCGCTCAGCGGACCGCCACGGAAAGCCGGGAAGCCCCAGCCCAGAACCGCCCCCACGTCCGCGTCGCGCGCGGAGGTGAGCACGCCCTCCTCCATGCAGCGCACGGTTTCCACCACCTGCACCGCGATCAGGCGCTCCACCAGCTGCGCCGCGTCCGGCTGGACGGCCGCGCGCGGGAAGTGCTCGGCCAGTCCGGGCCACAAACGCTTCTTGCCGCCCTCCGGATAATCGTAATAGCCCTGCCCCGCCTTCTTGCCTATACGCCCCAGCTCCACCATGCGCGCCGCCACCGCGTGGCCGGGACGGCCCTGGTAGGCCGCGCCCAGATCGAGCCGCGTCTGGCGGTCGATCTTGTGGATCAGCTCGCTCGACACCTCGTCCGTCAGCGCCAGCGGCCCCACCGGCATGCCCGCCTGCAGGCCCGTGTTGTCGATCAGCGCCGGCGCCACGCCCTCGGCCAGCATGGCCAGCCCTTCCAGCACATAGGTGGAGAACACGCGGCTGGTGTAGAAGCCGCGCGCGTCGTTGACGACGATGGGCGTCATGCCCAGCGCCTGCACCAGGTCCAGCGAGCGGGCCAGCGTGGCCGCGCTGGTCTGCCGGCCGACAATGACTTCCACCAGCGGCATCTTGTCCACCGGCGAGAAGAAGTGCAGGCCGATGAACTGCTCCGGACGCGCGCTCGCCTGCGCCAGTCCGCTGATCGGCAAGGTGGACGTGTTGGATGCGAAGATGGCGTCCGGCTCCAGCACCGCCTCCGCCTGCGCGGTGACGGCCGCTTTCAGCGCGCGGTCCTCGAACACGGCCTCGACGACGATGCCGCAGCCGGCCAGCTGCGCGTAGTCCGTGGTGGCGGTGATGCGCGCCAGCAAAGCCGCCGCCTGCTCCGGCGTGGCCTGCCCGCGCGCCGCCTGCTTCTCCAGCAGCGCCTGCGAATAGGCCTTGCCCTTGTCCGCGTCGGCCTGCGCGCGGTCGATCAGCACCACCTGCAAGCCCGCCTGCGCCGCCTTGTAGGCGATGCCCGCCCCCATCATGCCCGCGCCCAGCACGCCCACCTTGCCGTACTTCTGCCGCGGCACGCCGGCCGGGCGCGCGGCCAATTTATTCGCCTCGCCCATGCTGAAGAACAGGGTGCGTATCATGGCTTTCGCTTCCGGCGACAGCACCGTCTGCACAAAGTAGCGCGCCTCGGTCATCAGGCCGGTGTCGATATCGGTGATCAGGCCCTCGTAGACGCAGGACAGGATGTTGCGCGGCGCCGGGTAATTGCCCCAGGTCCTGGCATGCACCAGGGCGTTGGCCGCCATGATGGCCTGCTGTACCGCCGGCGACGCCACCGCGCCGCCCGGCACCTTGTAGCCCTTCACGTCCCACGGCTGCTGCACGCGCTCGGACGGCGCGGCCAGCATCGCGTCGTGCAGCCAGGCGCGCGCGGCCTCCTGCTCGCTGCCCGGCGGCACCACCGCGTGCAGGATGCCGGCCTTGAGCGCGTCTGCCGCCTTCAGGCGCTTGCCCTCCAGCAGCAGCGGCAAGGCCTTCTGGATGCCGATCAGGCGCGGCAGGCGCTGCGTGCCGCCGCCGCCCGGCAGCAGGCCCAGCGTCACTTCCGGCAGGCCGAAGCGCGCCTTCGGATGGTCCGCCGCCACCCGGTAGTGGCCGGCCAGCGCAACTTCCAGTCCGCCGCCCAGCGCCGAGCCGGGCAAGGCCATGGCCACCGGCTTGCCGCAGCTCTCCAGCTTGCGCAGCGCGCGGTGCAAGCGCATCACGCGCTCGAACAGCACCGCCGCGTCGTCCGTGCTGCGCAGCCATTCCAGGTCGCCGCCGGCGATGAAGTCCGGCTTGGCCGACGTCATCAGTATGCCTTTCACGGCGCCGTCCGCCGCCGCCTCGTCGACCAGGTCGCACAGCATCTGGCAGCTTTCCGCGTTCAGCACATTCTGGCTGCGGCCCGCCATGTCCCAGCTCAGCACCGCGATGCCGCTGGCCTCTACAGTTACGCTTATCATGCGCTGCTCCTCAAATGCGTTCAATAATGGTGGCCGTGCCCATGCCGGCGCCCACGCACAGCGTGGCCAGGCCGGTGGACACGCCGCGGCGCTCCATTTCGTCCAGCAGCGTGCCCAGTATCATGGCCCCGGTGGCGCCCAGCGGGTGGCCCATGGCGATGGCGCCGCCGTTCACATTGATCCTGTCGTGCGGCACCGACAGCACGTCCATAAAGCGCAGCACCACCGAGGCGAAAGCTTCGTTCAGTTCCCACAAATCGATGTCGGCCGCTTGCATGCCGGCGCGCTTGAGCGCCTTTTCGGCCGCGTAGCTCGGACCGGTGAGCATGATGGACGGCTCGGAGCCGATGGACGCGAACGAACGGATGCGCGCGCGCGGCTTCAGCCCTGCCCGTTCGCCCGCCGCGCGGTTGCCGACCAGGACCGCCGCCGCGCCGTCCACGATGCCGGAGCTGTTGCCCGCATGGTGGATGTGCCGCATCTGCTCGATTTCCGGATAGCGCTTGCGTATCACCGCGTCGAAGCCGAACTGCTCGCCCATGTCGGCAAAGGCGGGCTTGAGCGCGGCCAGCGTGGCGGCCGTGGTGTCCGGCTTGATAAATTCGTCGCGCGCCAGGATGACCAGGCCGTTGCGGTCCAGCACCGGCACCACGCTGCCGTCGAACCAGCCCTGCTGCTGCGCGTGGTGCGCGCGGCGCTGGCTTTCGGCGGCGTAGGCGTCCGCGTCGGCGCGGCTGTAGCCGTGGATGGTGGCGATGGCGTCCGCCGAGATCCCCTGCGGCACGAAGTGGGTCTTGAACGCCACCTGCGGGTCCACCGGCCAGGCCCAGCCGCTCGCGCCCATGGGCACGCGCGACATGGATTCCACGCCGCCGCCGATGGCCAGGTCGGATTGGCCCGCCATCACCTGCGCGGCGGCCATGTTGACCGCCTCCAGCCCGGAGGCGCAGAAGCGGTTGATCTGCACGCCCGCCACGCTCTCCGCGTAGTCCGCCGCCAGCACCGCGATGCGGCCTATGCAGGCGCCCTGCTCGCCCACCGGCTCCACGCAGCCCAGCACCACGTCGTCCACCAGCGCGGTGTCGAGCGCGTTGCGCGCGGCGATGGCGCGCAGCGCCGTTTCGGCCAGCCGGATCGGCGTCACGCCGTGCAGCGAGCCGTCCTTCTTGCCTTTGCCGCGCGGCGTGCGGACGGCGTCGTAGATGTATGCTTCCATGCTGGTCTCCAGTGCTGGGCTCGATTGCTGACTTCTTTTACTTACAGGCTGCGGCTGATCAGCTCTTTCATGATCTCGCTGGTGCCGCCGTAGACGCGCTGCACGCGGGCGTCGGCCCAGGCGCGCGTGATCGGGTATTCCCACATATAGCCGTAGCCGCCGTGCAGCTGCACGCAGCGGTCCAGCACCTTGAACTGCATCTCGGTGGCGGCCAGCTTGGCCATGGACGCGGTGGCTGCGTCCAGCTGCTTCTCCAGCAGCAGCTCGATGCAGCGGTCCACGAACACGCGCATGCAGCTGATCTCGGTCTTGATCTCGGCCAGCGTGTGCGCCACGGTCTGGAATTCGGTGAGCGCGCGCTTGAAGGCCTTGCGTTCGCGCGTGTACTGCAAGGTCCAGTCCAGGCCCGCCTCGGCCGACGTCACCGCCATGATGGCGATCTGCAGGCGCTCCCACGGCAGCTCCTGCATCAGGTAGGCAAAGCCGCGCCCCTCCTCGCCCAGCAGGTTGGCGGCGGGCACGCGCACATTGTCGAAGAACAGCTCGGAGGTGTCCTGCGCCTTCATGCCGGCCTTCTTCAGGCGCTTGCCTTTCGAGAAGCCCGCCATGCCGGTGTCGACCACGAACAGGCTGATGCCTTTCGCGCCGGCCGCCGGGTCGGTCTTGGCCACCACGATCACCACGTCCGCATGCCAGCCGTTGGTGATGAAGGTCTTGGAGCCGTTCAGGATGTAATGGTCGCCGTCGCGGATGGCCGTGCTCTGCACGCCCTGCAGGTCGGAACCGGTGCCCGGCTCCGTCATGGCGATGGCGCCCACCATCTCGCCGCTGGCCAGCCTGGGCAGGTAGTGCGACTTCAGGTGCTCGCTGCCGTAGTGCAGGATGTAGGGCGCCACGATTTCCGAATGCAGGCCGAAGCCCAGGCCGGTGGCGTTGACGCGCGCCTGCTCCTCGATCAGCACCACGCTGTAGAGCTGGTCCGCGCCGGCGCCGCCATACTGCTCCGGCATGCTGGCGCACAGGAAGCCGGCGGCGCCCGCCTTGCGCCACACCTCGCGGTCCACATAGCCCTGCTCCTCCCAGCGCTCGTGGTGGGGCAGCACTTCGGTTTCCATGAAGCGGCGCGCCGATTCGCGCAGCATGCTGTGTTCTTCCGTGAACAAAGTGCGGGGGATCATCGTCGTCTCCTTGTATTTTTAGGTCATATGACCTATATTTTCCAGGTATGTTGACCTATTTTGAGAAAATGCGCAATCCGCCATGACCATGCAACGCAAGGCATCGAACACCACCACCAAGGGCCAGGAACGGGCCAGCGCCATCCTGTCGGCCGCGCGCGACATCCTCGGCACCGAGGGCTATGCCGCGCTGTCCATGCGCAGCGTGGCGCTGCGGGTGGGCGTCAGCCTGTCCAATGTGCAGCACTACTATCCCAGCCGCGAAGTGCTGCTGGAAGCGCTGCTGAACCAGACCTTCAACGGCTACCAGGCCGCCGTCGATGAGCGCCTGTTGCAGCAAGGCGACAAATCCGGCATGGCCGTGTTCCAATCGATTATCGACTACTTCCTGGACGACTTGCGCGACCAGATTTCCAGCGGCCTGTTCTTCGAAATCGCCGCGCTGGCCAACCGCCACCCCTACGCCTCGCAGATGTTCGACGGCATGCTCACGCGCGCGCGCCGCACCACGCGCAACCTGATACGCGACATTGCGCCGCAGCTCACGCCGGCCCAGGCCGAGATCCGCGGCGCCCTGATCGTGTCGCAAATCATCGGGCTGATGATCTTCCTGTCCGACACCCGTCCCAAGCATGAGGAACTGGCCGAGCTGCAAAGGGAAGCCACGGCCGCCATCATGCGCATCGCCTTCAACTAAAACAAGGAGTCCATATGAGCACTGCCCCGCGCCGCAAACTCAGCGAACTGTTCAGCCGCGACGAAATCGCCGCGCTGACGGAGCGTTCCGACTGGGCCGGCGCGCGCGCCGTGCTGTTCACCTGGGGCGTGGTCGCGCTGTGCTTCGCGCTGCTGGCCTGGCAGCCGCATCCGCTGATGTGGCTGGCGGTGCTGGTGGTGCTGGGCGGGCGGCAGCTCAGCCTGGCCATCATGATGCACGACGCCGCGCACGGCACGCTGTTCAAGCGCCGCTGGCTCAACGAAGTGCTGGCCGACTGGCTGTGCGGCAGCCCGCTGGGCCTGGACATCCAGCGCTACAAGCGCCATCACCAGGTCCACCACGGCAAGACCGGTACCGGCGAAGATCCGGACCGCAGCCTGTCCGCGCCCTTCCCCGCCACGCGCGCCTCGCTGGCGCGCAAATTCCTGCGCGACCTGAGCGGCGTGTCCGGCCTGAAGCGCGAATACGGCCTGCTGCTGATGAACCTGGGCCTGCTGCGCTGGACCGTGGCCAGCGACGTGCATTGGCTGCCGCAGCAAGGCCGCCGCTGGCGCGACTATGTACGCGACGGCATCCGCAACAGCTGGAAATACCTGGCCTTCCAAGCCCTGCTGCTGGGCGCGCTGGCCGCCGCAGGCCACGCCTGGCTCTACCTGGCCTGGCTGGGCGCCTACCTCAGCACCTACAGCCTGTTCATGCGCATCCGCTCGATGGCCGAGCACGCCTGCACCGAGCCGGGCACGGACATGCTGCGCAACACCCGCACCACCCGCGCCGGCCTGCTGGCGCGCGCCACGGTGGCGCCGCTGCGCGTGAATTTCCATATCGAGCACCACCTGATGCCGGCCGTGCCCTACCACCGCCTGCCGGCCATGCACGCCATGCTGCGCGCGCGCGGCGCGGTGGACGCGCCTTCCGGCTATCTGGACGTACTGCGCATGGTGTCCCGTACCGAAGGCCGGCCGGCCTAGCGTCGCCCTCGCTTACAGTCCCCTCCGCAGCGGGCGTGCTTGCGCTGCGCGCGCCCGGACGGGCGCTCAGTGGCACGCTAAATGCTGCCTCTCCTTGCACCACAAAACAAAGGAGAACATCATGAAGCAAATCACATTGTGCGCCGTCCTGGCGCTCATGCTGTGCGGCGCGGCAACGCCTGCCCGCAGCGCCACGCTGGGCCTGCAAGTTGCCCAGCTGAACGCGGTGGCAAGTCCCGTGGTGCTGCCGTCCACGCCCGGCTTCCCGTGCAGCGCCGCCACCACGCCCTGCCCCTCCACCGGCGACCTGTCCATCAGCCACCGCGCCGGCCCGATCGGCACCATAGACCAGGCCAGCGGCACGGGTAGCATCTACTTCCCGAGCAGCGTCAATGCGCCGCTGTTTAGCGCGCTGGGCATCGGCCCGGTCAACGTGACGCAAGCAGGCAACTTCTTCCTCAGCGCAATGGACAACGGGCTGATCTCGGTCGACATAGGCTTTGCTGATTTGCCCACTTTTGGCCCCGTGTATGCCATCAACATCAACATTCTCGCGATCAACGTCAGCGCCCTGCAATCCGGCGGGCCCGGCCTCGCGGCGCCCGGCATGTTTCAGGACTTGACCCAGGAACAGTACAACCGGCTGCTGAATGGCACGCTGCGCGGCATGCTCGACGGCGCCATGCAGACGCTGCAAGGTGCCGAACCGCAAGTGCCCTCCCTCCCGCCAAGCGTGCTCGACGCGGTCAAGAACCTCTACGACGGCAGCCCCTCCACCGAACTGGTACTGTATTTCGTCAATGCCGCGCCCGGCGACCAGTTCCGCCTATCCCAGCTGGCCGGCACCGCCACCCTGGCGCTGGCGGCCATTCCGGAACCGGCCACGCTGGCGCTGCTGGCTGCCGGCTTGCTGGCCCTGGTGCGCCGGCGCCGCCACGCACGGGCAGAGCGGGTAGGTTAAGGCAGGGCCGGCGGGGCCAGCGCGATGCAGTTCTTGCCCTGCCGCTTGGCGTCGTACATGGCGTGGTCGGCGCGCGACAGCAGGCCCTCCAGGGTTTCCGTGTCGTGCGGCTGGTGCAAGGCCAGGCCGATGCTGGCGCTGAGCGTGACCTCGGTGGTCTTGAGCGTAAACGGCGCGCGCAGCAGCGGCATGATCTTGGCCGCCGTTTCCTCGGCGTCCGGCGGATGGGCCAGCAGTTCGAGCAGCACCACGAATTCATCGCCGGCCAGGCGCGCCACCATGTCGGTCTTGCGCACGCCGGCCACGATGCGCGCGGCGAACTGGCGCAACAGCTCGTCGCCCTCGTCGTGGCCATGGCTGTCGTTGACGCCCTTGAAGCCGTCCAGGTCCAGGAACAGCACCGCGCAGGCCTTGCCGGTGCGGCGCGAGCGGTTGATGGCGGCCGGCAGCGCGGCCATCAGCGCGCGCCGGTTCGGCAGGCCGGTCAGCATGTCGCGCATGGCGATCGCCTCCAGTTCGGCGGTGCGCGCCGCCACCTTGGCCTCCAGCTCCTCGTTCATGGTCTGCAGCGCGGCCACATGCTGCTCCTCGGCCTGCAGCAGGTGGCGCATGGCGCGCGACAGCACGCCGGCTTCGCGGAAGCCGTCCAGCACCGGCACGTCGGCAGCGGCGGCGCCGCCGGCGCCGGCGCCGGCAGCGCGCGCCTCCATCAGTTCGCTCAGGGCATTCATCGGCCGCGCCAGGCGGCGCGCCAGCCAGGCCGCCGTGCCGGCCAGCACCACGCCGAGCGCCAGGCTGAGCCACAAAATGCGGCGCTCCAGCTTGTGCCAGTCCGCCATCGCCGCATCCTCGGCCTGGCGCACCAGCACCACCCATTGCAGCGATGCCAGATCCTGCGCGCGGCCGGTGCGGCTGTAGCCGGTTACGTAGCGGCGCCCGTCCGGCCACACTTCCTGCAGGAAGCCGGTCTCGCCTTTCAGCGCCAGCGCCAGGCTGGCGGTGGACAGCTTCTGTTCCTCCATGCCGTGCGGGCCGAGCAGCACGGTGCCGTCGTCGCGCAGCACGATGATTTCGGCGCCATACTCGCGCAGCGCCGGTGTGAGCAGGGTGCGGGCCTGGCGGCGCGCCCAGTCCCAGCTCAGGTGCACGCCCAGCACGCCGCGCGCTTCGCCGTTGGCCTGCGCGACGGGCGCGGCCACGTCGACGAAGCGCCAGGGATCGGCGGACTGCGGCAGCAGTTTGCCCAGCAGCACGGCTGGATGGTAGTCGGCGGCGCGCAGGCCGTCCTTGCCCTTCTGGAACCAGGGCCGCGCGCTGACGTTGGCGCCCTCCAGCATGCCGCCGGTGGCGGCGTACACCACGCCGCCCTTGTCGGCCATGCCGATCCAGGCGTAGTCGGGGAAGGTTTTCTGCAGGCTGTCGAGCGCGGCGCGCACCTCGGCCGGCGCGCGCGCTTCGCGCACCTGCTGCAGTTCGGACAGCTGCTGCACATCGCCGGCGGCCTGCGCCACCACGCGGTCGAGCGAGTCGCGCATCTGCCAGGACAGCTGCTGCAGCCGCAGCCCGGCCTCCTTGCCGGCATAGCGGATGGCGTAGTGGTTGATCAGTCCCAGCAGCAGCAGCACGGTGGCCGCCACGGTGACCACCGTGCCCACGGTAACCAGGGTGGCCAAACGGGGCGGCGCCATCTTGCTCGGTGCGGGCATGCCTGGTTCCTTAATCGGATTATCGTGCCCGACAGCTTACACCGTGCAAGCCTCTGCTGGCCAGCGCCTCAGCCGCAGCAGACAGGCGATGGCCAGCAGCGCGAACACGGCGCCGCTCAGCAAGGTGAGGCGGTAGTCGTGGCCGGACAGGTCCAGGATGGGGCCTTGCGCGCTGCTCACCAGGATATTGCCGAACACGACCATCAAATCCTTGGTGGAGTTGTACTGCACGAAGCGGCCGCGCGGGAACAGCGCCATCGGCATGGACGAGGCCGCCGTGAAGTAGGCGCCGGAAATAATGATGTGCGCCATGTAGAACACGCGGAAGCTGTCCGCGCCGCGCACCGCCAGATAGCCCACGGCAGCGGCGGCGCAGTACAGGCCCATGAACACGGCCGACACGCGCACCGCGCCGTAGCGGTCCGCCAGCCAGCCCACGCCGAAGGCGGAGGCGATGGAGAAGGCGTAGCCGTAGGCCGTCATGCCGCCCAGCGCGGCCTTGGAGATGCCCATCATCTGCGCGTAGTACTGGCAGAAGGTGTTGAAGGGGCTGAAGGTGACGCAGGCGAATACGAAGGCGGCCACGATCCACAGATAAGGCCGGTAGCCAAAGCATTCCAGGATATGGGCGCGCGGCACCAGCAGCGTGCAGCGCCCGCGCGCCACGCCTGCCCCCGCCGCCGCCCCGCCCGGCGGGCACACTTCCTTGACGGTGGCGCACATGACGAGGATGGCCAGCGCGAACACCACGCCGATGGCGGCCAGGATCTCGGCCAAGTAGTGGTCGGTCAGCGCGAACACCCAGGTGTGGAAAGCGATGCCCAGGCCAAGGCCGACGATGCGGAAGCCGGCGAAGAAGCGCCCCAGCAGCCCCTGCGGCACCACGTCGTTGACCAGGCCGGTGAACAGCGAGGCGGCGCTGATGGCGGCGCATTCGAACACGGTCCAGAACAGGCAGAACCAGCCCAGGTTGCAGACGCGCGCGCCGGGCGAGGCGGCGCCCAGCGCGGCGTCGGTCCAGGCGCCCAGCACCGGCGAGAGCGCCAGGCCCAGCATGGCGGCGCAGCCTATCGGCGCGATCACCAGCAGGAAGGGACGGCGCCGGCCCCAGGCGCTGCGGAAGCGGTCCGAGTGGTAGCCGATAAAGGGCACCAGCAGCACGCTCAGCACGGCCGGAATGGTGGCCAGCAGCAGCGAGGTGGTGGTGTCCGAGGCGGCGTTGCGGCGCAGCAGCTCCAGGCCGCTGGGCAAGGCCACGCGCTCGCGCATGGCGATGCCCAGGTCGCCCAGCATCAGCCAGCAGCCGATGGCGAACAGGCCGGCGGCGGTCAGCGGCAAGGCCGCGGCCGTTGCCGAAGCCGCAGCCGCAGCCGGGCCACGGACCGGCCCGGACCGCCCTTCGGCCAGCGCGGCGCCGTCGCCGGACATCAGGCCGCCGGGGCCGGGCCGGTGGAATTGCGCACCACCAGCTCCATCGGGAAGGCCAGCTTCTTGGAGGCCACGGGCGCGCCGTCTATCATCGCCACCAGCTCGCCCACCGCGCAGGCCGCCATCTGGGCCAGCGGCTGGCGCATGGTGCTCAAGGTGGGAAACACGCCGCTGGCGGTGGGGATGTCGTCGAAGCCGATCACCGAGATATGGGCCGGCACTTCCAGCCCCCGGCTGTGGATGGCGTCGATGGCGCCGAAGGCCATTTCGTCGTTGGCGGCGAAGATGGCGGTGGGCAGCGGGTCCAGCGCCAGCAGCTGCTCGGTGGCCGCGTAGCCGCCGGCCTGCACGAAGCGGCCCTCCACCATCAGCTCCGGCAGCACCGGCAGCCCGGCGGCGGCCAGCGCGTCGGCATAGCCCTTCTGGCGCTGCGCGCTCTGGCCGGTGGCGCGCGAGCCGCCGATAAAGGCGATGCGCTGGTGGCCCAGGCCGATCAGGTGGCCGACGGCGGCGCGCGCCGCCTCGCGGTTCTCCACCGCCACCACGGGCACGCTCACGTCGCGCGCGTCGAAGCTGAAGAACACGGCCGGGATGCGCTGCCGCTCGATCACCTCCAGGTAGCCGTCCTCGCCGTTGGGCAGCAGCAGCACCAGGCCGTCGCACAGCTTGCTCAGCATGTCGCAGGTGGGCGCGCGGCCGGGGCCGTCGAAGCGCTCGGCGTTGAAGATCAGGATGTCGTAGCCGATGTTGCGCGCTTCCTGGCTGATGGCCTTGGCGATCTCGTGCACCACCAGCGAGCCGTAGTTGTTGACGAACACGCCGATCAGCTTGCTCTTGTCGCCGCGCATGCGGCGCGCCAGCATGTCGGGCGTGTAGTTGAGCTGGGCCGCCGCCGCCAGCACGCGTTCGCGCGCCGCCTCGGACACATAGCCATTGCCCCGGATCGCGCGCGAAGCCGTGATCGGCGACACGCCGGCGATCTTGGCCACTTCACTCAGTTTGCTGGCTTTGCCCATGCTTGTTTCCACCGCTGATATGCAATGTGGTCACGATACCACATTCGCCGCCGTCCTTCCAACATTGGATTAATCATAAAAATCAAAGGCTTAAAAGATTGCTCAAAAAGATGAGCAATGCGCATGCAATGCCGCGGTGCGTAGGGTGGTAACGTGACCATACGGTACTGACAACAATATCAAAAGTACTGGGGAGATGGATTGAATGTCGTTCACTTGGAGGAGCACATGAAAAAAACACTATTGGCCACCCTGCTGCCGGCCGCCCTGGCCGCCGCCTACAGCGGGTCCGCCCTGGCGCAGGAAGGCGCAGCAAGCGCATCGGCCCCGGCCGCGCCGGAAAACACCGTGGTGATCACCGGTTTCCGTTCCAGCCTGCAAAAAGCGCTGAACCTAAAGATGCAGGCCATCGGCGTGCGCGATTCCATCGTGGCGGAGGACATCGGCAAATTCCCCGAGGCCAATGTGGCCGAATCGCTGCAGCGGGTGCCGGGCGTGATACTGAACCGCGACGAAAGCTCGGCCGAAGGCCAGCGCATTTCCATCCGCGGCCTGCCCACCGAGTATTCGGTCACCACCCTGAACGGCGCGCCGGTCAACACCACCTCCACCAGCACCATCGGTTCGGCCGCGCGCGGCTTCAACTACGACGTGTTCGCCTCCGAGCTGTTCGGCCGCGTGGACTTCTACAAATCGCCGCTGGCCGAGCTGACCGAAGGCGGCCTGGGCGGCATCGTCGACCTGCAGACGCCGCGCCCCTTCGACAATCCCAAGCGCACCGTGCGCTACGCGCTGTCCGAGTCCTACAACACCACCTCCAAGCACGCCGACCCGAGCGGCTTCGCGCTGTACTCCAACACCTGGAACGAGTTCGGCTTCCTGATCGGCGGCTCGCACGGCTCCAGCGTGAACAACCGCTCCGGCTTCGAGGCGACCGGCGGCTACAACAGCTCGGCGCGCGGCAGCCAGAGCCCGGTCAAGGGCAACTTCGCCGTCACGCTGGACTATGACGATCCGCGCGCCAACCTGGGCGGCTACACCCGCGCCCAGGTCGACAACGCGCTGCTGCCGCGCATCTACCGCTTCTACGGCTCGGCCAACGACCGCACGCGCGACGGCCTGGTGTCCTCGCTGCAATACAAGAGCGGCGGCCTGAACCTGAGCCTGGACACGCTGTACTCGAAACTGAAAAACACGCGCGACGAGATGTACTTCGGCCTGCTGGTGCGCAACAGCAAGACCACCAACCCGGCCGCGCCCGCCGGCCAGGCCGGCCACAACGGCTTCGTGCCGATGAACGTCAAGATCGATCCCGAGTCCAACCTGCTGACCGGCACCTTCGGCAACACCTCCTACAGCAGCGGCGTGACCTACAGCCAGGACGAAACCAAGTTCGGCTATGTATCGCTGAACGGGCGCTGGGCCGCCAGCGACACCCTGGTACTGAGCGGCCAGCTGAGCAGCAACGACAGCAAGGCGCTGAGCTACCAGGACACCCTGTCCGGCCAGATCTTCGGCGTCACCTCCACCATCGACTACGGCTCGGACCACGTCTACCCGTCGATGTCGTCGACCGCCAGCTACACCGACCTGAACAACTACCAGGGCTTCGACATCGGCACCGGCTGGACCCGCGAAACCGACAAGGCCAAGCAGGGCCGCCTGATCGCCGACTGGGACTACCAGCTGCCCGGCGAATGGAAGGGCCACCTGAAGGCCGGCGTGAGCTATGTGGACACCACCAAGGGCATCAACAAGCGCAACGGCACCGCGCTGGCCAAGGCCACCATGAACCAGCTGGGCACGGCCGGCATCCGCGGCGGCATGACCACGCAGCTGCCGATCGGCAACCTGGACATGGGCGCCGGCTGGCCGCACGCCTGGGGCACCTTCACGCGCGACTACGCCTATTCCACCTTCAATCCGCTGGTCAACAACGCCGAGTCCACCTTCACCCCGGCGCAAAGCTTCACGGCGGGCGAAAAGGTCACCACCGGCTTCGTGCAGTCCGACTTCAGCGGCAAGGTGTTCGAGCACGAGCTGCGCTTCAACGCCGGCCTGCGCTACTCGCGCACCGAGACCGATATCGACAACTACAAGCAGCAGGGCGCCAGCCTGGTGTATGCGCCCAACAGCGAGTCCGGCGCCTACCACAACCTGCTGCCCGCCTTCAGCGCCGCCTTCGATGTGACCGACAACCTGATGTGGCGCGCCTCCTGGGGCAAGACCATCAGCCGCGCCTCGCTGTCCATCATCGCCGCGCAGACCGTGATCCCGAATCCCTTCGACAACTCGGCCACGGCCGGCAATCCCGGCCTGCGTCCGCAGCAGTCGAAGAACCTGGACACCAGCCTGGAGTGGTACTTCCAGCCGGGCAGCCTGCTGTCGGCCGCCTACTTCAAGAAGGACCTGACCGACGCCACCGTGGCCAACACCACCAACACCACCTTCGGCGCGCTGGGCCTGCCGGACACGGCGCTGGGCGCCATCTTCCAGAACGCGCAAGGCAAGGTCGATCCCAACCTGCCGATGACCTTGCGCAGCTTCAGCAACGCTGGCCAGCAGACGCTGAAAGGCTACGAGCTGGCCTACCAGCAGGCCTTCACCTTCCTGCCGGAACCGTTCAAGGGCTTCGGCGCGCTGGCCAGCTACACCCACATCAATCCCTTCAACAGCGCCAAGTGGATCACCAACGCGGGCAAGGAAGTGGAAGTGAACTCGGTGCCGAAGTACGCCTACAGCACCACGGCTTACTACGAGAACGGCCCGCTGGCGGTGCGCCTGTCCTACAACTACAAGGGCCGCTCGCTGCACGGCGACAACCCTCGCAACCTGGGCGACGACCTGATACGCTGGCGCGCAGCGCGCGGCTACCTGGATGGCAACATCAGCTACAAGATCAATGACATGCTGGAACTGCGCATTGACGCGATGAACCTGTCCAACACGCTGAGCTACGACTACTTCGAGGACGCCTCCGGCCAGTTCGGCAGCGGCAAGAAGACCCGCATGGACTACGCCAAGTATGACGGCCGCACCATCAAGATCGGCATACGCGGCAAACTGTAAAAGGAAAGCAAGCAATGACCCTGACCACCCGCCTGGCCGCCGCCATCTTTGCCGCCATTGCCGTTCTTCCGGCGTCCGCCCCCGCGCGCGCCGGGGACAGCCCGGTGCGCATCGTCGACGTCGCGCCGGGCTGGGCGGGCAACTCGGTCAATGCGGTGGTGTTCCGTAAAAACTCCCTGGTCACGCACGGCGGCACGCAGTACATCGCCTACTACGACCAGGAAGCCTGGCTGGTGCTGGGCAAGCGCCAGCTGGGCAGCGCGCAGTGGCAGCTGCAGCGCACCCAGTACCAGGGCCGGGTGCGCGACGCCCACAACAGCATCAGCCTCATGGTGGACGGCGCAGGCTTCCTGCACCTGGCCTGGGACCTGCACAACCAGCCGCTGCGCTACGCGCGCTCCACCGCCCCCGGCGCGTTGACCTTGGGCGAGACCATGGCCATGACGGGGCAGCAGGAAAACTCCGTCTCCTATCCCGAGTTCTACCGCCAGCCGGACGGCAAGCTGCTGTTCCTGTACCGCGACGGCGGCTCCGGGCGCGGCGACCTGGTGATGAACCGCTACGACCCGGCCGCAGCCTCCGGTTCCGGCTGGACCCGGCTGCACAGCAAACTCATCAGCGGCGAAGGCCGGCGCAGCGCCTATACCCAGGCCTTCCTGGACCACCGGGGCACGCTGCACCTGTCCTGGGTCTGGCGCGAATCGCCGGACGTGGCCAGCAACCACGACATGGCCTACGCCCGCTCGCGCGACGGCGGCGCGACCTGGGAAAAGTCGACCGGCGAGCGCTACACGCTGCCGATTACGGCAGCCACCGCCGAGTATGCGGCACGCATCCCGCAAAACAGCGAGCTGATCAACCAAACCTCGATGTCGGCCGACCAGGACGGCAACCCCTACATCGCCAGCTACTGGCGCGACGCGGCCTCGCCGGCGCCGCAATACCGCGTGCTCTACCTGGACGGCGGCGCATGGCGGCAGCTTGCGCTGGACTTCCGCAAGCAGCCCTTCTCGCTGAGCGGCATGGGCACCAAGGCCATCCCGATTGCGCGGCCGCAGATCATGGTCAACATCCAGCACGGCAAGCCGTCCGGCCTGCTGATCTTCCGCGATGCCGAGCGCGGCAGCAAAGTGTCGGCCGTGCGCATCAGCGACTTCGGCCAGGCGCGCTGGAGCGTGCTCGACCTCGACAGCGCCCCGGTGGGCGCCTGGGAACCGAGCTTCGACACCGAGCTGTGGCGGCGCAGCGGCGAACTGAATCTGTTTTTGCAAACCGTGCAGCAGGTCGACGGCGAAGGCGTGGCCCAGGCCGCCCCCTCCACCGTGCGCGTGCTGCAATGGACACCGAACTTCTGACTCCCCATCCACGCAAGGATCACGACATGATGAGAAGACGACTTTGTTTGAAAGCGGCGCTGGCCAGCGTGGCGGCCCTGTCCGCCGGCTGCACGCTGGGCGGCGTGGCACAGCCCGCCCCCGCCGGCGTGTCCAAGGCCGACGTGCTGGCCGCGCTGCGCCTGGCCAACGACTACTGGCAGCGCAACAACAGTCCCGCGCTGTGGTCATTCTGGGACGTGGCCGCCTACCACACCGGCAATATGGAAGCCTACTTCCTCACCGGCGAAGAGCGCTACCGGCAATACTCCACCGCCTGGGCCGAGCACAACCAATGGAGTTCGGCCCGCTCGGACGTGAAGGCCGCGTGGAAATACACCTACGGCGAAACCAGCGAGCACGTGCTGTTCGGCGACTGGCAGGTCTGCTTCCAGACCTATATCGACCTGTACAACCTGGACCCGGCCAAGGACCCGCGCAAGATCGCCCGCGCGCGCGAAGTGCTGGAATACCAGACCGGCACGCCGAACAACGATTACTGGTGGTGGGCGGACGGCCTGTACATGGTGATGCCGGCCATGGCCAAGCTCTACAAAGTGACCGGCGAGCGGCGCTACCTGGACAAGATGCACGACTACTTCCTGTTCGCCGACCAGCTGATGTATGACCAGCAAGCCGGCCTGTACTACCGCGACGCCAAATACATCTATCCCAAGCACAAGAGCAGCAACGGCGGCAAGGACTTCTGGGCGCGCGGCGACGGCTGGGTGTTCGCCGCGCTGGCCAAGACCCTGCCCTATATTCCGCAGGACCATCCCTCGCGCGCGCTGTATGTGGCGCGCTTCCAGCGCATGGCCCAGGCCCTGAAACCGGCGCAGCAGGAGCAAGGCTATTGGACCCGCAGCCTGCTCGACCCGGCGCACGCGCCCGGCCCGGAAACCAGCGGCACCGCCTTCTTCACCTACGCCTACCTGTGGGGCATGAACCAGGGCCTGCTCAGCCAGGCGGAATACGCGCCGGTGGTCAGGCGCGCCTGGACCTATCTGAGCCGGACCGCGCTGCAGCCGGACGGCAAGCTGGGCTATGTGCAGCCCATAGGCGAGCGCGCCATTCCGGGCCAGGTGGTGGACCAGAACGCCACCGCCTCCTTCGGCGTGGGCGCCTTCCTGCTGGCCGCCGCCGAACTGGCGCGCTTCCTCGACAAGCAAACATTGAGCTAATCCATGACACTACAGTTCTCTCGCCGCCGCCACTTACAAAGTGCGGCGGTTGCAGCAGCCACCACACTGCTGCCTTTTTCTTCCAGCGCCCAGGCCGCCGCCCGCTTCGCCATCGGCCAGGACGACTTCCTGCTCGACGGCAAACCGCTGCAGATACGCTGCGGCGAAATGCACTTTGCCCGCGTGCCGCGCGAGTACTGGCGCCACCGCCTGCAAGCCATCAAGGCCATGGGCCTGAACACCGTGTGCGCCTACCTGTTCTGGAACTACCATGAATGGCGCGAGGGCAAGTACGACTGGAGCGGCCAGCGCGACGCGGCCGAATTCTGCCGCCTGGCGCAGCAGGAAGGCCTGTGGGTGATATTGCGCCCCGGCCCCTACGCCTGCGCCGAATGGGAAATGGGCGGCCTGCCGTGGTGGCTGCTGAAACAGCCCGGCGACGCCTTCCTGCGCACCCGCAGCGACGCCTTCGTGCAGCCGGCGCGGCGCTGGCTGCACGAAGTGGGCCGCGCGCTGGCGCCCATGCAGATCACGCAGGGCGGGCCCATCCTCATGGTGCAGGTGGAGAACGAATACGGCTTCTTCGGCGAAGACCTGGACTACCTGCGCGTGATGCGCCAGGCGCTGCTGGACGCGCGCTTCGACGTGCCGCTGTTCCAGTGCAATCCCACCAACGCGGTGGCGAAGTCGCACATTCCCGAGCTGTTCTCGGTGGCCAACTTCGGCAGCGATCCGGCCACCGGCTTCAAGACGCTGGCCCAGGTGCAGCGCGGCCCGCTCATGTGCGGCGAATACTATTCCGGCTGGTTCGACACCTGGGGCGCGCCGCACCGGCGCGGCTCGGCCGACAAGGCCGTGGCCGACATCCAGGCCATGCTCAAGGCCAACGGCTCCTTCAGCCTCTACATGGCGCACGGCGGCACCACCTTCGGCCTGTGGGGCGGCTGCGACCGCCCCTTCCGTCCCGACACCAGCAGCTACGACTACGACGCACCGATAGGCGAAGCCGGCTGGACCGGCGACAAGTTCAAGGCCTACCGCGACGGCATCGCGCCGCTGCTGCCGGCCGGCGAAACGCTGCCGGACGCGCCGGCGCGCATGCCGGTGATTACCATTCCCGCCTTCGCCCTGCAGGAAAGCGCCGCCGTGATGGCCAACCTGCCCGCGCGCGCCATCAGCGACGTCTCGCCCAAGCCCATCGAGCAGTACGACATCAGCCGCGGCCTGGTGGCCTACCGCGCCACGCTGCCCGCCGGTCCGGCCGGCGTGCTGGCGGCGGCCAAGGTGCGCGACCTGGCCTGGGTGTTCGTGGACGGCAAGCAGGTGGGCACGCTGGACACGCGCCACCGCCGCTTCAAGGTGGCGCTGCCCGCGCGCAGCAAGCCGGCCACGGTCGACATCCTGCTGTACACGATAGCGCGCGTGAACTTCGGCGTGGAGATCCACGACCGCAAGGGCCTGCACGGCCCGGTCACATTCACGCCGCAGGAAGGCGAGGCGCAGGCGGTGGAAAACTGGACCATCCGCGCCATCGACTTCGACGCGGACGGCGTGCTGCCGCCGCTGGCGTGGCAGCGCGGCCGCGCGCAAGGCCCGGCCTTCTGGCGCGGCGGCTTCAGCGTGGACAAGACCGGCGACACCTTCCTGGACATGGCCGGCTGGGGCCAGGGCGTGGTGTGGATCAACGGCCGCTGCCTGGGCCGCTACTGGAGCATAGGGCCGACGCAGACCATGTATCTGCCCGGCCCGTGGATCAAGCGCGGCCGCAACGAAGTGGTGGTGCTGGACCTGACCGGCCCGCGCAGCGCGCGCATCGCCGGGCTGGCCGTGCCGGTGCTGGACCAGCTGCGTCCCGAACTGGACCTGGCCCGCCCGCCCAGCACCGCCAGGCTGCAGCTGGACGGCGCGGCGCCGGTGCACGCGGCCGAATTCGCGCCCGGCTCGGCCACGCAGCAGGTGATGTTCGCCGCGCCCGCCAGCGGCCGCCAGTTCTGCCTGGAATCGCTGAGCGCCTTCGACGGCAAGAGCTACGCCGCCGTGGCCGAGATCGCCCTGCTGGACAAGGCCGGCAAGCCGCTCAACCAGTCCAGCTGGACCATCGCCTACGCCAGCAGCGAGGAGGCGCGCAAGGAGGACGGTTCGGCGCTCAACGCCATCAACGGCCAGAACACCGACTACTGGCACACGGCCTACACCGGCGCGGCGGCCAGCACGCCGCATCCGCACCGCATCGTGATCGACCTGGGCAAGACGGTGGAAGTGGCGGGCCTGCGCTATGTGCCGCGCCAGGGCACGGCCGAGGTCACCGGGCGCATCAAGCAATACCGCATCTATATCGGCGACCAGCTCGTCACGGGCAACTAGGAGATTGAAATGGAACGACGCAACTTCATGCGCACGTTGGCGGCGGGTTCGGCCGGCTTGATGGGCGCCAGCGGCAACGCGCTCGCGGCCGGCGCCGCCGCAGCCAGCCCCGGCGCCGCCGGCAGCGACCGCGCCTACCTGCTGGGCCTGCTGCAAAAAATGTCGGACCCGGTGCTGAACGCCATGTCCCAGGGCCAGCTGCACAAGAAATTCGCGCTGGAACTCAGCCCCACCTGGGACGGGCGCGATCCCGCCGTGGCCTATCTGGAATGCTATGGCCGCCTGATCGCCGGCATTGCGCCCTGGCTGGCCCTGCCCGCCGACGGCACGCAGGAAGGCCGCTACCGCCAGCGCATGCAGCAGATGGCGCTGCAAAGCTATGTCCACTCGGTCGACCCCGCCAGCCCGGACTGCCTGCTGTGGAAAGGCCCCGGCCAGATCCTGGTGGACTCGGCCTACTACACCAACGCCCTGATGCGCGCGCCCAAGACCTTGTGGGAGCCGCTCGACAGCACCACCAAGCAGCGCATCATCGCCGCCATCAAGGGGCTGCGGCGCATCGAACCGCCCTACATCAACTGGATGCTGTTCGCCGCCATGAACGAAGCCTGGCTGATGTCCATCGGCGAGGAATACGACCCCATGCGCATGAACGTGGCGATCCGCAAAATCAACGAATGGTATGTGGGCGACGGCTGGATCAAGGACGGCGAAGCCTTCCATTTCGACTACTACAATTCCTACGTGATGTACCCCATGCTGGTGGAAATCATCGACGTGCTGGCCAAGTTCAAGGGACCGTTCTGGAACGGCAAACCGGAGGAGCTGCAAGCCCAGGCCGTGAAGCGCATGCAGCGCTACAGCGAGCACCTGGAGCGCTTTATCGGCACCGACGGCAGCTACCCGCCCATCGGCCGCTCGCTGACCTACCGCACCGCCGCCTTCCAGCCGCTGGCCCTGCTGGCCTGGCGCAAGCAGCTGCCGCCGTCGCTGCCCGAAGGCCAGGTGCGCGCCGCCCTGCACGCGGCGCACAAAGCCATCTGGACCGAGCCCAGCAACTTCACCAAGGACGGCTACCTGACCATAGGCTTCGTCGGCCACCAGCCCGAGCTGGGCGACTGGTACTCCAACAACGGCAGCATGTACATCGCCTCCGCCACCCTGCTGCCGCTAGGCCTGCCGGAAAGCGATTCCTACTGGACCGCGCCGGCGCAGGACTGGACGCAGAAGAAAGCCTTTGCCGGCAAGAAGTTCCCCAAGGATTACCACGTGAGCTACTAGCGCTTAGTTGATCTAGTTGCGCCTAGTAGCTTTCCTTGTTGATCATGAAGTGCATGCGGAAATTAATGTCCAGGATGGTCTTCGCGGTTTGCGCCGCTTCCTCCGCAGGCATGCGCAGCTGGCGCGCGTAGTGCTGCGCCAGCGCGCGCTCGGCCGCGTCATATTGCGCCAGGATGGCGGCGTACAGTTTCTTGTTGGCCTTGTCCTGCTGCGACCATTCCAGCAGGTTGTCGTCCACCTCGATGCGCGTGTTGTACGGCGTTTCCCTCACCCAGGGCCGCAGCACCGCGTTGGTCCAGGCCTGCTGCACGCTGGCGCGCACCCGCGCGGTGGGCTGCCAAGGGCCGTCGTCCTTGCCGCTGCCGAGGGTGCGGTCGAGCAGCGCCGCCAGCTTTTGCAGCGCCGGCGGCAGCAGCTGTTCCGCGCGCTTCACCTGTGGACGGAACTGGACTTCGCAAGCCAGCCTGGGTTCGCCCGAGACGGTCTGATACACCTTCCAGTTACCCGAAAAGCCGCCCGGCTCGGCGATATACATCATCCACAAGGCACCGCTTTCGTTGCTAAAGATAAAGGGCGCGCGCCAGCCGTCGCTGAACGGCGGCGCCAGCCTGGCGTTGCGCTCATCCGGCGAGACGCCGAAGTAGTCCTTCACGCTCATGGCCTGGTCCACCATGCGCACCCGGTGCATATCGCCGCGCCAGCCGAAAGGCACTTCCTCCACCACCAGGCGCTTGCCGTTGGCCGGCGCGGTTTGCCAGTAGATGCTGCGCGGCTTGTATTCGGGCAGGGGCACCTGGGTGAAGACTTCGGGGTCGAATTCGAGTACATCGCCGGCGGTCACGCTGGTGCTCTTGGGGGCGAGCACCAGGTCGCTGCTGAAGTCGTCCGGGATCGCGTCCGGATGCGTCCACGGCAGCACGCTGCCGGATTGATGCGCCAGCTTGGCCAGCTGCAGGGCAGCCTGGCACTCGGCCACGTTTTTTCCATTTTCCAGCCGCGGCCATTCCTGGGCCGCGGCGCCGGCCGACGCCAGCGCCAAAGCCAGCGTGGCCGCCGTACCGTAATACAATTTATCCAGATTCATGGCATTCCATTTGATTCAGACATGCCCATCTTACAACGGATGCGAATCCGGACGGTCTCCGCTGCCTACTGTTGCGCTTCCGGGAAGGCGTTGGTGGCGCGCGCGCCCCACAGCGCATAGAACAGCACGTACAGTTCGCACGCCGCAGTCAGCAGGAAGGAAGTCTGCAGGCCGTAGATGTCGGCCAGCCAGCCCTGCACCACCACCAGCGCGCCGCCGGCGATGGCCATGATCAGCAAGCCGGCGCCTTCTTCGGTCAGCGGGCCCAGGCCTTTGATGCCCAGCGTGAAGATGGTGGGGAACATGATGGAATGGAACAGGCCCACGGAAATCAGCGCCCACATGGCGGTCGGGCCGGTGCTGAAGGTGGCCACCAGCATGACGACGCAGGCGCCCACGCTGGCGGCGGCCAGCACGTGCTCGGCGGAAATGGAACGCATCAGCACGCTGCCGATGAAGCGGCCCACCATCATGCCGCCCCACAGCAGGAACAGGTAGTGCGACGCCTGCTCATGGTTGACATTGCCGATGTTGGGCTGCGATACGAAGTTGATGAACAGATTGGCCACGCCGATTTCGGCGATCAGATAGATGAAGATGGCCGGCACACCGAACACCAGGTTGCGGTGCCGCCACAGCGAATGCGAGGCGCGCTCGGCCTTGGACACGCGGCTGGTGGCCGCGCCCATCTCCGGCAGCGGGAAGCGCGCGATGATGACGGCCAGCACGACCAGCACGCCCGCCACGATCAGGTAGGGCAGCTGCACCGCCTGCGCGTCCGCCAGGCGCTCGGCCTGCGTCAGCACCTGGTCGGCGCCCGCCGTGCCGGCGTTGGAGCGGCCGAGGATCAGGTAGCCGCCGAACAGCGGCGCGAACATGGTGCCCAGCGAGTTGAAGGCCTGCACCAGGTTCAGGCGCGAGGAGGCGGTCTGCGGCGTGCCGACCACGGCCACGTAGGGATTGGCCGCCACTTGCAGCAGCGTAATGCCGCAGGCGATCACGAACAGCGCCACCAGGGTGACGATGTAGGACGGCAGGCGCGCGGCCGGTATCATCATCAGCGCGCCCAGCGCCATGATGGACAGGCCCACCACCAGCGATTTCTTGTAGCCGACGCGCTCGATCAGGCGCGCGGCCGGAATGGAGGCGACAAAGTAGGCGATGAACCAGACCGACTCGATCAGCGTGGTCTGCGTGTAGTTCAGCTCGAACACGCTGCGCAGGTGCGGCAGCAGCGTGTTGTTGATGACGGTGATAAATCCCCAGGTAAAGAACAGGCTGGCAAGCAGCGACATGGCCGACTTGTAGCTGGCGGTGGCGGGCACTTGCCCGGTGGAATTGGTACTGACGGAAGCAATCGGCGCAGCCACGGAACGTCCCCTGAAATCTTATTTTGGAGCCGTCCATGCTAGAGGGTTCTGCTATTCAATACCAATAACTAAATTGCTCGGATCTATATCGATTTTGATATTAGTCGCGGTCCGGCGCCCCCAGCGGGAACAGCGGCCGGAACACGCGCGCCTCGTCCACCGCGCGCGCCACGGAGGGGCGTGCCAGCAGGCGTGCGCGGTAGGCGCGCAGCAGCGGGTACTGCTCGCCTATGCTGTGGGTCCAGTCCGCGTAGAACAGCGACGGGGCGGCGGCGCAGTCCGCCAGCGTGAACGCCTCGCCGGCGGCCCAGGTGTGTCCCGCCAGATGGCCTTCCAGCCAGGCATAGGCCAGCTCCAGCTTGCCGCTGGCAAAGGCCAGCGCTTCTTCCCGCTTGGCCGCCACGCCGGTCAGCGCGCCGCCCACCGCATGCTGCATGGGGCTCATGACGTGCAGGTCGAAGAAGCGGTCGAGGAAGCGCACGTCCAGCGCGGCCATGGGCTCGGCGGGCAGCAGCAGCACCGGTCCGGCATGCGCCAACTGCAGATACTCGATGATGATGCTGCTCTCCGCCACCTGGCGCCCGCCGTCCAGCAGCAACGGGAACTTCTGCAAGGGCCAGCGCCTCAGCCACTCCGCCGCGTGCTGCGGCGTGTCCGGCCCCAGGGTGCGGAAGTCAAACGACAGGCCGTTTTCATACAGCGCAATCAGCACCTTCTGCGTGTAGGAGGAAAACGGATGGCCATACAGTGCGAGCTCGCTCAAGATTGCATCTCCTTGTTGTTGTCCTTGTCTCTTGGGCGGCTGGTCGGCAGCCCGGCATGGCTAGATTACCACCGGCGGGGGCGCCCGGCACGCCACGCAGTAATTTCAGACATTTTTGACTAAAGTGTTGCACACTCAGACAAATCGGTCTAAGATTCAGTCATCAATGCCACGTAAGGGACTGAAATGAACACCGAAACGCTGGAAGAGCAACTCAAGGCCTTCCTCATTGCAAAACGCGACGAAGCAGGCTTGTCGCAAAGCGACGTCGCCGCCCGGTCGGAAGTGTTCGGCATGGGGCGCCTGCTGGACCAGCGCGCCGTGTCGCGCATCGAGCAGGCGCCCTTGTCCTCGGACGCGCTCAAGATCGCCGCCTATATGACCGCAGTGGGGTGCACGCCCACCGACTACTTCAATGAATTGTCCCGATTAACCATACAAGCAGAAACGGACCCGAACATGGCCACCACCCCACACAGCGGCATCTACGACAAGCTGGCCCAGGCGCATGCCAGGCTGGAGCAGGCGCAAGCCGTCATCGCCGCTGCGGACGACGCTTACATCGGCTCCCTGCAGCTGGGCGAGACCTTCGAGCGCAGCCACGCGCTGCTCAACGGCCTGCAGCGCAAGCCCGTGATCGGCTGCTTTGGCCACTTCGACGCCGGCAAGTCCACCCTGCTGAACACGCTCATCAACGATACGGTGCTGCCTACCAAGTACCAGCCCGCCACCTCGGTGATCAACCTGCTGATGCATACGTCGGACCGCCCCGCCGCGCTGGTCGGCAACGTGGCCGTGTTCAGCAAGGGCTTCATGCCGCACATGATCCACGACCCGGTCCTGGTCGCGCAGCACCTGATCGAGCAGGGCGACGGCGAGCTGCTGCGCCGCTACGGCATGCACCAGCACGACAATGAACTGGCGCAGCAGGCCTACGTGGCGGTGGTGTTCTCGGCGGCGGACATCCTGAACCAGGTGTGGCTGCTCGACACGCCGGGCCAGCTGGGCGACGGCGACGACTCCGACACCGACAAGGCGCTGGCCGGCGTGGAGCTGACCGACGGCATCGTGTTCATGTCCAACCACACCGGCTTCCTCAAGGACAGCGACCTGGGCTTTGCCGCCAACGTCATCCGCGCGCGTCCGCCGGCCAAAGGAAACGACAGCCTGGAGCACCTGCTGTTCGTGCAGTCGCACTGCCATGGCGAGATTCCGGCAGCGGACGTCGACGACGTGGGCCTGAGCGCCTTCCGCCGCGTCAAGCGCCAGCTGGACAATATGATCTTCGGCGCGTGGATGGAGGAACAGCACATCGACACGCTGCCGAGCGCGGAGCAGCTTGCCGCGCGCGTCCAGCCGTTCTGGCGCGAGAACGACCTGTACCGCAGCGCGACCTTGCGCCGCGTGCGCGACATGGCGGCCACGCTGACCGCCAGCTACGACGCGATTGTCGACCAGCGCATAGCCCAGACCATGGAGCACATGGTGGCGGCGCTGCAAATGGCCGTCGACCAGCTCTCGTTCCGCAAGGAAGACACGATCCAGCGCGTGCGGGAGGTGGAGCAGCAGGAGGCCCGATTTCGCGGCGAGGCTGGCGAACTTGTAGCCAAGTTCAAAGCGCTGATCGCCTCGTGCCCGCAGCGCAAGAAGCACGACCTGGAAACCATAGGCAACTACTACCGCGTGCAGGCGTCCGCCGAGAGCATCGAACAGCTGATCCACGACACCTACACGGACAAGAAGGAAGCCCAGGGCGAAGTGGTGAACTACCTGTCCCAGCTCTTCACCGCCAAGCTGGAAAGCGTGCTCAAGACCAGCGGCCGCTCGATTTCCGCCGAGGTCGACACCCTGCTGCAGCGCTGGCAAAGCGCAGCGCCGGCGATGGCGGCGGCAAGCGCGTCGGCGCCGGGCGCCAAGCTGGACATGGACCTCTCCGCGTTCAACTCGCGCGCAGCCTTCGTCGGCGGCATGGCGGGACTGGGCAGCCTGGGCGCCATGTCGCTCTACGTGGGGACCATCGCCAGCAACCTGGGCGCCTATCTGATGGTCGGCAAGGCGGCCGGCGTGATGGCCTCGCTCGGCATGGTGGGCAGCGTCACCTCGGTCACCTCCTTCGTTGCCGCGATTGGCGGCCCGATCACGATAGGCATCGCGATCGCCGCCGCCATCGGCTATATGTTCTACCGCCTGCTCGGCGGCTCGTGGCAGAAAAGCCTGGCCGGCAAAGTGGCCGACGGGCTGCGCGAGAACAAGCTGCTGGGCCGCCTTGAACAGCCTGTCGATGCGTTCTGGGCCAGCACGGAGCAAGCCATGGGCGCCGGCCTGAAAGAGCTGATCCAGCAGACCGACGAGCATATCGACGGCCTCAAGCGCGATGCCGCCATGGCCTATGACCCGGCCCAGCTCGACCAGGCTATGCACACCGTCACGGCGGCGCTCGCTTCCATGCGCGCCGCCGAGACCAGCCTGGCAGCGTGACATGGTCTGGTTCCTGCTAGCACCCTTGGCGGCGGCCTACGGCGCCAAGAAACTCTACGATGCATTGACGGAACCAGACCAGCCGTCCACTCCGCCGCCCCGGTCCGCGCTCAGCCTGGCAAAGGACGAGCGTACCCGCGTGCGCAAGGAGGCCATCAAGGACGGCTTTCTTGCGCAGTGCAAGCGGGTGGGAACGGGGATAGGACAGGCAAGGCTGGCGGGTGGCCTGGGGCCGGTGACGCTGGACACCGAAACCCCGGGCCTCATCAAAGCCGACTTCGAAGGCTATGGCCGGGCACTGGCGGTACTCAACGGCGCCCGCCAGTGCCTGGACGGCGGCCGCTTCGACAGCGAGCCCGGCCTGTGCCTGGAACTCAAGGTGCCCACCTTGGAAGACTGGCACGCCACGCTGCTCGGCAAGGCGGAAGCCGATTACGGCGGCATGGCCGGCATCACCGCCAGCCACGCTTACGACAGGGAGCAAGACCCCTTCCTGGCGGCGCTGCGCAGCGTATAAAGCGGCGCGCGGCGCAGCTCAGTTCAGCGCCAGCGTCTTGCGCCCAGTGCACATAGGCGCTGGCCGCCCAGCTGCGCCGGGCCTTCAACACCATGCGCCAACAGCGTCACGCAGCGATTGTTTCGAATCGGTGGAAACTGCATCCACTCCGGCCCCGTTGTTGCGCCGCCGCCCGCTCACTACACTGGACTCATCCATCCACCTCACCGGAGCAAATGATGAACCAGACGATGAAAGCAGTTGTGCTGAGCACCTTCGAAATCCCAATGGCCGTTACGGAAGTGGCGCGGCCCGTTGCAGGCCCCGGCCAGGTGCTGGTGCGCATCCACGCCAGCGGCGTCAATCCGCTGGACCTCAAGATTGCCGCCGGCAAGGCCGACCACGCCAACGTCACGCTGCCCGCCATACTCGGCATCGACATGGCCGGCGTGGTGGAATCGGTCGGCGCCGGCGTGCAAGGCTATGCGCCCGGCGACGAGGTATGGGGCATGACGGGCGGCGTCGGCGGCGTGCAGGGTTCGCTGGCTGAATACGCCGCCGTGGATGCCCGCCTGCTGGCGCGCAAGCCTGCAAGCATCGGCATGCGCGAAGCGGCGGCACTGCCGCTGGTCTTCATCACCGCCTGGGAAGGCCTGGTGGACCGCGCCCGCGTCACGGCCGGCATGAAAGTCCTGCTGCATGGCGGCGCCGGCGGCGTGGGCCATATCGCGGTGCAGATCGCGCGCTCCTTTGGCGCACAGGTCTACGCCACCGGCAGCGCTTCACAGCGCGCCACCATCGAGGGCTACGGCGCCGTCTTCATCGACTACCAGGCCAGCACCGTCGAAGAGTACGTGCAGCAGCACACCGGCGGCGAAGGCTTCGACATCGTCTACGACACCGTCGGCGGCGCCACGCTGGACGCCTCCTTCCAGGCTGCGCGCCGCTACCACGGCCACGTGGTCAGCTGCCTGGGCTGGGGCACGCATGCGCTGGCGCCGCTGTCGTTCCGCGCCGCGACCTACTCCGGCGTGTTCACTCTGCTGCCGCTGCTGAGCGGCAAGGGCCGCGAGAACCACGGCGCCATCATGGCCGAAGCAGCCAAGCTGGTGGACGCCGGCCAGATCAAGGTGCTGCTCGACCAGCACCGCTACTCCCTGGCCGACGCAAGCGACGCCCATGCCGCCATGCAGTCCGGCGCCGCGCGCGGCAAAGTGGTGGTGGAGGTAGCATGAGCCGTCTGGCCGGCATCCCGCTGTCTGCGCTGGACGTGGTGCCGCAGCGCGCCGGCGGCACCACCGCCGACGCGCTGCAAGAAGCGCTGGCCTACGGCCGCGAGCTGGACCGCCTCGGCTTTCAGCGCCTGTGGCTGGCCGAACACCACAATCTGTCCGGCGTGGCCAGCGCCGCCACCGCCGTGCTGATCGGGCAGATTGCCGCCGCCACGTGCAGGCTGCGGGTCGGGGCCGGGGGCATCATGCTGCCCAACCACGCGCCGCTGGTGGTGGCGGAAAACTTCGGCACGCTGGAAACCCTGTTTCCGGGACGGATAGACCTCGGCCTGGGCCGCGCGCCCGGCACCGACCCGGAGACCATGCGGGCGCTCCGGCGCAGCGCAGGCGACGGCGCCAGCTTCCCGGACCAGGTGGCCGAAGTACAAATGCTGCTTGGCCGCGAAACACCGGGCCAGCGCGTGCGCGCCGTTCCCGGCGCCGGCACCGAAGTACCGATCTGGATACTGGGATCGGGCAGCCACGGCGCCGCGCTGGCTGCGGAGCGCGGCCTGCCGTTCGCCTTCGCGGCGCACATCGCGCCCCAGGCCATGCTGGAAGCAGCAGCCCAGTACCGCAGCCGTTTCAAACCATCCGCCGCGCACGCCCAGCCTTACCTGATGGTCTGCCTGCCCGTGATGGCCGCCGATACGGACAACGACGCGCGCTTCCTGGCCACAACCATGTACCAGCGCTCGCTTGCCCTGGTGCGCGGCGAAGGCCTGACCATGCTGCCGCCCGTTCCCGAAACCAAGCTGCAATGGAGCGCGGCCGAGGAGCGCGCGGTGCGCGGCATGCTGGACGCCGCCGTCGTCGGCGGGCCGCAAACGGTGGCGGAGGGCCTCGAGCGCGTTCTCGCGGCGACGCAAGCCGACGAACTGATGCTCAGCTCGAATTTCTACCACGCCGCCGACCGGCTGCGCTCCAGTGAAATCGTGGCCGGACTGCGCGCACGCACGGGCCGTTTAGCGAAAAGCTAGTGTCCGTCGATAAAATTAAGACCATTTTGTCACCGGATAAACCTCACCAGTGCCGCATTCTGCTGCGTCACGTCATCTCCACAGCAGTACCAACCTAGGAGACGCGCGGGTCTACTCACCAGTGGATACGCCAATCTTATTTATAAGGTCGGCCATCCCTCCAAATTCCCAATCCAGATCAGGCGGAGATCACGAAGGGCCACGCCCACTCCGGCGGCCTTTTAAACTCTCTTAATGGGCAATATTAGAAAATGCTTGACAGCCTTGATCTAAAAAAGTAATTTAGTAATGTTGTACGTTAATTAATAATAGTATCAATGTAGAAGTCACTCACCAACCGTCACTACTGGCATTTTTAGACATCCATCACCGGGATATTTATGAAAATTAAAGCAATCGGACTGATTTTTTCACTTGTTTTGGCCAATCTTGCCTCTGCTGTGAACGCTGTCGAGCCTGTTAAAGAAAGCAGTCAAGCCCGCGAACTAGCTTTCCTGGCGGCACCAATAAAAAATGCAGCTGACTTGCAAAGCTACCTTGAGATGACTCAGGGTCGGTATAGCCCGTTAAACAAGCTTCCTAAGGACGACCGTGATCGCTTTTTACAAAGTATTACTTGGAATGAACGTGGGGTGACAGGTTTCTCCGCAGTATCTTTCCAAAACTCTTCGGCCACTGAAGCTTTTCAAATTCTCGCTTTGTTCGGAATCCAACATGTTACACCTCTTGTGCGCCCAGCTGTACGAAGCTTAACGGACAAAGTCATACTTTCCCAAAAGGAAGACGGCGGAGCAACCACGCTGGGGGAAGGTGGTCCAGAAAAGGATTATGAGGGTTATCGCTGCTCTGCTCGTGCTACATGCTCCTCTTCGCCTGGCGACGTTTGCACGAGTAATTGCTAATCAGGGGTGGCCACCAGTATGAGTATTACCACAAAAAAGTTTATCCTCAGTATTAAGCTCATGCTGGTAGCCATGGGAATTAGCCAATCATCGTTTTCATCAGAAAACTATTCCATCTATGATGAGAGCAAGATATTTATTGAAGAATACCGAGAATTAAAAAAACATGATCTAGAAGATTCACAGATCAGGACTACGCTGCTGAACAACTACAATGGTTTAAGTTGGAAAGCCATTGATAGTTTCAGCAATATTTCGAATCGCGACATTCAAAGCATTTTCGAAATATTGAACTTGGTAACGTTTTTCACCAACGACACACTCATTACTAGAAAGTTTGCACAAGTTGCTTTTGAACTGAGACACAGAGGGCTCTTAAATAAAAGCCAAAGCGATGATACCCTGAAGTCCTTGATATCGGCAAGACTATTCGAAGACGCAGATTATTTTAGAAAAAATTACACAGAAAACAGTCAACCCACGCCGATACTGAAAAATTTAATCGACACACCCACGCAATCTCTGATTGAAATTTCAGATGATAGCAATTTAATTGAGCGAAAAGAATTTAAATTTCCTTCGGGAGGGTTTGTGATAATTGTGGGAGCCCCTCTGTGTCACTTTTCGCTGGAAGCTACAGAAGCAATCGATTCTGACATATTATTAAGCAGCAGGCTGGCCGGTCGAGTCCGATGGATTGCCCCACAATCTCGAGGGGCATCCTTCGATTCAATAAGACAATGGAATGAGATTCATCCTAATACGAAATTCTCAATAGCCTATCAAGCATCAGAATGGCCACAAATTAGCTCTTGGGAAACTCCAAATTTCTATTTTTTCCGCGACGGAATTCTTGTGGAAAAATTAACTGGATGGCGGCCTGGTTACAAAAATAAGCTTGAAGTCAAACTGGAATCCATCGGTCTTTAATAAGCCGTACACTCATATCGTCGCCGATCGATATTTACCGAAAACTGCAGGAGTGGACTTTCCGCGCGGTGGGCGACAAGCTGGAAACGGATCCGCCTATCGTGGAAACGCCAGTACGCAGCGGCAAACTGCTGCAGGGCGCCCGGTTATGTTCTCAAAGACGGCGCCGAACAATCAGGCGGTCGGGGTAGGTGGGCGGCATGTCAGGCAGACATAGGGGCGCTGGGACGGACGCCGGAATCCGGCGCGCACCCAATCAAGTAAATGAAGAATGCGGAGAAGAGCAACGCCGCGAAGCGATGGGAGCAATGCTGCTGGGGGTGTACGACTAGTGGCAGACCGCCAATAACGTGCGGCACTTGGTCGCCAAGCGCTTGGTGGACCTGTCGAGGTGGGCCAAGTCATCGCAAAATTAACGGTTCTTACTGCAGAGTGTAACCCTGGCGTGACCCCGCCAAAATTTTAGTGGCGGGAATATGTGCCTAGAACCATAACTTTGCCGCGGCCGGAAGCATAACCTTGCCGCTCAGATCCCCACACCCGAACTCCCTGCTTAGAAAGAAAGTCGCAGAATTTTCGCCAGGCTGAGATGGTGTCGGAACCATAAATTTGCCGCAGCGAGATTTCGGAACCATATCTTTGCCGCTCCGATCACGTCGAGGCCGATCTTCCCGCCCACCTGAATACACCATGCTGTTTTACGCCGCGGGTGTTCTTGGCGGCAGGGAAGCTGTGGCACCGGGAAGACACGCACCAATTACGGCACGCAGTTCCGCTTCCTTACATAACCAGTTTCGAATAGTGGGACTACCAAGATTTGTGTTCTGGACATAAAAATTCTTGCAGCTGGATGCCGACCCCGTAGACGTGATTGCAAATATCTTGTGTGGTCCGTCGTGGAGCCCCCCATCATAGTCTCCTTCGTAAATGGGACCACCCGAGTCGCCATGGCAACTGGCGCTATCGTTACCGGATGGTGAATATAGCCAACCAATCTTGCCAATGCCTTGGGTGAGGGCTGCACCAACATGCCAACCCACCTCGATCGCATTTTGCATTTCAAGGTTACGGCTACCACTGAGTCCGTTGTCTCCATACCCTGCCAACGTAATTCGGTCTGGTGGGGCATCGCGAAACTCGATCAGCGCGATCGTTGCGCCTTGACGAGGCATCGACAAAATCAGATACGCAACATCGTTTCTTTTGTCTCCTGCGCTATATTGAGCATGGGGAACCGCCGCGCGCACTGTGAGCAAATCGAAATCCAGGCATTGTTCATAGCGAGTCTCGGCGTCGAGTGTGTGTTTGCATTGATCAAGGACGGACAGCCGAAAAGTAGGAAGTCTCACCTTCAGGCTGGTCGTAGCGTAACCCACTACGCAATGCGCTGCGGTCAAGACGATGCTTGGTGACAGCAGCGTTCCCGTGCATGTCCCCCCGTCCGGCAAGTCTATGATGGCGACTTCAAGGAAACCTGCGGGGTTAAACGGACGTTGACGTCGACCGGCTAAGCCGACGCCCACACCTGATCCAGGCTTTCCAGTTGACCTGGACGCTACGAGCGGCAACGCGGTATTTGGCGCTTGCGGTTCGGGTATCCCAGGGCTGACCACCGCGCAATTATTTCCGCATCCGACCCGCGGCACACGTTTACGAGGCGGCGGCGTCTCGTCCTCCCGTTTCGGTGAATCGACTGGCTGGTCGCCAAATCGGACTAGTGCATGTCGATATGCTTCGAGCGAGGCATGAGGCTGAGCCTCCCATACGATACGCGGATCAATCAGTTTTTTCTTCGTCAAATTATCAAATGCATTTCTATTCGCATCGTGGCTGGCTTTAATTAATGCCTTATTAATCTCTTGGCTGGATGCACTCTTTGATGATAACGCTTGGGCATATGCCGTCAGCAAATCCTGGCGCGCGTGACTGTTCAGCTGTTCCCATGTCGTGCGTGGCAGTGGTGGTTTCTCAATGCCGAAATCACCCAACTTCCTTCTCATGGCCAGCATCGCCGCGTCTGTCTTTGCGGTGCTCGCATTCGTCGCTGGCACCGCGCGAAGATCCAGCTTCTGGGTTCCCCGGTCTCCCCTCAATGACACGTTTAATCTGTCTTCTTGAGCAAACGTATCCGATATTGAACAGGTGACGATCAAGGTGACCATTACCACGGCATAATGGAGTCGGCGCATGACAGTAAGTCCTACAAGTCAAAGGTGTACTTGAGCGAGTATTCGCTCGACAAAACCGTCTAGCAATGACTGCTGGCGCCCGCCCAACCAACGGTGCTGAATATTAAAGTCTCGTTTCTGCCACCTTTTGCTTGCAACCGCCTCTCGAACGATAACTGCCAAGCGACGGTAGGAAAAATACGCAGAAACACCAAAATCTTTTCCTGGCTTTTGAAGTAAGTCTTCGCGGACACTCGTAGGCAATGGACGAGTATCGGCGAGCGTCGTCATCTTTCGCCAGCATCCCGGCTGGCGCTGTTCTAGGCGCACGCTGAACCCGTGCAACAGGTCGCGAGTTGCATCCACCGCCATAGCCATCTTCTCCTCGTAGTGATCGCCCGCGTCGATCTGTTGATCTTCGACAAAATCCCGAAAAGCATGTTCGGCATTGGTAATCCCTTCATGAAACACTAGGTCCTGTATCCCATGGAGGGCGTATCCCAGAAGATATAATGCTGCACTTGGACGCTGCGCCAGACATAGCTGGGCGGCCTGAGTCAAGTATGCACCCGACCATTCCTCATAATGTCCGGGCGCCGAGTCGACATCGAGCGGGACTGGCAGTGCCGTCAACGGGTCGTTGCCGGTTTGGGCGTGGGCAAGAGGATTGCCCCATTCATAAAAATCTGGATCTCTTGAGGCGTCTTGCAGAACTGCCAGTGCCGCTGAGGACCATACTGTGCCATCGCTCTTCGATTGGGCCGCGGCACCCTGTCCAGTAATTTCGTAGTGCCCTTGGGCACCAATATGTCCTAGGAACTGCCCAAACGGCAGACCACCACTCTTCGCGAAAGGAATGACACCTTTGGCGTTGTAATCACGCCGTCGATAAATTTGGGCGACGCATGGGCCTTCTTCTGCGTCGGCACAAGCGTCGCGTGCGGCCAGCGCCATAGAGTCTTTGTGCTTTGGATCTATCTCGATCTTCTTCATTTCAAGTTCATAGTCTCTGTCTAGCACGACCTCGATCGCTCCAGCGCGCATCCCTGCCCCAACGCCGTTGCAGATGCTCAAATGCAGAACATCGCGAGACAGGATCACCGGCCGCAACTTCTTGTTTGGCGCATAGATGCGATGCTTCAGCACGCTAATTGCATGCGGGCTACAGTCGGAAAATTGCAAACGCTGCGCGAGCGCAGGGGAAAGGGTAAATGCAGCACAAGCGAAGATGAAGAAATGGCGAAATCCGGACATTTTCTGCTCCTTGGCAAAATAATACGAATCTATTCGCGACGATTCCAACGATTGAAATATCACAACATCTCACCAAGAACTTGCGCATTGCGATGACACGTGCCAGCGCCGACGGCAAATTGAATCGGACGCCAATTTCCGTTGGCCTTCGGGATTCGCGAGAGCACAGGCTCGGCTCGGCTTAGGGCGGAAAGAGTCTGGGTAAGGCACACTCGGCGCTTAGATTCAATTTTCGTCGCGCCAACTTCAAGGCCACAGGGCTTTGAGCACTTGGGCGAACCGAGTGCCGGCACGCTGTAATTGTTCTTTGACTATTCCACTGGCCTCAGACTGATAGTCGACCGGCAGCCGCACCTTCCACATGTTTGTCGGCACCGACGTACCGGGTTTCGGTGGTGCGCAACTTCCTTGCGGGCTGGAAACCCGCTTCGCTTGAATAATCACGTTTCTCGACGCTCGGTTAGCGACTCTCAGGCTTTACGTCGCCCATTCACGCGGCAGCAGCTCTAGGTCATCCGCCGCTATCGGCGACGGACTGGGGACTTCATGGAGCGCGGAACCAAACGCGGCGCTACCCGATACGCTGGCTACGCCCATCGCTGCGTTGACATAGATGTCGTCCCAGAGACTATGCAACGCCGACGTCCCCACGCAGAGCGTGTTGCCGCCGACAGTGGAAGTAAGCTGCGCTATGTCTTGCGTCGCTGGCACGATGAAGGTCTTGTGGGCGACATAGGCCGTTCCAACATGCAGGGGCTGGTGTAAATCACCCATCATATGGGTGAGGATCATTAGTGCGTCACGTGGCAGAAAGTTGTGCCGCGCATCAGTTGGATGAGCACCTTTTAGGACCAAGATTGCATCTCTAAGTGTTTGAACGATGTCTTCCTCACTGGCACCTACCGCATCGCCGTGGTAGGCCGTAAGTTGAAATGGCGCATCGGTATAGTGGTAATGCTTGTGACGTGGATTGCGGTCGACATAGTCTTTCATGTCAGGAGTCAAAGGTGCATTGCAATAACCCTTAGCGCAATCGGCCCAAAGGGTAGCCATCGCCAATGTCGTGCCAGGTCCAAGGATTTGCGCGACACGCTGCTCCGCATTGCTGCCTCGGATCAACTCGCCTGCTATATAGCCCACCGTTTCATGTCCAGTTCTTCCCCAAGCCCAACAGGAATTACTTAGAGCTAGACCCAGCAGTCCAAGCGCGATATATCCTCGATACTGATGCATAATTAAATCCTTAGGGGCCTTGGAACATTCCTGCGGCCTAAGAGTGCGACCGTTCGGCTCTCTGTTCGGGTCTCTGTTCGTCTCGGCAAGGCTTAGGAGGACGGCCCAGAGAAATCACATAACGCTATTTCACCTGTATTGATGTTGCATTCAGGGCAGGGCGGGCCTGATCACGTAAAGCACGCCCAACAGTGGCATTTATTGTCACCTCTTTATTTAAGACGCTCGACAGCGTCGCAGGTTCGCTAGTTCCAGCGGCATCAAGAGGGCGTTCCAGAGCCATTTGTGGCGTCACCTCGATCTCTTCACCATTTTTATCGACCAGAACGATCCGGCGCGTCTTGCGGTCAAACAAATTAGTACCCGAATTAATCAAAGTTCCAGACACCTGAACAGTTGTACCCAGCGCTGCGGCTGAGGCCTCAGCAACCGACACGTTAGGCGAACTCGACGCCACAAGTACAATCTGCGCGGGGTCCACTGCGTCAGCCGCTGCCGCCACCGCTACTGCTGGCAAAGGAGGCATCCCCGAGCAACTGTTGCGTGTAACAAACACGGCAGCTGAGATGCCATCGGCAACCCGAGCAATATTGCAGATCGAAATTCGCCCGTCGGACGCTGGCTTGCCAGTCGCGTCGAAGGATATCTTCGCTACGCTCCCTGGGAAGATATCACCGCTGTCGCCTCTGAAATTGTCAGACATCATCCGCTCCAAGCCATCCGCTTCCACTAACGCAACACCTCTATTTGAGTTCACTGCATTGACACGATTACTCGGTAATCCCGCTTTGACAGCCGTCTCGTTTACCCGCCAGATTTGTAATCCTTCAGCAGGGATATTCCGATTGAATCCAGTGCGTCTGGTTGCGTTCAATATATAGTACAGTTTTGACGAAATGTTTATTCGGTACGCTATTCGACTGTCCTCAATCGAAGTTAAATTCAGCTTTGCATTGTCGTGGTCAATTTCCTTTACGGCAATCCAACCAAGGTAGGCCTTTGCCCAAGGTGACATGTGCGTCGGGGTCTCTGCACTTTTACCATCGGCACCCCACGAGCCTGCAGCCATTAGGCACCAATGACCCAGACCCGCTGTTCTGCCATCGCTGGGATCGGTATCATACAAATCGGGCAGACCGAAGGCATGACCAAATTCATGGGCGAAAACGCCAATTTGTATCATCGTCTGCCGATCACAGGCGAGCGCCGGCATTACAACGTAGTCGTCGATAGCTATAAAACCGCCCCCCTTACGCGGCGTTGTCGTGGTGAATTCCTTACGCCCCCAACTCGTGATGCTAGAGCGGTGAGACCAAATACTTCCTGGATTGTCTTGGCATTCACTGCCAGAATTTGGCTGAACTAAAGCGACAAAGTCGACAAAACCGTCATCGTCTCCTGAGTTAGGTATGCCATCTGGTCCGTCGTTGTCGTACTGTCCCCAATCCACATCTTTGCTAGCCTGAAGCGCATCAAGCACATAATCGGCTACTTTCGACTGGTTACATAGTCCGTAGCATGGGGTAAGTTTACCGTTTTTGTCCAGGTAGTCCTTGCCCACGTAATAAACACTGCTTTGTTTGAGTTTGGTCCAATTTCGTACCGTCCCTTTTACTGTCAGCGCACCGCCCGACACTTCACTATAGTAGGCGCTCATCGTACCCGTCTTCCAAGGCCCGTCGAACAATTCTTGTTGCAACTGCGCTACCGGGTAAGGAACCTTGGCCGTCTCCGGAAAATACGTCATGATTACCGGAATGTTGCGCGTTCCGGAAACGAACTCTGGTGAGAAGCCCAAGGGTGTGGGTGCAGCATTCAGGCCAAGCAAGCCCTGCATCTTGTTCGAGAACTGGCTTTGTTCGCTAAGTATGGCCAGATTACTGGACAATCCGAGGACGCGAGCCACCGTCGCTCGGGCGGCCACATCATAAAGGGCGCGTTTATAGGTAAATGCTTGCGGGTGACTGTCGAGGCGCTCAAAATAGGCATCAGGGAATGAACCACCTGCTATGGGTGGCGCGGTAGCGAAAACTGCGGTCGGAAATACCAGTGCCGCAATTACGAAAAAAAACGCACGCATACATTTCTCCTGGTTCAATTAGCTCACTTGACTTTAGTTGTGAAGCGGCGTCCAGTTGCTGATACCGGCAGAGTGAACTCGACAGGCTGCGGAGTGGCAGCTCCCCCAACAGGCGCTGCTACCGCCGCAATTCCATTCCCTATAGGCGCCGCTGCCAAAGCGTCGAGTTCTTTATTCTTCGCCGCTGCAACTGATTTGAATGATGCCTTAGTTTTATCACTGAATTTATCGAGCTCGGCAATAATGACGGACGAATTGAAACCTGGCTTGGGTTGCCCGCCCGCATCGAGTGGCATGCTGGCATCAGGCAGACCTGACAACGCCGGAATAATCTGAGTTGTGCGTGTCCCCAGCGAAGACGCCTCCTTGTAGAGCCACCAAAATGCGCCTGCTTGGCGCGGTGATATCGCGCCTGGTGGATTCAAGAGAGCGCCAAGACGCTCTAGAACCTTTTGATCCTGCGCCTCGGTAACACGACTCAATCCATCACTGCTTTGCTCCGCAACGACGGTGCCGCTCTTAATAGCATCACGCGCTAAGGCAGCAATATGCATGGGTGAACAGATTTTTTGGTTATCAACTAACGCAGCCGAGGCATCGTCATAGCTTGCAACGCCTGCGTTGAGGACTGCTTGCTGATGCACTGAAAGCGCTCGTTTTGTTAAATCTTGAACGCTAGATACGTTTTCTGCAGAGAACAAAAAATTCTTAGTATAAATATCCAATCCGGCAAATGCGGCACCGGTGGCCAACGCTACATTACCGGAGGCATTTTTACGATCGGAATGCAGCGCCATGATGCCCGATGCAAGTGTGCCCAACATTCCTACCGCATCCCGCGAAAAGAGAATCCATTTCTGCGTCTCCCCAGCAGATTGGAAGAAGTCGTCGCAATTGACATAGATTAGCGAAAAACCCGACTCCACCATTCGCGTCGCGTATGCTGGGTCGTACGAATGCTCGATCTTGAAGGCATCGTCATGGGCATCGATAAATTTCTTAGCCAGCCCCTTGGTTGCCCCGCTATCAATGGGGCCCTTCGCGTTGAAGACTGCAGATGGGCCGACGGTCGTAACGCAGCCCGCACATAAAAAGAGTAGGGGCAGAGTGAAAGAGCTTTTCATCGTGCGATTCCTTGCGTTTCGTCAAGTTACCAGTCACCATTCCATGCTAACCATTAATCTATAGCATTTCGTTATCGAAATAATCACACATTGTCACATGCGACATTTGAACAACGTAATAGCGCAATTTCGGTCTAGAAAATGCTCAGCAAGGACGAGCTACGCGGCCACAAGTATGTTCGGCTGCTCGCCGAGTTGATGCTGTCCTGTTACCCCTCCTTCCACTGCCTGACGAGCGCCGCCACGCGGTCGTATGACCCCTCGCAAGCTAGTTCCTTCAAGTCCTCGTGGATCGGCTTCTTGCGTCGCTGCTTGCGCGGCTTGGCCGTCTCGGCCTTGAGCCACCCGGACAACGGCAATGAATATTTGTCTCCAGCGCGCTGGACGCTCGCCGCTCCACATAGGCGGGCTCTGTGATTTCCGGGCGCAGATAGTATCGGACGGTGTTCTTCGAGATGCCCAGTCGCCTGGCAATCTCCCTGAGGGGGACCTGGTCACGCAAGTGCAGCGTCAAATTATGCCTAGCAATGCCACGTCGATAACTCCGTTTTCCTGCCAATGAGACAGGCGGATTGTGCTTCAAACGTGGGGCAGATTCGTTTGCAAATACTGGGGAAAATGGGTCGATTTTCGGTGCAAATCAACAGATGCGTATAATTCCCGGTTCAGCAAGCCACACCGCATCAGTGTTAGACAACTTCACCAAAAAAAACGAGGTCACGAAATGATGAGCGAATACTTTAGCGATAGGGAATTGGGGCCTCGCGCACGAATCGAGCAGGAGCTCACGCCGGCAGTTTGGATGGGGATCGTGGCCACCATCGACAGCCTGCAGCAAAGCGGCGCCTTCGGGGTTCGCTATCCTCAATCTTGCCTCGATGGGCAAGCAATTTGCGGCCATGACGCCCAGTCACTGGGCCGCGCGGTCAAAGCTCACATGCCTGGCTTGGATTGGCCGCTGCAGGTCGACCAAGAGGACACCGAGCGGTTTAATTACAAGCGCATTCCCTTCGCGCCAGCAACGCCTCTGGCGCTCGACCTTATCGAATTTGTACATGACTCGATCGCGAAACCGATCTTAGGGTTTCATCACGACTTCGCACGCCACCACCACCTGACGTTCGACCAGTTGGCAGGCCAAGAAGCATTCCGCGCTGACATTAACCTTCTGTTCGCCCGGAACGGCGTCGCGTACGAACTGCAACTCAACGGTCGCATCTCGCGCGTACTGCCGATAGTAATCGGCGAGGAACTCAAACGCACTCAATTCCAAACGGGCGAACGGACACTCGACCTCTTCCTCGATGAGTGCCGTACCAAGTTCTCAAGCCGTGATCCGCTAATACGCCGTGAGGCGCTAGAGCGCCTATGTGATGCATGGGAACGGCTCAAGACCCTGCCCGGATCCAATAAGCCGGAATCCATGCGGCGCATGCTCGATGCGGTCACCCTGGACCAACCAATGCGCGACCGCTTGGAAAAGGAGGCCTTAGAGTTAACGGACATTGCCAATGCCCATCTGCTGCGGCACAGCGAAATGAAACAAGCTGCGGTCATCGACGTCGATCAGGTGGACTACTTGTTCCATCGCCTGTTTGCGATGATTCACCTGCTACTCAAGAAGCGGCTGCCATGATGGCCCCGAAACAATCCCGCGTGCGGTGCTCAACCGCACTATCGGCACCCACCTACGAATAGGTAGCATCGGCGCGAAGCGGCGATCATGCCAATGATCGCCATTGAGACTGAGCAGGCTGAGCTCGGAATGTCTGGTTCGCTACGGTTTTGATTCAGGGGTCTTGAGCAGGCGCTTAAACCAAAACCACACGCTTGACAAAAAACCCTGAATCATCCTGGCTTTGGGTCATTACGGCTTGCCTCCTCATGCACTGGAGCGCCAGCCATGCTTTCACTAGCATTGAGGACATCTGCGGCCCCCGAACTATTCACACTTTCAGCAACGAGAACATCTTCCTGAGCTTGGGGAGAAAGAATGATCGGAGTGGCGGATGGCTGCCCTGGGACCGTTTCCTTGATCTCTTCAAGAACTTCTTTTTCATCAATTTTTCTTTGCGCAGCCTCGGCTGCTAGCACAATTGCTGCAGGCATGGCGGCCTTAGGAATCTTTGGCAAGCCTGGCCGCTGAAGATATCCTGAATACCTTTGTTGCACGCGTGTAAGGAAGGGGGCAAGTAACCTGCCGATCCGTTTTCCCTTAATTTTACTCCATTGATTAGTATGAATCTCCTTGAGCTTAAACGATACTGAAACTCCATCATACATCGCAAAGACGATCACCTCATCTTCGCGCTCAGAAAAATTCCCTCGCTCCACATTTAAAGATTTCTCGATTTCTTTGTTGCTGACTTTACTACCTTTTAGCAAGTAAAGATCAACATCACCCATATCCCCCCGAACTACACAGTCGCAATCAGGACGGATATTAATCCAATAATTTCCACTGTACTTATAAACATCTCCTGGCGCGATAGAGTCATCGTGCAGCCCGTCTTTTCTTACAAAACGCTCACCTTCGAGTACCTTAAGGAGAGTTTGCTGATATTCAGTCGGATTACTTTTCTGATGCTGTTCCATTATTTCAGAAAACCCACTCAAATCAAGATGAAATGGCGTCATCCTCGAAAATAGATTTCGAGTTATTACCCGGCCTAACTCATCGGAAGCGGGAATACCATCATCGTCAAAAGTTTTCCAAAGCAGTGCTGGCCAATAAATACTCCGGCTATAAAATTCCGCAAACATCGAATTTTTTGCACGTTCATACTCCTGCTCCCAAGTTTTAAGTACTAGTACTGACGGGGTGGCTTGGAGCCAGTCATTAAGAACGACAAAAACACCTTTTTTAAGCACTTCATCTTTGCTGCATACAAAGATATGAGATGGCTGGTCCTTTTGGTAAAGATCGGCATACTTATGAAGCGCATCTTTCACTACGTCGGTATCATCATTCGTAAAAATGAATACGGGGGCCAACCTAGATTTTTTTAGGTTAGTAAGAAAATCCACCTTTTCCTGTAAATGTTTTTTCTCCAAGAGAGGCGGTATTTTTATTGAAATTCCACTATCAGCATCAACAAGCAATTTCCCATGCAGTTGCCAATCCATAATAAAAAAGGCTGCACCCCCGAAATTCTGATAATCGGCATCTACTGCAGGCAGAGCATCCATCCCTATTACATGGCCACCGTGCTCCTTAATGGACTCTATTATCTTGACAATTTCCGATTCAGCGTTGGAAAGCTCATCATCAATTACCACTGCCATTCCTTGAAATAAGCCTTGTGCAGACATTATTTTTCTTCCTTAACAAAAGAAACCAAGAAATTAGCTCCTGGTAGTAGTTTTTGAGACTTGAGATCACTCAATTCTATAGTATATTCATGGCGCTCTAAGAGCTGTCGAGCGATGTACAAGCCCAACCCGCGTCCATCCTGCCCTTTTCCGGAGAAGAATGGGTCAAAAATATAAGGAATATCATCTGACTTTATTCCAGGACCATTGTCCGAGAAAATAAGAGTTCCCTCTTCACCATCCAACGTAATAAGTATCTTACGTTCGCCAGCCTTACTTTCCAACCAATACGCGGCATTATCGAATAAATTCAAAAACAGTTGTAGCAGGACGGCATCCGTAGTTTTCGCAACCAGCGGAGTTGCCGTTTCCTCCACCTCGAGGGAAATACTGGCAGCATCCAAGACAGATTGAAATAGACGTATCACTTTAGCGAGAATCTCAGTGACGCGAATATCTTTCCTGCGTTGTTTTGTGGATTTAAACAGTAGTTGCAAATCCTTCATCTGCGATTGAATAAACGATAGCGTACCTCGGACCATTGATAGATCCCGAGTCACAAGTTCTTTATCCAAGTCACCAGGCCGTTGGCTTTCCGATATTAGAGAGTCTACAACCGCAAGTGTGCGGTTCATGGCCACCATGAGATCGTGAGAGGCTGTTTCCACAGAAAGCCCAACACCCGCCAAATGCTCTGTGGTTTCAGCTCTCTGTACGAGATATTTTCGCTCTGCCTTATATAATTTAGTTGCTGCTGCAATATTTTGCTGCACTTTAGGCGGAGCAGATAGAGCACTTTCCGCGGCAATATCCAACGCACCTTGAACTTGCTCCTTTTTGAAGACCTCGACTTCTCGCACTACGGCCGTTTTCTTGCGATACAACTCGAATGGCCCCTTCCGAAGCCAGGCTAAGATTAGCCGCAAAAGCGCTATAAAATCCGCAGTCGCATAACCGGTATCAATTAGACCTTCCCGGCTGGTTTTATCTTTTAAGTTTGGATTTCCATCTTGACTAATATTGACATAACCGACTACCTGATCGTTACTCAGAAATTCACTTGCACGGATGGTTCCGCGGGTTACATCAATTTGCAGCCAGTCGTCTTCTGGGTCGCCGTATGGATAAACACGAATTCCATCTCGGTATAGGTATATTCGATGTTCCTTAATTAATTTCTTTTGCTCGCCATCTAGTTCATATTTTCCTTTAGCGTCATTGCTAAAATCAAAAACATAGAAAGCAAAGGAAAATGGTCCACTTTGAATTGCACGTTGCTTAAGTAGGCTTCCGTCCTTACCAAAGTAATTTCTAAAAGCCGTCATTCCTGACAATTCAGAATCTTTTAGCGAAAGAATCTTGGGTACCCCATCAAGACTGAAATGGAATTGCAGCTGATCTGGATCAAATCCACCTTCTGCCTTAAGTACCGTTTGATTGGCAATGATGGTCTCTAGTCTCTCTTTATGCTCGACAGAGAATGGTTGATACTCCTCGTCACGAAATATCGAAACCTCGAAATCATCAACCGGTTGAAAAGTATCCGTTTCCGTTTCCTGCGACACATCATTTGCTACAAAAATCGATTGAAGCCTCGTCAAATCCTCAAATACTTTTGCAACTTTTGCCCTAGACCATGCGCTAGAAAGAGAAGATATTTCGATTCGTGTGCCGTGGCCAGGACGAGTAATTGTACGTGCACCAATCGAAATTTTATAAGGCCTGATAAATTGTGGGCTTTCCGTCGAGGACAGAGTAATTCCAATATCATCTAAAAAGAGGGCAGACTCGCTCTTACTTAAAAAATTTTCGTCATACGTAGAAACGTCCAAGACTAGCGCTAGCTCAGACTTTTGCCTTACAGCGCGTGTATTAATTTCAATTTTCCGACCTAATTTCAATAACGCGAAACGGCCAATCCCCTTCTCACCTTGAATTACTCTGCCTTTTTTTGTAACCGGATTATCTTGTTTCCCAAGAAATTTAATCGGTGTCGCAGGATTTACCCAATGATTCTCAATAACCGACTCAGTCATGCCGATTCCGTCATCCTCAATGACGATTTTTGACATACTATTAGCGCCAAAATCAGGATCGAAATTCTCAAATGTAACTTTTACCCATGAGGCATCGGCATCATATGAGTTTTTAATGATTTCGACGAGCGCAATGCGTTCATTTTTGATCAGCTGATCTCCTAACATGGTCAGGAGGCGAGCATACGGGCGGAATTTTAGTTTTTTAGGAGTCATCGGTGTGCGATAAGAATATATTCTTCAGAATAAACTATCTTAGAAAGCTTTTGCTGCGAGAAGCGACCGCTATCATCACGATACGGCGTATGTAATTTATTGGAAATCGTCCGCTTTGTAGCCAACACTTTTTTGAAGCCAGTTTTCATTAGCGATTCTGTGAGATGCGCTGCATTGTCGAGCTGAATCCCACTTTGCTTAGTGTCACCAATGACAAAAAATGCCAACCCGCCAGGCCGTAAGAAAGAAAAACAGCGCTCCGCAACCTTTTGCATGTCTAGATAATATCTAGCTGCGGAACGGGCCGCCAACGGGTCCTTGCTATATAAACTAAAAACAATTTGATATGCCACATCATTCAAATTCCTCAGCTCCTTGCGCAAATCAATTGTATTCGCGCCGCTGCCAATCGAACCATCTCTTAATTCTCTGTAGTCTTCTGCGTAACCTAACCATAAAGAGGAAAGTTGGTGTAAATCTGCATACTCATAAGATGTAACATATGGAGGGCTCGTAATAATCATATCCATAAGTTCATGAGGAGCAGGAACACTTATGATGTTACCATTTACAATTTTAGATGCAGTTTTCTCGCTCGATTTTGCTGTACGCCAAGCGCTGGCCATAAAAGCACATTGCTTGGAAAACTCTTTCAAAACGTCTTTTGGCAATTTAGTTCGATCAATTTGCGGCTTAGTAGATCGTTGCCGCCACTGCGATGTGCTTTTTAATATCGCAGAAAAAGCACAAAGAAATGCATTTCGATAAAGATCATTGTCAGACAAAGTGAGAAAAATACTATTTTTCAATCTCGCCAACGCATGGAACTGTTCTAGATTAAACCAATAAAGCAATCTGTTTGTACGGCGCAATGAAAAATCCGTCTCCGAATCCGTTGAATTAAAATTCTTAATAATTGAATCGTGAAACGCCAAAAACAGGACAGGATCGCAATACGAACTTTTTACAGATGCAATTAATGTCGCGACTGGATTTATGTCACAGCCCCAGAAGTCCATCTGCTCGCGCCTAGCTTCGTATGCCACCGTACCGCATCCACAAAAAATATCAGCTATCCGCCTTGGATTAATGCCCTGCGCTCTCGCGTACGCCAATGCCCGTGTAGCCAGAAACGCGGGGAATTTTGCTGGATAGGAATGTATTTTATGAATTTTTGATTCAGGAATGGAGTCGATGTCCCAGTCTCCGCTAGACTCAAGCCACTCCAGTCTCCGAGGTGAATTGTAGGCCTGGCTCACATCTTCCAACGGAGCGATCATTTTCTCCAACCCTTATTCATTTTATACTGCGAATAACTATCACGCATGTCCAAAAGTCAAGATAGTTTCTGTTCTCATTCTTTTTCCAAGCGAACCATCTGCCGGAGTCGGTAAATATCTACTTCCCGACGGTAAATCTCGCTCGAAGGTATGCAGGGTTTGCATTCCATTCATTATCGCAGCAGCCTCCACACCTGCCGAATTTCGAATGAAATTCCCATGCAGGCAAGAATTTCCAACAACAAATGTTGCGGTTCCTTGGTCTTTCAGCACTCTAGAAACTTCAGCCATCATTTTATAAAGATCATCAGAATACCGATGTATCATTGAGACATACTTGCGCTGCAACGCATCGGTGTCGCACATGGCAGACCAAATTGGTTGGTATTTCTCTACCAGCAATGCTTTGTCTGGCGCGCGTTCTGCGCCAATGCTACTTGACCGAATCCCTCTAAGTTCACCAATACGATGCCCTAACCACACTAACGATAGACGGTGCCCTCGTAGATAATCGATAGCGTTTAAATATGGAGGGGAAGTCAAGACAAGATCGACGGTATTATCGTCGATCCCTTTTAAATTGCGGGCATCGCCAAGGCTTACCTCAGCCCCTCCTGTCATAGGAGTTTCAAGTAAACGTTTTCGAATTTGTGCTATCGACCGTCGTAAATTCGGGAGTACTTCAAAATCTGACTCCGAAGTAACTTTATGCGGCCGGCTATGCGAAGTATCACGAGCCAATGACGCGGCTTGCTCTTTTGTAATAATTATTCTGCTAAGTGCTATTTTTATCACATCAATGGCAGCTTTCTTTTCCTTAGAAAACCTCTTCTGGCTCATACTATGTAGTACAAAAGCAATTTTTCGCAGTTCAAACTTTTGAGAGCTCCCAAACCAAAAATCTATAAAATTACTAGTTTCAAGGTCGTTATCAATCCATGGGAGCGTAAATTCCTTGCTCCCAATCTCAGCTATCTCTTGAAAAACTTGATTCGATACCCTTTCAATCAAATCATCAGTGACCGACCTCGTCCAAACCCGGCTCATCAGTACGGCTAGCGGATCCATGTCAACCCCAATGGCCCTGTGCCCCATCTCAGCTGCTTGTCGGATTACGGTTCCAGAACCTGACATGGGATCTAAAACTACACTGTCAGTGTCTAAGTTGTTTAACGTCGCTAGTGCTAGTTCGGGCGCCATGCGCGCTGGAAATGGATGGATAGTACGAATCAAAATTTTTCCTTGTTCTTTTTGCAGTGATGTCATATAGACATCGCAAGCGAGCGACGCGCCGTGCGCCAGCCCTACGTTTCTAAAATATCGCTAGGCCGCAGAGAGCGATTTTACCTGTCACTCCGTACTGGGCAAAGTATTACCGCAACTTGTTGCTGAAAATATCACACTTCAAGTGTTTTAGCACTCCTTGTGAAGGCAAGCTAAAGACATTTCATACAAAAATCTCGACAAACACCTCATTAACTTAGCTTTTCGTAGTCAAGATTTTCCAAAAGTGACCTGTCACTGGGGCTCCTCTTTGCGCGCTGCCATCACGAACACGAAGACATGGTCAACCGGGCGATATGTTTAACTACTTACATTGATGCTAGTCCGCCACAGTCACGCCAACGCAAGATACGTTTGCCTCACCGGGCCATCAACGAACAAAACACTCCACCCACTGATCCTAAATTCCAACGTGGCTTTGGCGCATTGCAGGCTGATCATGCTTTGGGGAGGCGAGGCGGGCCAAGTCGTAAGTTAGATCCCCATGGGTGCGATTCCCTCGGGATAAAACAGCCCTGTCAAAATGGGCTGTGTTAGGTCGCGCAATATTAATTGCTAGTTCAACAGTTCAAAAAATCAAGCGTTGTTGACCACAACTTATCCAGGAAGATCCATTCCTCCGCAGAGCCATCCATAGACGGCACTCTAAGACTGGCTAGATCCAACTCAACATTAATAACGAATTCAAAGCGACTTCCATCAAAATCCTGAAAGACCACCTCGTAAAAAATTTTGTTTATACGGCTGATCCGTAATCTTCGATGAAATTTTCCACTGCGTTTCATAAATGTGACAGTAGATTGTGTTCCCAAAGCCAGTGCGATCAAATCCCCGTTTTCTACAGGATAGGACTTTTTCATATGCATTCCAATAATAGAGGATTTTTCACTATCTCATGGAATTCTACTAGCGCAAGTCCATACCCCAACGACTTAGCGCTGAATACTATAGATCCAACCCTACATGCCTCTCAATAACTCTCAAATGCTTCAGATAACTAATATATCGCCCTCTTTCATGAGGATCATATTTAACTAATCGATCAAGAACTTCCTGTTCCAAGGGAACAAAATCAAAAAACAGGCTAACACAATGCAAGCCGTCAAAGTCCAGTGGGCTTGGGTTTTTCCCCGCATAATAACGCTGCAAATATGTTTTTAGGAATCGAACCCAGCATTCGTTGTTATTGTTATTACCAAAGGTTACGTCCTGCAGGGGGCTCGCGACTCTGGTAAATGCCGGATCGGAAAGGTATGAGATTATTGGATGAAACATCCTATTTTCATTGGCCTGCGCCCATGACTTAAGCGCCATGACATACTGCCGTTCATCTTGAACCAATTCGGCTTCCCGTATCAGTATCAATATGACTGCCATACCGTAAATACCATTGTTCGGATCGAATATCATTTCCACCGCTTCTTGCAGGAACTGGGCACTTTTCCCCGATCCGCCTATACGACCGAACTTTGCTGTGCGCCGCAAATTCGGAAACAGCCAAGGCGGCAATGTGTCAATCGTACTGTCTAATTCTTCCCAACTATAGGCGCGGTTCTCAAGCAACTGCCAAAACCCTGCGTAAAAGTACTTCGCCGCGCCTGGTACCATCATTTCAATTCGCCCAATTCGTTTGCCAGACGGGACAACTAAGCCACGAGCATAGCGATCCCACATTCCCTCCCATTTGCCATCGTCGCCCAACCTTGCCTCCAGGTCTCTCAAGGATTTAACGCCAGCTCGAACTCCTACGGCCGCAGCCCAAAGACAAACCTGCCAGCGCGCAAGTGTCCACTTTTCGGGCCGTCCAGCTCCTCTAGTTTTCTTCAAAATTTTCACTATTTGTTTTTAAAATCAATGCTTTAAGCAAGATATTATATCCCTACTTGCAACCGTATTTTGGCGGGTTACCTTGTAACTGTGACTAACGCAGGAGAAACCGTGTGTGGCAAGGTGCCGAACGGTTGGGAGGATAAATATGTTGAACAACGAGCAATTGAATGGACTCATGGACAAGCTGAACGTGCCTATCAAGGGCCGTGCGATCATTCAGCAAATCCGCAGCGCCCCCCCTTCACGCAATGTTGAGGGTAAAGCTGGGAACGTTGCGTGCCGCTTCCCCAGTAAGAAGATGGGATGCACCATCCAGGCGGAGAGCCACAGGAATGAACTTGCGGCCATTTATCTTTGGGAGCACGACCCTCAGACGTATGAGTACTACGACCAGCCGCCCCAGCTAAAGATGAGCTACGCGAAGGCCAACGGCAAACGCGGCGCCCACATCACCACGCCAGACTTCTTTGTGATCCAGGAAGACTTCATCGGCTGGGTTGAATGCAAGACAGAAGAATGGCTGCTTGAAAAAGAAGCTAATCATTCACCACTGTTCGTGCGCGACGACTCGATGACATGGCAATGCCCGCCCGCGGACGAGTACGCAGCTCTTCTTGGCCTCGGATTCCAGCTGCGTTCATCAGCACAAAATCCGCAGCTCTACATTCGCAACTTGTCGTACTTGGCAGACTATTGGGGCGCCACCGCGCCGAAGGACGCCTTGAAAGCATTGCCAGAGCTCAAGTCACTTCTTGCCACAGAAAAGCGCCTGCGAATTGCAGAACTGCTCAACGAGCACCGCGTCGATGCTGATCTTTTGAACTATGCCGTGGCAAACGACGAGCTCTATGTGGACCTGTTCAATGAACTTATGTCCGAGCCCGACAGAACGTACGTCTATGCCTCTTATGAAACGTCGACTGTTTTTAAGGCCCGCAGCGCACCGGCGCAGACGGGCGCTGTATTGCCGAGTGTAAAAGCGTTGCATCTGGCCCCTGGCGCCACTTTAACGTGGGCGGGCGCGGCATTTTCAATAAGAAGTGTGAGTCCAGATCATGTAATTCTTCAATCATCGGATGGAGAAGCCATGAGCATGAAGCGTCAGCAGCTGGAGCGATTGTCGAAAGCGGGAGAAATTCGCGCCAACGAAGTGCTGGTAGACACTGAATGCGTTCTTTCCGACTTGTATCGCAAGGCCAGTCCAGGCGACCTAACCGCAGCGGCGAATCGCTCGAGCATGCTGGCACCTGTTGCTGCGCATCCGCCGGCAAGCGGGGTTAGTGGGCGAACGCTTCGCAACTGGAAACAACGGCAGCGGGAAGGGGAACTAAAGTACAACGACCCAATCATTGGCTTGGTGCCGAGGATATCCGCGCGTGGGAATCGCCAACGCAAACTGTGCGGCCGCGTCATCGAAATAATGCGCGACGTAATCTCGGAAGAGTATGCCGGCGCAGACGCGAAGAGCGTCACTGTATGCTGGGGGCATGCCCGCAATCGATGCGAGGAAGAGAACCTGATACCTCCGAGCGAAAAGTCATTCCGCCGAGAGATCAAACTTTCGATGTCCGGGTATGACCTTACCCTCGCTCGCGAGGGGCAGCGAGCCGCCTATTCCCAAGAGCCAGTGCAGTTTTACTTGGATCGATCAAGCCCTCGACATGGAGAACGTCCCTTCGAAATCGCTCACATCGACCACACACAACTTGACCTCCAATTTGTCGGATCTGAGTTCGGCGAGTTGCTGGCTAAGCCTTGGTTGTCCGTCATGCTTGACGCATATTCCAGGACAGTACTCGCCTTTGTCTTGATGTTCGATCCGCCCAGCTACCGCACATGCATGATGCTAATGAGGGAATGCCTGCGTCGACACAGCAGAGTCCCATCGGCCATCGTTGTTGACCGCGGGTCCGAGTTTAACGGCATCTATTTCGAAGTCTTCCTGGCCCGCTTCGGCATTACCAAGAAAAGTCGCCCGCCCCAGAAGGCTCGTTTCGGATCGGTCATGGAGCGCTTTTTCGGGATCAACAACACCCAGCTCGTGCATAACCTTCGCGGCAACAACAAAGCCCTGCAAAAACCTCGACAGATGGCGGACACGCATGACCCTCGCAAGCGTGCAGTGTGGACTCTGGGCGAGTTCATGCCGAGATTCGAGGACTATGCCTACCGGCTCTACGGTGAGCTCGAACATCCTGCCCTGGGAGTCAGCCCTAAACAAGCGTTTTCCGTGGGCATGGCACGCACTGGGTTGCGCTCCATGCGTCTGATCCCCATCACTGACGAGATTGAAATGCTATGCCTGCCATCAACCAAGACCGGCTACGCGACAATCATTCCTGGCAAGGGGCTGAAAATTGGCTATCTGTACTATCGCCATGCCTTGATGCGCAATCCTGCAAACGCGCACGCTAAAGTGCCCGTACGGTATGACCCCTTTAACCTCGCCACTGGTTACGCGTATATAGAGGGTCAGTGGAGGCTTTGTGAGTCGGAGTATGCAGGCCTCTTCGAAGGAAAAACCGAGCGTGAAATCATGATTCTCGCGTCCGAAATCAACGGGAAGAATCGACGCACCGACGAGCGCAGGGCGACCAACGCTCAGCAGATAGCAAGACTTTTGCAACGTATGGATCAGACCCAGGCCCAGCTGTTCCAGCAACGTAAGGATGCGGAGCAAGGGCAACAAACCCATACGGATGATGGCGTAGTGAAAAACGACGATGTGCAGACCTCGTGGCCTGACGACGCCCCGGATATGTCGTGGGCATCGATCAAAACTGTTCAGCTAGGAGAATTCAAATGACTCACACACAGCATTTTCCACGTGAGCTACTGGAAGCACCTATCGCTGACCGCATCGCCTATTTCGAGAATTGCACCATCAAGCATGCGATGCTTGAAGATGTATCGAAGCAGACGGAACAAGCTCTATATGGTCATGCCTCGCCGAAGGTCATAATGCTTGCCGGCCCGACCGGCGTAGGCAAGACTACGTTGGCTTCAACTCTGTACCGGCGCATCAGCGAACAATTTGCTGAGCAAATGAACAACGAGAGGGATTTCGTGCCCATCTTGCAAGTGAACGCGATCGCGCCTACTGCAGCGTCGTTCAGCTGGAAGGACTTCTACGTCCGGATTCTGGAGCGAGCACGCGAGCCATTGATTGACCGCAAAGTGACTGCCCCACATCAGCTAAGCCTCTTTCCAGAGGAGAGGCAAAATGTGGTTAGCGATAGAGCCGTCGCTGACACCCTGCGCCGTGCGGTTGAACTTTGCCTGCTCCGACGCCGAACACGGTACCTCATCATCGACGAGGCGCATCACATCCTCATGGTCAATAACCCCAAGCGCCTGGAGTTTCAGTTCGAAGCACTGAAATCATTGGCCATTGAAACCAAGGCGACGATCGTGCTGGTCGGGACATATCGACTGCTCGATATCCGCGATCAAAGCGGTCAGCTGGTACGCAGAAGTGAAATCATCCATTTCCCTCGCTACGATCACCGGAAGCAAAAAGAAAAAGTCGGTTTTGTCCAGGCGCTGAATACCTTGGCAGGACGGCTACCGCTAAGCGAATTCCCTGATCTTCAAGCGAACGCAGACGAGTTCTATATACGAAGCGTTGGCTGTGTTGGCATCCTGAAAGACTGGCTGTCACGCGCATATGCGCGACACCTGGAACTGAACAACAAGCGCTTCAACTGGGACTTCATCCAAGGCTTCGCACAGCCCGTCAAAGCTCTGGAAACTATTACCGCTGAAGCGCTGCTTGGCGAGGAAAAGGTTCGGGACAAGCCTATAGCTGACCTGATGAACTTGCTCCACTTCGGGGTTCCGCCCGGAGACGAAAAAAAGCCTAAAAAGCGCGGGACAGTGGTCGGGAAGCGCTTGCCTGTACGCGATCCAGTGGGAGAGGCATATGCGAGCGCCTAATCCTCCCTCCATTGCAGAGGCTGAGTTCAAAATCTGTGAGCGCAGTGTGCTCTACAATCTGGAGCCCAAAGACGTCGGCACGCAGCATCAGGAATCTCTACGTTCCTACCTGGTCAGGCTTGCTCGCGCTCACTCCCTGAGCCCACGCGACCTCGTCAAACACGTGCTGGCGGCCCAAGACGGACAGATCAAGGGCCTCGTCTATAACAGCTTCTATGCTGAGTACTCGGGCCCGATTAACGGGTTAGGCACTTACGCTGAACTGTTCGCGCGGATCCTCAATGCACTCACCTCCAGGGGCGATCTTCAAATTCTTACGATGCTTCCATGGGACGGAATCATTCCGGCGCAAAGTGAGGGCTTCCTTGCTAGGTGCCCGCGCTGGTGCCCGTTCTGCTACGGCGATCAGTTGCAGAAGGACCGCGAGACGCACACGCCGCTCCTATGGTCGTTAGCGCCGTACAAGCGCTGCGTAGTGCACGGTTGTCGCCTAGAAGAGCGGTGCCCTGAATGTGACAAAGCGCAGCCATTCATTCCACGCATCGCCGAGGCGGCCATGTGCAGCAACTGCGGTGCCTCGCTGGCTCGACGCAGCGTTGAGACCAATGTGGAGCAAAGGCACCCGGTCGAGCTGGATAGCGAATCTCTGAACTGCGAAGGTCTCCTTGCGGCAATGATGGATCGCCATGCCAGTATCTCGTCAGTAGTAACCCACGAGCGGCTTTGCCGGTCTCTTAGAAGCATCCTCGACGACGTTTATCTAGGAAACCGTGCACGTCTATGCCAGGCCTTGGGATGGAACGCTTGGGCGTTAAACGGATGGCTCAACAAAGGGCAAAAGGTGAGCCTTCCAAAGCTCCTCCAGTTGAGCCAATGCTTTGACGTTGACGTGGTTGATCTCTGCAGTGGAAACTTGGATACAGCAAGCTTGTCATCAGCCACACTCAATCACGCCTTAGTCCGTATCGTCTCCCGCGCACCTCGTCCACAGCTAACGGCCCAACAGCGCAGAGAATTCAGCGCGGCAATCGAAAAGCGGTTTGCAAATTGCTTGGCGCCGCCACCGCTCCGCGAAGTTGGGCACCCCTATGGGCTGGGACGCAGTGCACTGCGATACTGGTTTCCCGATCTAAGCAAACGAATTTGCGAGCAACGAATCAAGGGGCGAAGAGTCAACGCTGAAATCGCTGCCGCCGACCGCGCCAAAATTGTTGCCGACACGGTCAACGCCCTAGTTAAAGGTGACCAGCACCCGGCACGTCGGAAAGTAGATGCCGAAATCAGGAAGCATGGACTCGCACTCGCAAGACCCGAAGTCTTCCAAGAGTACAGGCGCGCTATATGCGGAGGGGCAGAATGACATCTACGGCCATCCTAACTGCGCGCGCCGCGTATCTCACTTCTGCTGGGCATCTAGTTCGACGATCTGGACGTTTGTGTTCGGCGGCGTGAGCACTTTCAGTATGAGCGGGCGGGCGAAGGGCCGCTGCCGCTAAGGGTTGAACGATGCCGGCCGCCGCCACGGGCACAAACTGATGCGCGCAAACGCTCCCGGCCGGCGTTGGGCAAGCCGCGAAGGAGGAAACTGCGGGAGGTATTGTTGCCGTCAGTCTTTGCCGCCGGCTATGGCGATTTGACTAGTGCCGGTGCCAAGGCCGGTATCGATTGATGCGGCCGGTCTGGTGTTGGCGAGATATGGGCGCGCAGAGGAATGCTGGCTGAATGGATTACTGTCGCGTAGCTCCGGCACTACGATTTCTTGTTCCCCAGTCGGGGAATTCGCATCACATCTCGACGAGGCAGTATGCACGTATTGCTCATCAATGGTTCGATGAAATTGGACTAGACCCAACCGCGTACAGCACGCATACTATGCGTAGAACTAAACCGACCTTAATCTATCGCGGAACAAAAAACCTGAGGGCGGTGCAGCTGTTGCTCGGTCACACACGGCTGGAGAGCACTGTGCGATACCTTGGAATCGAGGTTGACGATGCGTTGGAAATGGCCGAACAAACAGATGCATAAACAGTTTTAACCACAACCGCGCAGCGGAGTAACTCTCAAACAAGGTATTGATTCTTATCTTTGCCTTCGAGCCACTTCGGTGCGCGCCGACGGCCAGTCGAGGTGTTCCCGGTTGCGCCGACCAATAGAGGAAAACAAGCATGAGCACATACGCAGAAATCAAAGCCCAAATCGCTGAACTGGAAAACAAGGCAAAAGAAGCTCGTTTATCTGAGCTGGCGTCAGCCAAAGCACAGATTGCAGAAATCATGAAGACCTACGGATTGACGCTGGGAGACCTTGGCGGTAGTGCTAAGATCAAGTCGTCTAATGACCGTCAACCTGTGCCAGCGAAATACCGTAACGGCGAAACTGGTGAGGCCTGGAGTGGTCGTGGCCGTGCCCCGCTGTGGCTGGCAGGAAAAAATAAAGAAGATTTTCTGATTAAATAGTCAACGTCGGCTGCGTTCGGCCAGTAACGGACAGTCGAGATATGAATAATGCTAAGTAATTTTGCGTCAGTGAACAGCCTCCAGCGAAATACGTTAGCTAATGCAATATCTAAAGGGCACCAATGAAGACAACTGCAAAACAGTTCCAAAAGGATATAGAAGAACTTGCGCAGGATCTTGTGCGGGCTTATGACCTAACCTATACCGCCATGGGTACAGGTGCGGACCATCAAGTGCTTTACCGTTGGATGGACTACCGGTTACGACATATCGCTCCGCAACCCCGCATCGTTAAGAAATCGCCGCGTTTTCCCATTCCAAACTTACCTGCGGAAATCAATGAGGCGCTATCGTCGATTGAAACCCTCTTTACCAAAGGGGAAGACGTTAATCCATATCTCAGCAAGACTACGATCGGAAACGATGTTAGTTCATCTAAGAGCCAGCGGCGAACCGACGGACTATGGGCTGATTGGCGTATCCATCACATCCATTTGACGACAGCCCCCATCAAGCAGGGTGAGCGGTTTTCACAGCGGTCGGACTGGCTGCTATTCTTAATGGTCTATGATGACGCAGTGGCTTTTATTGATGTGCGCAGCCACAATGAGAGCGATTTGTGGACCCAAGACGATCTTTTGAAAACGTTCATCGATTCATGGCCGGAGCAGGCAGAGCCGTATCGAGTCACAAGTATGCGTGTAATGTCCGGGCCAAATTCGTCTGGTGACATCAAGCTGTTGCGTAACGCTGGTGTAACGGCGCCTGTCGAGCATAAGGGAGAACATTACTTCGGCCCTGGGGGCGGTGTTACATCAGCCGTGACCTCAACTGCCGCAAGCATGGCATGTATCGATGTGATACGGAATGTTCGACAACTTGCTTTGTGGCTGGATGCGCCGAACAATGCGATTCGGCTCGACTTTAATCAACTTGGCGTCGCGCATCCTGAGTTCTTCCTAGCTATCGCACCTTCTGGGCTTGTCATCGCAGAGCGTAGTAAAAAAGATCGTACTTGGGCTCTTCCAGAATTCAATGAACAAGGACAAAGGACGAGTTTCGGTGTCATCCAGCATAGGCTTTTGCCTGCTTGGGCAATACCGACACTAATCGCACATCTTACCGCTTCGCCCCAATCGTCCGATGCATGAATTCGAAGTGATTCCGACAAAACTGGCTGGCTGCTTGAGGGCGAAATCGGCTGGTCACCGTGATGGATAACATTTTGCTCATCCGAAAAATAGGCGAACGCTCACACCCTGAAGTGTCGGAGAGCAAGGGCTCATCTTGCCGCAATGGTGACCACCTTGCTACGTTACCGAAGGCTATTGGGCTGTCCGTACGGCCGATCTGAACGCCCAGGAAAGCGTCGACCTGCGTGACCATTATGTCGAGCGCTATGTCCATGACCGGCTGAAGTACGCACCCACTCAACGTCGCGCGCAAACCGTGACACAAGAGCTTCAATGCTCGCTTTCGCGGAGCTCCCGTTCCAATTCTTGCTCGATGGCCCGCTCAAGCCGTTCGCGATGCTCCATTAGCCACAACCGAACGTTGCCATGGGTTTCGACTTCCAAACGAGCGTTCAACGCTACGAGCTTGCGAGTGTAATGCTCGCTAGCTGGCCCACTCCACCCCTCAGAGAAGTTGTTTGCATGCAAGCTGCGCCGAACCTGCTCTACAGCGCCGTAACGTTCCAATATCTGCCGCGCGAAAGTGGTGGGCTCATAAGGGGTAGCGATGAGCGGTGGACAGTGCTCGGCAAGAAGCCATGCGCGGTCGTTCACATCGACATCCACCCACTCGAAGACAACCACCGCAGGGATGACACCAAGACCAGCATCATCGGCTTCACGTATTGAGCGACCACCGCGAAGCCAGTTTAGTAGATGCCAAGTCCCGACCTCCTTACGATGGATCTCTAGGCGGCGCGCAATAGCTTGCCAAACGACATTGGGCATTATCCGAGCCGCGTTTGACAAGAACTTCAACGACTCAGGGTGAAAGCCTGCGGTGACGCTGTTGTCGTTGGCGAAATTATCAATACACAGCACTGCAAGCTTAGCCCCTGCCTCGGGATCGAAGTCAAGTAGACGGTTCGCAATCTCATTCCAACGAAACAGCAGCATGTTGTTGGAATGTTTGCCCGCAGCCCCTTCAACGAACACTGCTGAATTCAATACCCGCTCGATGCGGGGTGAAAGAATGCTTAATTCGTCGGGATGACCTCGCAATCGCGAATCAAGGATCTCCATCGCTGCATCGGGTCCACTCGGGTCGTTTTCCTCCAGAATAAGGTCGACGATATCTTCGAGTACATCCAGCGGAAACTGGTTGATGACCCCGCCATAGATGAAAAGTCGAAAAGCCTTTGGATCGATGTTTCCTTCCGTCCCCATAGCCAACAAAACCCTAGCGACGTGGTCGCTCATCCCCGAACGCCAGACGAGGCCAATCACGAAGCTACGAATCTCAACATTTGCAAGCAACTCCTCGACGATTTTCTCCCATACATCGATTCTTTTGACGTGCCACGCGGCAAGATAACCGCCAATGAAGAAGTCGGAGCGCCGCTCGCCGGCATTAATCCACTCCGAAACGATTGGGGGCCACAAGCGCAGGTCATCGGCCTGGCCGAGAAGCTGGCCGAACTGAAATCCGTTCTTAGCCTCGTCCGTCACAAGCCATGCCAACTCGGTTTGCAGTAGCTCAGGGTTGGCCACGGCCTCGGCGACAAGCTGAATTAGCTCCGGCCCAACTGCATCAGAATACTCTCCTTCAGCGTCGAAGTTATCCTCGATCAGCTTCATACCCCCGTGACGCCGAAGCTTGTTCGCAAAGGAGGACTCTGTGAGTGCAGTACGAATGGCGCGAAGCTCGAGCAAAATCGCTTCAGGCAGGGTCTTACCTTCGTAATGAATGGTGGCCACGACAGTCTCTACGCACTGCTCGCGAAGGTCAGGCATCTCGGCGGCGCGGCGCAGGAACCCAAGGATTGTCTTGGCCAACGGCGGGATCAGGATTAGGCTTCGGAAATAGCTCAAGATTCCCTTGGCTGCCTCGCTGCCTTCCGGGGCAGGCAAATATTCACAGGCATCTTCCAGCAAACCCACATGCGCGGTATATGCCTCGTACAGCTCTTCATATGTCTTAGGCTCCCAGCGGCTTGGCAGACGCCTCAAGCCGATCACCTCATCAATGGCAGTGCGGCTCATGAAAGGGTCAAGACTCTTGCTCAAGGCCCGAACGGCAAGCTCTCTTCGGAGCGGTACCTCGCTGCTCAGCAGTTTGCGAAGGTAGTCGATCTTGTCGAGGGGTGACATTTCAGACGCGGCTATCGGTCCGTGGCCCAAGCCGAACAACGAGATGAAGACTCCCGTCGAGTTATTAGACCAACTTTCGTTCTCGGCCTCGGCCAGCAGCAGCAGGCATTGTGCGGCTTCGAAGAACGTCTCGGAGGGGATGGCGAGCTGCTCAAGCCTGTAAACCGCCGTTCGACGCGCGTCGCCCATGAACCGCTGACGAGCCTCAACGGTTTCACTTCCCAAGGCAAGAGAAAAGCGGCGCAGGGCAGCCTTGGGTTTAGCCTGCGCTACCGCGAAAAAAAGGCTGGCACCACTGGCGGTCGTATAGCCCGCCAGGGATGCAAACTTCCCGCCTTCACCCATCAGTTGATCCGCCCACGCTGTCGCTGCCTTGGATTCCTGAGCGAACATGAGCATAGCATCGAAGTGCTGCTGCATGCGAGTTCCGAGCCCCTCACGCAACTGCAGGACATCTACCATTTGGGCATATTGCTCAAACCAACTCTTCCACATGGCCACGTGGAGTAACTTCGGAGATATCAGTAGCGTCCTTGGCCCCTGCAACACCCGCCGCCTCCGCAGCTCGCCGACAGAGCGGGATAGCCTAAGCTGAGAAAAGGCTTGGTCTAGATGCTTGAGCACCGCTAGCACTTCAGCTTGCACGACCGGCCCATCCGAGGTTTCCCAAGCAACCTGCCGGAACAATGCCAGTGTCCGGATTACTGCAAGCCGGTCTTGTCCATCGGCGGAGTCGATGCTGTGGGGAGCGCACACGATGCGGTCCCAGAGCCCATCCAAGTGAGCCAGTTGCTCGGCCGGCTGTTGGCTAGGGTTGTTCTGAATGTATTGACCAAGCCGATGAGCCGCTCGAGGCGAGCCCTCGCACAAGGTTGCTAGCCAGTTTGCGCTGTCTAGTGGTATGCCATAGCCCTTGAAAATATCGGCAACCACTGGCTGTTCGAGCCGCGGTACGTCGACGATCTGGGTGTTCGCATGCGCACTTGCAGGCTCGGTAATGTTGTGCGCGGTCACCAGCAGCATCTTGGTGGCCAGCTTCTTGAACAGCGCCGTCAATTCTTCAGCAGTGCCCAGGTCGCACTCATCTGCAACCAGGACAATAGTGGTCTTCGACGCCATCTGCCTCAATGCCATCATAGGCCCGCTCGCCGAGGCTTGCTCCGGATCTCGGCAGTACAGGACACATCCACTGAGCTTCGATGCACTCAGCGCTCGATACATAAGGTGTGTCTTACCGGCGCCCGCGTCGCCAAGCACACGCACGTGCTGGAACCCATTGATACTGTCGGCCGCGCGCATGATTTGCTCCGCGGCATTCTCGAGTTCGTTAGTCAACTGATAACCGTCGACCTCTAGGTCGCAAGAGTCTGCCATGAACGACAGATCGTGAAAGACGGCGTCGTCATAGCCTTGTGCGCGGTTTAGGCGCATCGCGATGCCAGGGGCCAGCACCTTGATCGCCGAGCACAGCTGGTTAGCTCGGATGATCCGAACTGAAACCTTGGCGAACTTAGGATCAATGGTCGCCATGAACTGGCTGATCTGAGTCGCACCATGATCGTCGGCGGTGCCGACGAGATCCGAGCCGAAAAGCACAACGACAAAGGTCCCGCCCTTCTCGAAGCAGCTGAGCACTCGCGGCTGGAGCTCATCCTTGGTGCGCTGTTGGGCGCCAGCGACGAACTTAGGTTTGACAAGCAACGACCGAATGTCAGATGGCGTCGAGGCAGAGAAGCTCCCGGTCTTGATCTGGTAGCGGGTCAAACCATCGGATATTAGGCCGGCTGGCAGCACGTTCGCAGGCAAGCCAGATACCTCAGCGTCAATACCGCCGTCGGCGACGTTGATCGCGGCAGGAACGTCCACGCCAGTAATGGGGATACCGACCTTGAGCGCTTCGATGACAAGAAGTTGCCGGAACAATTCGACGGCTTGACCAGCATCGATCTGGATCAAATCATCAGTTCTGACGTCAAACGGTCCTACGGTGTCGGTCGCTAGAGTCATCTCTGCTCCTCTGGAGAATCCTCAAGTATCCCATATGGCACAGGGCGGTGCGACATTGATGACAGTTGATGCTAGAACGACTCAGCGACTGTCCGTGTTATCCACCTAGGATGTCCAATAGAAGTGGCAAACGCGCGGATTTGCTGCGGCGCCTATCGGGAACCCTTTAGCTTCGCAATGAGCCAGCCAAGCAGGTTGTAACTTGCGCGCGCGATCCTCCATAAAACATATGCAATGTAGCCAACGAAGGCCCATTGGAACCAGTTCTCGTGGAATTTGAATGCATTGGCCAGTGACGCTGTGACGAGGAACATGACCGTGAGCCAGACGTGCCCGCTCCAGTGCATTTCCCCGCCGGTAACATACAGGCAACGCCCGCAAATCGGACACAGGTGCTGCGTTTTCATATATCTGAAGGGGATGCTGGACCTGTAGTGCCACAGCCTGGGTGTGACTTTGGAGTGGCAGCCTCCACATTTGACGGTAGTAGCCATATTTGATGATGTCGCGGGCGCCGACGGCCCCAAATCTAGTGGATATTGCCAATATACAAGCCAAGCCGGCATATGTCACTTATAGTTTGCTTTTAGACTCTTATAGTTTGTAGACTGTATAGTCCGTGTGACGGATGCTTAAAGGCTATGAAAAAGCCCGCCGCACACCTGTCTCCACGCGAAATCTTCGGTGGAAACTTGCGCCGGCTCCGCCGTCTAAAGGACCTGTCACAAGAAGACTTGGCGCTCGCTGCCGACTTGAGTCGCGTCTATGTCAGTGAAGTGGAGCGCGGCCTTAGAAACGTGTCGATAGACAATATGGCGCAGCTAGCCAATGCGCTCGGAGTAGAACTGAAGGAACTAGTCGACCCGGAAATGTTCCAGGCGATGCAAAAGAGAATCGCATAGGTTTGCGGCAGTGACGTCCATCCTCGATTGAGGGAGTCAGCAGCGACTCCACAACTCCATCCACATGAGACTACGCATCAGTAACCGCCGCCGGCCCGGCCTCGACGCTCAATCAGGCCATCTTGATGGCGATAGTTAATCAGATCAATAGATGACGATCTCCCAGCAAATTATGGCAAATTATGGGAAATTATGGCTGGAGACTAATTTGGCGGATTTTGAAAAATCAAGAACAAACATCATAACCCCGTGCAGATATCCGAATTTCTAATGGGGATCGGACCGAAATGTGCAATAGATGTCGCGTGGCAACAATTTCAAGGTTACCGCTCGAGGCAGCTTCTCCGTTTCGAGCTCAGCTGCCCCACTTAGCGTCGCCTACCAATTTGCCTTAGGCGGCGCCTGGTTAGACTCGACTATATGCTTCTTGCGCTCTTCCAATTCTCGGAAGGTATGCTGGAAGCCACCGGTCCACGCCGCCTCCCACTCTGTAGCCGTTGCCCCTAAAATCTTCGTCTCCGCAGTGAACACAGCCGGCGGCCTTGAAAAACGGTTTGTAATGAGGTGTAAAGCTTTCATGCCCGTCTCCATCAATGCACTTGATGCACTATTGCGGCCTCACGTGCGTGACCTCCGATGCCGCGATTGCACGTCGCGAAGGGTGCCTGAAATCCTGGCCGTTTTTGCTCTTCCATCAGTACCTTCGATGCGCTGACGGCACCCTGTTGGTGGTCCAGAATTCACTGCCGGTGCCAACCAGGTCAGCCGCGGGCGGTTTCTCCGGTGAGTTCCCTTTGATAACTTCCGTGCCTTGTGGCGTAGTCTCCGAGGGTGCCGCAGCCGCTTTAAAGACTGCAAGTTCCGCCGCACTGCCGGTTCGTCCATGACGTGCAAAGCTAACGTGAAAGACGCGTTTGGCGATCTCCACTGCCTTGGCCTCGTCCACAGTTAAACGGCGGTTCCCAAGGTCGAAGTTGAATTTTTTCCCATCCATATCAATCACTCTATATCCAATCCGATGTATGGGCAAGGAACAGCAGGATCTAGTCTCGTCGCTCCAATTGCCGTGCGACTGTGTCACAGGCCGATAGAACTGCCGACTGGTACTTGAGCCAAGTCGAGTCTATTATCGCAGGGCTGTTGAAACTGAGCATGGCCGAGCCTGGGGCAACCCGCTTCGCGGCGGAGGCCCCCCTGGGAGCCGACCGGCTACGAAAGGGCATCGCAGCGATGTCCGATGCAGCACGGGAGAACAGCCTGAGCGTGGCGAGGGCAATCTCGCACGAGGCAGCAACCTCATGGAAGGAAGCGCGCGGTACAGGCCAACTTGGAAGCATAACTTTGCCACTGCAAATTGGAAGCATATCCTTGCCAAACGGCCAGGTTATGGTTCCAGTTACAGAATATCACGTAAGTCATTGATTTTATTGGTGCGGCTGGCGGGGATCGAACCCACAACCCTTGGCTTCGGAGGCCAATACTCTATCCATTGAGCTACAGCCGCGTAGGAGGGAACTTCGGAGGTGACAGAAGGATACCGGGTTTCGTCTTGTGCGTCCATGAAAAGTGTCGCTTTTGCACCGTTCTGCATCCACAGGCAATCTTTTGAGACTATAATCGCCCGTTTGGCGAGCAATTGCGCTTCTACACCTGCATGCAAAACCGATAACGTAACGCCGACGCAAGTTTCGACATTTGTTTGTTATTAAGGAAATCATGAGCGACGCACACAACCACGAATCCGCCATCAGAACGCCAAAACAGCTCGCAGCAGCAGTGATCGGCTTCTTCCTCATCACTGTGCTGGGCATCGCCTTGCTGGTGCAATTCGTTACCGCAACTAAACTAACCGGCGCCGGGACGGAAAGCCAGTCGGCCGAAGCCATCGGCAAGCGCTTGCAGCCTGTGGCCGACGTGGGCTTTACGCTGAAGGATGCGAATGCGCCGAAAGTGCTGCAGTCGGGCGAAGCCATCTACACCTCCACCTGCGCGGCCTGCCATGGCGCCGGCGTGGCCGGTGCGCCTAAAGTGGGCGACAACGGCGCCTGGGGCGCCCGCCTGGCCCAGGGCCAGGACACGGTGGTCAAGCATGCGCTGGAAGGCCTGCGCGCCATGCCTGCCAAAGGCGGCAACCCGGATCTGGATGACGTGGAAGTGGCGCGCGCCGTGGTGTTTATGGCGAATAAATCGGGCGGCAAGCTGAAGGAGCCTGAAGTGCCGGCGGCTCCGGCTGCGGCAGCTCCTGCTGCGGCGCCCAAGGGCTAAGCACGCGGCGGGTTACGCTGCGCTAACCCGCCCTACGTTGTACCTATAGGCCCTGCGGTTTTGTACCGCGCAAAAAAAAACCGCTCGTCAGAGCGGTTTTTTTTATGCCTTACCAGATGATGACGCGCTCTTTGGGAGACAGGTACATCTTGTCGCCTTGCTTGACCTTGAAGGCTTCGTAGAAGCCCGGCTGGTTGCGCATGGTGCCGTTGGCGCGGAACTGGCCCGGCGAGTGCGGGTCGGTCTTGATGCGGGTGATCATTTCCGGATCGCGCATCTTGCTGCGCCATACTTGCGCAAAGCCCATGAAGAAGCGCTGGTCGCCCGTCAGGCCGTCGATCACTGGCGCCGGCTTGCCTTTCAGCGACAGCTTGTAGGCCTTGTAGGCGATCGCCACGCCGGAGTTGTCGGCGATGTTCTCGCCCAGCGTCAGCTCGCCGTTCACGTTGTAGCCGGGCAGCGGGCTGAAGGCGTTGTATTGCGCCACCAGGGCCTTGGTCTTGGCTTCGAAGTTCTTGTGGTCGGCGGCGCTCCACCAGTCGCGCAGATTGCCGTCGCCGTCGTACTGGGCGCCCTGGTCGTCGAAGCCGTGGCTGATCTCGTGGCCGATCACGGCGCCGATGCCGCCGTAGTTCACCGCGTCGTCCGCATTGGCGTCAAAGAACGGCGGCTGCAGGATGGCGGCCGGGAACACGATCTCGTTCATCTCCGGGTTGTAGTAGGCGTTCACGGTCTGCGGCGTCATGCCCCATTCGTCGCGGTCGATCGGCTTGCCCAGCTTGCTGATTTCCTTGTCGTAGTCGGCCTGGCGCGAACGCTGCACATTGCCCACCAGGTCGTCGCGCGTGACCACCAGCGCGGAGTAGTCGCGCCATTTGTTCGGGTAGCCGATCTTGGTGGTGAACTTGGCCAGCTTGGCTTGCGCCTGCTTCTTGGTGGCCGGGCTCATCCAGTCCAGCTTGTCGATGCTTTGCTTGTACGACACCAGCAGGTTCTTCACCAGCGCTTCCATGCGCGCCTTGCGCTCGGCCGGGAAGTGCTGCTCGACATAGACCTTGCCGACCGCTTCGCCCAGCGCGCCTTCCACCGCGCTCACGCCGCGTTTCCAGCGCGGACGCATTTCCTTGGCGCCGCTCAGCACGGTGCCGTAGAAGGCGAAGTTCTCGTCCACGAAAGCTTTCGACAGGTAGGCCGCGTTGGCGCGCACGGCGTGCCACTGGAAGTAGGCTTTCCAGGTGTCCAGCGGCGTGGCCGCCAGCAGCTCGCCAAAGCCCTTCAGATAGCTCGGCTGGCTGACGATGACGTAGTTCACCTTGCCGCTGATCTTCAGCGCGTCCAGGTAGGCGGTCCAGTCGAAGCCGGGGGTCAGCTCGCCCAGCTTGGCGGTGTCAATCTTGTTGTAGGCCTTGATCGGGTCGCGCAGTTCGACCTTGCTCCACTGGATCCTGGCCAGCTCGGTCTCCAGCGCCACGATGGCCTTGGCCTTGGCGGCGCCGTCCTTGTCGCCGGCCAGCGCCAGCATCTTGGCGATGTGCTGCTCGTACTTGGCCAGCGTGTCGGCCAGCTTGGCGTCGTCTTTTTTCAGGTAGTAGTCGCGGTCCGGCAGGCCCAGGCCGCTCTGGCTGAAGTCCACCACGTATTTGGTGGAGTCCTTGTTGTCCTGGTGGATGCCGAGGTCGACCGGGGCGCTGGCGCCGGTCTGGTTGTTGCTGGCGATCAGCGCGGGCAGCTGCTTCTTGTCGCTCAGCGCGGCGATGCGGGCCAGCTGGGCTTGCAGCGGCGCGGCGCCCAGCTGCTCCAGCCTGGCTTCATCCATATACGAGGCGTAGAAGGCGCCGATGCGCTGTTCGTCCGCGCCGGCGCTTTGCTTGGCGGCGGCGTTCTCGATAATGGCGCGCAGCTGCGGCTGGATGTCGTCGTGCAGCTTGGCGAAGCTGCCCCAGTTGGACTTGTCGGCCGGGATCTCGGTGGTGGCCAGCCATTTGCCGCTCAGGTGGGTGAAGAAGTCGTCCTGCGCGCGCACGGCGGGATCGATGTATTCCACGGCGATGCCGGAAGTCAGCTTGCCGCCGGTCGGGCTTTTGGCGGCGTCGGCGGCGCCGGCCAGGCCGGTTGCGCTGGCCAGCAAGGCCAGGGTTAATGCACTCAACAAATGTCGTTTCACAGCGATGCTTCCTCTCGATGTAGGTCTGGTTTTATGTCCGGCTCGTGACCGGGATTTTCACTCTAGCACAGAGCCTTGCGGCAGATAACAAAATGACCACAAGTAGTGGCCATTTTGTAGTTTCCGATTACTGAAGATTTACCAGATGATCACGCGCTGCGCCGGCGCCAGGTACATCGGGTCGCCTTCCTTCACGCCGAACGCTTCGTAGAAGCCGGGCTGGTTCTTCATGGTGCCGTTGGCGCGGAACTGGCCGGGCGAGTGCGGGTCGGTCTTGACCTGCTTGATCTGCGCTTCTTCGCGCATCTTGCTGCGCCATACCTGGCCGAAGCCCATGTAGAAGCGCTGCTCGCCGGTCAGGTTGTCGATCACCGGCGCAGGCTTGCCGCCCAGCGACAGCTTATAGGCCTTGTAGGCCACCGCCACGCCGGAGTTGTCGGCAATGTTCTCGCCCAGCGTCAGCGCGCCGTTGACGAAGTAGCCGGGCAGCGGGCTGTAGCTGTCGTACTGCTTGGTCAGCGCGTCGGCCTTGGCCTGGAAGTTGGCGCGGTCGCTGGCGCTCCACCAGTCGCGCAGGTTGCCGTCGCCGTCGGACTGGCTGCCCTTGTCGTCGAAGCCGTGGCTGATCTCGTGGCCGATGACGGCGCCGATGCCGCCGTAGTTCACCGCGTCGTCGGCGCGGGCGTCGAAGAACGGCGGCTGCAGGATGGCGGCCGGGAACACGATCTCATTGGTGGTGGAACGGTAGTAGGCGTTCACGGTCTGCGGCGTCATGCCCCATTCCTCGCGGTCCACCGGCGCGCCCAGCTTGGCCAGGTTGCGTTTGTAGCTGAACTCGGCGGCGCGGCGCATATTGCCGGCCAGGTCGCCGGAGACGACGCTCAGGCCGCTGTAGTCGCGCCATTTGTTCGGGTAGCCGATCTTGGTGGTGAACTTGGCCAGCTTGGCTTGCGCCTCGCGCTTGGTCTCGGGGCTCATCCAGTCCAGGTTGTCGATGCTGTCCTTGTAGGCGGCCATCAGGTTTTTCACCAGCGCTTCCATGCGCGCCTTGCGGTCGGCCGGGAAGTACTGCGCTACGTAGAGCTTGCCCAGGCCTTCGCCGATGGCGCCTTCCACCACGCGCACGCCGCTTTTCCAGCGCGGCTCCTGCACCGTCACGCCGTTGATGACGCCGCTGTAGAAGGCGAAGTCGGCGTCGGAGAAGGCCTTGCTCAGGTAAGGCGAGGCGTCGCGCAGCAGCTGCCACTCGAAGTAGGCCTTCCAGGTGTTCAGGTCGGTCGCTTCGGCCACTTTGGCAAAGCCGGCCAGGTAGCTCGGCTGGTTGACGATGATGGTGTCGGTCTTGGTGGCGATGCCGGCCTTGCCCAGCGCGTCCTTCCAGTCATAGCCCGGCGCCAGTTCGGCCAGCTTGGCGATTTCGGTCTTGTTGTAGCGCTTGACCGGGTCGCGGTTGTCGACCTTGGTCCACTGCACTTCGGCCAGCGCGGTTTCCAGCGCCATCACGGCTTTCGCATCCTCAGCGGCGTTCTTGTGGCCGGCCAGGGTCAGCAGTTTTTCAATGTGGGCGACGTATTTCTCGCGCACGGCGGCCAGGCGGGCGTCGTCCTTCTTCAGGTAGTAGTCGCGGTCCGGCAGGCCCAGGCCGCTTTGCGCGATGCTGGCGGCGTGCTGGGTGGAGTTGCGCGCGTCCTGGCTGACGTAGACGCCGTAAGGCACCGCCACGCCGATGCGGGTCAGGTGGGCGATCATGCCCGGCAGGGCCTTCTTGTCCTTCAGGCCGCGGATGGCGCTCAGCTCGCCGGCCAGGGGCTTGGTGCCCAGCTTTTCCAGCGCCGCTTCGTTCATATAGCTGGTGTACAGGTCGGCGATCTTCTGCGCCTCGGTGCCCTGCTTCTGCTTGGCCTTCTGCGTGTCTTCGATCAGGCCGCGCAGCTGCGGCAGCGTGTCGTCGCGCAGCTTGGCGAAGGAGCCCCAGCTCGACTTGTCGTCCGGGATCTTGGTCGCTTTCAGCCAGCCGCCGTTCAGGTGGGTAAAGAAGTCGTCCTGCGCGCGCACGCCGGCGTCGATGTACTGGGTGTCGATGCCCGAGATCGGAGCGGTCGACGGCGCAGGGTGGTCGCCCTCATGCGCGTAAGCTTGGGTTGCCATCAGACCGATGACCAGGGTGCTCAGCAAAGTACGTTTCATCAACTTCTCTCTCCTCGTTAGAATTTGGTTTCCAGGCGCGCGGTCCACACTCGGTAAGTGGGGTTGAGCGTCGTGGAACGTTGCGACAGGCCATTAGTGTAGACCAGGTTGCTGCCGGTGGCGTCGTCGGCCAGCAGGTTCGCCGCCGCCAGGCGCAGCTGCGTCAGCGCCGTCATTTTCCACAGCACATGCGCATCCACCACGCGCTTGCGGCTGCTCTCCACCGTCTGGCTCAGGCTGCTTTGCACGCGGATCGCCGGGGTCCAGTTGTAGCTGGCGCCCATGGACAGCGGCAAGTCCTTCATGCGGTAGTCCAGGCCCAGGTTGGCGGTCTGTTTCGGCTGCTGGTCCAGGCGGTTGTCCGGACCGGGCACGCCGTCCACGCGCGACCAGAAGCGGCTGTAGTTGCTGCGGAAATCAATCGCGGGGGCGTCGTCCATCAGCTCGGCGAGCTGGAACTTGGCCTCCAGCTCCACGCCCTTGGTGCGCGCGTGCGCCACGTTGCCCGGCGTGGACACCCAGCGCGGGCCGGCGCTGCCCGGCTTCAGGCTCAGCTCGCGGCGGATCAGGTTGTCGATGTCGCGCACGAAGCCGCTGGCGCTGACGATGCCGCTGCGGCCCAGGTAGTGTTCGAAAGCCATGTCCAGGCCGGTGGCCAGCTCGGGCTTCAGTTCCGGGTTGCCGGTGCGGTCCGGGCGCGTGGCGCTGTTCAGGCGCGACAGCACGGGCAAGGCGATCAGGTCCTGCACATTGGGCGATTTGTAGCTCTTGGTCAGGCTCATGCGCAGCTGGTCCTTGCCGGCGCCGGGGATGCGGTAGACGCCGTGCAGCAGCGGGCTGAACACGGAGCTGGTGTTGCTGACCGTGCCGGCGCTCCTATCGCTGGTGGTGCGGATGCCTTCCCAGCGCGCGCCCATGTACACGCCCCATTGCGGCGTGATGTCCCATTCGTCCTGCGCGAACACGGCCACGCGGCGGGTGTCGGCGGTCAGGTTGTCGCCCGAGTCGTCGAACTGCGCGTTGCCGTTCTTGTCGGTGCCCACCTTGGTTTGCTCGCGGCGGCTGGTTTCCACGTCCCAGCCGGCGGCCAGCAGATGGCCCTCGCCCAGCGGCGAGCTGTATTTGCCGCCGGTGTTGAAGCCGCGGTCGCGCGTGCTGTCGGTGTCGTGGAAGCGGTCCAGCAAAGCGCCGGCGCCGTTGAACTGATTGCGCACGGTATCGCTGTCGCGCTTGGCCAGGCCCAGGCCGAATTTCACGTCCAGCTTGGCCGCGCCCTGCAGCTTGTGCAGCCAGTTGCCAAAGCCGCGCAGCATGGTGGAGCTGGCGTGGCTCTGCGACAGCGCCAGGTTGTACTCGGGCGGCACGGCCCCGGCCAGCTGCGCCAGGTCGCTGCGGGCATCGGTGTCGCCACGGGTGGCCATGATGAAGGGCTGGAAGTTCAGCGTATCGCCGTTGCCGAACTTGTAGGACAGGCGCGGCGTCAGGTGCAGGTTCTCGCTGCTGCCGCTGCTGTGCTCTTCCACGTGCTGCAGCTTGACGACGTCGCCGTCGTCCTCGGTGTCGCTGATGACGGACTCGCCCAGGTCCTTCTGGCGGTTCTTGCTCAGGCTGGCGGACAGGGTATAGGTCAGGCTGCCCACCTTGCCCGGCACGGTGATGGACACGTTGGGCGTGTGCAGATTGCGCTCGTAGCTGTCGGCCAGCTTGAGCTGGATGTCGCGCTGCTGGTAGCCGTCGCGCAGGATCACGTTGATGGTGCCGGCAATCGCGCGGGTGCTGTTCTCGGCCACCGGGCCGCGCATCACTTCCACGCGCTCCACCTGGTCCGGCGACAGCGACTCGAGCGAAAAGCCGGCCGGCGCGCGCTCGCCGTTGAGCAGGATCTGCGTGTAGCCGCTGCCCAGGCCGCGCATGCGCACGTCGCCGCCCCGGCCGGGACGTCCGCCGCCCAAGGTCACGCCGGGCAGGCGCTTGAGCACCTCGCCCAGGGTGGTGTCGCCGTTGCGGTCCAGCTCCTCGCGGCCGAAGACCTGCTTGCCGGCGGTGGAGTTGCGGCGCTCGGCCATGTCGTCCTGGCGGCCGCCGCTGATGGTGACTTTCTGGATGTCCTTGCTGTCTTCCTTGGCGGGCTGGACTCTGTCCTGGGTTTTTTCCTGGGCCTCGGCGCTGAAGTGGGCGCCGATTAAAGCCAGGCAGGCGAGGGGAATCAATTTACGCATGCCTGCATTTTAAGCGGCGGCAACAGCCGCCGTCCCCGCCGGCGGCCGCTTTTTACTTTTCGATACATGCCATACAACAGCAGGGCCGCCAGACTCCTCCCTAGCGGCCGCCGGGGCCGCCCTGCCCGCCCATGCCGCCGCCCATGCCGCCCTTGCCCTTGTGGCCGCCGCGCCCTTCGCCGCCGCCCTCTTTCGGCCGTTCGCCGCGCTCGCCGCCGCCGCCTTCCACCCGCTGCATCTGCTCGGCCAGGAACACCGCCACCTGCTTGCGCTGGGTTTCATCCAGGGCATCATTAACATCCAGCCACCATGCGCGCAGCTGCTTTTCCTCCGCCGCCGACGCGGCCGCCTCCGCCTCCACGCCGCCGGCCAGGTCGCGCAGCTCCACGTCCTTGCCGTCCAGCGCCGGGCGCAGCGCGGCCTGCATGCGTTCGCGGCGCGACTTGCGCTCGCGCAGCAAGGCCTTGGTGCGGCTCTCGGTCTGCTGCCACAGCGTGGCCTGGTTGGTGGTCAGGTTCAGCTCCTTGCGGAAGTCGGACGCCATGGCCAGCAAATCCTCGGCGCGCATCTCCATGACCGGCACCGCAAAAGAAGGCAGGGCAAAAGCCAGCGCGCTGGTAAGCAGCAGGCCGCGCGCGTAGTTGGAAATGAGGTTGCGTGTCATCGGGTCTCCGGGCAAAAAAAAGCCTACGCAGGGTGCGCAGGCCAAAAAACCACTACAGGGTTGAGAAGAACTACCAACCCAGTGTAGGCCGCAGCTTGGGGCTCTTCCCGGACTCTTACAATTCCTTACGGTCGTGAACGCGGCCTTAACAGAGCGGATAAAAGGGCAATATTGGCGGCCTATCATGCTGTGGTGTAAAACGCCGTAAAGACGAGATAAATTACGGACGAGCTACGCAGCTTGCCGGAAATCAGGTTTATACTGTTTTTGCGCGCAGTAGGATGACTGCGGCAGCTAGACACAGGTGAAACATGGGCAAGAAACTCAAAAATACCGGGCTGGTTGGCCTGGGTGTCGTCGCCGGCATTGCCGTCTCCCTGCAGTTCTCCGCCATGGCCCAGCGGCCTGCCGACCCGGCGCTGCCGCTGGAGGAACTGCGCCAGCTGGCCGACGTGTTCGGCCTCATCAAGTCCGACTACGTGGAAGCGGTGGAGGACAAAAAGCTGCTGACCGAGGCCATTACCGGCATGGTCGCCTCGCTCGATCCGCACTCGGCCTACCTCGATAAGAAAGCCTACGCCGAACTGCGCGAAGGCTCGCAGGGCAAGTTCGTCGGCCTGGGCATCGAGATCGGGCAGAGCGAAGACGGCTACATCAAGATCGTGGCCCCGATCGAGGATTCGCCGGCCTACCGCGCCGGCATCAAGGCGGGCGACCTGATCACCCGGCTCGACACCACCCCGGTCAAAGGCCTGAGCCTGGACGACTCGGTGAAGAAGATGCGCGGCGAGCCGCACACCAAGGTGTCGCTGACCATATTGCGCAAGGACGAGCCGGAACCGCTGGTGTTCCACATCACGCGCGAAGAAATCGTGCAGAAAAGCGTGAAGGCGAAAATCGTCGAACCGGGCTACGCCTGGCTGCGCGTGGCGCAGTTCCAGGAGCCCACGGTGGACGACCTGGCCGCCAAGATCACCGAACTGTACAAGCAGGATCCCAATATCAAGGGCCTGGTGCTGGACCTGCGCAACGATCCGGGCGGCGTGCTGCAAGGCGCCATCGGCGTGGCGGCGGCCTTCCTGCCGAAGGACGCGGCCATCGTCTCGACCAACGGCCAGCTGCCTGACTCGCGCCAGACCTTCTACGGCCGTCCCGAGTTCTACGCGCTGCGCAGCGAAGGCGACGCCCTGTCCAAGCTGCCGGCGGCGATCAAGAACGTGCCGATGGCGGTGCTGGTGAACACCGGTTCCGCCTCCGCCTCCGAAATCGTGGCCGGCGCGCTGCAGGACTACAAGCGCGCCACCATCATCGGCAGCCAGACCTTCGGCAAGGGCTCGGTGCAGACCATACGCCAGCTCACCGCCGACACCGCCGTCAAGCTGACCACGGCGCGCTACTACACGCCGAACGGCCGCTCCATCCAGGCCAAGGGCATCACGCCGGAACTGCTGGTGGACGAAAACGCCGACGGCGACGGCCTGAACGCGCTGCGCATGCGCGAAGCGGACCTGGTCAAGCACCTGTCCAACGACCGCGAGCAGGAAGCGGCCAAGAGCAAGCGCGACGAAGCGGAGGAACAGCTGCGCATACTGGCGGCCGAGCGCAAGCGCAAGCCGCTGGAATACGGCAGCGGCGAGGACTTCCAGCTGCAGCAGGCGCTGAACCATCTGAAAGGCCTGCCGGTGCAGCTGGCCAAGCAGGAATCGAAGCTGGTGCAGGTGGTGGACCCGGCCGCCAAGGACCCCATGCGAAAATAAAGTCCGTTTCCACGGCAATCCGGCAAGCTGCGGCGCCCTTGGGGCGCCGTTCTTCATTTTTAGTACGAGCGTTCGTGTAGAATTTCTCCAATAAAAAGGCGACAGCCCTATCCACAAGAGAAAGATTGAAGAATATGAAACAAGTCGTCATCAGCGGCACCGGCCTGTACACGCCACCGAACTCCATCAGCAATGAAGAACTGGTGGCCTGCTTCAACGCCTACGTCGAGCAGTTCAACGCGGACAACGCGGGCGCCATCGAAGCGGGCACGGTGGCGGCGCTGGAAGCGTCCAGCGTGGCCTTCATAGAAAAAGCGTCCGGCATCAAGTCGCGCTACGTGATGGAAAAGGAAGGCATCCTCGATCCCAAGCGCATGGTGTCGCGCATTGCCGAGCGCGCGGATGACGAGCTGTCGCTGCAGGCCGAAATCTGCGTGGCCGCCGCGCAGCAGGCGCTGGACCGCGCCGGGCGCAGCGCCGCCGACATCGACATGGTGCTGGTGGCCTGCTCCAATATGCAGCGCGCCTACCCGGCCATGGCGGTGGAAGTGCAGCAGGCGCTGAATATCGACGGCTACGGCTTCGACATGAACGTGGCCTGCTCCTCGGCCACCTTCGGCATCCAGCAGGCGGTGGCGGCGGTGCAAAGCGGCCAGGCGCGCGCGGTGCTGGTGCTCAACCCCGAAATCACCAGCGGCCACCTGAACTGGCGCGACCGCGACAGCCACTTCATCTTCGGCGACGCCTGCACCGCCATCGTGATCGAAGCCAAAGACGCGGCGGTGTCGAAGCACCAGTTCGAGATCCTGGACACCAAGCTCAAGACCAGCTTCTCCAACAACATCCGCAACAACTTCGGTTTCCTGAACCGCTTCGACGAAGCGGGCGCGGGCCAGCCGGACAAGCTGTTCAAGCAGCAGGGCCGCAAGGTGTTCAAGGACGTATGCCCGATGGCGGCCGAGATGATCAAGGACAGCATCGCGCGCGCCGGGCTGGAAGTGCCGCAGGTGAGCCGCTACTGGCTGCACCAGGCCAACCTCAACATGAATCTGCTGATCAGCCGCTTGATACTGGGCCGCGAGGCCGAGCCGGGCGAAGCGCCGGTGATCCTGGACAGCTACGCCAACACCTCGTCGGCCGGCTCCATCATCGCCTTCCACAAGCACCAGGACGACCTGCCGCAAGGCGCGCTGGGCGTGATCTGCTCCTTCGGCGCCGGCTACTCCATCGGCGCGGTGGTGGTGCGCAAGCTGTAATCTCCTCCCCTCCCCGCAGCGGCGCCTTCCGCGCCGCTGCTCCGGCATGTGCTACCCTTGGGCTGATAACTCACCCTCACAGGAGCCCCGCACGCATGCCCCACGACATTCCCCTGATCACCACCATCGCCGCCGCCCTCGGATTCGGGCTGGTATTCGGCTTCATCGCCACGCGCCTGAAACTGCCTGCGCTGGTAGGCTACCTGGCCGCCGGCATCCTGATCGGCCCCGCCACGCCGGGCTTCGCGGCCGATACGGTGCTGGCCGGGCAGCTGGCGGAGATCGGCGTGATGCTGATGATGTTCGGCGTCGGCCTGCATTTTTCGCTGGACGACCTGTGGGAAGTGCGGCGCATCGCCTTGCCGGGCGCGGTGCTGCAGATCGCGGCGGCCACCGGCATGGGCATGGCGCTGTCGCACTGGTGGGGCTGGAGCATAGGCGGCGGACTGGTGTTCGGCCTGGCGCTGTCCGTGGCCAGCACCGTGGTGCTGCTGCGCGCGCTCGAGGAGCGCGGCATCCTCGATTCCTTCAACGGCCGCATCGCGGTCGGCTGGCTGGTGGTGGAGGACCTGGTCACCGTGCTGGTGCTGGTGCTGCTGCCGCCGCTGGCGTCCTCGCTGGGCGGCGTGGCGCCTGATGACGGCCACGGCGTGGCCGATGCCGCAGTGCCGTTATGGCAGACGCTGGCCATCACCTTCGGCAAGGTGGGCGGCTTCATCGCCTTCATGATGCTGATCGGCCGCAAGCTCTTCCCCTGGCTGCTGTGGCAGGTGGCGCGCACCAATTCGCGCGAGCTGTTTACGCTGTGCGTGATCGCGGCCGCCGTCGGCATCGCCTACGGCGCCACCAAGCTGTTCGGCATCTCCTTTGCGCTGGGCGCCTTCTTCGCCGGCATGGTGCTGCGCGAGTCGGAACTGAGCCACCGCGCGGCCGAGGAGTCGCTGCCGCTGCGCGACGCGTTCGCCGTGCTGTTCTTTGTCTCGGTGGGCATGCTGTTCGAGCCGTCCATCGTCACCGAGCAGCCGCTGAAGCTGCTGGCGGTGGTGGCCATCATCGTGTTCGGCAAATCGATCGCCGCCTATCTGCTGGTGATCGTGCTGCGCTATCCGCTGCGCACGGCGCTGACGGTGTCGGCCAGCCTGGCGCAGATCGGCGAGTTCTCCTTCATCCTGGCGGCGCTGGGCATTTCGCTCAAGCTGATGCCGCACGAGGGCCAGAGCCTGATACTTGCCGGCGCCATCATTTCGATTGCGCTCAACCCGCTGGTGTTCGCGGCGGTGAAACCGCTGGAGCGCTGGTTCGGCCGCAACGGCGGCCTGGCCGCCAAGTTCGACCGCAGCGCCGACCCGCTGGCCGAGCTGCCGATGTCGGTGCCGCAGGAGCATCTGCACGACCAGGTGGTGCTGGTCGGCTATGGCCGCGTGGGCCGGCGCATCGCCGCCATGCTGGCCGCCAAGGGCATACCCTACGTGGTGGCGGAGCAGAACCGCGAAGTGGTGGACCAGCTGCGCAAGGACGGCATCCCCGCCGTGGCGGGCAACGCGGGCGAGCCGGCGGTGCTGATCCAGGCCCACATCGCGCGCGCCCGCATGCTGGTGATCGCCACGCCGGACACCTTCCACGTGCGCAGCATGGTGGAGACGGCGCGCGCGCTCAACCCCGGCATCAAGACCGTGGTGCGCACGCATAGCGAAGAAGAGGCGGAACTGCTGAGCAAGGAACGCGCCGGCAAGATCTTTATCGGCGAGCACGAACTGGCCAACGGCATGGCCGAATTCGTGCTGGAGGATTTCGCCCAGCCGCGCGCGCACAACACGCATTGAGCCTGGTGGATTAGAGGCTCACTGCCAGCTCGGCGCCTTCCTTGATGGCGCGCTTGGCGTCCAGCTCGGAGGCCAGGGCGGCGCCGCCGATCTTGTGGAAGCGCGGACTACCGCCATCCGGGGCCTGGCCTTCCGGCGGCATCAGCTCGGCCAGGCTGTCCTGGCCGGCGCAGATGACGACGTTGTCCACCGCCAGCAGGCGCTCGCCTCCGTCGACCGTGATGTGCAGGCCGTGGTCGTCGATCTTGTTGTACTGCACCCCCGCCAGCATCACCACGCCGTTGCGCGCCAGGACCGCGCGATGCACCCAGCCCGAGGTCTTGCCCAGGCCTGCGCCCAGCTTGCTGGTCTTGCGCTGCAGCAGGTAGAGCTGGCGCACAGGCTCCTCCGCGTACGGCGCCACCAGGCCGCCGCCGGTGGTGGCTTTCAGGTCCACGCCCCATTCCCTGGTCCAGCTTTCCACCGCCAGCGGCAGCGGCTTGCCCGTGTCGTGCAGCAGGTATTCGCCGACGTCGAAACCGATGCCGCCGGCGCCGATGATGGCGACCCGCTTGCCGACCGGCTTCTTGTGCGCCAGCACGTCCAGGTAGGACAGCACTTTCGGATGGTCTATGCCTTCGATAGGCGGCTTGCGCATCTTGATGCCGGTGGCGACGATCACGTCGTCGTAGCCGCCCGCCTGCAGCGCTTCGCGCGTGACGCGCTGGCCCAGCTGCAGGTTCACGCCGGTCAGCTCCAGCTTGCGCCTGAAGTAGCGGATGGTCTCGGCGAATTCTTCCTTGCCCGGGATCTGCATGGCGACCTTGAACTGGCCGCCTATGCTGTCGCTGGAGTCGAACAGGGTGACGTCGTGCCCGCATTCGGCGGCCACCGTGGCGGCCGACAGGCCGGCCGGACCGGCGCCCACCACCGCCACCTTGCGGCGCTTGGCGGCGGGCTTGTAGACCAGCTCCGTCTCGTGGCAGGCGCGCGGGTTGACCAGGCAGCTGGCGCGCTTGTTGGAGAAGGTGTGGTCCAGGCAGGCCTGGTTGCAGCCGATGCAGGTGTTGATTTCGTCGGTGCGCCCGGCCGCCGCCTTCACGACGAACTCGGGGTCGGCCAGGAAGGGGCGCGCCATCGAGACCATGTCGGCGTCGCCGCGCGCGATGATGTCTTCCGCTTCGCCCGGCATGTTGATGCGGTTCGAGGCCACCACGGGTATCGTCACTTCGCGCCGCAGCCGGCCCGCCACGCTGGCGAACGCGGCGCGCGGCACCGAGGTGACGATGGTGGGCACGCGCGCTTCGTGCCAGCCTATGCCGGTGTTCAAAATGGTCACGCCGGCGTGCTGCAGCTCCTTGGCCACGGCCAGCACGTCGTCCCAGGTGTTGCCGCCGTCGACCAGGTCGAGCAGCGAATGGCGGTACATGATGATGAAGTCCGGCCCCACGGCGGCGCGGATGCGCTTGACGATTTCCACCGGCAGCCGCATGCGGTTCTCGATGCTGCCGCCCCAGCGGTCGGTGCGCAGATTGGTGCGCGCGCACAGGAACTGGTTCAGCAGGTAGCCTTCGCTGCCCATCACTTCCACGCCGTCGTAGCCGGCCTTCCTGGCCAGTTTGGCGCAGCGCGCGTAGTCGCGGATGGTGGCCTGGATGCCGGCCTCGCTCAGCGCGCGCGGCTTGAACGGCGAGATCGGCGATTTGCGGTCGGAGGCGGACACCACGAAAGGCTGGTAGCCGTAGCGGCCCGCGTGCAGGATCTGCATCAGGATCTTGCCGCCCTCTTCGTGCACCGCGCTGGTGACCTTGCGGTGGTTGGGCACGTCGCCCAGGAAGTTGAGCGTGCCGCCGAAGGGCAGCAGCCAGCCGGAGCGGTTGGGCGAGATGCCGCCGGTGACGATCAGCCCCACGCCGCCCCTGGCGCGCTCCCTGTAGAACGCGGCCAGCTTGCCGTAGTTGTAGAAGCGGTCTTCCAGGCCGGTGTGCATCGAGCCCATGATGACGCGGTTGCGCAGCGTGGTGAAACCGAGGTCCAGCGGGGCCAGCAGATGAGGGTAGCTTGGAGTTGTCATTGTGATTATTGGTAGCGTTGACCGTTGCATGCAAGATAGTCTTGCATTAGAGCGGTTTTCTTTAGACCAATGTTACTAAAATGCCCTCCGGCGCCACGTAAATACTTATTTTGTAAGCGTATTGTGCCGTGCTTGTATTCTGCCATCACTTCCCTTACGCTGGAACAATGAAGTCATTGTTTGCCATTTTGCTATTCAGCATTTCTGCGCCGCTACTCGCGCAGGCGCCCAAGCTTGAGCTGCCGAAACTGGAAGTTTCCGTGGCGCGGGTGACGCAGGACGCGCTGCACCTGTACGAGGTGGACGCCAGCGGCACCGTGCAGGCGCCCATCGCCACCGTCTGGAAGACGCTGACGACCTATGAGCGGATGAATGAGTTCGTGCCGGACATGGCGTCCTGCCGGGTGCTGTCGCGCAATGGGAATGAGGTCATCATTGAACAATTTGGCACGGCGCGCTTCCTGTTCATGTCCAAGTCCATCCACCTGATCGTGCGCGCCACGGAAACGCCGATGACGAGCATAGACATCGCCCTGATTTCGGGCGATATGAAGCATTACGAGTCACGCTGGGAGCTGTTCCCGCTGCCGGACGGCGGGACCAAGGTGGTCTACAGCGGCAAGCTGGTGCCGAACTTCTATGTGCCCGGGCTGCTGGGCACGAACATCATCCGCGGCGACATCGAGCGCATGATGGGCGCCGTGCTGGCGCGCATCGACAAGCCGGAAGTGGCGGCGGGCCGCAACTAGGCGGGCCGCCGCGCGGACGGGCGCTTACTGCGCCGCGTAGTCCGGGCCGCGCAGTTCGGCGAACTGCTCGATGCTGCCGATCTTGATCATCACCGAATTGAGGCTCAGGTTGGCCTGCATGGCGCGCCAGGCGAATTGCCATTCGCGCTCGTGCTTCTCGGCCGCGGTCTTGGTGAAGGCCGCGCCCAGGGCGGCGCGGTGGCCGTATTCCACGGCGCCGTCGATGCCGGCCCAGCTGGGCAGCGCGCGCTGCACCGCGCGGTGGATGCGCTCGCCGAATTCTTCGGTGTTGTGTATCACCAGGCAGGCGTCCGCCGTGAACAGGTCGAACAGCTTGCGGTCCCAGGCCTTGGAGAAGCTCAGCGTCAGGCAGCTGGAAGCCGGGTGCAGGATGAACTGGCCTTGCGTCAGGGCCAGTTCCAGGTCGCTGCGCTCGCCGTAGCGGTACAGGGTGGGGGGGCGTTGATAGTCGTGCATGGTGCTCTGTTTCTTATGTTGGCGGGCGCATGTGGCGGTGCGCGCGCATGGAGGCGGAGGCGATGAAGATCTCCCGCAGCAGGTAGACGAAGCTGGTGATCAGGCCCAGCATGGCCAGCACGAACAGGCCGGCGATGTATTTGTCCAGCGTGACGTTGGTGGTGTCGCCGACGAAGAGCATGGCGATCACCAGGCAAATCAGCAGGCCGCAGCCGGTGGAGGAGCCGATCGATACGTTGATCAGGTGCGAGCGCCGGTACAGCACGTCCAGCTCGTTGAGGTAGCTGTCGTTGTAGCCGACGTCGAGCCGGTCTTCCAGCACGCGCGAGCGGTCTATGATGCGCGCCAGGCGGTTGGTCAGCACCATCAGGTTGGTGCAGACGCCCGTGAGCAGGAAGACCGGCGCAATCGCCAGTTGGATGATGTGTCCTATATCGCCGACTTGTATATTCATTGCGTGTGTGTGCGCTTGCAGGGTCCAGACGCTAGTGTAACAGGCCGGGCGGCCTTATTCGAAGCCGCGCAGGCGCTTGAACTGCTCGGTGGCGGCCACCAGCGCGGCCGCAATGCCGCGCTCCATGGCGCCGTGGCCGGCGTCCGGTATCATCTTCATCACCGAGCCGGGCCAGGCTTTGTGCAGCTTCCAGGCCGACACCGGCGGGCAGATCACGTCGTAGCGGCCCTGCACGATCACGGCCGGCAGGTGGGCGATCTTGTCCACATTGCGCAGCAGCTGCTCGTCCTCGAAGAAGCCCAGGTTGGCCATGTAGTGCGATTCCAGGCGGCCCACGCCCAGGTCCATCGCGTCCGACGCGGCTTCCTCGGGCTGCGGCAGCAGGAACACGCGGCGGCCTTCGAAGCGGCTCCAGGCGCGCGCCGCCGGCCAGTACACGGCCGGATCGTCGCTCATGATGCGCTTGACGTAGGCCTGCAGCAGGTCGCCGCGCTCTTCGGCCGGGATGGGCGCCACGAATTCGTCGTACACGTCCGGGTGGAACCAGCGCGAGCCTTCCAGGAAGAAGTCGATCTCGGGCTGGGTGCACAGGAAGATCCCGCGCAGCACGAAGCCCAGGCAGCGTTCGGGGTGCGCCTGGCCGTAAGCCAGCGCCAGCGTGGAGCCCCAGGAGCCGCCGAACACCAGCCACTGTTCGATGCTGAACATGGCGCGCAGGCGCTCGATGTCCTCGATCAGCAGCTGGGTGGTGTTGTTGCGGCACTCGCCCACCGGGGTGGACTTGCCCGCGCCGCGCTGGTCGAACAGGATGACGCGGTACTGCTGCGGGTCGAAGAAGCGGCGGTGCGCGGGCGACAGGCCGGCGCCCGGGCCGCCGTGCAGGAACAGCACCGGTATGCCGTTCGGGTTGCCCACCTCCTCCCAGTAGATGGTGTGCAGCGCGTCGACGGCCAGCATGCCGTGGCGCAGCGGCGCGATGGCGGGGAACAGGGAGGGATTCGAATCAGGCATGGCTGTCTTTCAGAAGAAGGTGTTGACCGCGTAGCGCACAGTATACGCATCGTCGGCCACCAGCAGCAGCGGCCATTTGTCGAAGGTGGTGCAGGGATGGGAAATGCCGCAGCCGACCAGGTCCCCCACTTTCAGCGCCTGGCACAGCGCGTCGCCTTCCGGCAGGCGCAGGTAGGCGTGCTGGTCGTTCATTTTCTCGATGCGGCAGCCGGGCGGCAAGATGGCCGGGGCCGGGACGAGATCCGTGCCGCCGTCCGCTGCGGGGCGGTGCTGGTACAGCGGGATGGGCAGCTCCTGGTCATACGAGGCGTCGCGCTTGCCCATGCTGAGGATGGCCAGCGTGGGCTCGGGACGCGAAGTGACCATGCTCCACACTTCCAGCGCGGGACGCAGGCCGTCGGCGGCGTGTTCGCGCGCGCTGATGTCGTGGGTCAGGTCCTGGTAGGAGCCGTGGTCGTTGGTCAGGTAGCAGCCGCTGCGCAGCACCGGCAGCACGGGGCGCGACAGGCCGGTCAGCCCGGCGAAGCCGTGCGCCACCAGGTCGAAATAGGCGGAGCCGCCGGCCGAGAGCAGAATCTGCGCGCCGCCGAACAGCTTTTTGCCGTCCGCCTGGCGCACCAGCGCGGCCAGCTGGGACACGAAGGCGCGCACCGCTTCCACGCTGGCGGCGCGGTCATGCCCTTGCAGCAGGCCTTCATAGCCTTCGATGCCGGCCAGCTGCAGGCCGGGCGCGCGGGCGACTTTCTGCGCCACGGCCATCGCTTCGGCGGGCGTGCGGCAGCCGGCGCGCTTGCCGGGCAGGCCCAGCTCCACCAGCAGCGGCAGGGGGCGCGCCAGCCCGGCCTCGGCCACGCCGCGCGCCAGGCGCTGCACGCCCTCCTCGGAATCGACCAGGGCGTAGAACTCGAAGGCGGGATCGTCCTTCATCAGCGCCAGCATGGCGCGGATGTCGGCCGGGGCCACCAGCTGGTTAGCCAGCAGCACGCGCCGCACGCCGAAACGGTAGGCGATCTGCACTTGGGCGGCGGTGGCCAGCGTCATGCCCCAGGCGCCGTTGGCCAGCTGGGCGCCGAACAGCTGCGGGCTCATGGTGGTTTTGCCATGCGGCGCCAGCACCGCGCCGTAGCGCTCGCAGAAGCGGCGCATCCAGTCCAGGTTGTGCAGCAGCGCGGATTCCTTCAGCAGCGCAACGGGGTAGCTGGTGTCGCCGCGCAGCACATTCCAGCGCTGCACGGGGATGGCGCCCTGGCGCAGCGGTTCGGTCAGCGGCAGGCCTTTGACGCCGGGCTGCAGCATTTGTTCGGCCAGGCTGTCCAGCGCCAGGCCGCCTTCGGGCAAGTGTCTATCCATGAGCTTTTAGCAGACTGTTGAAATGAAAGTAATTGATTATTGACAATTGTTTTATTGACATTCAGAAAAGCTGATGTAGATTACATCAGACATAGGAATTGTCCTACAACCGAGGAAAAACATGCGAGTGAAAAAGATAACGTGCGCCGTAATTGCGGCAACGGCATTGTCGGGTTGTGCAGGTCTTCAGAACTATATGTACCAAGGCTATTCGGCGGACAGCCTGACGAAAAATGCCGGAAAAACATACTCGGATCTCACCACCAGCTTGCAAAAACCCAGTGAGGGCAACCTGCCCTTGCTTGAAAAAGACTGCTTCGAAGCCACCGTCGCCGATGCTGATGTCAAAAAATGCACGACGCAGCGCAATCAGGCCGTGTCCGCGCTAGTCATCGCCTCATCGGAACTCTGCATGGCGCACCGCCGTAGCATCTACGGAAACGAAGCAGCGTGGAATCTCACCTTTGGCACAATGACCAATCTGTTCGCCGGCGCGGCCTCCGTCGTCACGGTCGAAAAAACAAAATCTATCCTCGCAGCGCTCGCCTTGTTCTCCAATTCAGAACGCTCGCTGATCAATGAAACCGTCTACAAACAAATGCTGGTGACGGCCGTCGACAAAAAAATTAATGAAATGCGCGATACGCGCTCCACCACGATCTATACCTCGCTAAAGCTCGACGTCAAACAGTATACCGTCCCGGAAGCGCTGCGCGACGTGATTAACCTTCATTACTCCTGCTCGTTCATGGAAGGCCTGCAGAAAGCATTGGACGAAGGCACGGCAGGTGGAACGACGCAAAAAATCCTGCGCCTGAAAGCCACGCTGCTATCGCTAAACAACGAACTTGCCATTGCACAGATGCAATCCGCAGAAATCCAGAAACAGAAAGCGTCCTACATCACGGGATTGGGCGACCGTATCAAAGCCGTCAACGCGGCGCTGGCAACCGAGGAAGCCAAATAAAATGCGACGGGGGCAGATGCTGCGATACTGCGTTGCGCTCTGCGGCACGGCATTCATGGCAGCCTGCACCTCGCCCATGAGCCGCTATGCCGGCAACGATCCGGCTATGGTGTACGCTACCGTAAAGGACGCAGCCATCCAAGATGAACGGGTAGCCTTCCGGGCTGTTTTTTGCCACTTGATGCGTGCTGCGGGCAACCCTTCCTGCAATTCCTGGCTACGCCAGTTTGCCGACGAATCAACTGCCGTGCCCGCCAGCGCGCCTGCGCCGCTGAAACCCAGCGTGGACATTGTCATCGTTACCGGCATCTTCGGCCAGTGCCTGCCCTCAGTACCGGCATTTGGCGATGCCACAGCACGCCTGCGTAGCCTCGGCTACGCCGTCAGCTACGCTCCCGTGCGCGGCCGCGCCGGTTCGGATGAGAACGGGGAAATCATCCGCCAGCATATAGCGCAGCAGCGGCTGCAGAGTCCAGCCCGGCGCGTTGCCATCATCAGCTACTCCAAGGGAACGGCAGACACCATGGCCGCCCTGGCAAACCACCCCGAGCTGGCAGACCAGGTTGCAGCCGTCGTCAGCGTGGCGGGCGCCGTCAACGGATCGCCGCTGGCGGACAATCTGGGTGGCTTGTACGAGGCAACACTGGCTAAGCTCCCCTATCCGCATTGCGAGGCAGGTGACGGCAGCGAGATGCGCAGCATTAGCAGGGAGTACCGGCTGGAGTGGCTGAGCAGGCACACCCTGCCGCGCCAGCCCCGCTATTTCTCCATCGTCGCTGCACCCGACAGCGAGCACGTCTCGGCTATCTTCATGGGCATGCATGCCGAACTGGGGCAGATAGATCCCCGCAACGATGGCCAGCTGCTGCATTCCGACGCCATTCTTCCCCGCAGCACGCTGCTCGGCTATGCCAACGCCGACCACTTCGGCGTGGCTCTGCCCTTCGATTCCCATGCCCCCGTCCTTTCCAGCACCATCATCAACCGCAACCCCTACCCCCGTGCGGAAATGCTGGAGGCATCAATGCACTTCGTAGAGCGCGCGCTGGCTGCAAAAACACACTAGCTGCACGCCGCGCATGGCCAACCTGATGAGGAGTCCGAAATGACGTTGCGAACCCTGGGTCTGATCGCATTCGCGGCATGCAGCAATTCCGCCTGGAGCTTTGAAAGCTGGGAACACAAACAACTGGGCAATCTGGCGTACCACTTGGCGGCAACCATCCACTGCGAGCAGCAGCTCAATGACACACCTATCTGCCAGCACAGCGTGCCCGTCTCCAACGGCAAGAACCGGTGGCTCTACGATCCCATACAAAATGATTCCTCGAACAGCAAAGAAAAGGAGCTGGAGGAAATCTCCTACGGCGACATCGTCATGTGCGTCGACTCCTTCCTGAGCCCTGAGAAGCTGCTTGCCGGCCGTGAGCGCAGCCTGATCAACAAGGGGAAAGGCAAGCAACAGGAAAAGCTGGCCGAGGAAATTGACACCAACGTGAATGAGGCCAACCTGTTGTTTCCCACCAGTGCACAGGAACTGGACATCGAATACAAGAGCCGCTGCAAGGATAGCCTGCTGGGCAATCTCGAAGGCATACGCGCCATGCACGTCAACCACACCCATTTTCAGGCCGAGCTCCTGGTATCGCAGCGTAAGAACCATCTTCTGGCCCTATCGATGCGCACCATGGAGGACAACCTGTTCAGCGCGCTGGTCATGAATGCCGTCTCCGACCATTTTTTGCAGGACAGCTTCGCTCCCGGCCACATCACGACCTGGCGCAACCGCCTGACCGACCTGGCCGCCAATGCGTACCACGACAAGATCAACCGCGACAGCTGGGACGTGCAGATCGACCCGGATGCCTGGGCCCCGATTATCAGGACCAAGAACGTGCCGCATGCCAAGGTCAGCCTGGCGCAGGATGTGCTGACCAAGTTGCAGAGCAAGGAATTCAGAAACGACCGGCGGGCGGAGGCTTTCTTTGTGATGCTCCATCCTGACTGCAAAGGCAACTGCCTCAGCGCCCTGCCGCCCGTCAGTGAGCGTTGGGCCGCGATGCAGGAACTGGTTGCCCAGCTTGAAGGCAAGCGCGGCGCGAACATTAAACTGAAGCTGCGTGGCGATGCCTATCTGTGGGGACGCGAACACGACCGGCAGCGCATGGCCATGCTGATACTGCAAGTCAGGTCCATCCTGGACGTCCTTCAGAGCAGCAGCAAGCACAAGGATGCGGATTCGGAAACCGTGGAAGTGGTGGATTCGTTCAGGCAAAACTCGTGGACATGGTCCTATGTGGAGGCCGAGCGGCGCGAGCGCGCCGACACGAACAACAACTGGCTCCGCAAGATCAACCTGGCCCCGTCGCAACTCTATGCCCACGTAGGGCCGGTACGTTACGACATGCCGCATACCAGCGACGACATGTCCGGCAGCGAGGCCAAAAAATATGTCAACTACCGCGATATGGACACGATCTACGGTGTCAGCGGCGGCGCCGACAATATGGCATTCGGCGATGCGCAAACCCGGTATCTGCTTACCCTGGAAGCAGTCGTGGCAGGCCATGCGAAACCCGACAAGAGCAGCCAGAACTGGGCCGTGACCGCCGGCATACAGCCCTACATCAGCAGCAACTTCAAGGGTGCCGGGCTGATCAGCCGTTTGGTCGCCACCTGGCCGGAAATCGAAACATCGGTCAGCATTCCGTTCCGCATGCTGCATATCAAACCGCGAGCCGGCAAGAGCGAGTGGCGGCCCTCGCTAGGCCTGAGGCTCGACGTCGGCTTCACCAGCTTCCTCACCTTCTATCTGCAGACCAACTGGGACGCCGCCGCCCAGCTGAATGGCAGCATCCGCTCCGGCCCCTCGCTGGGAGCGGGAGTACAGCTGGCGGCCCCGGAATGCCGCGCGCTCCTGATCAAGGCATTTCTGTGCAACTGAAAGAAGGAAAAACGGCCCGATCGCCTGGACGATGGGGCCGTTCTGCCATGCCGGCGGTGTGCAGCCGGATGGTTAGGACATGTGCTGGCCGCCGTTGATGGCGATGTTGGCGCCGGTAACGAACGCTGCCTCTTCGGACGACAGGTAGGCCACCAGGCCCGCCACTTCCTCCGGCTTGCCCAGGCGGGACATCGGAATCTGCGGCAGGATCTTCGAATCCAGCACGTCCTGCGGAATCTCCATCACCATCTTGGTGCCGATGTAGCCCGGCGAGATGGTGTTGACGGTGACGCCCTTGCGCGCCACTTCCAGCGCCAGCGCCTTGGTGAAGCCGTGCACGCCGGCCTTGGCGGCCGAGTAGTTGGTCTGGCCGAAGGCGCCCTTCTGGCCGTTCACCGACGAGATGTTGATGATGCGGCCCCAGCCGCGCTCCACCATGCCATCGGCAACCGGCTTGGTCATGTTGAACACGGAGTCGAGGTTGGTGCCCATCACCGCGTCCCAGTTCAGCTTGTCCATCTTCTTGAAGGTCATGTCGCGCGTAATGCCGGCATTGTTGACCAGCACATCGATCGGACCAATATCCTTCACGATGGCGGCGACGCAGGCTTGCGCCGAGTCGTAGTCCGCCACGTCGCACGGATAAGCCTTGAAATCAAAGCCCATGTCGCGCGTCGTGGCCAGCCATTCTTCAACTTTCTTGTTGCTAGGGGAATATGTGGTCACTACTTTATAGCCCAGCGCGGCGAGCTTGATGCACACCGCTTCGCCCAGACCACCCATACCACCTGTTACCAATGCGATTCTTGCCATTTGTCATCCCCTCTTATTGTATCGAACACTAAAAGAACTGAACTGCCTGCTGCCGTACTGCTTGTTATGCCTGCTTGCTTGCGAACTTACGCGCGCTCAACCGCCAGCGCCACGCCCATGCCGCCGCCGATGCACAGCGAAGCCAGGCCTTTCTTGGCGTCGCGGCGCACCATTTCGTGCAGCAGCGTCACCAGGATGCGGGCGCCCGACGCGCCGATCGGGTGGCCGATGGCGATGGCGCCGCCGTTCACGTTGATCTTGCTGGTGTCCCAGCCCATTTCCTTGTTCACGGCCAGCGCCTGGGCGGCGAAGGCTTCGTTGATTTCCATCAGGTCCAGGTCGTCCGGGGTCCAGCCGGCTTTTTTCAGGCACAGCTTGGCGGCCGAGACCGGACCCATGCCCATGTAGGCCGGGTCGATGCCGGACGAGGCGTAGGCTTTCACCTTGGCCAGCGGGGTCAGGCCCAGCTCGCGCGCCTGGCTGGCGGACATCATGATGACGGCGGCGGCGCCGTCGTTCAGGCCGGAGGCGTTGCCGGCGGTGACCGTGCCTTCCTTGTTGAAAGCGGGACGCAGGCCGGCCAGCGCTTCCAGCGTGGAGCCCGGCTTGATGTATTCGTCGGCGTCGAACAGGATGGTGCCCTTCTTCTGCGCGATTTCCAGCGGAATGATCTCGTCCTTGAACTTGCCTTCCTTCTGCGCCGCTTCGGCTTTCAGCTGCGACTGCAGGGCGAACTCGTCCTGCGCTGCGCGCGAAATGTCATACTTTTTCGCAACATTTTCAGCGGTCACGCCCATGTGGTACTGGTTGTACACATCCCACAGGCCGTCGACGATCATGGTGTCCGTCATCTTCACGTCGCCCATGCGGAAGCCGTCGCGCGAGCCGTTCAGCACGTGCGGGGAGGCGCTCATGTTTTCCTGGCCGCCGGCGATGATGATGTTGGCGTCGCCGCACTTGATGGCCTGGGTGGCCAGGTGGGTGGCTTTCAGGCCCGAACCGCACACCTTGTTGATGGTGTAGGCCGGGATGCTGGTCGGCAGGCCGGCCTTGATGACGGCCTGGCGCGCCGGGTTCTGGCCCACGCCTGCGGTCAGCACCTGGCCCAGGATGGCTTCGTTGATCAGGTTCGCGTCCAGGCCGGTCTTGGCCAGCAGGCCCTTGATGACATGCGCGCCCAGTTCGGCTGCGGGAATCTTGGCCAGGCTGCCGCCGAATTTGCCTACGGCGGTACGGCCCGCCGCTACGATAACTACATCATCCATTTAATTCTCCAGAAGATCCAACCGAGTGGTCAGGTGATTAAGATTGACGGTGCTTTCATTCTAACGATTTGTGGAGCGCACGGTTGAATAACCCTTGTATTTGCTCGGTTGCTTCCACGAACAGCACGCCCGTTCCATTTAATGCATTGCACAATAAACGGCTAATGACGATGGAGTTGGCAAGCGCGGCTTTAACAATATCGTGCTGAAAATCGGCCAGGTCGGAGAGGCTGCGGAAGTGGTCTTGATCGTTGCTAAACATGGATTCCTTCAGGATGCAGGGCCGGCGGTGAAAAACGCTATCCTAGCGCCCCCCGCGCGCACTGGCTTTGATATTCGTCAATGCTAACAACTGCTGCCCTATTGAAAGCTCACCAATTGTCACGATTAAGCATCACGACAATAACTTGATTCCATCCAGCGTGGCCGCGCACTGTTCCCGTATCACATTAACGAAGTCGAGCACATAGGCTTTTTGGCGCAATGCTTCCGGTACGGAAACAAATAAGTCGCTCCATAAACCTTGCTCGCCAATAGGACGGGCGTTCACATAATCGTAATCCACATAGTTTTTTATTGCCCAGTTAGGCAAAGCGGCCAGGCCGCGGCGGCTGGCCACCAATTGCAAAATAGCCACAGTCAGTTCCGCCGTGCGGCGTTCGAAGCCGATGCCGGCCGGGCGCAGCACTTCGCGGATCAGGTCGATGCGCGCTTCCGGCACCGGGTAGGTGATCAGCGTTTCGCCTTCGAAGTCGGCGGCGTGCAGGCGGCGCTGCGCCTGCAGGCGGTGCTTCTGCGCCATCACCACCAGGATTTCGAAACGGAACAGCGGGAAGGTGGCGAAGTCGGCGCTGTAATCGGAGCCGATGACGAGGTCGGCGCTGCCGGCGCGCAGCAAGTCGGCCGGCTCGCTGTGGAAGCCGGACACCAGGTCGATTTCCACGTCCGGCCAGCGCTTGCGGAACTCGTCCATGACGGGCATCAGCCAGTCGAAGCAGGTGTGGCACTCGAGCGCCACGCGCAGCTGGCCCTGGTCGCCCTGCGACAGGCGCGCCACGTCGCGCTCGGCCTGCTCGATTTCCGGCAGCAGGGTGTCGGCCAGGCGCAGCAGCCGGGCGCCGGTGGCGGTAAAGCCGATCGGCACCGATTTTCGCTCAAACAACGGGCTACCGTAGCGATCTTCCAGCAATTTGATCTGGTGCGACAGCGCTGACTGGGTCAGGTTAAGCAACTGGGCTGCGCGCACCAGGCTGCCTGCGGAACGCAGGGCGCTAAGGGTGCGGAGGTGGCGGATTTCCAGCATGGCGGGCCTTGTATTAATTTATTTCATGTTGACGCGCAAAATCTTTCGTTTTGATTATAAACGCGTTTGCCGCACACTTTACCTCACCAATATTTAATGCGGATGACAACATTCATGAAATCAATTCAGACACATATTCCCGGTTTTCCCCGCATAGGCGCGGCGCGCGAACTCAAGTTTGCGCTGGAAAAACACTGGCGCGGCGAGATCGGCGAGGCGGAACTGGAAGCGACCGGCGCGGCATTGCGCGCCCGCCACTGGGCGCAGCAGCGCGACGCGGGCCTGGACCTGGTGTCGGTGGGTGACTTCGCCTTTTACGACCAGGTGGCCAACCATATCCAGCTGCTGGGCTGCGAGCCGGCGCGCTTCGGTTTCCACGCGGAGCAGGGCCAGCTGGCGCGCTACTTCGCCATGGCGCGCGGCGTTTCCCATGCGGAGCACGAGCACCACGCCGGCTGCACGCATCAGCACGGCGGCGAGCACGGCAGTGAGCACCGCAGTGAGCACAATGCGCAGGCGCTGGAAATGACCAAGTGGTTCGACACCAATTACCACTACCTGGTGCCGGAGTTCTCGCCGGAAACCGAATTCTCGCTGGCCTGCGAGCGCCTGTTTGCCGAGGTGGCCGAGGCGCAGGCGCTGGGCCACGCGGTCAAGGCCGTGCTGATCGGTCCGCTGACTTTCTTGTGGCTGGGCAAGGAACGCAGCGCGGGCTTTGATCGCCTCTCGCTGTTGGACAAGCTGCTGCCGGTGTACGGTGCGGTGCTGGACCGCCTGAAGCAGCAGGGCGTGGGCTGGGTGCAGGTCGACGAACCCATCCTCGGCCTGGACCTGCCGCCGGCCTGGCGCAATGCATTCGAGAACAGCTACTGGCAGCTGAACCAGGTGGGCGTGCCGCTGCTGCTGGCCACCTACTTCTCGCCGCTGGAAGAAAACGTCAGCCTGGCGTGCCGCCTGCCGGTGGCGGGCCTGCACGTGGACGGCGTGCGCGCCGCGCATGAGCTGACCAGCGTGGCGGACTGGCTGCCGGTGCACAAGGTGCTGTCGGTGGGCATCGTGGACGGCCGCAATATCTGGCGCACCGACCTGGACCTGGCGCTGGCGCAGCTGGCGCCCATCGCGGCCAAGCGCGGCGGCAAGCTGTGGCTGTCGACCTCGTGCTCGCTGCTGCACACGCCGTTCAGCCTGGAGCAGGAAACCGCGCTGGATGCGGAAATCAAGAGCTGGCTGGCCTTCGCCGGCGAGAAGCTGGACGAGCTGGAACTGCTGAAGACGGCGCTGCTGCGCGCCGGCGCCGCGGCAGCGGCGGGCAAAGCAGCCGGCAGCGCGGCCGACAGCGCCGCCTTCGACGCCGCCTGGACCGCCGCGCGCGCCGCCTGCGCCAGCCGCCGCGCCAGCCCGCGCGTGCACAATCCCGCCGTGGCGGCGCGCATCGCCGCCCTGCCCGCCCACGCCGACCGCCGCGCCTCGCCTTTCCCGGCCCGCCAGGCGCTGCAGCGCGCGCGCTTCCAGTTGCCGTCCTTCCCCACCACCACCATAGGTTCCTTCCCGCAGACGCCGGCCATCCGCGCGGCGCGCGCCGGCTTCAAGCGCGGCGAGCTCGGCGCTGACGCCTACCGGCAGAGCATGCGCGAGGAAATCGCCTACGCCATCGCGCGCCAGGAGGAACTGGGCCTGGACGTGCTGGTGCACGGCGAGGCGGAACGCAACGACATGGTGGAATACTTCGGCGAGCAGCTGGACGGCTTCACCTTCACCCGGCTGGGCTGGGTGCAATCCTACGGTTCGCGCTGCGTGAAGCCGCCCGTCATCTACGGCGACGTGGCCCGGCCGCAGGCCATGACCGTGGACTGGACCGTACACGCCCAATCGCTGACCGGCAAACCGGTGAAAGGCATGCTGACCGGTCCGGTCACCATCCTGCAATGGTCCTTCGTGCGCGACGACCAGCCGCGCGCCCAGACCACGCTGCAGATCGCGCTGGCCATCCGCGACGAGGTGGCGGACCTGGAACAGGCCGGCATCGGCATTATCCAGATCGACGAACCGGCCGTGCGCGAAGGCTTGCCGCTGCGCCGCAGCCGCTGGGGCGAATACCTGGACTGGGCCACGCGCGCCTTCCGCGTGTCGGCCAGCGCGGCGCGCGACGAAACGCAGATCCACACCCATATGTGCTACGCCGAGTTCAACGACATCCTGCCCCAGATCGCCGCCATGGACGCGGACGTCATCACCATTGAAACCAGCCGCTCGGCGATGGAACTGCTGACCGGCTTCGGCACGTTCCGCTATCCGAACGAGATCGGCCCCGGCGTGTACGACATCCACTCGCCGCGCGTGCCGGACACGGCGGAAATGGTGCGCCTGCTGAAAAAGGCCAGCGCGGTGATCCCGGCGGCGCAGCTGTGGGTGAATCCGGATTGCGGCCTGAAGACCCGTGGCTGGAAGGAAACCGAAGCCGCGCTGCGCAATATGGTGGCGGCGGCGCGCGAATTGCGGGCCGCCTGACGCCCGCGCATCCCGCCTGCCGCCTTGGCCTGGAGCCGTTTCACGCGTGAAACGGCTCTCCCATTTCTGGCGCAACCACAGTAAAATGCTTGAGCCTTTGGCAAATCCTGGCCGATGGGCCGCCAAGCTGACTCTTTTACTGACCGTTTATGTCCAAAAGCTCGTTCCAAAAGCCCATCGAAATCAAGATTTCCACCGTCGTTGCCGTCTCCGCCATCCTGCACACCTCGGATGGCCTCGCACTCGACGCAGCACTCAATGAAATGACCGGCGGCACGCCCGACTTCTTCGAAGGCGACCTGACCGTGGTCGACGTCGGTTCGCTGCCTCCCGGCTGCGCGCGCATCGAATGGGGCAGCATTATTGCCCTGCTGAAAAAATACCGTTTGAACCCGGTGGCCGTGCGCAACGCCGCGCCGGACATGATGGAAGACATCCTGGCCCACGGCCTGTCGCTCGACAGCGGCAAGCGCGACGACGAACGGGCGGATGCGCCTGCGCCTGCCGCAGCGCCTGCTCCAGCCCCGGTTGCGGAAACAGCCCCGGCCGCCGCGCCCGCCGTCGGCGCCGCCGGCACCATGATTATCGACACGCCGGTGCGCGCCGGCCAGCGCATCTACGCGCGCGGCGGCGACCTGATCGTGACGGCGGTGGTCAACAACGGCGCCGAAATCATCGCCGACGGCAGCATCCACGTCTACAACACCCTGAACGGCCGCGCGCTGGCGGGCGCTTCCGGCAATGCCGGCGCGCGCATTTTCGCCATGTCCATGTCGCCGGAATTGGTGTCGATTGCAGGCGTGTACAGCACTTTTGAAGACGGTTTCCCGGCCGAGCACGCACGCAAACCGACACAAATCAGCCTGGTTGGCGACCGAATCGATATACTATCTGTCAATTCCCCTACTCGCGCTTAATGCTCGACCGCGGCCAGGCTGCGGCGTAGCTTTCTGAAAAGGACACTTTTGTGGCAAGAATTATCGTTGTAACGTCCGGCAAGGGCGGTGTCGGCAAGACGACGTCCAGCGCCAGCTTCTCCTCCGGCCTGGCCTTGCGCGGACACAAAACCGTGGTGATCGACTTCGACGTCGGCCTGCGCAACCTCGACCTGATCATGGGCTGCGAACGCCGCGTGGTGTACGACCTGATCAATGTGATCAACAAGGAAGCCACGCTGAACCAGGCCCTGATCAAGGACAAGCACTGCGACAACCTGTTCATCCTGCCCGCTTCGCAGACGCGCGACAAAGACGCGCTGTCCGAAGAAGGCGTGGAAGCGGTACTGCACGAGCTGATCAACATGGGCTTCGAATACATCATCTGCGATTCGCCGGCCGGCATCGAGCACGGCGCGCTGATGGCGCTGACCTTCGCCGACGAGGCGCTGGTGGTGACCAATCCGGAAGTGTCGTCGGTACGCGACTCGGACCGCATCCTGGGCATCATCCAGGCCAAATCGCGCCGCGCGCAATCGGGCGGCGAGCCGGTCAAGGAACACCTGCTGATCACCCGCTACTCGCCGAAACGCGTGGAAGCGGACGAAATGCTGTCCTACCAGGACGTGCAGGAAATCCTGCGCATCCCGCTGATCGGCATCATTCCGGAATCGGAATCGGTGCTGCACGCGTCCAACCAGGGCAATCCCGCCATCCACTTCAAGGGCACCGACGTGGCCGACGCCTATGAAGATGTGGTGTCGCGCTTCCTGGGCGAAGACCTGCCGCTGCGCTTCACGACCTACGAAAAGCCCGGCCTGCTGCAGCGCATCTTCGGAGGGAAGTAATATGGCCCTGCTGTCATTCCTGTTCCCGAGCAAGCCCAAGACGGCCACCGCCGCCAAGGAGCGCCTGCAAATCATCATCGCGCGCGAACGCAATGGCCGCGCCGGTCCGGACTTCCTGCCTGCCCTGCACAAGGAACTGATCGAGGTGATTTCCAAGTACACCAAGGTGAACGCCGACGACATCAAGATTTCGCTGGACCGCCAGGGCAACCTGGAGGTGCTCGACGTCAACGTGGTGCTGCCGGACGCGTAATCCGGCTAGGGCGCAGCCGCGCGCTGCGCCAGCATCACTTCCTGCGCCACCCTGGCGCAGGCTTCCACATGCTGGTAGCCGATCTGGCGGAAGGCGAAAAAGCCGATCGCCGCCGCCGCGGCCTGGCCCGCCAGCGGTACAAACCGGGTAGCCTGCCTGGCCACCAGCCCGGCGCCGGCCCGCTGCATCAGCCGCAGCACCACTTCCCTGGTTACGTATTTGCCCACCATGGTGCCGCCCACGTTGACGGCGGCCTGGTAAGCCAGCAGCCGGAAACGCGGCTGCAAGCGCCCCACCTGCTCCGGCGTCAGGCCGAATTCGCGGTTCACGTCCTCGATCAGCTCGGAAAACAGGCGCAAGTCGGACACCACGTCCAGGCCCGGTATCGGCACCGCCGAAATGCCGGCCGACACGGCGGCGCGCCGCTGCACCAGGCGCCGGCAGCGCGCGCGCACCTCGTCCAGCTCCTGTTCGGAGGCCGGAATCAGCGTCCATTTCACGTCTTTCTTTGTAAACATGATGACTTTTCGTGTTACGCAATTGTACCAAAGGACATTGAAAAGACACTTTTAAGGGTGTACCGTGTAATCATACGACGAGTTTGCATAAGAACATTTTTGATTCCTACAGGAAAAAGTTCATTCCTGAAGTGATACACTCCGTCGGCCGCCCCTGTAACTATATTCCAACTTCCTCGGCGAACGCCTTGCATCGCCGGATTTGACCCGCCCTATCATGAGAATCGTAGTACTAGACAATGACCGCAGCCAAGCCGACGTGATCTGCCAGGTGCTCACCTCGGCGGGTCACATCTGCCACGGCTTCCAGACCGCCAAGGACTTGCACGGCCACTTGCGCAAGGACAGCTACGACATGCTGATCCTGGACTGGCAGGTGGCGGACATGAGCGGCGCCGAAGTGGTGCGCCGCGCCCGCGAAAAAATGCCCGAACAGGCGCCGGTGCTGTTCCTCACCACCGCCTCCGGCGAAGACGACATCGTGGCCGGCCTGGCCGCCGGCTGCGACGATTATATGATCAAGCCGCTGCGCCGCAGCGAACTGGTGGCGCGTGTGCAAGCCCTGCTGCGCCGCGCCTATCCTACCCAGAACGGCGCCGAACAGCTGCAATTTGGCCAGTACGTCTTCGAAACCCGCCCGGGCCGCCTGCTGATGGACGGCGCCGTGCTGGACGTGACGCACAAGGAGTTCTACCTGGCCCTGCTATTTTTCCGCAACATCGGCCGTCCGCTGTCGCGCGCCTACATCCATGAGGCCGTGTGGATACGCGAAACCGCCATCCCCTCGCGCACCATGGACACCCACGTCTCGCGCGTGCGCAACAAGCTGCAGCTGAAGCCGGAAAACGGCTTCCGCCTGGTGCCGGTGTACAGCTACGGCTACCGCCTGGAAAAGCTGGGCGCCTGAACCTCGCCCGGAACAAATAGGGGCTATCGGCCCCGGCCGCCGGTGAGGCGGGGCGCATCACGGTATAATGACCGGTAACGTTCCTTTCCGCCGCATACTGTCCAACATGCAACTGCTTGCCGTCGGCCTCAACCATACCACCGCTCCAGTGTCGCTGCGCGAACAACTGGCGTTCGCCCCTGAGCAACTGGGCCAGGCGGTGACGGCGGCGCGCGCGTGGTTCGAGCGCATCGACCCGCGCGGCGGCGACGAGGCGGCCATCCTGTCCACCTGCAACCGCACCGAGCTGTACGCGGCCAGCCACGGCGTCAATCCACTCGACGCGGGCGCCCATTTCCTGGCCGACTTCCACAAGCTCAACTACGGCGAACTGCGCCCGCATTTGTACATGCTGCCGCAACACGACGCGGTGCGCCACACTTTCCGCGTCGCTTCCGGGCTGGACTCCATGGTGCTGGGCGAAACCCAGATCCTGGGCCAGATCAAGGACGCCATCCGCACCGCCGAGGAAGCGGGCGGCCTGGGCACCTATCTGCACCAGCTGTTCCAGCGCAGTTTCTCGGTGGCCAAGGAAGTGCGCAGCACCACCGAGATCGGCGCGCACAGCGTGTCGATGGCGGCCGCCGCCGTGCGCCTGTCGCAGCGCATCTTCGACAAGATTTCCGAGCAAAACGTGCTGTTCATCGGCGCCGGCGAAATGATAGAGCTGTGCGCCACGCACTTCGCGGCGCAGAACCCGAAAAGCATCACCATCGCCAACCGCACCATGGAGCGCGGCGAGCAGCTGGCGCACCGCTTCGGCGCCAAGGCCATGCGCCTGGCCGAACTGCAGGACCGCCTGCAGCACTACGACATCGTGATTTCCTGCACCGCCTCCTCGCTGCCGCTGATCGGCCTGGGCATGGTGGAGCGCGCCATCAAGGCGCGCCGCCACAAGCCCATGTTCATGGTGGACCTGGCGGTGCCGCGCGACATCGAGCCCGAAGTGGGCCGCCTCAGCGACGTGTTCCTGTACACCGTGGACGACCTCGGCAAAGTGGTGCAGACCGGCATGGAAAACCGCCAGGCGGCGGTGGCGCAGGCCGAAGCCATCATCGAAACCCGGGTGCAATCGTTTATGCACTGGATAGACGACCGCGCGGTGGTGCCCGTGATCCAGAGCCTGCAGGAAAGCGGCGAGGCGCTGCGCCAGATGGAACTGGAGCGCGCCCGCAAGATGCTGGCCAAGGGCGAAGACATCGACGCGGTGCTGGAAGCGCTGTCCAAGGGCCTGACCGCCAAGTTCATGCACGGCCCGCAGCAGGCGCTGCACCGCGCCCAGGGCGACGAGCGCGCCCAGCTGGCGTCGCTGCTGCCCCAGATGTTCCGCGGCCGCCGTTAGCGCAGCCAGCTTTCCTCCCGGCGCGCGCGCCGCAGCAGTACCGCACTCCCCCAATTCCACGTATTCCACAGAGCACCCATGAAACCATCAATGCTGGCCAAGCTGGACCAATTGGCAAACCGACTCGACGAACTGGACGAACTGCTGATGTCCGAGGGCGCCACCTCCAATATGGACAGCTACCGCAAGATGACGCGCGAGCACGCCGAACTCGGCCCGCTGGTGGCGCTGTACAAGGACTACCAGGGCGCGCTGGGCGACATCGCCGAGGCGCAGGCCATGCTGTCCGATCCGGAGATGAAGGAGTTCGCGCAGGAAGAAATCGAAGCGGGCAAGGGCCGCCTGGCCGAGCTGGAACTGGCGCTGCAGAAAATGCTGCTGCCCAAGGACGCCAACGACGAGCGCAACATCTTCCTCGAGATCCGCGCCGGCACCGGCGGCGACGAGTCGGCGCTGTTCGCGGGCGACCTGCTGCGCATGTACACCCGCTTCGCCGAGCGCAACCGCTGGCAGGTGGAGATGGTGTCCGAGTCGGCCTCCGACCTGGGCGGCTACCGCGAGGTCATCGTGCGCCTGGTGGGCAACGGCGTGTACTCCAAGCTGAAGTTCGAATCGGGCGGCCACCGCGTGCAGCGCGTGCCGGCCACCGAAACCCAGGGCCGCATCCACACCTCGGCCTGCACGGTGGCGGTGATGCCGGAGGCGGACGAGGTGGAGGACGTGCACATCAACCCGGCCGACCTGCGCATCGACACCTTCCGCGCCTCGGGCGCGGGCGGCCAGCACATCAACAAGACCGACTCGGCCGTGCGCCTGACCCACCTGCCCACCGGCATCGTGGTGGAATGCCAGGACGACCGCTCGCAGCACAAGAACAAGGCCCAGGCCATGAAGGTGCTGGCGGCGCGCATCAAGGACGTGCAGCTGCGCGAGCAGCAGTCCAAGGAGGCCGCCACCCGCAAGAGCCTGATCGGCTCGGGCGACCGCAGCGAGCGCATCCGCACCTACAACTACCCGCAGGGCCGCATGACGGACCACCGCATCAACCTGACCCTGTACAAGCTGGACTTCATCATGGACGGCGACCTCACCGAGCTGACCAACGCCCTGGCCGCCGAACACCAGGCCGAGCTGCTGGCCGCCCTGGGCGACTAAGGCGATTAATTGAGGCTTAAGGCGCGGCCATGCCGCTTTGTGCGAGAATTGGCCCGCCTATAATCTTTCTATTTCCACGATGAATCCACGTTCCCTGCTCCTGTCCATCGCCATGGCCTGCTTCGGCCTGATCGGCGTCGCCCTGTATCTGCAGCACGTGGTCGATCTGCTGCCCTGCCCGCTGTGCGTGATCCAGCGCTATCTGTTCCTGCTGATCGGCTTCGCCTGCCTGGCCGGCTACTTCATGAAGAACACCGCCATCGGCACCGGCATCGGTCTGCTGGGCGCGCTGGGCGGCCTGGGCGTGGCGGGCAAGCACCTTTATGTGCTGGCCCACCCCGGCTTGTCTTGCGGCATCGATCCTATGGAAACCATGCTCAACAAGATCCCTACCGCCACTTACCTGCCCTTCCTGTTCCAGGCCGACGGCCTGTGCGAGAACGCCACCGACGGCCTGCTCGGCATGTCGATCCCGCAGTGGGCTTTCGTCTGGTTCGGCCTGTTCGCGGTAGCCCTGGGCTGGTCGCTGCTGCGCCGCCGCGCGCGATGATCGCAGCCGGCGCCACCATCGCCGCCTTGCAGGCGCAAACGCATTACGCGCAGCGCCTGGACCCGCTCGACAACCGCATCCTGATCTGCCACGCGCTGGGCCTGACGCGCGTGGGCCTGATCACCCAATCCGAACGCACCGTTAGCGAAGACGAGGCGGCCCGCCTGTCCGCGCTGCTGCGCCGCCGCCTGGACGGCGAACCCATCGCCTACATCGTCGGCGAGCGCGAGTTCTTCGGGCTGCCGTTCAAGGTCAGCCCGGCCGTGCTGATACCGCGTCCGGACACCGAACTGCTGGTGGAGCTGGCCATCGAGCGCCTGCCGCCGTCCGGCCGCGCGCTCGACATGGGCACCGGCAGCGGCGCCATCGCCGTGGCCCTGGCCCACACCCGGCGCGACGCCGACGTCACCGCGCTGGACGTGAGCCCGGCCGCGCTGGAGGTGGCGCGCGGCAACGCGGCGCTGAACCAGGCCCGCGTGCGCTTCCTGGAAAGCGACTGGTACAGCGCCGCCGCCGGCCAGCGCTACCAGCTGATCGTCTCCAACCCGCCCTATATCGCCGACGGCGACCGCCACCTGTCGGAGGGCGACCTGCGCTTCGAGCCGGGCGGCGCGCTGACCGACTACGCCGACGGCCTGAGCGCGCTGCGCACCATCATCGCGGGCGCGCCGGCCCACCTGGAAGCCGGCTGCTGGCTGCTGATGGAGCACGGCTACGACCAGGCCGGGGCCGTGCGCGCACTGCTGGCCGCCCAGGGGTACACTGAGGTGCAAAGCTGGCGCGACCTGGCCGGCATCGAGCGCGTCAGCGGCGGCATCGCGCCCACCCCGGCGGCCTGAAAGCGCGCCGTGGCGCGGGCCGCGCGCCGTTTGATAAAATAGCAATCCGAGCTTTTTGGGCGGTCGCCGACGCGCTTGGCCGTTTTCGGTTAATCTCGCACCAATCTTACATTGCTGCACCAGAAAGGAAGCCCAAATTGTCCAACCTATTGACGCGCCGCCTGGCCTTGTTGGCCGATGACAAGCACCGCGCGGTGCTGGGCGGCGGCTTGCGCGGCATAGAGCGGGAAACCCTGCGCGTGGACCCCGCTGGCCACCTGGCGGACACGCCGCACCCGGTTGCGCTGGGCTCGGCGCTCACGCATCCCGAAATCACCACCGACTACGCGGAAACCTTGCTCGAGTTCATCACTCCGGCCGAGCACGACATCGCCATCACGCTGGACAAGCTGGACGCCATCCACCGCTACAGCTACAGCAAGCTGGGCAGCGAAATGCTGTGGAGCCAGTCCATGCCCTGCCAGCTGCCGGCCGAGGAAGACATCGAAATCGCCTGGTACGGCAAGTCGAATATGGGCATGCTCAAGCATGTGTACCGGCGCGGCCTGGCCGTGCGCTACGGCAAGGCCATGCAGTGCATCGCCGGCATCCACTACAACTACTCGCTGGACGAGCAGCTGTGGGCGCTGCTGCACGACAGCGAACCGGACGATCGCAAGCTCTCGGCCAAGGCCTACCAGTCCGAGCGCTACTTCGCCACCATCCGCAACTTCCGCCGCTACAGCTGGCTGCTGATGTATCTGTTCGGCGCCTCGCCGGCGCTGTCGGCCAGCTTCCTGCGCGGCCGTCCGCACAAGCTCGAGCAGCTGTCGGACGAAACGCTCTACCTGCCCTACGCCACCAGCCTGCGCATGAGCGACCTGGGCTACCAGAACGACGCCCAGTCCGGCCTGAGCCCGCACGAGAACTGCCTGGACAGCTACGTGGCCACGCTCACCAAGGCGGTGAACCAGCCCTACGCGCCCTACGCCGAAATCGGCACCAAGAAGGACGGCGAATGGGTGCAGCTGTCCACCAATGTGATCCAGATCGAGAACGAGTACTACTCGACCATACGTCCCAAGCGCGTGATCCGCAGCGGCGAACGGCCCATCCAGGCGCTGTGCTCGCGCGGCGTGCAGTACATCGAAGTGCGCTGCATGGACGTGGACCCGTTCGAGCCGGTGGGCATCAGCCTGGAAACGGGCCGCTTCCTGGACGCCTTCCTGCTGTTCTGCGCGCTGGAGGACAGCCCCGCCATCTCCGAGGAGCAGGGCCGCATCTACACCGAGAACTTTGCGCGCACCGTGAAGGAAGGCCGCCGTTCGGGCCTGACGCTGCAGCACAACGGCGCCGAAGTGACGCTGCAGGCCTGGGGCCGCGAGCTGCTGGAGCGCATCCGTCCGGTGGCCGAGCTGCTGGACCGCCAGCGCGGCGGCAGCGTGCACGCCGAGTCGATGGCCGTGCAGGCCGCCAAGCTGGACGATCCGGACCGCACGCCGTCCGCGCGCGTGCTGCGCGAGCTGCGCGCCAACGGCGGCTCGTTTGCCGCCTTCGGCCTGCACCAGAGCGAACGCCACGCGGCCTACTTCCGCAGCCATCCGCCCACCGCCGGGGAAGCCGCCTACTTCGACGCGCAGGCGGCCGCCTCGCTGGCCGAACAGGAAGCGATGGAAGCGGCCAACAGCGGCAGCTTCGACGACTTCGTGGCGGCCTACCGCAACAGCAACCTGTGTAAAAACGTCGGCTAAGCCACCGTGCTGACCTTCTACAACGAGCAGCACGGCCAGCACCAGGGCCGCTACGAAATCTTCCGTGGCGAAATGGTGCCCTGCTTCGAGAAGGCGGAGCGGGTCGACTCCGTGCTGGCGGAACTGGGCCGGCGCGGCCTGGGGCAGATCGTCACGCCGCACGGCGTGCCGCTGATGACGCTGGAGCGCGTGCACAGCCCGCGCTATCTGCAATTCCTGCGCGGCGCCTGGAACGAATGGCTGGCGCTCGATCCGGCCAACGCCGGCAAGGACGCCTTCCCCGCCGTGTGGCCGGTGCGCTCGCTGCGCTCGGACATCGAGCCGGACAATTTCTGCGCCAAGCTCGGGCTGTATTCGATGGACAGCGGCACGCCCATCACGGCCGGCACCTGGACCGCCGCCAAGACCGGCGCCGACTGCGCCGTCAACGCGGCGCACGCGCTGCGCCTGGGCGAGCGCGGCACCTTCGCGCTGACGCGCCCGCCCGGCCACCACGCCGGGGCCGACTTCTACGGCGGCTACTGCTTCCTGAACAACGCCGCGCTGGCGGCCCAGCACCTGCTGGACGACGGCGCGCGCAAAGTCGCCATCCTGGACATCGACTACCACCACGGCAACGGCACGCAGAGCATTTTCTACGAGCGCAGCGACGTGCTGTTCGTCTCCATCCACGCCGACCCGCGCCAGGAGTACCCCTTCTACCTGGGCCACGCCGACGAAACCGGCGCGGGCGCGGGGCTGGGCTTCAACGTCAACCTGCCGCTGCCGCACGGCACCGGCACGCAGGCCTGGTTCGCCGCGCTGGAGACGGCCTGCGTGCGCCTGCAGATGTATGCGCCGGAAGCGCTGGTGGTGTCGCTGGGCGTGGACACCTTCGCCGGCGACCCGCTGTCGCGCTTCGCGCTGCAAAGCGCGGACTACCTGCGCATCGGCGAGCGCCTGGCCTGGCTGGGCCTGCCCACCGCCTTCGTGTTCGAGGGCGGCTACGCGGTGAAGGAACTGGGCGTGAACGTGGTCAATGTGCTCGAAGGCTACGAGACGGCGCTGTAGGCCGCGCCTTCCCTGCGCCGCAGTTCCTCCATGTAGTTGTAGATCGTGAAGCGCGACACCTGCAGCGCCGCCGCCGCGCGCTGCACGCCGCCCTTCACGATGAACAGGCCGCGCCGCTGCATCTCGCGCACCGCCTGGATCTTCTCTTCCTTGCTCATTTTCGCCAGCGAAACGGCGTCCCCGATGATCTCCTGCATCAGGCGATCCATCTGGGGCGCCTCCGCCACCGGCGCCGCTGCGGGCCCGCTGGCCTGCCGGAACGGCTGCAGCATCTGCTCCAGCCAGGCATGCGTGGCCTGGAACACCGATACGTCCGCATTCAGGCACAGGGTTGCGAACGGCACGCCGCTGGCGTCGCGGAAAATCGCCGACGCCGATTTCAGCGTGCGGCCGTCCGCCGTCACCGTGGTGTAGCCGTCCACCACGCTGTGCACCGCGCCCTTGGTGGAGATGACGCGCGTGGCTGCGGCAAAGCCCTTGTCGTCATGCGGCCCTTCAAGCACCGAACTGCCCACCACGCGCCCGGAGATATGGCCGTTGGCGATGGCGATCACCGAGTTTTCAGGACGGCCCACGTCGTGCAGCACTACTTCCAGATGCGTGCCCGCCATGGCGGCCAGCATGGGCACCACCAGGCGCAAGGCGTTGATGACGGCGTCGCGCTCGGCCTGGATGGCGGCGGAGGGTTTGATCTTCATGGGGACTTTCAACAAAGTGTTGAGATATTCTAACCGAATGGCTGTTTTCAACATTATGTTTACCGGCCGCGCCCACTCCTGCCTATAATTTCCGCATGAAACGCAGACACTACAAAAAGCTCGCCAGCGCCATGGCCGTCGCGCTGCCCGGCCTCGCCTTCGCCGCACCCTTGCCGCAATCGGCCTACTACAACGAAGGCAACCCGCCTGCGCGCCCGTTCACGCTGGCGGTGCGCGCGGGCGACTACATCCACCTGTCCGGCCAGATGGGCACCGACGCCAACGGCCTGGTGCCGGGCGGCTTCGAGGCCCAGTCGCGCAAGGCGATGGACAATATCGAGGCCGTGTTGAAGGGCATGAACCTGGGCATGGACCACATCGTCAAATGCACGGTGATGATAGCGGACATGGGCAAGTGGGGCGATTTCAACAAGATCTACACCGGCTACTTCAAGCCGGACCGCCTGCCCGCCCGCAGCGCCTTCGGCGTGAACGCCCTGGCGCTGGGCGGCGAGATAGAAATCGAATGCCTGGCCTACGCGCCGCTGGCGCCCGCCGCCAAGCGGGGCGCGCGGTGAGCGCCGCCACCGGCCGGCGCGCCTTCCTGCAGCAGGCCGCAGCGCTGGGTTTCTGCGCCACCCTGCCGGCAGTGGCCGACGCAAAGTCCGCGCCGCGCCCCATCATCATCGACGCGCTGGGCGGCATCGACAATCCCAACCGCCCGCAAGCGCAGCAGGACGACCCGAACGCCATCGGCATCGACGCGCAATCGCTGGCCGACGCCAGCGCCGCAGGCCTGACCGCCTTCAACATGACCATAGGCTATGTGTTCGGCAAGGACGACCCTTACGAGCAAAGCCTGCGCGAGGTGGCGGCGTGGAACGCCTTTATCCGCAAGCACGGCGACAAGCTGTCGCCCGTGCACAGCGCCGCCGACATCCGCCGCGCGCACGGGCAGCGCCGCACCGGCGTCATCCTCGGCTTCCAGAACGCCGCCATGATGGGCCAGGACGCGGGCCGCGTGGAGACCTTCGCCAGGCAGGGTGTGCGCGTGATCCAGCTCACCTACAACGGCCCCAACCAGCTCGGCGACGGCGCCATGGCGCCCGGCAACCGGGGCCTCACGCCCTTCGGCCATGAAGTGGTGCAGGCGCTGAACCAGCACCGCGTGCTGGTGGACCTGAGCCACAGCGGCGAACGCATTTGCCTGGACGCGATCGCCGCGTCCAGCCAGCCGGTCGCCATCACCCACACCGGCTGCCGCGCGCTGGCCGACCTGCCCCGCAACAAGAGCGACCGCGAGCTGCGCATGGTGGCGGACAAGGGCGGCTTCGTCGGCATCTACTTCATGCCCTTCCTCGCGGTGGGCCGGCAGCCCATGGCGGCGGACCTGGTGGCGCACATCGAGCACGCCATCAATGTGTGCGGCGAAGACCACGTGGGCATAGGCACGGACGGCAACGTGAGTGGCATCGCCGACATGCCCGCCTATATGCGCGCGCTGGAGCAGGAAGTCGCGCAGCGGCGCGCCAGCGGCATAGGAGCCACCGGCGAACGCGCCGACATCGTGCCCTTCCTGCCCGACCTGCAAGGGCCGCAAAAATTCCAGAAGCTGGCCGGATTGCTGGCCCGGCGCGGCCACGGCAGCGGCCGTATCGAGAAAATCCTCGGCCTCAATTTCCTGCGCGCCGCCAGCGGCGTGTGGGGTTGATAGGCTTGATCCATCCTGAATAAAGCAACCATGTCCATCACCACCCGCAAGCCCGTACTGGCCGCCATCGCCGCGCTGTGCGCAGGCTCCGTGCACGCAGCAGCCACGCAAACCATTTACCGGGGCGCCACGCTAATCGACGGCACCGCCGCCGCGCCGCGCGCCGACATGGCCATTATCGTGGAAGGCGAACGCATCAAAGCCATCCTCCCCTCAGCGCAAGTGCAGGCCGCCGAAGGCGCCATCGTCTACGACGCGCAAGGCATGTATGTGCTGCCCGGCCTGATCGACTCGCACGTGCACTACGCCACCAACCCGGACCGCCCCTACGCCGAGGCGGAGCTGAAGCGCAATGTGTACGGCGGCGTGACCGGCGTGCGCGACATGGCGGGCGACGCGCGCGAACTGGCTTCGCTGTCGCGCGACGCGCTGCTGAACCGCATCCCCTCGCCGGACATCTACTACGCCGCGCTGGTGGCCGGCCCCAGCTTCTTCAAAGACCCGCGCACCGTCGCCGCCGCGCAAGGCATGGCGCCGGGACAAGTGCCCTGGCTGTACTCGGTGGACGGCAAGACCGACATCCCGCTGGCCATTGCGCAGGCGCGCGGCACCGGCGCCAGCGGCCTGAAAATCTACGCCAACCTGCCCGGCCCGCTGGTGGTAAAACTGATCAAGGAAGGCAAGCGCCAGGGCTTCCCGGTGTGGACGCACCAGCAGGTCTACCCGTCCACGCCATACGACACGCTGGGCGCGACCTCGGTGTCGCACGCGTGCATGGTGGCGCGCTACGTGCGCGAGGCCGGCAAGGCGGCCTATGGCCACAGCGGCGAGCCTTCCTACGCGGGACTGACGGCGGCCGATCCCGGCATACGCAAATACATCGCGGCGCTGGCGAAATCCGGCTCGCTGCTGGACGCCACGCTGAGCGTGTATGCGCCCAAGGACACGCCGCGCTGCCAGATCGAACTGGCGGGCGACATCACCCGCGCCGCGCACCAGGCGGGCGTGAAAATCATCGCCGGCACCGACACCGACGGGCAAGGCGACGATCCCTACCCCATCGTCGACCGCGAGCTGGAACGCCTGGTGCAATACGCGGGACTGACGCCGAACGAAGCCATCATCGCGGCCACCGCCAACGCCGCCATCGCGGTCGGCAAGCAGCGCGACATCGGCACGCTGGAAGCGGGCAAGTTCGCCAATATGGTGTTCCTGAAAAAAGACCCGCTGCAGGACATCGCCAACGTGCGCTCGGTGGTGCTGACCGTGAAACGCGGCCGGCAGTTCGCGCGCAGCGACTACCAGTTCACGCCGATACCGGAACAGAAGGACTGAGCGGCCGCAGCCCTGCTAGACTAGGCGCCTCATTCCCTCACGACAGGAGACGCCATGAAATTCAGCAGCAAACTGTTTGCAATCGCAGCCCTGGCCAGCGGCATGGCCAGCAATGGGGCCACTGCGGCGCCGGTCAGCTACGACGTCGATCCGCACCACACCTTCCCCAGCTTCGAGGCCGACCACATGGGCATCTCCTTCTGGCGCGGGAAGATCAACAAGAACAGCGGCAAGATCGTGCTGGACCGCGAAGCCGGACAAGGCACGGTGGACATCGCCATCGACCTGTCCAGCATCGACTTTGGCGAAGACCTGCTCAACAAATGGGCGCTCGGCAAAGACTTCTTCGACGTGAAGAAGCACGGCAAAACCGCGCACTATAGCGGCAAGCTCAATCTCGCCAACGGCGACCCCACCGAAGTGCAGGGCCAGCTGACGCTGATGGGCGTGACCAGGCCACTCACGCTCAAGCTGAACCGCTTCAAATGCATTCAGCACCCCATGCTCAAACGCGAGCTGTGCGGGGCGGACGCCGCCGCCACCTTCAACCGCGAGGAGTTCGGCCTCGCGGCGGGCAAGGACTACGGCTTCTCGATGGATGTGGCCTTGCGCATCCAGGTGGAAGCGGTGGCGGCGAAATAAGGCGCAAGCGCGCGGCTCAGCGGTGCAGCTCGCCCGCGCGCTCCGGCTGGTACAGCACGTCCAGCACGGTGAGCTTGAAGGCGGCGCCGTCGGGGCGGCTCCAGTCGATGGAGTCGCCGGCCGCCAGGCCGATCAGGGCGTTGCCGACCGGCGCCAGCACCGAGATGCGGTCGTCGCCGGGACGCATGTCCTTGGGATAGGCCAGCGTCAGCGTGAACTCTTCGGCCGGCTGGTCGAGCGCGAAGCGCACGCGCGAATTCATGGTGACGACGTCCGGCGGCATCTCGGCCGGTTCCACCAGCTCGGCGCGCGACAGTTCTTCCAGCAGTGCATGGCGGGCGGCCGACTGCGCGGACGGCAGCGCGTCCAGCAGCGCCTCAAGGCGGTCCATGTCGACGGACGACACAACGATATTGGGTCTCATGATGTAACTCCACAAATGTCAGGAAAAAGGCAAGGCAGTTGGAGAGCGGCCCGGAGGGAGGGAAGACGGCGTCTTCCTGGCGTTCCCGCCGGGCCTCAGGAAAGGCCGGCGAGATCACGCGCGTGCGCGCGCCAGCCTTCGCCACGCTGGGGCGAAGGGGCGCAATACGGGCGGTTACTCGGCAGTGTCATGAGGAGCGGTGTGTTGAATACCGCCCCAGTATAGCCGTTCTCAGATCTGCGCGATGCCGCCGTCCACGAACAGCTCGATCCCGTTGATAAAGCTGCTGTCGTCCGACGCCAGGAAGGTCACGGCCTTGGCCACTTCTTCCGGCCGGCCCAGGCGGCCGATCGGCACCAGCGTGGCCAGGTGGCCCAGCAGGCCGGATTGATGCTCCTCCGGCACCAGGCCGGCCAGGCCGGGCGTGTGCACAGGGCCGGGGCTGACGGCGTTGACGCGGATATTGCGCGGCTTCAGGTCCAGCAGCCAGTTGCGGGCGAAGTTGCGCACGGCGGCCTTGCTGGCGCTGTAGACGCTGAAGTTCTCCGTGCCTTGCACCGAGGTGGTGGAGGCGGTCAGTATCACCGAGCTGCCGTCCTTGAGCAGGCGCAGCGCTTTTTGCACGGTGAACAGCGTGCCCTTGACGTTGACGTCGAAGATGCGGTCGAAGTGTTCTTCGGTGACGTCGGCCAGCGGCATCATGTCGCCGCCGCCCGCGTTGGCGAACAGCACGTCCAGATGGCCGCTACGCGCCTCGATTGCAGCGTAGATGCGGTCCAGGTCTTCCAGCTTGCCAACGTCGCCCTGGATGCCGTAGGCGGTGGCGCCGGTGGCGGTGATGGTGGCCACGGCGGCCTCCAGTTCGGCCTGGCGGCGGCCGGTGATGTAGACCACCGCGCCCTGCGCCGCGAAGTCCTGCGCCGACGCCAGGCCGATGCCGGTGGTGCCGCCGGTAACCAGTGCTACTTTGCCTGCCAGTTTCTGTGCCTTGTTCATGTCTATGCTCCTTGAATGGAATGTAAGTGACGACGGAATCCACTTTACGCCCGGCCCATTGTTGAATAAAGTAGCTATAGCGGAATGCTTTATTCCCATCCATGAATAATAAGGAAGCCGATGGATCAATTGCAGGCAATCCGGGCCTTTGCCCGCGTGGTGGAAGCGGGCAGCTTCACCCGGGCGGCCGACACGCTGGGCATGCCGAAAGCCACGCTGACCAAATCGGTGCAGGCGCTGGAGGCGCACTTGCGCATCAAGCTTTTGCAGCGCACCACGCGGCGCGTGTCGGTCACGCCAGAGGGCGCGCAGTATTACGAGAGGACGCAGCGGCTGCTGAAGGAGCTGGACGATGTGGACGCCAGCTTCAGCGCGGCGCAGGCGCGCCCGCGCGGCCATCTGCGGGTGGACATGGGCGGCTCCGTCGCCAGCCAGGTGGTGCTGCCCGCGCTGCCGGACTTCCTGGCGCGCTATCCGGACATCCGCATCGATCTCGGCGTATCGGACCGGCATGTGAATCTGATCGGCGACAACGTGGACTGCGTGATACGGGGCGGGGAATTGAGCGACCTGTCCCTGATCGGGCGGCGCATCGGCAGCACCGAGTGGATCACCTGCGCGGCGCCGGCCTATCTGCGCGAGCACGGCACGCCGCAGCATCCTGCGGACCTGGAGAGCGGCCACCGCATCGTGCATTACCTGTCGCCGCGCACCGGGCGCGGCATGCCGCTCAGCTTTGCGCGCAACGGCGAGCAGCATACGATCCAGGGCGAGCGCGCGGTGGGCGTCAACGAAAGCAACGCCCACCTGGCGGCGGGACTGGCGGGACTGGGCGTGATGCAGGCCTTCCACTACGAAGCCGCGCCGCACATCGCCAGCGGCGCGCTGGTGCCCATCCTGGCGGACTGGCAGCCCGCGCCCTATCCGTTCTACGTGGTGTACCCATCCAACCGCCACGTGAGCAACCGGCTGCGCGTCTTTATCGACTGGGCCGCCGGCCTGTTCGCGGCGCTGCCGTAGCGGGTGTACGGCCTGCGTGCCGTGCTTACTTCGGTTTGGCCGGCTCGATCAGCACCAGCTGCCCGGTCTTGGGGTCGCGGAATACTTCGCCGACGCGGTCGTAGCCGCTGCCGTCCTGGGTGACGCCGGAGGCGGGGCGCTCGATCTGGCGGCCCTTCTCCACCGGCTTGGGCGCCTTCAGCGCGCCCTGCGTGCCGGCGATGGCGGCGATCAGGCCGCAGGCGAAGACCAGCATCACGTCGACCAGGTTGACCAGGCTGGCGCGCGGGTCTTCGTCGCCGTCGTCAAAGCGGGCGTCGAGGCGGGAGTAGAGGCGCAGACGCTGGCGCGCGGGCTGGGTGCTCATGCCGCTTGCTCCAGAGAGTGCTCCATCGCTTCCAGCGTTTCCTCGTACCAGCGGCGGCGCAGTTTGCCGATCACCAGGCCGCCGATGCCGGCGACGAGGCCAAGCACCGTGGCGTCGAAGGCCACCGTCACGGCGCTGGCGAGTTTGGCGGGGTCGCCCTGGCCCAGCGCGGCCAGGCCGGGTCCGAGCGGGATGATGGTGGCCATCAGGCCCAGCATCGGCGGGATGCGCGCCAGCAGGTCGGCGCGCTCCAGGCGGTGGCGGGCGATGGCCTGCACCTGCGCCAGGTTGCCGCTGGCGCCCAGCTTGGCCAGGCCGTGGAAGCGCTCGCCGACGGCGATGCCCGCTTCCACCACCGCGATCGCGCAGGCGATCAGCAGGGCGGCCAGGGCGGGCGCGAGCAGCCAGCGGACTGCGTCGTGCAGCCAGGCGAAGGACAGAATTTCGGTCATGGGGAACTCCTTACAGGTTGAGATACGTAACGGCCGCGCCACAGGCCAAGCGAGAACAAGGCCAGCACGGCGGCCAGCGCGCCGAGCAGCTTGGCGGCGCGCATGGCGGGCGCTTCGGGCGGCTCGGACTGCTGGTGCAATTCATAGGCGCGCGGCGCGGGCTGGGCGGGCGGCGCGGCGTCGGCTGGGGACGCGGCCTGCGTGGCCTGCGTTGCCTTCGCAGCGGCGGCTTTGGCTTGGGCCGCTGCCGCGGCGTCCGCGTCCGGCTGCGGGCGGGCACGCTGGCTGGCGTCTGCTGCGTCCGCAGGCGGTGCGGACAGCATGTCGCCGCGCGCTTTCGCCAGCGTGACGCCCAGCGCGCCCGCGTCGGCGCTGTCCAGCTGCGGCGCGAGCCATTCCCACATGGGATGATTCGGTGCGGCGTGGCCGCTGCCGGGCAGACCGTTCTTGGCCACCAGGCGCGCCAGCTCGCCACCCATCTGCTTGATGGTGGCGGGGTCGGTCTTCCAGTAGCCCTTCTCCGCAGCCACCATGAAGATGGCCAGCATATGCGCCTTCACATGCGCGTTGTGCTGCTGGCCGAGGAACTGCGGCAGGCCCAGTTTGTGCGCGTCGTCGAAGTAGACCGACTTCACCTCGTCCCAGGCCCAGTTCTTCACCAGGTCCGGCCGCGTTACCTGCCAGCCCCACAGGTTCTCCAGGAACTCCTGGCCCATGGTGCGCGCGCCGGCGTAGCCGTGGCCCATCAGCGGCTTGAGCCAGGCGGGGTTGAGGAAGCGGCCCCGCAGTTCGCCCAGCAGGGCGGAGGCCAGCGGCTCCACGTCGGCGCGGCCGGGCTGCGCGTGCTGCAGGATCATCGCTTCCGGCACGCGGCCGGTGCGACCCTCGATGGCCAGCGACAGGCCGCCCAGATAGTCGAAGGCGTCGTTGTTGTCCAGCAGGCCGTACAGATTGCTGGCGCGGCCGTGGTAGGTGCGCGTGATGCCGTCCAGCGCCACGTCGAAGGCGGCATGGTTCGCTTCGCCGCTGGCGTCCAGGCCGTAGGCATGGCCCATGCGGTTGCGGTAGGCGCGGCCGATTTCGTCGCGTTCGCGCCAGGCGCCCGAGCGTTCGGTCAGTCGGTTGACGCCGGTGCCGTAGGCGCCCGGCGCATCGCCGAACACGCGCTGGGCGGCAGCGCGGCCCGCGTCCGCCGCCGGCATGCCGCTCGCGGCGAGCGCGCGCTGGCGCACCAGCCATTCGCGCGCCACGCGGTTCTGCGCGGGGTCTTCGCTGCCCCAGGCTGCGGCGGACACCGGTTCCAGCGCCGCCTGCAAGGCCTCCTTCAAGGCCGGGTCTTTGGCGGCCAGGCCCGAGGCCGATGCGGCCAACGCCATGCGGCCGGCCCGGTCTATCAGGCGGATCAGGTTGGGATACAGGTCGCGGAACAGGCCGGAGGTGGTCACCAGCGCGTCGCGCCGCACCGCGCCCGGCTTGAGCCGCACGTCGGTGACGATGCCGCGCGCGTTCCACACCGGCTCCGCGCCCATCATGGCCAGCGCGAACGCCACCATCACGCCCTCGTCTCGCACGGCGTCGGAAGCCCACAGGATGATGCCTTCGCTGCCCTTGTCCGTGCCGCTGCGCGCGTTGGCCTTGTCCGCCATGCGTTCGCCCAGCTGGTAGCCCAGGCGGGTGGGCAGAATGTCGCCGTCGACCGCGTGGAAATTGCGGCCGGTGGGCAGCGCCTCGGGCGAACGCAAGGGGTCGTTGCCCTTGCCCGGTTCAATGTAGTGGCCATCCAGTCCGGCCAGCAGCGCCAGCATTTCGCGGCGCGGCGAATCGGCCAGCTTGGCGGCCACGTCCGGGCCTTCGATGCCGCCCTTCTTCATCGAATCCAGCATCAAATCTATCGATTCCTGCTTCCATGGCCGGCCGAAAATGTGCAGGCCGTGCGGCATGAATTTTTCCTGCAGCTTGGTCAGGTAGTGGCCCACTTCGTGCGCCAGCAAATCGTCGTCGGCCGCGTCGAAACCGATGCCGCGCACTTCCAGCACGTCCGCCATCGACGCCTCCAGTTCGGCCTTCAGGTTCAGCGCGTTGACGCGCTCGCGCATCAGCTTCGCGGCCTGCGCCTTGAGCGTTTCAGAACTGGCGGCTTCAAAGCTCTCAACAACCTGGCGCAGGGCCAGCAGGTCGTCATACAGCGGCGTGGCGGCCAGCGGCGGCGTCAAGTGGTCGACGATGACGGCCAGGCCTCGGCGCTTGGCCTGCGTGCCTTCGCCCACGCCGTCCACAATGTAGGGGTAGATGCCGGGCAGGTCGCCCGCGATCAGGCTGGGGTAGTCGTCGGAGCTCAGGCCGACCGCTTTACCGGGCAGGAATTCGTAGGTGGAGTGGCGGCCGACATGCACCAGCGCGTCCGCCTTGAAGCGGTCGCGCACCCAGTGGTAGAAGCCCAGGTACTGGTGCGGCGGCGTGATGCTGGTGTTCGCGTGCAGCAGTTCCTCGTCCACTTCCCAGCCGCGCGGCGGCTGCGGGCCGATGAAGACATTGCCGAACACCAGGCCGGGCACCAGCAGCTTGCCGCTGTCGACCATGATTTTTCCGGGCGCCGCGCCCCAGCCTTTCAGGCCTTCGATGCCGTAGCCGGACAGGCGCTTGCTGAGCGGCGCCAGCGCGCCGCAGCCGGCCTTGCCGGACTTGCCGCCCTTGGCTGCCTTGCCATCCTTCGCGCCGGCCAGCTCCAGGCAGGCGTGGTAGCCCTCCAGCAGTTCGGCCAGGCCTGCGATGGCCGCTTCGCGCTGCGGATGGTCCGCGCCTTCCACCAGGTGCTGCAGTTCCTTGATGATGACCTCGGCCTGCTTGCGGCCCAGCGCGCGTTCGCCGTTCGCTTCGGCCTCCAGCACGTCGGCGTGCAGGCGGCCCAGCAGCCCGCTGGTCATTTCGCCCTGCACGCGCGGCGGCAGCGTGGCGAACCAGCGGCCATAGTCGGCCGCGCTCACGCTGTTCACCGTGCCGCTCAGCTCACGCAGCGCGGCGCGGTCCTCCGGCAGGTTCACGCCGTGCGCCATGATCATGTCCAGCAGCGCCTGCGGCGATTCCGGCAGCGGGCCGGTGCTGTAGCCCGCCGCCTTCATCGCGTTGAGCATGTCGAACAGCGAGGCCGGCACGTCCAGATTGTCCGCGCCGATGTTCTGGCGGCCCGGCGGGTGGTTGTAATAGATCAGCGCCACGCGCTTGTCGCGGTTGGCCTTTACGCGCAGCGCCAGCCAGCGGCTCACGCGCGCGCCGAGGCGCCCGGCTTCGTCGGCCAGCACCACCGGCGGACGGTTTTCAATGCCGGTCTGCTTGTCGCGCTGCGGCTGGCCCAGCGCCGCCACCACAATGGGCTGGCCTATGCCCTGCAGCTCCGGCAGCGCCACGCGGTACTGCACCGAGTCCGGCGGCAGGCCGTCCGGCGACAAGCGCCATTGCACGGCGCTGCGGTCGGACAGGCGGATGGCCTTGAAGACCGGCACATTGAGCCGCTTGAACGCTTCGGTAACCGCTTCGCGCCCTTCGGCCGCACCCACCACGAAGTCCTGCAGCACCACCAGCGCCGCCGGCTGGGCCGGCACCACCAGCTCGGGCAGGCGCTCCAGCGCCTCGCGCGAGGCGCCGCCCCAGCGCGTGAGCACCTGCACGCAGGGCTGGCCGCGCTGTTCGATCTGCCGGCACACGGCGGCGGGAACCATGCTGTCCATATTCGACAGGTCCAGCACCACCACGGTGGGCTGCGGCTTCAGTCCAAGCTGCGCGCCCTTGCCCCAGGCCTGCGCGTCAGTCAGCTCGCGCTGGCCCACGCGCACGCGCAGCGTTGGCTCAGGCAGCGGATCAGCAAGCTTCATGGCCGGATTGAGCAGGTGCGCAAACAGCGCCGCCGTATTGTCCACGCCGCCCGCCTGCCAGACCTGGCGCGCCGCCAGCCAGCGGCTCGCGGCGGGGTCGGCCTGCGCAGCTTTCAGGGCAGCAGGCGACGGCGCTTCGGAGGACAGTTCGCGCAGCGTGTCCGGCGAAAAGGCCTGCATGCCGGCGCGCCCGTCGCGGCTCATCAGGCTCAGGCTCGCTTCGCCGTTGAAGGCCAGCACGGCGGTCTGCGCGCGTACATTGCGCGGCAAGGCGTCCTTGAGGCGGCGCGCCGGGTCGCCGAACAGCGACACGGCCAGCACGCTGTCGGCCTGTTTGATCCACAGGCCGGCGTCACGCTCGCTGGCGGCCATCCACTGGGCCGGCGTGCGCAGCACGATGCGGTCGCCGGGATGGCTGGCCAGATGGCGGTGCGCGGCCTCGATGGCGGCCGGCGCGGCGCGCTCGGTGACGATGGCGAACAGATTGGCCGCAGGCGCGTGCGCACAAGCGCAGGCGCACAACAGCGCTGCGGCTAGCCGCAGGAGTATGGAAGTGCCCAATTTGAACTTTAGCAGTGACTGCGCGCCAGGCGCGCAGGAAAACAGGCAAAACCACACCCCGGGTTTTTGCACAATCTTCGTGACTGGCCGGTCTTCTGGCTGGCCTTCATCCTTCCCTGGCCCTGCCTTCCCGTGCAATGCACAGTGGCGTTCGGTCAAAGTCGTCAGGCTTACAGCAGCGGGGGCTGCGCCGGACTGGCTCGCAATGAAAATCGCGCGCGTCACCGGCTTCCCGTTTCACCCTCCAGCCGACAAGCGGGAGGGCACCATTCACGTAATGCCGCGATTCTACCGTACCCGGCGCCTGGATTGAACAAATTTGAGCGGCGTCATGAAACCCATTCGTTGCGCTGGACGGACGCCGCAGCGCGCATTAAGGTTTTTGCACCGCACGGAAAAGGAAGGCCATGGAACCATCCACTTGCAGCCCCATCGCCCCGTCCGGGGCGGAGATTGAACCGGCCGCAAACTGGCCCGCCCTGCTGGCGGTGGCCGTGTTTTCTGCGGCCCTGTTCCAGGGCTACTGGCTGGCCGAGCGCCTGCTGCGCAATTACCCTTCCGTCACACTGCCTGCACTGGGCGCCGTGCTGGCGGCCTGCATCGCGGCGTCCGGCATAGGCTACGGGGCGGCGCCCCGGCCACTGCGCACGCTGATGCGCGGCCTGGCCATTTCCTGCGGTCTTTACAGCGTCCTGCTCTACCCTTCGGTCCCGGCAGTTGCGCATGATTTCAATGGCTGGAGCCAGTTCATGCTGTCCGCCGCCTGGCTGAGCGCCGGGCTGGCGGCACTGCTGGCCATGCGGCGCCCGGCCTGGCTGCTGTATTGCGGCTTCTATGCCTACTGGGTCAAGCATGCGGCGGGCTATATCACCGGCTTTCCCTACGAGACGCTGCTCGATGTCTATCCACTGATACAGCTGCCGGCCTACCTGGCCGTGTCCGTGCTTGCGCTGGAGCTGGCCAAGCGCGCGTGGCCGGAGGGCGGCAAGCACCTTGCCGGCGCGGCGCCCTACTGGGCCATCCTGTTCATCGCGATTGCCATGCAGGCGGCGAACTACTTTTATTCCTCCCTGGCCAAGGGCGGCCTGGATGGCGGCGTGCTGGACTGGGTGCTCAACAACGAGAACCGCAACATCTATCACATCGCGCTGCACAACAAGCAGCTGCTGTGGGGCGACTGGACCGCGCTCACCAGCGCGGTGTCCGGCTTGCTGCAGGTAGTGGGACGGCCGTTCGCGGTGGGCGTTTTCCTGATCCAGCTGTCGGCCATACTGGTGTTTGCCAACCGGCGCTTGCTGCTGGTCCTGTTCACCTTGTTCGACCTGATGCACCTCGGGATTTTCATACTGGCCGGGGCGAATTTCTGGACCTGGTTCATGGTGAACCTGTCCATCATCGCCGCAGCGTCGCAGCTGCCGCGCAGCGCGTTCAACTGGCGCACGGGCGCGGCGGGCGCGCTCGCCATTGCGCTGTCGCCGCTATTCGCCCATGTCGCCAGGCTGGGATGGTATGACAGCCTGGCCGTCAATGAAGCGTATTTTGAAGTGGTGAAAAAGGACGGCGGCACGGCGCGGGTACCGTCGACCGCATTCGGCTTCTACTCCTATCCAATTGCGCACATGAGTTTCGGCCTGCCTCCGGGGAACTACCTGCCCACGGCCACCAACGGCGGCACCTTGTCCTCCGCCGTGCGGAGACTGTCCTACCGCTGCGATTTCAGCAGTGCGGCGCCGGCCGCAGGCGCGGGCTGGAACGGCGCGGCGCTGTCGGCCTTTATCCGGGGCTACCACCGCCAGGTAATCGGCAAGGCGGGGCCGGACGGGCGCTGGTCCAGGCAGCTCTACCCCCACCATTTCTGGAGCGCGCCGTCGGTCGAGCAAGCGTTTGCGGGCGTGGACATGCGCGGCGTGGATGCGTATCGTCTGGTGGTCGAATCAGTCTGTCTCGACCCGGACAGCGGCGCCCTGAAGCGAAAGGTCTATCACAATGAATATCGCATCGACCTTGCAGGCTGAGTATCCCGGCGGCCTGGTGATCGTGTACGACGGCGAATGCCCGTTCTGCTCCAGCTATGTGCAGGTGCTCAAACTGCGCGAGTCCGCCGGTCCGGTGCACCTGGTGGATGCGCGCGCCCGGCCGGTACTCGCCGGCATGCTGCAGCAAGGCGGCTATGACCTGAACCAGGGCATGGCCGCGCTGTACGGAGGACGCATCTACTTCGGCGCCGAGTGCGTGCATATGCTTGCGCTGCTGAGTACGGAGTCCGGCGCGTTCAACCGCATCAACAGCGCCGTGTTCCGCTCGCGCACCCTGTCCCGCGTGCTGTACCCGGTGCTGCGCTGCGGGCGCAACCTCACGCTCAGGCTGATGGGGCGCAAGAAGCTGCCGCCGCCGCCGGGATAACCCCCTGCTACAAGCCCGCTTCGAGTATGCGGCGGCTTGTCTCCAGCGTCACGTCCTGGCGTTCGCCCAGGGCCGTCATGCCATGCGCTTCCAGCTGGCCTATCACCGTGTCGATATGGCGGGCGCCGATATCGTAGTCGCGCAGCCGCGTCGGCACGCCCAGGCTTTCAAAGAAGGCGCGGGTGCGGGCAATGGCCGCGTCGATGCGCTGCTCCTCGCCGCCTTCGGTGATATGCCACACGCGTTCGGCGTACTGCAGCAGCTTGGCGCGCTTGGCTTCGCGGCGCACCTGCATATTCGCGGGCAGCACGATGGCCAGCGTGCGCGCATGGTCGATGCCATGCAGCGCGGTCAGCTCGTGGCCTATCATGTGCGTGGACCAGTCCTCCGGCACGCCGGCCGCGATCAGGCCGTTAAGGGCCATGGTGGCCGCCCACATCAGATTGGCGCGCGCGTCGTAGTTGGACGGCTCGGCCAGCACCTGCGGGCCGATCTCGGCCAGGGTTTGCAGCAGCCCTTCGGCAAAGCGGTCCTGCACGCGGGCGTCGGCCGGATAGGTCATGTACTGTTCCATGACGTGGGTGAAGGCGTCCACCACGCCGTTCGCCACCTGGGTAAGCGGCAGGCTGAAGGTCTTGCTTGGGTCCAGCACCGAGAAGCGCGGGAACACGTGGGGGCTGGAAAAGACCAGCTTGGCCTTGGTCGATTTTTTGGACACGACGGAGCCGCTGTTCATCTCCGAGCCCGTGGCCGGCAAGGTCAGCACCGAGCCGAAGGCCATGGCGCGGCGCACCGTGGCGCCGTGCGTTTCCATGATTTCCCACGGATCGCCCTTGTAGCCCACCGCCGCCGCCACGAACTTGGTGCCGTCGATGACCGAGCCGCCGCCCACCGCCAGCAGGAAGTCCAGGCCTTCCAGGCGTATCTGTTCAACGGCGCGCATCAGCGTTTCGTAGCTGGGGTTGGGTTCGATGCCGCCGAACTCGCGCACGTCGCGCTGGCCGAGGGCGGCCCGCACTTCGGCCAGCGTGCCGTTGCGGCGCGCGCTTTCGCCGCCGTACAGTATTAGCACGCGGGCGCTGGCGGGCACCAGTTCGTCGAGGCGGCTGATGGTGTTCGCGCCGAACACGATGCGGGTGGGATTGTGCAGATCAAAATTGTTCATCTAGCTATTCTCAATACAAAAAAGTTTACTGCGCGGCGGCCAGCATGCGGCGCCGCGTTTCGATGGCGTCGCCGAAGACGCGCTTGGCCTGGCCGCGCACCTGCACGAACTCCAGCTGCTCGCCTTCCGGTCCCTTCGCATAGATCAGCGTCCAGCCGTCGGACTTGCCGCTGGTGATGCGGTTGGTCATGGTGTTGAGCGGGGCCTTCAGGCGTTCCTGCTCGCTGTGCGAGGAAACGATGCGGTTGGCCCGCACATTGCTCATGCCGCGCTTGGCCGATTCGGTTTCCAGGTCGCGCACGAACTCGTTGAAGTCGACATCCTCGCGGATGTAGAAGCAGATATGCATGGAGCGCGGATAGGCCGGACTGGTTTTCTCGGTGGGCGGCGCGAAGCTGGCGCCGCTGCCTTGCGGCTGGCTGCTGTCGCGGTACTGCAGCAGCTCGATCACCACGTTGTCGAACTGGATGAAGCGCACGTCCAGGCGCTGCGCGCCACTGCGCAGATCGGGGATGCCGACGGTGCGCGGGTTGACGTGGCGCTGCGCTGCGTCCAGTTCCTCGGTCAGCAGCAGCGTGTTGTGAATGACGTCGCCCTGGAAGTCACCGTCGCGCATGATCTCGGTGCCGCCCAGTACTTCCGTGTAGAACGCGAAGGCGCGGTCCATGTTTTGCACGGTCACGCCGAAATGCTGCACGCCCTGCAGCCGGGCGCCGAGCGCGCCGCGTCTTGCGGAGACCGGCGCCGCCTGGACTGCGGCTGGAACGAAGGCCGTGACGGCGGCCGCGCCGGCGGCGAGCATCAGCTCGCGGCGGCCTGGATTATCGATAGACATGGTTTAGCTCTCCCAAATTGAATTGAACGTGTCCACTGTAGCGAGCAGGCATATGGCGCACCAGTTAAGAGCGGTAAATTTTGGTAAAGCGGCGCCGCGCGGCCGCCACCACGATAGACAACTCTTAACCCCTGCCCTGCCTTTGCGCTTGCTAATCTGCCTGCACCCAACAACCTCATTCAAAGGAGTATGCAAATGCGCAAACATGCTTTCCACGCCCTCTGGGCGGCACTGGCGCTGTCGGCCTGCACCACGCAGGGCGAACCGGTGCAGCAGGCCAAAGCCGGCGTGCCGGCCGTAGGCCAGGTCGAGATCGTGGCCGAACTCGATATCACGCCGGGCAACGTCACCGCGTCCCGCGACGGACGGGTATTCGCCAGCATCCACGGCATGCGGCGCGGCCCGGTGCAGCTAGTGGAAGTGACCGGCAAGAACAGCTACAAGCCCTTCCCGGATGCGAGCTGGAACGCCGCGCCGGGCTCCGGTCCGGACGTGCTGAATACGCCGCACGGCATTCTGATCGACGGCAAGGACAGGCTGTGGGTGATCGACCACGGCAACTGGATGGAGCGCCCGCAGCCCGCCAAGCTGCTGGCCTTCGACATCAACACGCGCAAGCTGGTGTACCGCCACGACTTCAGCACGGCCACCGCGCCGGCCGACCAGATCCTGCAAGACCTGGCCGTGGATACCGAACGCGGCATGATCTATATCGCCGACTGCGGCCTGACGCCCGCCATCGTCGCGGTCGACATGAAGACCAACACCGCGCGCCGCTTCAGCGGCCATGCCTCGCTCGAAGCCGAGAACATTGAGCTGGTGGTGGAAGGCAAGCCGCTGCTGTTCCCCGGCGCAGGCGGCGTGATGGGACCGGCGCGCGTCGGCATCAATCCGATCACGCTGTCGGCCGACGGCGAAACGCTGTACTACGGCGCCATGAACGGCACCGGCTGGTATTCCGTGCCGGCGCGGCTGTTCCGCGAAGGCGCGCCCGACGCGCGCATTGCCGCCGCCATCCAGCGCGAAGGCGCCAAGCCCATCTCCGACGGCGCCTCCACCGACGCGGAAGGCAACCACTTCTTCACCAATCTGTCCGACAACGGCATCGACGTGCTGACCAAGCGCGGCGAACTGCGTCCGCTGGTGCGCGACGCGCGCTTCCTGTGGCCGGACAACGTCCATTTCGGCCAGGATTCGTGGCTCTACGTCGCCATCAACCAGCTGCACCGCAATCCCATCTTTACCAATGCGGCCGACCAGGGCAAGCCGCCCTACCTGATTGCGCGTGTGTGGACCGGCACGCGCGGCCAGCCCGGACGCTAAACAACGGCCCGGCGCTTGAAGGCGCAGTCCGGTCTGTGAGATCATGGCAAGGCAAGCCAGGATTTCCCACCCACCAGCGCCGGACCCCATGACGACCAGCGACCAGCCCAGCTCCAGCGCGGAGCGCGAGTACAGCTTCGCACCGTTCCGTTTCATCCCGGGACAGCAGCTGCTGCTGCACGGCGACACCCCTGTGCGGCTGGGCAACCGCGCGCTGGACATCCTGGCCGAGCTGGTGGAGCGCCCCGGGGAACTGGTGAGCAAGCGCGAGCTGATGGCGCGCGCCTGGCCCACCAGCGTAGTCGAAGAAAGCAACCTCAAAGTGCACGTGGCGGCCCTGCGCCGCGCGCTGTGCGACGACGGGCGGGAACACCGCTACGTCGCCACCGTGAGTGGGCGCGGCTACCGCTTCGTGGCGCCTGTCACGTCGCAGGTGCGGGCTGCGGCGGCGCCTGCCGCACTGCCCTTTGCGCCTGCGGCCGGCGAGCCTGCGCGCAGGCTGCCGGCGCCGGCCGCCGTCCTTGCCGGGCGCGGCGAAACCATCGCCGCCCTGCTGCGCATCATGGAGCAGCGCCGCTGCGTCAACATTGTTGGACCGGGCGGCATAGGCAAGTCCACGGTGGCCCTGCCGGTGGCGCAGAGCTGCGCGGCCCAGGCCGGCCTGGAACTGTGCTTCGCGGACCTGAGCACGATACCGGACGCGCAGTTTCTCGCGGGCGCAGTGGCCGCCGCCATCGGCATCACCATCCAGACCGGGGACGCGCAGTCGCTGCTGGCCGCCCTGCACGGGCGCCCGCTGCTGCTGGTGCTCGACAGCTGCGAGCACCTGATCGATGCGGCGGCCGCACTGGCGGAGCAGCTGATCCAGGGCGCGCCCGAGCTGCGCATACTGGCCACCAGCCGCGAGCCGCTGCGCATCGCCGGCGAGTACGTCTACCGCCTGATGCCGCTGGCCTATCCCGCCGCAGGTGGCACCCTCAACGCCGCCTCGGCGCTCACCTTTTCCGCCATCCAGCTGTTCGCGCTGCGCGCCGCAGACTGCCTGGACGGCTACCAGCTCAGCGACGCCGACGCGGAGCCCGTGGCCGAAATCTGCCGCCGCCTGGAAGGCATTCCGCTCGCCATCGAGCTGGCCGCCACGCGCATGGACGCCCTCGGCGCTTCCGAGCTGGCGGCCCGCCTGGGCGACCGCTTCCAGCTGCTCAAGCGCGGCCGCCGGGGCGTGCTGGAACGCCACCGCACACTGGAGGCGGCACTGGACTGGAGCTACGAACTGCTGTCCGAACGCCAGCAGGCGCTGCTGCGCGCGCTGTCCGTCTTTGCCGGCGGCTTCACGCTGGACGACGCCGCCGGCTTGTGCCAGGATGCGCAATTCGACGCCGCCACCATCGTCGACGGCGTGGCCAACCTGGTGGACAAGTCGCTGCTGTCGGCCGACACCTCCCAGCCCTGCGTCCACTACCGCCTGCTCGACACCACCAAGGCCTACGCCCAGGAAAAGCTCGACCGATGCGGCGAAACCGGCTACAAGCGGCGGCGCCATCTCGAATACCACCGCGCGCTGCTGGAACGCGCCTCGGTCGAATGGGACACCATTCCCGGCGCGGACTGGCTGGCCAGATACGGCCGCTGCCTGGACGACGTGCGCGCCGCGCTGGCCTGGGCCTTTGCGCCCGGCGGCGACGCCGCGCTGGGCACGTGTTTGACCGTGTCGGCCATACCGATGTGGATGCAGCTCTCGCTGCTGGAGGAAGGCCGGCGATGCGCCGAGCGCGCACTGGCCGGCGCCGGCGGCGCGCTGCCCGAGGCCTGCGCCGAAATGAAGCTGCGCGCCGCATGGGCCGCAGCCACGCTGTACGCCAACGGTCCGATACCGGCCACCGAGGCTGCATGGACACGCGTGCTGGCCCTGGCCGACGGACTGCAGGACAAGGAATACCAGCTGATGGCGCTATGGGGCATTGCGGTGTGCCGCAGCTATGCCGGCGAGCCGCAGGCCGTTCAGGCGCTGCAGGAACGCTTCCGCGCCGTGGCGCCGGACGCGGGCGCCGCGCCGGTCAGCATGGAAAGGCTGCTCGGGACCGCGCTGCACTACGCGGGCGATCAGGCGGGCGCAAGGCGCCATCTGGAGTGCATGCTGGAGCACTACGTGCCGCCGGTGCGCGGCTCGCGCCTGGCGCGCTTCCAGCTCAACCAGCGCGCGGCGGCGCTCGGCACGCTGGCCTGCGTGCTGTGGCTGCAAGGCTATCCCGAGCAAGCGGTGGACACCGCGCAGGCCGCGCTGCAAGAGGCGCGCGCCTCCGTCCACGCGCAGTCCATGATGTACGCCATCAGCAATGCGGCCTTCCCGCTCATGCTGCTGACCGGCGACTACGCGGCGGCCGAGGCGCATCTGGCCGAGCTGGCCTGCTATATGAAAACGCACGCGCTCACGCAATGGGAGACCCTGTGGCGCTGCATGCAGGCCAGCTTGCAGGTGGTGCGCGGCGACGCCGACGCCTTGCCGGTGCTGCAGCAAACCGTGATGGAGCTGCAGGAGGCGGGCTACCGCATGCATCTGGTCAGCCATCTCGGCACGCTGGCCGAGGCGCTGGGGACGCAGGGCCAGCGCGCCGCTGGCCTGGCGCTGATCAACAGCGCACTGGCGGCCTGCGAGGCCGGGGAAGACCGCTGGTATCACCCGGAAGTACTGCGGATTAAAGGCGTGCTGCGGGAGCCGGCCGATGCCGGCGCGGCCGAACAGCTATATCGGCAAGCGCTGGCCATCGCCGCCAAACAAGAGGCGCTGTCCTGGCGGCTGCGCGCGGCCACCAGCCTGGCCCGGCTCAAGATGCGCCAGGGAGCGCAGCAGGAGGGCAGGCAGCTGCTGGAGGGCGTGCTGCGCCAGTTCAGCGAAGGCCACGGCAGCGCCGATCTGCGCGCCGCGCGGGCCTTGCTCGATCACTCGCCGCCCAGCGACGGGTAATCGGTGTAGCCGCCGGCGCCGCCGCCGTAGAAGGTGTTGCGGTCCGCCTCGGCCAGCGGCACGTTGCGGCGCAGGCGCTCGACCAGGTCCGGATTCGAAATGAAGGGACGGCCGAAGGCCACCATGTCGGCGTGGCCGGCGTTGATGGCTTCGATGGCCATTTCGCGGTCATAGCTGTTGTTGGCGATGTACTTGCCGCCGAAGGCCGCGTGCAGGCGCTTGAAGTCGAACTCGCCGGCGGCATTGTCGCCGCGCGTCTGGCCTTCCACGCAATGCAGATAGGCCAGGCCCAGCTTGCCCAGCTGTTCGGCCAGGTAGAAGTAGGTGCCTTCCGGATCGCTGTCCAGCGGCGTGTCGCCCACAGCGCGGGTAATCGGCGACAGGCGCACACCGACGCGGTCCGCACCCCACACACCGGCCACCGCCGTCACCACGTCGATAGGGAAGCGGGTGCGGTTCTGCACCGATCCGCCGTATTCGTCGGAGCGCTGGTTGGTGCTGTCGCGGATGAACTGTTCCAGCAGATAGCAATTGGCAGCGTGCACTTCCACGCCGTCAAAGCCCGCGTCCTTGGCGCACTGCGCGGCGTGGCGGTAGTCCTCGACGATGCGGGCGATTTCCGCCGCCTCCAGCGCGCGCGGCATGGACGGGCGGTCGAAGCCTTCGCTCTCCAGGAACACCTGTTCGTTGGCCTGGATGGCGGACGGCGCCACCGGCGCCGCGCCGCCGGCCTGCAGGCTCACATGCGACATGCGGCCCACGTGCCACAGCTGGCACACGATCTTGCCGCCGGCTGCATGCACCGCGTCGGTGATGCGGCGCCAGGCCGCCACTTGCGCCTCGGTGTAGATGCCGGGCGTAAAAGCGTAGCCGCGCCCTTCGCGCGTGATGTTGGTCGCTTCGCTGATAATCAGGCCGGCGCTGGCGCGCTGGCGGTAGTACTCGATGGCGTGCTCGGAGTGCACGCCGTCCATGTCGGCGCGCGAGCGGGTCAGCGGCGCCATGGCGACGCGGTTGGCCACGCCGATGGCGCCGATGGCGGTGGGGGAAAACAGTTTTGCCTGGATGATGGTGGTCATGGTCTGGAAATTTTTGCTGTAACAGTTGATCGGATACCGTGAAAACAGCTTAGCACCGGGGCCCGCCGAACCAGGGTTAAGCCTGGTAAAGCCTGGTAGCGCCCGCAGCACGTAGGGATTTACCAAAATTAACCACCCGCTCCGTACAAATATCGTTGTGACCAGCTAGCTGCAGCTTCAAATTGGCCTGGCGTGGAATCTTGTCCGGCACTAGCCCAGCAAACCCATGGAGCCATCCCATAGCAGCTTGACCGCCGTGACTATCAGCAGGCCATAACAAATGCGGTAGAGCTGTTCCTGGTTCAATCGGCCGTGCAATTTCCATCCGCTCCACACACCGAACAGCGCGGCGGGCAAGCAGATCACCATCAGCATCCAGGAGCCGCCGGACAGGCCGCCGACGGCCAGCCAGGGACCAGCCTTCAGCAGGTTGCCTATCGTGAAAAACAGGCTGGTGGTGCCTGCATAGACTTCCTTCGACAGGCCGAGCGGCAGCAGATACATCGCAAGCGGCGGCCCGCCGGAATGCGCCACCATGGTGGTGACGCCGGATGCCGTGCCGGCCAGCAGTCCCTTGCCTCTTGAGCGCGGAAGCGCAACCACGGTATTTCGTCCACGCCACCACAGGAACGCAAACAGCAATGTGGTCACCGCCATCAGGATTTCGACGACGTGGCGGTCCAGGTATTCAAGCAAGAAGTAGCCGCCCCCGATGCCAACGACCAGGCCAGGTAGCAGCAAGGCCAAGTCAGGCCTGGACCAGGTGTGCGGCCGCCAGAAGCGCAAGGCATAAAGATCCATCGCAACGAACAATGGCGCCAGCAGGCTGCCGGCCTTGATGGGGTCCATCACCAGGGCGAGCACCGGTATCCCGATAATCGCAAAGCCGCCGCCAAAGGCCCCCTTCATGAAGCCGATCGCCAAGACGGCCGCCACGGCAACGGAAATCATTTGCAAATCTATATTCATGATGATCGTCATCAAAATGGGAAAACTGAATTCTAATCCCCCCACCGCACCGCCGAAAAATTTTTTAAAATATCGCTTGCTATTCTATAGCGCACGATATAAAGTACACACATCGGCGCTGCAAACACAGCGAAGAGCAGCAAAAAATGTAGCGCACTACTTAGTAGCTAGCAATTTAAATTAACCCACAGCAAAGGAAATCATCATGTCGATCAAACAAGTTCTGTACCGCGCAAACGCTAAAGCAACCGGTGGCCGCGAAGGCCGTGCTGTCTCCTCCGACGGCGTGCTGGACGTCAAACTGACCACCCCGAAAGAACTGGGCGGCGCCGGTGCGGTGGGCACCAATCCTGAACAGCTGTTCGCCGCCGGCTACTCGGCTTGCTTCCTGGGCGCCATGAAATTCGTCGGCGGCCGCGACAAGATCGCCGTGCCTGCGGACGTGTCGGTGGAAGGCACCGTCGGTATCGGCGCCATCGAAACCGGCTTCGGCATCGAAGTGGAACTGAAAATCTCGCTGCCGGGCCTGGACCGCGCCACCGCTGAAAAGCTGGTCGCCGCCGCCCACATCGTCTGCCCTTACTCGAACGCCACCCGCGGCAACATCGACGTAACGCTGACCATCGTCTAAGCAAGGCTTTGCTGCTACCGCCAAGGCGGTAGCGGCGGGCTGAAGGTCCATCAAACAAGTAGTGCACGATCTAATCGATACCAATTAAACTTAGGAGAAATACCATGAAAGCATCCATCCTGTCCGTCGCCGCCGCCGTCATCGCCCTGACCTCGAGCGCCTATGCCGCCGAACCCGTGAACAGCGGCGAAGGCTACCAGGCCAACATCAGCGCCGTGTCCACCCGCAGCCGCGCCGAAGTGAAGGCGGAAACCGTCGCCGCGCTGCGCAATGGCCAGATCCTGAACGGCGAAGCCTATCCAGCCAGCTTCACCACCGCCGCACCGGGCAAGACCCGCCAGGAAGTGCGCGCCGAACTGGCCCAGGCTATCAAGGCCGGCACCCTGCCGCACTATGAATAAAGCCCCTACAATGGTCGCTTCCATCCCAGTAGAGGCGACCATGATTGAGTGGCAATGGCTTGAGTTTGAACACCTTCCACGCGAAGACCTGTATGAAGTGCTGCGCCAGCGGCAAGAGGTCTTCGTGCTGGAGCAGAAGTGCCTGTATCCCGACCTCGACGGCTACGACCAGGCGGCGCATCACCTGATGGCCTGGCATGCGGTTGACGGCAAACGCCAGCTGGCGGCCTATCTGCGCTGCATAGCGCCCGGCGTGAAATTCCCTGAAATGTCCCTGGGCCGCGTCTTGACGGCGTCGTCCGCGCGCGGCAGCGGCATCGGCCGCCAGTTGCTGGACGAAGGCATACGCCGCGCCGAAGCGCTGCATGCCGGCCACCGCATCCGCATCGGCGCCCAGCTCTACCTGGAAAAATTCTACAGCAGCTTCGGCTTCGTCCGCGTGAGCGAGCCGTATGACGAAGATGGCATCATGCACATCGATATGCTGCGCTAGCAGCCTGCGTTAAAACGCGATGATGAAGCGCGCTCCGGCGCCCACCGGCTTGGCGTAGCGCACCATGCCGCCGTTGGCGTGCACCAGATGGCGCACCATGGCGAGGCCGATGCCGCGCCCCTGCTTCTTGGTCGAAAAAAACGGCGTGAACACTTGCGAGGCCAGCTCCTGCGGCACGCCGGGGCCGTTGTCGGCCACCTCGATGCGCAGCCGTCCGCCACGGCTCAGCCGCGCGCTCAGCTGCACTTGCGGCTGCGGCGTGGCGGCGGTGGCTTCGGCCGCGTTCTTCAGCAAATTGATCAGGGCCTGCTCCAGCTGGCCGGGGTCCACCATGACGTCCAGCGAGGCCGGTTCGACGGAAAAGACGGCGCGGCCGCCGCGCGCCAGCCATTGCGGCGCCATCAGCATGGACAGGCGCGAGAACAGCTCGCCCAGGTGCACCAGCTCGGGCTGCGCCTGCGGCACGCTGGACAGGCTGCGGTAGCTGGCCACGAACTCCACCAGGCTGGCGGCGCGGCGGGCGATGGCGTCCAGCGCGGTGCCCAGGTCGCCGCTCACGTCGGGCGCCAGATCGGCCTGCACTTCGGCCAGCAGGTCGCAGGCGGTGCGCGACAGCGACGCCACCGGCGTGAGCGAATTCATGATCTCGTGGGTGAGCACTTGCACCAGCTGGCGCCAGGCATTCATCGCTTCCGCTTCCAGTTCGCTTTCCACCGGCATCAGCGCGGCCAGGCGCTGGCCGGCGCCCTGCACCGTCAGCGCGGTGACGGAGGCCAGCGCGCGCTCGGTGCCGCGCTCCGTTTCAAAGCTCACCAGTTCGCGGCGTTCGGCCATCTGCGCGGCCAGTACCTCGGCCAGCTGCACGGGATCGCTGGCGCGGCCCGGCGCCAGCAGGCGGCGCGCGCTTGCGTTGAGCGGCGTCAGCGCGCCGGGACCGCTCAGGGTGGCGATGGAGAACAGCGCGATGGGGGCATGTTCGAGGCGCGCTTCCAGCAGCTGCGCCGCATCCAGCAGGGCGCGCCGGTCCGGCGTAAGCGCCCACGGCATGCCAACAGCCGCCGCAGGCGTCTCTGCCGCAGGCGCGGCTTGCGTTGCCTGGCCTTGGGCGGACAGGCGGCGCTGCAGCAGCCAGGCGGGGACGACGGCGGCGAGCACGCACAGCACTTGCAGGCGCGGCGATCCGGCGCTGCTGGCGGCGGCGTAGCTCAGCGCCATGAGCGCGGCCACGCAGGCGTAGCCGATGTAGGCGGAGGCTGGGCGTGGCCGTTCAGATGCCATGCTTGCCCAGCTTGCGGTATAGCGCGGCGCGGCTGACGCCGAGCATGCGGGCTGTGTGGCTGATGTTGCCCTTGGCGGCGGCCAGCGCGGCGGAGATGGCGTCGCGTTCGAGCGCGTTCAGGGTCAGGTCGTCGCTCGCTGCGGATGGAGCGGAGGCAGGCGCGGAGGCAGGCATCGCAGCACCGCCCGCCGCAGGGCTCTCGGCCGGTGCTGCGAGGCCGAAGTCCGCAGACTGGTATTCGCTGTCGCTGCCGAGGATGACGGCGCGCTCGCACGCGTGGCGCAGCGCGCGCACATTGCCCGGCCACGGATAGGCCTCCAGCCAGGCCAGCGCGGCGGACGACAAGGCGCGCGCCGGACGCTGGTACTGGCGCTCGTAGACGTCCAGGTAGTGCCGCAGCAGGCCGGGTATGTCTTCGCGCCGCTCGCGCAGCGGCGGCACGCGGATCACGATGGTGTTGAGCCGGAACAGCAGGTCGGGACGGAACTCGGCCGGGTCGAACAGCCGCACTTCGTCCAGGTTGGTGGCGCTGATGATGCGCACGTCTATCGCTTCCGGCTTGTCGGCGCCGATCGGCGTCACTTCGCGCCGCTCCAGCACCGTCAGCAGCTTGGCTTGCGCGGCCAGCGGCATATTGCCGATCTCGTCGAGGAACAGCGAGCCGCCGCGCGCGGCCTGGAAGCGCCCCGCGCGGTCGGCCTTGGCGTCTGTGAAGGAGCCTTTGCGGTGGCCGAACAATTCGCTTTCAAAGGTGGACTCGGGCAAGGCGCCCATGTCCACCGCGAGGAAGGTGCCGCAGGCGCGCTGCGAGGACAAATGGATGGCGCGCGCCACCAGCTCCTTGCCGACGCCGTTTTCGCCCAGCACCATCACATTGGCGCCGGTGGGGCCGACGCTGGCGATCATGGCCTTCACGCTGCGCATGGCGGGTGAGTCGCCCATCAGGGCGGCGGTGGCGTCGTCCGGCGAAGGAGCCGGCGCGCGGGCTGGCGCTTCGGCGGCGCGGCGCGCCAGTGCGGCGTCCACTGCCGCCACCAGGCGCGCGTTGTCCCACGGCTTGGTGATGAAGTCGCACGCGCCGCGCTTGAGCGCCTCCACCGCGAGCGGCACGTCGGCATAGGCCGTGAGCGCGATCACGGCGCAGCGCTCGGCGCGCAGCCTGTCCAGCAGCGCCAGGCCTTCCGCGCCGTCGATGCGGCCGGGAGTGAAATTAAAATCGAGCAGCACCACGTCCGGCACGCCGCGCGAAAGATAGGCGGGCAGCCCGGCGGGATCGTTCAGGGTGGCGACGGTGCCGTAGCGGCGGCGCAGCAAAAGCTGCGCGGCGCAGGCCACGTCGGTGTCGTCGTCGAGGATCAGGATGTGTGCTGTGGAGTCGGCCATGTGGCGCATTCTAGCAGTACGGATCGCCTTGCGGAGCATGGGTTTCCGCACTGTCCGGAATCGAACACCCGCCCCTGTCCGCATGCGGACAAACCGCCGCGCCAGCAGCCAAAAAGCGCCAAAAACAGCGCTGCGGCATGCCTGGCACGGGGCTTGCAATGTGAAGGCTATCGCACACTGCAAGCACACAATATGAACACTCCCCATCCCAAACTGGTCAGCGGCGCCGCCATGGACACCATCGTGCCCAAACGGCGCGGCAAGACCATCGCGCTCGCCATAGCCGGCACTGCCGCAGCGGCGGCCTTCGCTTTCGCGCTGTGGCACTGGATGCCGCGCGGCCTGCAGGTGACGGCGGGCGAACTGCGCATCGCCGCCGTGGAGCGCGGCGTGTTCCGCGACGACGTGGTGGTGCGCGCCACCGCCCAGCCGCTGCAGTCGGTGATGCTGGACTCGGTGGAGTCGGGCCGCATCGAGGAGGTGTATGCGCGCGACGGCGACCTGGTGAAACAGGGCCAGCTGCTGTTCCGCATCTCCAACCCGCAGCGCAACCTGGAGCTGCTGGCGCGCCAGGGTGAACGCGCGCAGCAGATTTCCAACCTGTCCAATCTGCGCGTGGCGCAAGAAGCGAGCCGCAGCGAACACCAGCGCCGCCTGGACGACCTCAGTTTCGCCATGGACCAGGCGCAGAAGCGCTATGCGCGCGACGAGAAGCTGGCGGCGCAAGGCTTTCTGTCCCCGGTGGCGCTGGAAGAATCGGCCGACCGCGTGGCGCAGCAATGGCGCGTGCTGGCGCAGGCGCAAGCCAGCAACGACACCGACCAGCGCGTGCGCGCCACCGCGCTGGAACAGCTGGACAAGGCGCTGGACGGCTTGCAGTCCGGCCTGAAGCTGGTCAGCGCCACGGTGGACGCGCTGGCCGTGCGCGCGCCCAGCGACGGCAGGCTGACCGACTTCCGCCTGCAAGTGGGCGAGTCCATCACCACCGGCAAGCACGTCGGCCGCATCGACGATCCGGCGCGCTTCAAGCTGTCCGCCGAAGTGGACGAGTACTACCTCAAGCGCGTGGCCGTGGGCCGCCACGGCAGCGTGCAGATGGACGGCCGCAGCTACACGGTGGACGTGTCCACCATCTACCCGCAGATCAAGGAAGGCCGCTTCACGGTGGAACTGGTTTTCAGCGCAGGCCAGCCGGACGCGCTCAGTCCCGGCCAGAGCGTGGACGCCACCATCACGCTGGGCGAACCGGCGCCCGCGCTGCTGCTGCCGAACGGCGCCTTCCTGAACGACAGCGGCGGCACCTGGGTGTACGCCGTGGCGCAGGACGGCGCCGTGGCCGAGCGGCGCGCCATCCGCAGCGGCCGGCGCAACAACGCCCAGCTGGAGGTGCTGTCCGGCCTGGCCGTGGGCGAGCGCGTGATCGTCTCCGGCTACACGGCCTACGGCAATGCCCCCAGGCTGCAAATTTCCAAGTAAGCTCACCACCAACGATAAAGGAGTCACCATGCTCAAGCTACACGGCGTCAGCAAAACCCACCTGGCAGGCGAAGTACAGACCACCGCCCTGGACCGCATCGACCTGCAGATCGACGCCGGCGAATACGTGGCCATCACCGGCCCCTCGGGCTGCGGCAAGTCCACTTTGCTCAGCCTCCTGGGTTTGCTGGATGTGCCCAGCAGCGGCGAGTACTGGTTCGAAGGCCAGAACGTGGCGGGATGGAGCGAAGGGAAGCTGAACGAACTGCGGCGCGGCCGCATCGGCTTCATCTTCCAAAGCTTCAACCTGATCGAAGAGCTGAGCGTGTTCGAGAACGTGGAACTGGCGCTGGAATACACCGGCATGGCCAAGGCCGAACGCAAGGCCAAGGTGACGGCCATGCTGAACAAGCTCGGCGTGCTGCACCGCGCCGGGCACCGCCCGTCGCAGCTGTCCGGCGGCCAGCAGCAGCGCGTGGCGATCGCGCGCGCGCTGGTGTCCGGCCCCGCCCTGCTGCTGGCCGATGAACCGACCGGCAACCTGGACACGGCGCACGGCGACGAGGTGATGCGCCTGCTGCGCACCATCAACGCCGAAGGCACCACGGTGGTGATGGTGACGCACTCGCCGTCCCACGCCGCGCAGGCTTCGCGCACGCTGAACCTGCTCGACGGCCGCATCATGGTCGACGCACTGCGCGCAGCATGAAAGCGGCCGACTTCCGCATCGGCTGGCGCCTGCTGCTGCAGGAGCGCGCCTATTCCGCCGTGACCATACTCGGCCTGGCCCTGGGCTTCGCGGCCTGCTTCCTGCTGATGGCCTATGTGCGTTTCAGCTTCAGCTACGACAGCCATGTGCCGCAGGCGGACCGGGTGTACGTGGCGAAGAACCGCATCAACATCCTCGAGCACGGCGGCTGGTTCGACAACACGCCGATCAATCTGCTGGCCGTGGCGGAAGGCAGTCCGCTGGCGGAGGCGGCGGCCGTGGCGTTGACCGGCTCGTCCACGCTGAGCCAGAACGGTGCTCTCAGCACCATCGAATTCCTGCTGGCCAGTCCCGCCATGCCCAAGGTGCTCGGCCTGCGCGCGCTGGAAGGCGACCTGGCCGCCGCGCTGGAACGTCCCGAGGCGATCGCCCTCACCGAGAGCAAGGCGCGCCAGTTGCTGGGCGCCGCGCGCGGCGTGCTGGGCAAGACCATCACCATGGAGGGCAAGCAGTACCAGGTGCTGGCCGTCCTGCCCGACCCGCCGGCCGCCGTCACGCTGCACTATGCGCTGCTGGCCGGCACCAACAGCCAGCTGATACCCAAGAATATGCGCAAGAGCCTGGACAAGAACGATACCTCCAACTGGGGCGGCATCGTCGCGCGCCTGTACGTGCGCCTGGCGCCGGGCGCCACGCCGCAGGCGCTGCAGCGGGTGATGCAGGAAGCGCACGACCGCTCGCCCTTTATCGCCACCCTGCCGCCGGACGTGCTGCAGCGCCTGAACGGCCGCAAGGTGTCGGACATCGCGCTGACCGCGCTGCGCGACTGGTATTTCGACCGCGAACTGGCCAGCAACAGCAGCAGCGCCAAGCACGGCGACGCCAGGCTGGTGCTGGGCGTGGCCGCCATCGGCGCGCTGATCCTGCTGCTGGCCGCCATCAACTACGTCAACCTGGCCACCGTGCGCGTGATGCGCCGGCGCGCCGAAATCGCCATGCGCAAGGTGCTCGGCGCCAGCCACGCCAGGGTGGCGGCCATGCTGATGGCCGAGTCGCTGCTGGCCAGCATGCTGGCGGCAGGCTGCGGCCTGCTGCTCGCCTGGCTGCTGCTGCCGGCCTGGGCGCAGCTGCTGAACCGGCCGCTGGCCACCGTCATGGGACCGGGCGCGGTGCTGGCGGCGCTGGCGGTGGGCCTGCTCACCGGCGTACTGGCCGGCCTTCATCCGGCCTGGCTGGCGCTGCGCGTGCGGCCGGTGCAGGCGCTGGCGGCGCGCGGCGGGCAGGAGACCTACGGCACCACCTGGCTGCGGCGCGGCGTGACCGTGTTCCAGATGACTTGCGCCATGGCGCTGGTGGCCAGCACGCTGGCCGTGGCCTGGCAGACGCGCTACGCCAGCAGCGCCAATCCCGGCTTCGATGCGCAGCCCCTGCTGGTGCTGGAACTGCCCGCGCTGATGTGGCAGGGCCAGGCGCCGCGCCAGATGCGCGACGCCTTGCTCAGGGTGCCGGGCGTGGAGGGCGTGGCCGCGTCGCCGTCGCCGGCGGGGCGCTACTACCTGGGCCTGAACAACCCGGTGCGCACCGCCACCGGCGTCTCCGCCACGCTGCAGCAGCGCTCCGTGTCGCCCAGCTTCTTCCAGGTGTACGGCGTGGCGCCGCTGGCCGGACGCAGCTTCGATCCGCAGCGCGAACAGGAGAACAACGACGACGTGGTGGTGCTCAACGCCGCCGCCGCCAAGGTGCTCGGCTTCGCGTCGCCGCAGGCCGCAGTGGGCCAGAGCGTGGCGCTGGAGAGCCGCGGCAGCGAAGTGCGGCCGGTGGTCATCGGCGTGGTGCCGGACCTGCGCTACCAGTCGCTGCGCGAATCGCCTGCGCCTGTCCTGTACCGCAACAATCTGCACGCGTCCGTGCTGACGGTGCGCTACCACGGCGACATGGCCGCGCTGGAACGCGCCGCCGATGCGCTGTGGCGGCAGTACTTCCCGGACACCATCCCCGAGATGCGCCGCGCCGCCAGCTACTTCGCCGAAAACTACGACGACGACGCCCGCCTGGCGGCCATGCTGGCGGCCGGCAGCGCCATGGCCCTGCTGCTGTCGGCCTTCGGCATCTACGTACTGGCCGCCTACAACGTGCAGCGGCGCGCGCGCGAGATCGTGCTGCGCAAGCTGTACGGCGCGCAGCGCGGCGCCGTGGCGCGCCTGCTGGGCAAGGAATTCGCCTGGATGCTGGGCTGCGCCGCGCTGCTAGGCCTGCCGCCCGCCGCGCTGGCGATACAGCGCTACCTGTCCGAGTTCGCCGAGCGCGCGCCGGTCGGCTACTGGACGCTGCTGGCGGCGCTGGGCGCCGTGCTGGCCGTCGCACTGGGCGCCACCATCCGCCACACCCTGGCCGCGCTGCGCATTTCGCCTGCGCTGGCCCTGCGCAGCTAAGGAGAAGCCATGCAAGCACAAGATTTCCGTATCGGCTGGCGCCTGCTGCTGCAGGAACGCGCTTATTCCGCCGTGTCCATTTTAGGCCTGGCGGTCGGCTTCGCGGCCTGCTTCCTGCTGCTCGGCTTTGTGCACTACTGCCTGAGCTACAACAGCCACGTGCCGGACGCCGCGCGCGTCTACTCGGTGAAGCAGCGCATCAACGTGTTCCCGCGCCCGGACTGGGGCGAGTACGCCTACCTGCCCATCCAGACCGCCGCCGAGGCCAGCGGCATGGTGGAGGCGTCCAGCATCGCCAAGCAGCTGGACCTGCCGCTGTGGAACGGCGCCCAGCGCCACCAGGCGGAACTGCGCGTGGTCGATCCGGCATTCGAAGCCATGTTCGGCTTGCGCGCGCTGGAAGGCGACGTACAGGCGGCACTGGCGCGGCCCGATGGTATCGCCCTCACAGCCACCACCGCGCGCAAGATCTTCGGCGCGGCGCCCGCGCTGAACCAGTATCTGCGCGTGCGCAAGGAGACGCTGCAGGTGCTGGCGGTGCTGGCCGATCCGCCGGCCAACGCCACCCTGCGCTACGACGGCCTGCTCGGCAGCGCCAGCGCGGCCTGGCCGGAACCGGAGCGCGGCGACCACCGCAGCAATTTCCAGCGGCGCGGCGGCATCTACCTGAAGCTCAAGCCCGGCGCGGATGCGGCGCAGATGGCGCGCCTGCTGCAAAGCGCCGTCAACGCCGATCCGCGCGACGCGGTGATACGCAATGGCCCCATGGGCAAAAAGCTCAACGGCCGCAACGTGACCGACGTGGCCATGGTGGCGATGCCGGACGTGTATTTCGACGAAGACCTGGCCTCCGGCCGCAACAGCGGCGACTACGGCCAGCGCGGCAGCGTGTTCGCGCTGGCGGGCATTGCGCTGCTGATCCTGCTGCTGGCCGCCAGCAACTACGTCAACCTGGCCACGGTGCGCACCCTGCGCCGCCAGCGCGAGATCGGCATGCGCAAGCTGCTGGGCGCCAGCCATGCGCGGCTGGTGGCGCAGTTTCTCACCGAGTCCTCGGTGGTGGCGCTGCTGGCCACGGTGCTGGGCCTGGGCTTGGCCTGGTTGTGCCTGCCCATGTTCAGCGGCCTGGTGGCGCGCCAGCTGGACAGCCTGTTCTCGCCCGCCAGCTGCGTGCTGGCCCTGCTGGGCGGACTGCTGGCCGGCCTGTGCGCCGGCATCTACCCCGCCGTGCTGGCCCTTCGGGTGCGCCCGGCGGCGGCGCTGGCCGGACGCGGCGACCACGAAACGGCGGGCGGCCTGTGGCTGCGCCGCGTGCTGACGGTGCTGCAGTTCGCCACGGCGATGGCACTCAGCGGCGCCACGCTGGCCATCGCCTGGCAGGCCGACTACGCCGCCAAGGCCGACCGCGGCTTCGACCCCGCCGGCATGCTGGTGCTGGACCTGCCGCAGGAAACCGGCAAGCCCGCAGCGGACGGCTTCATGCAGGCGCTGGCGCGCATGCCGAATGTGCGCGGCGTGGCCGCCATGTCGGAAGCGGCGGGCCGCGACGGGATGAAAATGGTGGCCACCCTGCCGGGCCGCACCGGAGAAATGGTCAGCATGGAATACCGCACCGTCAGCCCCGAGTTCTTCCAGGTGTACGGCTTGAAGCCACTGCACGGCCGCCTGTTCGACCCGGCCCGCGACCAGGTCAATTCCCAAGCGCGCGTGGTCAACGCGGCGGCGGCGCTTGCGCTGGGTTTCGCCACGCCGGAGGCGGCCGTGGGCCAGTTCCTCACCAATGGCGACCGCACGGTGCAGATCGTCGGCATCGCGCCCGAGGTGCGCTACCAGAGCCTGAAGCAGATGGCGCAGCCGGTGGCCTACCGCATCGCCCCGGCGCAGGTGCTGGCCGTGCGCACCAGCGAGGACGCGGCTGCGGCCCATGCCAGCATTGCGCCGCTGTTCAAGCAGTATTTCCCGGACAGCGTGCTGGAACTGCAATCGGCCGCCAGCCTGTTCGGCCTGGCCTATGCGGACGACGTGCGGCTGGCGCGCATGCTGGCCTCGTCCAGCCTGATCGCGGTGGTGCTGGCGGCGTGCGGCATCTATGTGCTGTCGGCCTACAGCGTGCAGCGCAGCCGCAAGGAAATCGTGCTGCGCAAGCTGCACGGCGCGGGCCGCGCCGCCATCGCCCGCCTGGTCGGACGCGAGTTCGCGGTGCTGATCGCGGCCGGCGCCGTGCTTGGCCTGCCGCTGGCGGCGCTGGCCATCCGGCGCTACCTGGCCGGCTACGTGGAGCACGCGCCGATGGGCGCCTGGCCGCTGCTGGCGGCCCTGCTGCTGGCCGCCCTGGTGGCGCTGCTGGCCACCGCGCGCCACACCCTGGCCGCACTGCGCATCTCCCCCGCCCTCGCCTTGCGCGGATAAAAAAAGGGGCGGCCAGATGGCCGCCCCTTTTTTGTGTAACGCTAAGGATTACTTTACGCTCAGCAGTTCGATGTCGAAGATCAGCGTCGAGCCGGCCGGGATCAGGGTCTGGGCGGTGAAGCCGTAGCCCAGTTCAGGCGGGATGATCAGGGTGCGCTTGCCGCCCACTTTCATTCCGACCACGCCGCGCTTCCAGCCTTCAATCACAGAACCGGTGATCATGAAGTCGAACGGCACGTTCTTGTCGACCGAGCTGTCGAACTTGACGCCGTGCTGGTCGGCCGCCGTCGGGTCGTAGATCCAGCCGGTGTAGTGCACGGTCAGGGTCTTGGTGGCGCTCACTTCGGCGCCAGTGCCCACTACTTTGTCGATAATCGTGACCTGGGCCGACGGCGACGGCTTGGTGATGCCCAGCACGGTGATCTCCATGACCAGCGGGGTGTTGGCGCCCACTTTGGCGGTGTAGGCCGGGTTGGTGTAGCTGTACACGCCGTAGGCCAGGTTGGCCGGCAGCACCAGCTGCACGGTGCCGCCCTTGCGCATGCCCAGCACGCCCTGCTCCGCACCCGGCAGCCAGCGGCCGGTGCCGATGGCGTACACGGCCGACGGCGAGCCGTCCACCTGGGCGCCGCGCGAATTGGGCTTGGTGCTGTCGTACAGGAAGGTCGAATAGCTCACTTGCACCAGGTCGTTGGCGACCACCGCGTCGCCGCTGCCGGCGGCCAGTTCGGTTTTCAGATAGGCGGGCTGCGGCGCAACGTCTTCCGTCTTGGTGGTGCTGGCTGGCGCGCCGCAGGCGGTCAGCGCCGCCACACAGGCGAGCGACGCGATCAATTGGAACATCGATTTCATGATTACCTTTGTATTGTTGAACATGTAACTGGCACTGCGCTGGCGCCGCCATCCGGGCGCCGTCGGAGCAGAAGTGTAGCAGACTGCCACAACGCCCTTTCGGGCAGAACATTCAGTTACAACTTCGCTGTCTCAAATTTCCACCTGGGTGCCCAGTTCGATCACCCGGTTGGGCGGAATCTGGTAATAATCGGCCGCCGCGCGCGCATTGCGCGACATGGTGACGAACAGGCTCTCGCGCCAGGACGCCATGCCGGCGCCCGGGGTGGAGATCACGGTCTGGCGGGCGATGAAGAAGGAGGTTTCCATCATCTCGAACTCCAGGCCGTGCTTGCCGCACAAGGCCAGCACGTTGGGAATGTCCGGTTCGTCCTTGAAGCCGTAGTGCACATTGACCTGGTAGCACTGGTGGCCGAGGTCGACGATCTTGACCTGCTCCTCCGGCGCCACCCACGGTTCTTCCACGATGTGCACGGTGATGAACACCACGCGCTCGTGCAGCACCTTGTTGTGCGACAGGTTGTGCAGCAGCGCGTGCGGCACGCCGTCGCTCTCGCCGCGCAGGAAGATGGCGGTGCCGTACACGCGCGCCGGCGGCGCCATGAACAGCGAGGACAGGAAGGCTTCCAGCGGAATGGCGTGCTTTTCCAGGTTCTTGAAGACCAGGTCGCGCCCTTCGCGCCAGGTCAGCATGATGGTCAGCAGCACGGTGCCCAGCAGCAGCGGGAACCAGCCGCCGTGCAGCAGCTTGAGCGTGGAGGCCGAGAACAGCATGATGTCGATCACGATGAAGAAGCCGGTGGCGCCGAAGCACAGCGCCAGCGGCAGGTGCCAGCGGTAGCGGATCACGAAGAAGGTCAGGATGGTGGTGCACAGCATGGTGGCGGTGACGGCGATGCCGTAGGCGCCGGCCAGCTTGTCGGACGAGCCGAAGCCGACCACGGCGATCAGCACCACCACCAGCTGCAGCCAGTTCACGGCCGGGATGTAGATCTGGCCGATTTCGCTTTCCGAGGTGTGCGTGACGCGCATGCGCGGCAGCAGGCCCAGCGCGATGGCCTGCTTGGTCATGGAGAAGGTGCCGGAGATGGTGGCCTGCGAGGCGATCACCGCCGCCATGGTGGACAAAATCACCAGCGGGTACACGCTCCAGCTGCCGAGCTGCTGGAAGAAGGGATTGGAGATGGCGTCCGGGCGGGCGATCAGCAGCGCGCCCTGGCCCAGGTAGTTCAGCGCCAGCGCCGGCATGGTGATCAGGAACCAGGCCGCGCGGATGGGCTTTTTGCCGAAGTGGCCCATGTCGGCGTACAGCGCCTCGGCGCCGGTGAAGGCCAGCACCACCGCGCCCAGCGCAACGAAGCCGCTGTATTTATTCTCCAGCATGAAGCGGAAGGCGTGCAGCGGATTGAGCGCGGCCAGGATCTGCGGCGCTTCGACGATGTTGATCACGCCCATGACGGCCAGCGCGGCGAACCACACCACCATGACGGGGCCGAAGAAGCGGCCGATGCCGGCCGTGCCGTGGCGCTGCACCGCGTACAGCGACACCAGCACGATAATGGTCAGCGGCACCACGTACTGCTCCAGCGCGGGCGCGGCCACTTCCAGGCCTTCGATTGCGCCCAGCACCGAAATGGCGGGGGTGACCACGCTGTCGCCGTAGAACATGGTGGCGCCGAATACGCCCAGCAGCAGCAGCGGGCCGTGCCAGCCGGAGCGCTTGCTCACGGAATTGAGCGCCAGCGCCATCAGCGCCATGATGCCACCCTCGCCGCGGTTGTCCGCGCGCAGCACCAGGGTGACGTATTTGAGCGAGACTATCATGGTCAGCCCCCAGAAGATCAGGGAGATGATGCCAAGCAGGTTGGGCGTGTTCAGCGCGAGCCCGTGTTCCGGGTCGAAGATGGTTTTGAGGGTGTACAGAGGGCTGGTGCCGATATCGCCATAGACGATGCCGACGGCAGCTAGCGTCAGTGCGACGAGGCTGCTTTTCTTATGTTCCGACGTCAAGATTGCACCTGAGTTTGTTCTGGTGCGTTGCACAATAGGCCAACTATCGGCAATTTGCAAGTGCATTCTGGCATGGCCGCGCTCCGCTGTTTTCGGCCTCCATTCTACCGCCGCCAGCGGCCCGGGCCGTTTTCCCGGATAATGGCAGACCCGCCGCACCCTTATTCAAACAACACCATGAACACAGGCATCCTGTACGCCGCCCTCGCGTTTTTCTGCTGGGGCCTGTTCCCCCTGTATTTCCACGCCATCGGCGAGGTGCCGCCGATTGAAATCCTGGCGCACCGCATGCTGTGGTCGCTGCTCTTCCTGGCCCTGGTGCTGACCGCGCGCGGCCAGTGGCGCTGGCTGCCGGAGGTGCTGCGCAAGCCGCGCGTGATGGCCAGTTTTGTTGCCAGCGCGATATTGCTGACCGCCAACTGGTTCGTCTATATCTGGGCCGTGAACAACGGCCACGTGATCGACGCCAGCCTGGGCTATTTCATCAATCCCCTGGTCAATGTGCTGCTGGGCCTGCTGGTGCTGAAGGAGAAGATGCGGCGCGGGCAGTGGATCGCTATCGGCATCGCCGCCTGCGGCGTGGCCTGGCTGACCTGGCAGGCTGGGCAGCCGCCGTATATCGCGCTGATACTGGGCATCACCTTCGGCGGCTACGGCCTGCTGCGCAAGACCGCCGCGCTGGCGGCGCTGGAGGGGCTGTCGTTCGAGACCATCATCCTGTTCCCGCTGGCGCTGGCCTATGTGGTCTGGCTGACCATGCACGGCCAGAACACCTTCATCAACTCGCCGCACGACAGCACGCGCTGGCTGCTGGCGGCCGCCGGCCCCATCACCGCGATTCCGCTGCTGATGTTCGCCGCCGGCGCGCGCCGCATTCCCATGGCCGTGCTGGGCATGCTGCAATACCTGTCGCCCACCATGCAGATGCTGCTGGGGGTGTGGATCTTCCACGAGGCCTTCTCGCCGGAGCGGCTGGCCGGCTTCGTGGTGATCTGGAGTGCGCTGGCGCTGTACGTGGCGGAGGGCCTGTGGACCACGCGCCGCGCGGCCGCCGCCATATAATAAGCACCCCGACAGACTAGCCAGCAACAGCCCATGACCAGCACACCACCGTTTGATCCGCCCTACAAAGCCAGCACCGTCCTGGAAGACGGCAGCGTGAAATGGATGGAGGTCCGCGCGGACGGCTCCATGGTGGAGACCAGCGCGCCGGCCGCCGCCATGCCGGAGGCCGGCTCGGCCCCCGCGCCCCGCGCCAGCCAGCCCGGCCAGTCCGGACGGGCGGTGACGGTGCTGAACGTGCCCTTCGCGGAAAAGGAAGAGGCCAAGCAGCTCGGCGCGCGCTGGGACCCCAAGCGCCGCAAATGGTATGTGCCGGCCGGCGTGGACGCGGCGCCGTTCGCCCGCTGGACCGCCTGAACCTGCTACTGAAACCCGCCCAAGGCCGCTGAAACTAGCTGTATCGCGGCGTTTGGCGTATCCTTGTTGACCTTCGTAACATATCGAGAATTTCCTAATGGCAAACTACGTCTACACCATGAACCGCGTGGGCAAAATCGTCCCGCCCAAGCGCCAGATCCTCAAAGATATTTCGCTGTCCTTCTTCCCGGGCGCAAAGATCGGCGTGCTGGGCCTGAACGGCTCCGGTAAGTCGACCTTGCTGAAAATTATGGCCGGCATCGACACCGACATCCAGGGCGAAGCGCGCCCGATGCCGGGTCTGAACATTGGCTACCTGCCGCAGGAACCGCAGCTGGACCCGAACAAGACCGTGCGCCAGGAAGTGGAATCCGGCCTGGGCGAAGCGTTCGAGGCGCAAGCCAAGCTGGACGCCGTGTACGCCGCCTACGCTGAAGAAGACGCGGACTTCGACGCGCTGGCCGCCGAACAGGCGCGCCTGGAAGCGATCATCTCCTCGTCCGACGGCGGCAACCTGAACCTGCAGCTGGAAATGGCCGCCGACGCGCTGCGCCTGCCGCCTTGGGACCAGCAGATCAGCGTGCTGTCCGGCGGTGAAAAGCGCCGCGTGGCGCTGTGCAAGCTGCTGCTGTCCAAGCCGGACATGCTGCTGCTCGACGAACCCACCAACCACCTGGACGCGGAATCGGTCGAATGGCTGGAGCAGTTCCTGGTGCGTTTCCCGGGCACCGTGGTCGGCATCACCCACGATCGCTACTTCCTGGACAATGCGGCCGAGTGGATCCTGGAACTGGACCGCGGCAGCGGCATTCCATGGAAAGGCAACTACAGCTCCTGGCTGGACCAGAAACAGGCCCGCCTGAAGCAGGAAGAAGCCACCGAATCGGCGCGCCAGAAGGCGCTGCAGAAGGAATTGGAATGGTCGCGCCAGAATCCGAAAGCGCGCCAGGCCAAGTCCAAGGCCCGCATGGCCCGCTTCAATGAGCTGAGCGAGCACGAATACCAGAAGCGCAACGAGACCCAGGAGATCTTCATCCCTGTGGCCGAGCGCCTGGGCAATGAAGTGATCGAGTTCAAGAACGTGTCGAAGTCCTTCGGCGACCGCATGCTGATCGACAACCTGAGCTTCACGATTCCCGCCGGCGCCATCGTCGGCATTATCGGCCCCAACGGCGCCGGTAAGTCGACGCTGTTCAAGATGATCACCGGCAAGGAAACCCCGGACAGCGGCGAAGTCATCATCGGCAAGACCGCCAAGGTCTCCATCGTCGACCAGCACCGCGACGCCCTGTCCGATTCCAAGACCGTGTTCGAAGACGTGACCGGCGGCGCCGACATGCTGAGCGTGGGCCGCTTCGAAATGCCGTCGCGCGCCTACCTGGGCCGCTTCAACTTCAAGGGCGGCGACCAGCAGAAGATCGTCGGCAACCTGTCCGGCGGTGAGCGCGGCCGTCTGCACCTGGCGAAAACCCTGCTGATGGGCGGCAACGTCCTGCTGCTGGATGAACCGTCGAACGACCTGGACGTGGAAACCCTGCGCGCGCTGGAAGATGCGCTGCTGGAATTCGCCGGCTCGGTGATGGTGATCTCCCACGATCGCTGGTTCCTGGACCGTATCGCGACCCACATCCTGGCCTTCGAAGGCAACTCGCAAGTGACCTTCTTCGACGGCAACTATCAGGAATATGAAGCCGACAAGAAGAAACGCCTGGGTGAAGAAGGCGCCAAGCCCAAGCGTATCCGCTACAAGCCCCTGACGACTTAATCAGGTGTAACATCAAAGGGCACGGTTTTTACCGTGCCCTTTTTATTTGGGGAGAAAAAAAAATGCACAAGACCCTCATTGCAGCAGCAGCCCTGATGGCCGCCAGCGCCAGCGCCGCGCCCCTGAGTGCGGACGCCGTCGGCCAGCTCGGCTGGCTCTCCGGCTGCTGGGCCGCCGTGGGCGCGGAAGCAGGCTCGGTCGAGCAATGGACGGCGCCGGCGGGCGGCACGCTGCTGGGCATGAGCCGCACCGTCAAGAACGGCAAGACCTCGGCCTGGGAATTTCTGCAGATACGCGAAGTGGACGGCCAGCTGGCCTACGTGGCCAAGCCGCACAGCCAGCCGGAGGCCTCATTCAAGCTGGTGAGCCTGGAGGGCACGAGCGCGGTGTTCGAGAACCCGCAGCATGACTTCCCCCAGCGCATCATCTACAAGCGCGAAGGCGACAAGCTGCAAGCCCGCATCGAGGGCACCATGGGCGGCAAAGCGAGGGGAAAAGACTTCCCCTTGCAGCGTGTAGTCTGCGAGGGGAAGTAAGGGGGATCGAGGAGATAAAGCGGATGAAGCGGATTAAGCGAGCGGCAGCTTAGAAGTTGTAACGCGCGCCCAGGGTGACGGCGCCTTTCTTGCGGCCTTGCTCGATGTCGTTCTTGCCGTAGTGTTCATACTCCAGCGACAGCGACACTTTCTGGTTGATCGCATACTCGGCTCCCACGGAGGCGTACAGATTGGTGCGGTTGCTGTCGCCCAGCGCATACGGGGCGGCCAGGCCGGTGCCGTGCACTTCATTCTTGTTGTAGGCCACGCCCAGCTTGCCGAAGGCGGACAGCTGCTCGTTGATCGGGTAGCTGCCCTTGCCTGCCACGTAGAAGGAGTGCGACTTGCTGTCGATGGCGCCGTTGTTGGCGCCTACCGAGTATTTGTAATTGGAGCTGCCGAAATCGGTGTAGCCGCCTTCAACCGCCCAGGTCTTGTCGATCTGGTAGCCGCCGTAGATCTTGCCCGACCATTCGTCGCTCTTGCGGTCGCCGTTGCTGGTGTCGTTGGCCAGGTTGTACTTGTGCTGGCTTGCCACCACGCCCACGCCGACATAGGCGGTGCCTGGTTCGGCAGCCTGGGCTGCGGAGATGCCGCCCAGGGCGGTTGCGGAGGTAATCAGTGCGAACAGAATTTTTTTCATGTTAGTGATCTTTCAGCAAAAAGTAAGGGACTTGCTTGGGATCGCAGTTCGTTGTGAAGCGCGATGTAGTGACGATAGCATTGGCAAACGCGCTACGGGCCACCGAATTGTGAGCAGATGTAATCGCTATTGAAACGCAGACGATCGCCACAAGATGGCGGAACTTAGCTTAAGAAGGGCTTAAGGAAGGTGTCAGGCGAGGATATGGCGGAAGGTCAGGTTGACGCGCGGCCCGCAGGCGGTTTTTTCCTTGTTGATGCCGTGCTTCCAGTGGTGCTGCAGGGCGCCCGCCATGACCAGCAGGCTGCCGTTGCCCAGCGCCAGCTTCACCGTTTTCGGCAGCCGCTTGTGCTTGAGGATGAAGGTGCGCGGGTCGCCGAAGCTGACCGAGGCGATGACGGGATTGCGGCCCAGCTCTTTTTCGTCGTCGCTGTGGAAGCCCATGCTGTCCTGCCCGTCGCGGTAGTAGTTCAGCAGCACGCTGTTGAAGCGCTGGCCGCTGGCCTGCTCAACGGCCTGCTTGATCTCCAGCTGCAGCGGCGTAAACGGCTGCGGCTCCAGCGTCATGCCGGAATAGCTGTAGCGCGCATCGCCGTACCAGGCGCTCAGGCGCGGCTGCAGCATCTGCTTGCCCCATAAAGTGATGGCTTCGGCGCGCCAGGCGGTTTCCGCCAGCAGGCGCTCGAGCACGGCGGCGCTGTCCTGCTGCAAGGGCAGGCGCGGCATGAAGTACAGCTCGCCGTCTTCGATGGGAATGGCGTCCAGCACGCCGGAATGCTCGGAAAAAAGGTCCATAACCGCTATCATAACCGGATGAAAAAACGACTCTTCCTCGGCACACTGGCCAGCGCCGCCACGCTGCCCGCCCTGCCCTCCGCCCGCGCCGCCGCCGCTCCCGCGCGCGGCCCCGCCCTGCTGACCGTGACCGGCGCGATTGCCAAGCCGAACCGCGGCCCTTTCGAGCCGGTGCGCGACCAGATGATGCACAAGCAAAAGCTGAGCTTCGACAAGGCGCACGCCTTCGACTTTGCCGAACTGTCCGCCCTGCCCGCTATCGCCATCAAGCCCACGCTGGAATATGACGGCAAAGCGCATGCGCTGCGCGGCCCGCTGCTGCTGGACGTGCTGAAAGCGGCCGGCGCAACCCTGGCCGACAGCGGCAAGATCGTGCTGCGCGCGGTGGACGGCTACGCGGCCACCATCACGGTGGCGCAAGCGCGGGCGCAGCGCTACATCGTGGCGACGCAGATGGACGGCGCGCCGATGGCGCTGGGCGGCTTGGGTCCGCTATGGGCGGTGTACGACGCGGACAAGGTGGCGGACATGGCGGCCAGGCCCGTGCAGGAGCGTTTCGGCTCCTGCCCATGGGCCTTGTACCATATTGAAGTGCAGGCCTGAACGGCCTGCGGGGCGCAGCCGGCTTTTAAGCGTAGGCTTCGGCCAGCGACATGACGCGCGGCGCGATGGCGATGCCGACATCGGCGAAGATCTTGGTGATCTGCGCCATGTTGGCTTCGTTTTCTTCCGGTTTCCAGCCTTTGAACAGGTCGGTGCCGTCTTTTTGGAAATGCAGGTCCAGCACCTTGCCGCGGTCCTTGTGGGTGTAGCCCGAGCTGTGGGTGTTCTGGAAACCGGCCGCAGCCAGCGCGGTCAGCACGTCGGCAGGCGGATTGTCCGGATCGGTGGCCAGGTAGACGCCATAAGTCTTGCCGGGTGGCTTGGCGGCGATATCCACTTCGTAGATGCCGGGCGCCTTCGTTACGGTCGTGCTCTTCAGAAATAACATGTTCTTGCCCCTATCTTGGCCGCCGCACCATTGAGGCCGGCATGCTCTTGTTTTCCAGTAATTAAGCTTATTGCTTCTGCCGATGTTTTACAAGGAAATCGGCAGTGAAGACCAGCAACTCACTCTATTTGTTGTGCTTTCGGCTCGCAAGTTTCTCCGTGGGCGCGACCAGCGCCTGATATAGCTCTCCCGTGGCCGCGTCCCATAGCGCAACGGCCTGCTGCTGGCGGGCCACGGTGGCCATGTCGCCGCGCGCGATGGGGCCGCTCAAGGCGGGCGCGGCGCCCAGGCGGAACACGTTCGCCACGGTCTCCGCCACCAGCGGCCGGGCCAGCTCGCGCGCCGTCGCTTCGGGGATGCCGGCGGCCTGGTAGGCGCGCAGCGCGGCGTCCAGCACGGTGGTCAGGTAGTTGCTCGCGAACACGGCGGCGGCGTGGTAAACCGTCTTGGCGGCGGCGTTGATGGCAACCGGGCGCGCGCCCATGGCCAGCAGCGCCGGCTCCAGCACGGCCAGCGCTTGCGGGTCGCCCTCGACGCCGCAGAAGGTGCCGGCGAAGGCGGCGGCCACCGCGCCGGGGTCGGCGAAGCTGCGGATGGGGTGGACGCTCGCCACGTGGGCGCCCGCGTCGCGCGCGGCCTGCAAGCGGTCCGAGGCCAGCGCGCCGCTGCAGTGGAACACCACGGCGCCTTGCAGCGGAACGGCCGCCGCCAGCGCCGCGCAGGCCGGCAGGATCTGGTCGTCGCCGACGGACAGCATGTAGACGGCGGCTTGGCGCAAGCCGGCATAGCCGCCGGCGGCCGTGCCGGCGCCGATGAAGTCCACCGCGCCTTGCGCCGATACGGGCGAGCGCGCCAGCACGTCCAGCACCGTAAAGCCCTGCTGCGCGAACAAGCGGCCCAGCGCGCGGCCCACATGGCCGCCGCCGATCACGCTCAAAGTGCGCATCAGAACCCCGATCCCGGCTGCTTGAGGAAGTCGACTTCCTCCGCCGTCGACGCGCGGCCGAGAATGGCGTTGCGGTGCGGGAAGCGGCCGAAGCGGCGTATCACCTCGTAGTGGCGCCTGGCGTAGTCGTAGGTGCCGTCGAAGCCGGTGGCCGAGGCGCGCAGCATGTCGAACAGGTCCAGCGAGCGCAGCTGCATGGACAGGCTTTCCGCATGTTCGAAGGGCAGGTAGGCGAACACGCGCTGCACCGGCGGCAAGGTCTGGTTGGCGCCGCTGTCGTCCAGCGCCAGCGCCGCCTCCAGCGCCAGGGTGTCGCCGGCGAAGGCCAGCGGCGTGCCCCGATGGATATTGCGCGTGAACTGGTCCAGCACCACGATGCGCGCCAGCGTGCCTTGCGTGCCCTCGTCGTCCCAGTGCCGCAGGCCGCCCTGCAAGGCCTGCGCCACCAGGTCGCCGAACTGTGCGCGGATTTGCGCGTCGAAGGCGTCGTCCTTGCGGAACCATTCGGCGCGCTGGGTGTTGTGGCCCTTCACGCCTATCGGCAAAAACCAGAAATCCAGTACGTCCTGTGCTGTCGTCAACACCATCACACTATTCCTCAGTTGCGCGCATGGGAAACCTGGAACCCTTCCAGGCCCTCGAACTGCGCCATTTCCGCCGCCAGCTCGGACATGGACGCGCCCGAACGCTTGCTCAGCGCGATGGCGACAAAGCGCCATTCCTGCATGCCCTTGTCGCTGGCGATCATCATGGACCCGCCCGCGATTTCATAGCCGCGCTTGAGCGCAATAGCGCGCAGCGCGGCCTCGTTGGGCACATAGCCCGCCCTGAAGCGCATGGTGAGCGCCACCGCGTGGCGCGACGGCAGCCAGGCCTCCAGCTTGGACAGATAGATCATCGACATCGAACACATGAAGGCCAGGCCCATGGCGCCGAGATAGAAGCCCACCCCTATCATCACGCCGATGGCCGACGAAGCCCAGATGGAGGCGGCCGTGGTCAGCCCGCTGATATTGAAGCCTTCGCGCATGATGACGCCCGCGCCCAGGAAACCGATGCCGGTGACGATGCCCTGGATAACGCGGGTGGGATCGGTGCCGATCACGCTGCCCACGTGCGCCATATGCCCGCCGTACCAGAACGAGGGATAGCCGGAGATCACCGTCAGCGCGCAGGACGCCATGCACACCAGGCCGTAGGTGCGCATGCCCGCCGCTCGGCCATGATAGGAGCGTTCGTAGCCGACCAGCAGCCCCAGCAGCAGGGCGCCGAGGATATTCAGCAAAACAATGCAATTGGTGGCCAGTTCGCTGGCGGACCAGTAGGCGTCGAGCAGGGCGTTGGAAGGCATGGCCGTCCCCAGGTTATTGTTCGGTTTTATGGTTCGGTTTTTTTGCTCAGCTGCTTTTCAAACGCGACGTCCAGCTTGCTCATGCGCTGCACTTTCTGCGGCCCCTGCGCGTTGACGAAGGCGACGAACTCGTCCAGCTCCATCGGCGCGCACAGCGGCGGCTGGCCGGGGCCGGCGGTGAGGAAGAAATGGCCGCTGCCGGTGCGCGACATGGTGTACAGCTTGTTGCCGCTGCGCTCTTTCAAACGGTCGAGCGCATTGCTGGCACGGGTGGAACGGGACGAACTCATACTGCCTCCGTGCGGGTATGCAGCCAGGCCAGCGCATCGCCGGCCAGGTGCGGGGCCAGGCGCTGGCGCACCGTGGCGTGATAGTCGTTGAGCCAGGCGCGCTCGTCCCCGCGCAGCAGCGCGTGGTCCAGGCAGCGCGTGTCGATGGGGCACAGGGTCAAGGTTTCAAAGCGCAGGAAGGGGCCGAATTCGCCGCTGTCCGCAGGCTGGTTCAGCACCAGGTTCTCGATGCGGATGCCCCAGCGGCCCGGCCGGTAAATGCCGGGCTCGATGGAGGTGATCATGCCGCGCTCCATGGCCGTGTGCGGCTCCGGCATGGCGGACGGCGAAATCGACTGCGGGCCTTCATGCACGTTCAGGAAAAAGCCCACGCCGTGGCCGGTGCCGTGGCCGAAATCGATGCCGGCCGCCCAGATCGGCGCGCGCGCGATCGCGTCCAGCATGGGCGACTTGGTGCCTTGTGGGAACTTGGTGGCGGACAGCGCGATCATGCCCTTGAGCACCAGCGTGAAGTCGCGCCTATGCTCGGCGGTAATGGCGCCCACCGGCACCACGCGCGTGATATCGGTGGTGCCGCCCAGGTACTGGCCGCCGGAATCGATCAGCAGCAGGCCGTCGCCTTCGATCACGGCATGGCTGGCCTCGGTGGCGCGGTAGTGCATGATGGCGCCGTTGGCCTTGAAGCCGGCGATGGTGCCGAAGCTGGGGCTGACGAAATGCGGGCGGCGCGCGCGGGCGGCGGTGATGTGGGTGTTGATGGCCACTTCGGTCAGCGGCTCGCGCTGCGGATTGGCCAGGGTTTGCTCCAGCCAGCAGAAAAATTCGCACAGCGCCGCGCCGTCCTGCTCCATGGTGGCGCGCACGTGCGCGGCTTCGGCGTCGGACTTGCGGGACTTGGCCAGCGTGGTGGGATTGACCGCCTCCAGCACCGCCGCGTTCGCGGGCAGCGCCTGGCGCGTGCCGTAGGTGACGCGGCGCGGATCGAGCAGCACCGGGCCGTCCGTGGGGAGCGCGGCCAGCGCGGCGGCGAACGCGGCGTAAGGGACCAGGTCCACGCCCTCTTCCGCCAGGCGCGCGGCCAGCCCGGGCGGCACCTTGCCTTCGGCCACGAATAATGTGGCGCGTACCGTACCGATGAGGGCGTGTGCCAGGAAAACCGGGTTGTAATTCACGTCCGCGCCGCGCAGATTGAACAGCCAGGCGATGTCGTCCAGCGTGGAGATCACGTGATGGCTGGCGCCGTGCGCGGCCATCGCGGCGCGCAGGTCCGCCAGTTTGTCGCTGCGGCTGCGGGTGGCGTAGGGCGGCAGCAGTTCATAGACTTGCGCCGCCGGCAGGCTGGGACGGCCGTGCCAGATATCGCCCAGGAGGTCGCGCTCCGTGCGCAGCGCAACCTGCTTCGCCGCCAGCGCCTGCTCCAGCAGGCGGGCCACGGCCAGGCCCAGCACCGCGCCATCGACCGCCACGGTCTGGCCGGGCTGCATGTGCGCGGCCAGCCAGTCCACATACTGCACGCTGGCGCCGGACGCGATTTTCATCAGCTCTATGGTGGAGCCCGCCAGTTCAGTCTCGGCCTGGGTCCAGTAGCGGCCGTCGGTCCACACGCCGGCAAAATCGGCCGTGATGATGAAGGTGCCGACCGAGCCGGTAAAGCCCGACAGCCATTCGCGGCCCTGCCAGTGCTGCGGCAAATATTCGGAAAGGTGCGGATCGGCGGACGGCACCATGAAGGCGTCTATCTGCCGCTCGCGCATGGCCGCGCGCAAGGCGGCGAGACGGCCGGCGATGGTGGAAAGTTCTGAGTTGGGCATGAGCAAAGTGAAGCTGTCGACTTGGCTCTATCATACTCCGCCTGCAACGCTGCTGGTTTGCAATACAATCAAGTATCCAAGAGAGAGAAACATGATACCAAACGAAGTCCGAAGTGAAATCATGAACCGCCTGGCAGCGGCTGAACGCGAACATGGTGTCCGCATTTTGCTGGCGGTGGAATCAGGTAGCCGGGCTTGGGGCTTTGCTTCGCCCAATAGCGACTACGACGTGCGCTTCATCTATGCTAGGCCGGCGGATTGGTATCTCGCGGTTGATCTGGAAGAGCGGCGCGACGTTATTGAATACCCTATTGTCGACGATATTGATTTGAACGGGTGGGATATCCGCAAGGCATTGCGCCTATTCTGGAAATCCAATCCAACTTTCGTCGAATGGATAAAGTCGCCGATTAACTATATCGAAACCGGCTCCTTCGCCTCTGTTGCCCGCACGCTGCTGCCGTCGATCTACTCGGTAGAACATGGCATCCACCACTACCGCAGCATGGCCAAGACTAACTACCGAGGTTACTTACGGGCGGACATGGTGCCACTGAAGAAGTACTTCTACGTACTGCGGCCGCTGCTGTCCGTGAAATGGCTGGAACGCTACGGCACTGCAGCTCCAATTGAGTTTCATAAACTGCTGCATTTGCTGGATGACCAGCCGCAACTGCTGCGGGACATAGATCTGCTACTTGAGAAGAAACGGGCAGCACCTGAGCTAGGCTTGGAAAAACCGGTGGCTAATCTGAATAACTATATCGAAGAGGAATTGGCGCGGCTAGACAACACCCCAGTCAGGCGTTCCAGCCGTGACAGCGCAATTGATGGGCTCAACTCATTGTTCCACGCCACACTACGCGAGTAATCCGTCAAGTCAATGCAAGGTGCGGCGCTCGCCTGGATAGGTCATGCCGGGCTCGAGTTCAGGGGCGCGGCGGCGGTCCTCGCCGGGCCAGCCGCTTAGCTCGCTGCGTCCGGACGCATCCGGGGCTGGCAGCAGGCGGGGATTCTCCTTCTGATGGGAGAGGAGGTAGTAGCCGGCCAGCGCCAGTCCGGTCACGCCCACCACGCGCATCAATCCCCACCGCGCCACGGCCGCCGCAGCGCCGCGCAACACCAACATTTCGCCGATCCGGCGTGCCAGGGTATCCATGCTATTCCCTCCAGGTGAGTGACACCCACAGCTTATACCAACTGCCGGCAACGCTGTGTGATGCCACTAACACTGCCGGCAGCCCGAACCGCGCAGAGCTTGCGCTTGGCCAATACCTGTTTGCAGACAACTGGTGTAATCAGTGCTCAGCTTGTTCAACCCTGCACGCGCCGCTATATTGACCATGATTGCTACCTTCCGGCACAAAGGCTTGCGGAAATTTTTCCAATCCGGCGTTACGGCAGGTATCCAGCCGGCGCACGCACGTCGATTGAACACTCTTCTGGCCGCACTCAATACTGCAAATAAGCCCTTAGACATGGACATATCCGGATTCCGGTTACATCCGCTGCACAATACGCAGCCCCAGCGCCAGTCCATGTCAATGCAAACTGGCGCATGACCTTTGCCTTCGAGGATGGCAACGCACAGACAGGCGATTACGAGGATTATCACTAATGCAAATGTACGACCCGCCATCCCCAGGGGAATTCATCAAGGAAGTGTACTTGCAGCCGACTGGCCTGAGTGCCGGTGAATGGGTACGATCACTCGGCATGCCTTCCGCGATATTGAACAACATTTTGAACGGTAGCCAGGACATTAATCCTGAGATAGCAATCATGCTGTCGCAGTCGCTAGGGCGCTCGCCGGAAAGCTGGTTGCGGATGCAGGAGATTTATGATGCTTGGCTGCGGAGGATTTCTGTCGCGGGGAATATTGCCAAGTGATAATATCTTGGCATGCACAAATCTAAGAAATTCCTCCTCGCTGGTATCACCCTGCTGCTGATAGGCGCGATTTTTGATCTGTTTTCGGGACTGATCAGCGGCAATATGACGGAGCTGCTGACCAGCGCCGGATTTTTCGCCATGGCGGGCTCGTATGTGCTGAACTGGCCCAAGGGCCACCCTGCCGGGCAGCCGATCGCGCTGGACAAGCCGAACAAGCCCGCCCTCGCGCTGACGTTGATTGGAACTGTGCTGCTGCTGGTGGCCTTCGGCCTGCGGCGCGGCTGGTTTTAAGTCTCCGGCGCTTCGAAACGCCGCAAGCCCTCCAGGTCGAGGATGCGGATGCCGCCATAGTCCAGGCGCAACAGGCCCTGCTTCTCCAGCACCTGCAAAGCCTGGTTGGCGCGCTGGCGCGACGCGCCCGACAGCAACCCGATTTCCTCCTGCGAAATCTGCACCAGCTTCTCGATCCCCGGATACAACAGCGAGTTGAACAGCCCCGCCAGGCAGCGCGCCACGCGCGTGTCGATGTCGAGCAGGCGGTCGTTTTCCACCATGCCGATGAACTGCCCCAATCGTTCGTTGAGCTGCATCAACAAAAAGCGCGTAAACGGTAGACTTGTTTCCAGCAGCCAGTTAAAAGTATCGGCCGGCATGCGCGCGATGCGGCTGTCGCGCAGCGCCATGGCGTCGTATTTGCGCGGCTCGTTCTTCAGCAGGGAGCCTTCGCCGAACCAGCCTCCGGGCGGGACGCCGGTGAAGGTGACGCTTTTGCCGGACGGCGAAAAATTGTTCATCTTCACCATGCCGGCAATGATGCCCACCCAGTTGTCGACCACCTCGCCCTTGCGGCACACAAAGCCGCCTTTCGGCACGAACGTCTCGTAAGTGTCGGCTTCCACCCGTGCCATTTGCTCGGGCGTGAGCGCCTGCGCCCAGATGGCGGAGCGCAGCGCTTCTTTAAGGGTAGGTGGCTTGTTTGTCATTGTTGCATAGCAACATTAAAATATGGATGAATTGTCACCGAAAAGACAACGTGTGTCTGAAACGCGAGCTACTATCATCACACACATCGAAGAAAAATCGAAGAAAAGGCACACCCCTCGCTCGCAACGAGTCACGAAGGAGACAAAGGTGCAAAAAGATCTGGACACATTCCCGCGCCGCTTGCTGCAGCATGGGAAAGCGAGAGCGCACAAGCCTGCGTTCCGCGAAAAGTACTTGGGCATCTGGCAGACCTGGACCTGGGGCCAGGTCAACGAGGAAGTGCGCGCCCTGGCCTGCGGCCTGGCCGCGCTCGGCTTTGAGCGCGGCATGAACCTGGCCGTGATCGGCGACAACCGTCCGCGCCTGTACTGGTCCATGCTGGCGGCCCAATGCCTGGGCGGCGTGCCGGTGCCGCTGTACCAGGACGCGCCCGCCGCCGACATGGCCTATGTGCTGGAAAACGCCGAGATCCGCTACGCCATCGTGGAAGACCAGGAGCAGGTCGACAAGCTGCACGAGCTGGCCGAGCTCTATCCCCACATTGAGCACATCGCTTACGACGACGAACGCGGCATGCGCCACTACACGCACAAGGAACTGATCTCCTTCGCCAAGCTGCAGGAGCTGGGCCGCGACTACGACAAAGCCCACCCCGGCTTCTTCGACGCCGCCGTGCAGGCCGGCCGGTCCGGCGACACCGCCATCATCCTGTACACCTCCGGCACCACCGGCCGCCCGAAAGGCGTGTGCCAGACCCACGCCGCCTTTATCGAAGCGGGCGAAGGCGGCGTGAGCTTCGAGAACCTCACCGACGACGAAAACGTGCTGTCCTACCTGCCCATGGCCTGGGTGGGCGACTGCCTGTTCTCGGTGGCGCAGGCCATGGTGGCCGGCTTCACCGTGAACTGCCCCGAATCGGGCGACACCGTGATGACGGACATGCGCGAGATCGGCCCCACTTTCTACTTCGCCCCGCCGCGCGTGTTCGAGAACATGCTGACCACGGTGATGATACGGATGGAGGACGCGGGCGCCCTCAAGCAGCGCATGTTCCACTACTTCATGGACGTGGCGCGCCGCAGCGGCGCCGACATCCTGGACGGCAAGCCGGTGCCGGCGGGCGAGCGCATCAAGTACGCGCTGGGCCGCTTCTTCGTCTACGGCCCGCTGAAAAATGTGCTGGGCATGTCGCGCGTGCGCGTGGCCTACACGGCGGGCGCCGCCATCGGCCCCGACCTGTTCCGCTTCTACCGCTCCATCGGCGTGAACCTGAAGCAGTTCTACGGCTCCACCGAAACCTGCGCCTACATCTGCCTGCAGCCGGACCGCAACATCAAGTTCGACAGCGTGGGCCTGCCCGCGCCTGGCGTGGAAGTGAAGCTGGCGTCCAACGGCGAGGTGCTGGTGAAGTCCGCCTCCACCATGCACTGCTACTACAAGCGCCCCGATGCCACCGCCGAAGCGCTGGACGAGCAAGGCTATTTCCACACCGGCGACGCGGGCGTGTTCGACAGCGAAGGCCACCTGAAAATCATCGACCGCGCGGCCGACGTGGGCAAGATGCAGTGCGGGACCATCTTCGCGCCCAACTACATCGAGAACAAGCTGAAGTTCTTCCCCTTCATCAAAGAGGCGGTGGCTTTCGGCCATGAGCGCGGCCACGTGTGCGCCTTCATCAACATCGACATGGAAGCGGTGGGCAACTGGGCCGAACGGCGCGGCATCGCCTACTCGGGCTACACCGACCTGGCCGGACTGCCGCAGACCTATGAGCTGGTGCGGGAGTGCATAGAGAAGGTCAACGCCGACCTGGCCACCGAAGCGCTGATGGGCAACACGCAGATCAAGCGCTTCCTGGTGCTGCACAAGGAGCTGGACCCGGACGACGACGAACTGACCCGCACCCGCAAGGTGCGCCGCAAATTCGTGGCCGAGAAATACGCGGTGCTGATCGACGCGCTCTACTCCGGCAAGGCATCGCAATACATCGAGACGCAAGTCAAATTCGAGGACGGCCGCGTGGGCACGGCGGCTGCCGACCTGCGCATCCAGGACAGCAAGACTTACCCCGTCGTGGGTAAGGCGGCGTGAGCGTGATCGAGGAGACCCCCATGCAAATGAACGAACCCGACGCGCTGCTGCGCGCCACGCGCCGTATCGGCCCGGTGATCCTGGACCTGAAGAACATCTCGCTGTCCTTCGGCGGCGTGAAGGCGCTCACCGACATTTCCTTCGACGTGCGCCAGCATGAAATCCGCGCCATCATCGGCCCCAACGGCGCGGGAAAAAGCTCCATGCTCAACGTGATCAACGGCGTGTACCGCCCGCAGCAAGGGGCCATCATCCACAAGGGCCAGCAGCGCAAGGGCATGGACTGCTACGGCGCCGCCAAGTCCGGCATCGCGCGCACCTTCCAGAACATTGCGCTGTTCAAGGGCATGACGGTGCTGGACAACATCATGACCGGCCGTAACCTCAAGATGAAGTCCAACTTCCTGATGCAGGCCCTGTACTGGGGGCCGGCGCGGCGCGAGGAGATTGCGCACCGCGTGAAGGCCGAGGAGATCATCGACTTCCTGGAAATCCAGGCCATCCGCAAAACGCCGGTAGGCCGCCTGCCCTACGGCCTGCAGAAGCGCGTGGAGCTGGGCCGGGCGCTGGCCGCCGAACCGGAGATACTGCTGCTGGACGAACCCATGGCCGGCATGAACGTGGAGGAGAAGCAGGACATGTGCCGCTTCATCCTCGACGTGAACGACCAGTTCGGCACCACCATCGTGCTGATCGAGCACGATATGGGCGTGGTGATGGATATCTCGGACCGCGTGGTGGTGCTGGACTACGGCAAGAAAATCGGCGACGGCACGCCGGATGAAGTGCGCAGCAACCAGGACGTGATCAACGCTTATCTCGGCACGCATTAAGGGGCTGCGCCATGAATATTAGTTTTTTCTTTGAAGTGCTGATCGGCGGCCTGCTGTCCGGCGTGATGTATGCGCTGGTGGCGATCGGCTTTGTGCTGATCTACAAGGCTTCCGGCGTGTTCAACTTCGCGCAGGGCGCCATGGTGTTCTTCGCCGCGCTCACCTGCGTGGGGCTGATGGACAAGTTCGGTTTCTCGCTGTGGCTGGCGATACCGGCCACGGTGGTGGCCATGATCATTCTCGGCCTGCTGATCGAGCGCGTGGTGCTGCGGCCGCTGGTGAACCAGCCGGAGATCACGCTGTTCATGGCCACCATAGGCCTGGCCTTCTTCATCGAGGGCCTGGCGCAGCTGATGTGGGGCTCGCAGGTGCACCGCCTGGAGCTGCCCATCGAGGACGTGCCGCTGCAGTTCCTGATGGATAAGTTCAACATCATCGTGTCGCAGTTCGACGTGACGGCGGCCATGGTGTGCGGCGTGATGGTGCTGGTGCTGTCGCTAGTGTTCTCCAGGACCAAGGTGGGCCGCGCGCTGCGCGCCGTGGCGGACGACCACCAGGCCGCGCTGGCGGTGGGCATACCGCTGCAGCGCATCTGGGGCATCCTGTGGGCGGTGGCGGGCATGGTGGCGCTGGTGGCGGGCCTGCTCTGGGGCGCGCGCAACGGCGTGCAGTTCGCGCTCACCTTCATCGCGCTGAAAGCTTTGCCGGTGCTGATACTGGGCGGCTTCACCTCGGTGCCGGGCGCCATCGTCGGCGGGCTGATTATCGGCGCATCCGAAAAACTGGCCGAGGTCTATATCGGCCCCATGGTGGGCGGCGGCATCGAGGGCTGGTTCCCTTACGTGCTGGCCCTGCTGTTCCTGCTGGTGCGGCCCGAGGGCCTGTTCGGCGAAAAAATCATCCGCAGGATCTGAAAGGACACGCCATGTTCTACCGTGAAGCAGGACAATTCAAGACCAGCTACCAGGCCGACGGCCAGATCTTCCCCATCCGCCAGGACCGCCTTGCGCTGGGCGCCACGCTGATCGTGGCGGTGGTGGCGCTGCCGCTGCTGGCCTCGCCCTATATGCTGTCCGCCATCCTGATCCCCTTCCTGATTTTCGCGCTGGCCGCGCTGGGGCTCAACATCCTCACCGGCTACGCGGGCCAGCTGTCGCTGGGCACCGCCGCCTTCATGGCGGTGGGCGCCTTCGCCTCCTACAACTTCATCCTGCGCATTCCCGGCATACCGGTGCTGCTGGCCTTCGTGCTGGGCGGCCTGTGCGCGGCCATGGTGGGCATCGCCTTCGGCCTGCCCTCGCTGCGCATACGCGGCTTCTACCTGGCCGCGTCCACGCTGGCGACGCAGTTCTTCGTGGTGTGGTGCCTCACCAAGATAGGCTGGCTGACGAATTACAGCTCCTCCGGCGTGATCACCGCGCAGAAAATGGAAATCCTCGGCTACGCCTTCGACACGCCGGCGCGCAAATACCTGCTGGTGCTGTTCGTGGTCGCCATCATGGCGCTGCTGGCCAAGAACATGGTGCGCTCCAACGTGGGCCGCTCCTGGATGGCGATCCGCGACATGGACGTGGCGGCCGAAGTGATCGGCTTCCGCCCGCTGCGCACCAAGCTGATGGCCTTCGCCGTCAGCTCCTTCTACTGCGGCGTGGCCGGCGCGCTGTACGCCTTCGCCTACCTCGGCACGGTGGAGCCGGAAGCGTACAACCTGGACCTGTCGTTCCGCATCCTGTTCATGATCATCATCGGCGGCGTGGGCTCGATACTGGGCTCCTTCCTCGGCTCGGCCTTCATCGTGCTGCTGCCGGTGTTCCTGAATATCCTGGCGCACGGCCTGGGGCTGCCCACCAGCGTCGCGTCCAATCTCGAGTTGATGGTGTTCGGCGCCCTCATCATCTTTTTCCTGATCGTGGAACCCCACGGTCTGGCGCGTTTGTGGCAAATCGGTAAAGAGAAACTGCGCCTGTGGCCTTTCCCGCACTGAGCGCTTCCTACAACAATTGGAGGAGACAAAAAATGAAATCGATTAAATCCCTGGTAATAGGCGCCACCCTGCTCGCATCCATGGGCGGCGCGTTCGCCCAGACCGAGCAATTCATCGCCCTGCCGTCCTACCGCGTAGGCCCTTACGCGGCGGGCGGTTCGGGCTTCTACGGCGGCATCGTCGACTACTTCAACCTGGTCAACGCCAACGGCGGCATCAACGGCACCAAGATCTCGTGGGAGGAATGCGAGACCGAGTACAACCCTTCGCGTGGCATCGAATGCTACGAACGCCTGAAAACCAAAAACGGCGGCGCCACCCTGGTCGAGCCGCTGTCGACCGGCATCGCCTACGGCATCCTGGACCGCGTGGCGAAAGACAAGGTGCCGATGACCACCCTGGGCTACGGCCGCTCGGACGCCGCCAACGGCAAGGTCTTCCCCTATGTGTTCCCACTGATTACCAGCTACTGGAACCAGGCCGCCGCCATGATCAAATACCTGGGCGACAAGAACGGCGGCATGGCCAAGCTGAAAGGCAAGAAGATCGTGCACCTGTACCACGACTCGGCCTTCGGCAAGGAACCCCTGCCGGTGCTGGAGGAACTGGCCAAGCAGCACGGCTTTGAACTGATCAAGATCGCGGTGGCGCCGCCGGGCAGCGAGCAGCAGTCGCAGTGGCTGCAGATCCGCCAGGCCAACCCGGACCACGTGATCCTGTGGGGCTGGGGCGTGATGAATTCGGTCGCCATCAAGACCGCGCAGCGCAACGGCTTCCCGCGCGAGAAGATGCTGGGCGTGTGGTGGGCCGGTTCGGAAGAAGACACCATCGCATCCGGCGACGCGGCCAAAGGCTACACCTCGATGACCTTCAACACGCCGGGCAACTACCCGCTGCTCGACGAGCTGCGCAAGAAGGTGTACGCGGCCGGCAAGGGCAACCTGGCAGACCAGAGCCGCATCGGTTCCGTGTACCACATGCGCGGCGTAACGGCCGGCATCCTGTACGCGGAAGCGATCCGCCACGCGCAGGAAAAATTCGGCAAGGGCAAGGTCATGACCGGGGACCAGATCCGCTGGGGCCTGGAGAACATGGACATCGACGAAGCGCGCCAGAAAGCGCTGGGCGCGCTGGGCATGTTCCCGCCGGTGAAGACCACTTGCGACGACCACGAAGGCTCGGGCGCCGTGAAAGTGCAGCAATGGGACGGCAAAAAATGGGTGGCCATCACGCCGAACTGGGTGGTGGGCGACAAGGCGCTCACCCGCAAGCTGGTGGAGGAATCGTCCGCCAAGTACGCGGCTGAAAAAGGCATCACGCCCGCCTGCGCCAAGTAAAAACCGTGGGCGGGCCTCCGGTCCGCCCATCGAACAATTTTTGGAAAAGCCGCCATGGACACTGCAACCGCCGCCGCACCTCCGCCCTACCTCTCGGTGAACAACATCGAGGTGATCTACGACCATGTGATCCTGGTGCTCAAGGGCGTTTCGCTGCAAGTCCCGCAAGGGAAGATCGTGGCGCTGCTGGGCGCCAACGGCGCGGGCAAGTCGACCACGCTGAAGACCATCTCCACGCTGCTGCGCGGCGAACGCGGAGACGTCACCAAGGGCGAAGTCCAGTTCAAGGGCGAGCGCGTGGACCAGCTCACGCCCAATGAACTGGTCAAGCGCGGCCTGTCGCAAGTGATGGAGGGCCGCCACTGCTTCGGCCACCTGACCATAGAAGAAAACCTGCTGACCGGCGCCTACACCCGCAGCCTGGGGCGCGCCGAACTGAAGGAATCGCTGGACAAGGTGTACCACTACTTCCCGCGCCTGAAGGAGCGCCGCGCCAGCCAGGCCGGCTACACCTCGGGCGGCGAGCAGCAGATGTGCGCCATAGGCCGTGCTTTGATGGCCAAGCCTTCCATGATTTTGCTCGATGAACCGTCGATGGGCATCGCGCCGCAGATCGTCGATGAAATCTTCGGCATCGTGAAGGACTTGAACCACAAGGAAAACGTGTCCTTCCTGCTGGCCGAGCAGAACACCAACGTGGCCCTGCGCTACGCGGACTTCGGCTACATCCTGGAGAACGGCCGCGTGGTGATGGAAGGCGAGGCCAGCGAGCTGGCCAACAACGAAGACGTCAAAGAGTTCTACCTGGGCATGTCCGGCGCCGGCCGCAAGAGCTTCCGCGACATGAAGTTTTACCGCCGCCGCAAACGCTGGCTGGCCTGAGGAATTTATGAAACTGGAAAAAGCCATCGCGGTCTGCCGCGCCCTGCCCGGCGCCACCGAAGACATCAAATGGGGCGCGGACCTGGTGTTCTCGGTCGGCGAAAAAATGTTCGCCGTCACCGGCAACGGCGCGGACGCCGAGGGCATCAGCTTCAAGGTGGACGACGAGCGCTTCCTTGAGCTGACCGACCGCCCCGGCATCATCGCCGCGCCCTACCTGGCGCGCGCCAAGTGGGTAAAGATCGTGGACTTCAAGGCGGTGAGCGACGCGGAAGCGGCCGAGCTGCTGAAACGGTCTTATGAAATCATCTTCGGCAAACTGACCAAGAAACTGCAGCGCGAAATCGGAGAAGCATGATGAGCGATGTCATGAACGAAACCCTGGACAGCCTGGAAACGCGTCCGCCGGAACAGCGCGAACGCGAACTGCTGGCGCGCCTGCCCGGCCTGGTCGCGCGCGCGCAAAGCGCGCCGGGCTGGAACCGCATCCTGGCCGGCGTGGACGCCAACGCCGTCAGCAGCCGCGCCGCGCTGGCCGCGCTGCCGGTTACGCGCAAGTCCGACCTGAAAGCGCTGCAGCAGCAGCTCCAGCCTTTCGGCGGCCTGAACGCCACGCCGGTGGGCCAGCTGGCGCGCGTGTTCATGTCGCCCGGCCCCATCTTCGACCCCGAGGGACGCGGCGCCGACTGGTGGCGTTTTTCGCGGCCCATGTACGCGGCCGGCGTGCGCGCCGGCGGCCTGCTGCAAAACTGCTTCGCCTACCACTTCACCCCCGCCGCCTTCATGGTGGAAACCGGCGCGGCGCGCATCGGCTGCGCGGTGATCCCGGCCGGCAGCGGCCAGACCGAGCTGCAGGTGCAGGCCATGCAGTCCCTCAAACCGGACACCTATATCGGCACGCCCTCCTTCCTCAAGATCATCATCGAGAAGGCGCGCGAAATGGGCGCCGACATCAGCAGCGTGAAGCAGGCCATGATGGGCGCGGAAGCGCTGCCCGAATCGCTGCGGCGCTGGTTCGCCGACAACGGTGTGCCGCACGTGCTGCAAACCTACGCCTCGGCCGACATCGGCAGCATCGCCTACGAAACCCGCAGCGGGGACACGGTCCATCCCGGCATGGTGCTGGACGAGGACGTGCTGCTGGAAATCGTCCGCCCCGGCAGCGGCGAGCCGGTGCCGCCTGGCGAAGTGGGGGAAGTGCTGGTCACGCTGTTCAACCCGGACTATCCGCTGATACGCTTCGCCACCGGCGACCTGTCCGCCATCCTGACCGACGCCCCGCCCTCGCCCTGCGGCCGCACCAATCTGCGCATCCGCGGCTGGATGGGCCGCGCCGACCAGACCACCAAGGTGCGCGCCATGTTCGTCCACCCCTCGCAGGTGAACGAAATTGCGCGCCGCCACCCGGAGATCCTGAAGGCGCGGCTGGTGGTTTCGGGCAAGATGGCGAACGATGTGATGACTTTGCATTGCGAAGTCGACAATCCGGCCCTTGTACAGGCCAATTCCATCATAGAAACTATTCGCGACCTGACCAAGCTGCGCGGCGAGGTGACTTTCGCGGTTAAAGGCAGTTTGCCCAACGATGGCAAGGTGATCGACGACGTAAGGGACTATTCCTGACTTTGTAGCGCGCAAGCAACGCCGGAGCGGGCGGGAGGGATATGGCGGATAATAAAGACCATTCCTACCGATGTCAGAAAAAGACGAAGCCATGCAAGACTTTCATCACAACCGCGCCCGCGACCTGCTGAAAAACGCAGAAGAAATTTTCGACCAGGAAGCCGTCCAGGCCTCCGTGGCCCGCATGGCAGGCGAACTGAACGCCCGCTTCGACCATCCCGAGAACCAGGAGTTTCCGCTGGTGCTGGGCGTGATGGGCGGCGCGGTGGTGTTCACCGGCAACCTGCTGCCGCAGCTGACCTTCCCGCTCGAGTTCGACTACATCCACGTCAGCCGCTACGGCGACGAGGACAAGGGCGGCGCCGTGGTGTGGAAGGTGATACCGCGCTCCAACGTGGTGGGCCGCACCGTGATCGTGCTGGACGACATCTTGGACGAAGGCGAAACCCTGGCCCACGTGAAGCAGCGCCTGCTGGACATGGGCGCGGCCGAGGTGATCCTGGCGGTATTCTGCGACAAGGCCATCGGCAAGACCAAGCCGGTGACGGCGGACATTATCGGCATCACCATTCCGAACCGCTTCGTGGTCGGCTACGGCATGGACGCCTACGGCTATTGGCGCAATCTGCCGGGCCTGTGGGCGATCCGGACCGAAGACCTGAACTCCTAGCCTTTATTGCTCTGGCGAACTAAGATACCCAATATGGGTATCTTCGCCGACGTACTATTCACCAAGACGCAGCAGCGTGTGCTGGCCGTGCTGTATGGCCAGCCCAGCCGCTCCTTCTACGCCAATGAAATCATCGCCCTGGCCGCCTGCGGCTCGGGCGCGGTGCAGCGCGAGCTGGCCAGCCTGGAAGAATCGGGCCTGGTGCACAGCTGGCGCGCCGGCAACCAGAAGCACTACCAGGTCGACCGCGACGCCGCCATCTTCGAGGAACTGCACAGCATCGTCATCAAAACCTTTGGCGCGGGCGACTTAATACGGGCCGCCTTGCAGGCCCAGCTGCCCCAGCTGGACGCCGCCTTCCTGCACGGCGACGCGGTGGCCGGCACGGTGCACGCCAGCAGCGGCATCGACTTGATCGTGATTGCCCCCAAGGCGCCGCAGCCAGCGCTGCGCCAGGCGCTGGGCGAGCTGACGGGCGAGCTGGGCCGCGAAGTACGCCCAGTCTTCTACACCGCCGAAGAGTTCGGCCATCTGTGGCGCACCGGCGACACCGCGCTGCGCACGGTGCTGGAACAGCCCAAGATTTTCGTCAAAGGCTCCGAGCCAGACCTGATCCGGCTTGCCCAAGTTCCCTGAAGCCCCCACTGTCGGTTTTCTTTACACTAGCGCCTGGCGCGCGGCGGCAGCTGGCCGCAAGTGCTTGATTTTAATCAATTTAAGTTTCATGGAATAAATATTGCTTACTGTGTGGAATCATTTAATTTCACACGGCTCATATGACTCTTTTTTCCCGCACCATCGCCCTGGCCGCCAGCCTGCTGTTCTCCTGCGCCGCCAACGCCACGGTAATTGGCTTCGAAACCAACAATGTCAACTCGGCTACCGGCTGGGTTCAAAGCATGAGCTTGATTCAATGCAGCACCTATGAACAAAACAGCGGCTATTGCCGGGGCCGCGCTTCGGGCGATTATGTCGGCTTCATCGCCGGCACCGGTACGTTCACCCGCACCGGCAATCAGGCCTTCACGTTCAACGGCTCCTACATGACCGCCGCGTGGATGGACAATATGAGCGTTGAAGTCATCGGATACCGTAACAGCGTTGCGGTCTACACCCAGACCAAGGTGATCAGCGACGACGTGGCCACCTACTTCGCGTTCAACTACCAGAACATCGACAAACTGACCTTCCGCGCCTTCGGCGGCACGGATGCGGGCACGCCGGGCGGCGGCAGCTACATCGCGTTCGACAACTTCACCTACAACGAGGCAGTGGGCGCGGTACCGGAACCAGCCAGCTTGGCGCTGTTCGGCATGGGCCTGGCAGGCCTGGCCCTGGCCCGCCGCCGCAACAAGGCAGTCTGATCGTATTTAGTTGGCCGCGCTGCCCAGATAGTGGGCGATCGCCTGTTTGCGCAGCGCCTGCAACTGGCCATCCGCCTGCATTTTCTCCAGCACGGCGGTGATGCGCGGCACGAGGTCTGCATGTTTTTTATGCAGATAGTGGAACAGGCGAAACCTGACCAGGGGCGGTTCCAGCGGCGCGATGCCGCGCAGGCCGGCCGCCTGCAGCTGCCACAGGCCCGAGAGCCTGGCTTCGACCACCACATCCACGCGGCCGGCGGCCAGCTTGGCGAATGATTGTTCCACGGTCGACACGCGTTCGACGCTCATGCCGGCCATGCCCTGCTCCGCGAATTTCAGTCCTATCCTGGTGCCGATCCGGTACGGGCGCAGGCTCTCCCAGCCCGTGACGGGAAAGTTCAGGCCTTTGGTGAACACCACGCCTTCCATCTGGCTGATGGCGACGGGCACGCGTATCAGGTTGGGATAGAGTTTCTCCATCCCTTCGATGCGGTTGATTTCGCCGTCCAGCACGCCGTCGTTGGACAGCGCCAGCGCGCGTGCGGCCGGCAACTCCTTGCCGTTGATGGTGATACCCAGTTTCGCGTATGCGGCGCGCAACACCTCTGCGCCGATACGCGTATCCAGATCCGTGACCGCCGCAAACGTCAGCTGTTCCTGCGCGCCCGCCGGCCGTGCGCACATTGCCAGCGCCAGGGCACAGGCCAGGAAATGGGCACTCCACGCAGTCATGTGCGCTTTCGGAATAGGGGTACCAGGCAGTATGCCGCGACTGCGGCGAAAACACTACTACAAGCTCAGGCGCGCCCGCGCCGCCGCGTATTCCGCCTTCAGGCGTTCCACCATCTCGGCCACGGTTGGCACGTCGTCCATCAGGCCCACGCCCTGGCCGGCGCCCCAGATGTCGCGCCAGGCTTTGGCGGTGCCGGTGCCGAAGCTCATCTTGCTCTTGTCCGATTCCGGCAGCGCCTCCGGGTCCAGGCCCGCGTTGAGGATGGATTTCTTCAGGTAGTTGCCGTGCACGCCGGTGAACAGATTGGTGTAGACGATGTCCGCCGCCGCCGACTCCACGATGGCGTTGCGGTATTCGTCCGTCACATTGGATTCCTCGGTCGCCAGCCAGCGCGAGCCGATATAGGCGAAGTCCGCGCCCATGGCCTGCGCCGCCAGGATGGCGTCGCCGGTGGCGATGGAGCCGGACAGGGCGATCGGACCTTTGAAGAATTTACGCACCTCCCCCACCAGCGCGAACGGCGACAGGGTGCCCGCATGGCCGCCGGCGCCGCTGGCCACCAGGATCAGGCCGTCCACGCCCGCTTCCAGCGCCTTTTCGGCGTGGCGGATGTTCACCACGTCGTGCAGCACGATGCCGCCGTAGCTGTGGATGGCGTCCATCATCTCTTTCGGCGGCGCGCGCAGCGAGGAGATGATGATGGGCACCTGGTGCTTCACGCACACTTCCACGTCGTGCGCCAGGCGGTCGTTGGACTGGTGCACGATCTGGTTCACGGCGATGGGGCCGACGCGCTTGCCGGGGTTGGCGGCCTGGAAGGCGGCCAGCTCGGCTTGCAGCTCGGTCAGCCAGGTGTCCAGCAGCTCGGCCGGGCGCGCGTTCAGCGCCGGGAAGGAGCCGACGATGCCGGCCTTGCACTGCGCCGCCACCAGCTTGGGGCCGCTGGCGATGAACATCGGCGAGGCGATGACGGGAAGGGACAGGTTTTGCAGCACGGTGGGCAAGGCCATGACGGACTCCGGGTTAAATGATTGAAAACGATCAAACCATTATAAGTCGAAAATAGTACGGTCGTGCTCTAAACTGTGTCCCGCTGTCGCTTATCCCGCGCTTAGCCGTCGTTGAGTAAGTACCCACTCTCGATGCGGGCGCTGCAGGCGCGCACCAGCTGCTTGATGGTCCACTCGGCGGTTTCTTCCGGCGTCTTGCCCAGATAGCGCTGGGACGCGGCCGCCACGATGGGCAGCGCGGCGAACATGGCCGGCACCTCGTCCAGCTTCATGCGCTGGCGCTCCAGCAGCAGGAACTTGAGCAGCACCTTGACGGCGTACTCGGCGTTGCGCACCGGGTTGCCGGACAGGAAATCAAGCCGCGTGCGGGCCCGTTTCAGCGCCGCCGCCACGTCGGTGAACACGGCGCCGTGGCCGGGGATGACCACGCGCGCGTCCAGCGTGGCGATCAGGTCCAGCGTGGCGCGCTCCTCGATAAAGCCGGACTCGCCGTCCAGCTCGGGGAAGATCACGCCGAAGCCGTTCTGCCACAGCGCATCGGCCGAGATCAGGATGCCGTGCTGCGCGCAGAACAGCATCAGCGAATGCACGTCGTGGCCGGGCGCGCCCAGCACCTGCCATTCCAGGTCGGCCATGGTCAGCTTGTCGCCCGGCGACAGCGGGCCGTCGGCGCTGAAGCGCTGGCATTGCTGGCCGGTGGCCTTGAAGCTGAGCTTGTCCTCGTTCCAGTGGCGCACGTGCTCCAGCTCGGACACCGGCACCAGCGTTTCGCTGCCGTAGTGCGCCTGCAGGATGGCGTTGCCGCCGCAATGGTCGGAATGCATATGCGTGTTGACGATGCGGTCCAGGCGGCGGCCCTTGAGCGCGTGGCGCACCAGGTCGAGCGTTTGCGGCGCGTGGCTCATATAGCCGCTGTCGACCAGCGTGACCTCGTGGCGGCCCAGCATCAGCACATTGTTGGACGAGAGCCAGCCACGTTCAAAGACGTGGATGTTGTCTGGTAAAGCGTTCATTGTTACGTCTATTCAAAATCGATCAGCTGCTCGCGGCGGCGGATTTCGGCCCACACGGTGCGTTTGAAATCGTCGTCGGCGCGCGACCATTGCACGATTTCATCGATCGTGCGCATGCAACCCTCGCAATAACCGGTTTCGCGGTTCATTTTGCAAAGGCTGACGCAGGGGGATGGCACCGGGGAGGCCAGTTCGGGCGTGCCGGTGGGATTTTCAATGCTCATTGCGCTGTTTTACAGGAAGAATGCGCGCATTTTACCGCGCCAGGCGTTCGACCAGTTCAATCCGATTGCCGAAAGGGTCAAAGATGGTGGCGCGCAGGGCGCCCGGCACCGGCTCGTCGAAGCCGCCGTCCAGGCCGCGCTGCTTCAGCTCGGCAAGGTAGCCGGCCAGGTCGTCGACCAGCAGCGCCGGGTGGGCTTTCTTGGCCGGCTGGAAACTGCTTTCCCCGCCGATATGGATTTGCTGGTTGCCCGAAGCAAACCAGCAGCCGCCGCGCACCGCCAGGTTGGCCGGTTTTTGCAGCTCCTGCATGCCCAGCACCTGGCCGTAAAACGCGCGCGCCGTGTCTTCCGCACCTACGGGGATGGCCACTTGCACGTGGTCGAGTCCAATTATTTTTGCCATGGTTTTACCTATGAGAACAGGCCTCAACCATACTCCAAGCGCAAAGAAAGCGCTTGCCCTTGCAGATTTCGTCCCTATACTACCATCCATACGGATGGTGTATGGATGGAGACAATGACTACACAACAAGAACTGAGACTGAAAACGAGCGAGTCGGAAAAGATCACGATCAACCTGGGGCCGATCGACCTCGGGCAGATCGATTTGCTGGTGCAGGAGGGCTTTTACGCCAACCGCACCGATCTCATCCGCACCGCCATCCGCAACCAGCTGGCGCAGCATGCCGACGTGGTGAAACAGACCGTGGCGCGCAAAAGCCTGGTGCTGGGCATGCAGCATTACACCCGCCAGGACCTGGAGCAGTTGCAGGCGGCCGGGGAGCGCTTGCGTATCCATGTGCTGGGGCTGGCGAGCATTGCCAATGACGTGTCGGTGGAACTGGCGCTGGCGACCATAGAATCAATCTTCGTGCTGGGTGCGTTGCACGCCAGCGCCGTGTTGAAAACCGCGCTTGCAGGGCGCATACATTAGCGTGCAGTCGGCGCTTGAGGGGCAGGACATGAAATTGGATCACAAGCTATTCAGCCAGATGCGAGCGGCGACGCAGAATTTGTTGGGCAAGGGACCGGCAGCGGCCACCGCAGCGATCCAGCAGGCGCTGGCCGGCCTGCACATCGGAGGCCGCCCGCAAGCGCAAGCCGCGCCCGGCGCGCCGCAGGAAGCGCCGCCGATGCGGGACATCAATCCGCCACCCGGCGCAGCGGCGCGCAGCGCTACGCCGCTGCCGGAAGCGGAAGCATTCAGGGAGCCGCCGCGTGCGGCGCGTGCACAAGCTGCACCAGAGGCGCCAAACGCACCGGATACCGCAGCCGCGCCGCAGGCGCCACCCAACGCGCAAGCGTTCGTTGAGGACCTGCTGGGCCAGCTGGGCATCCAGGCCGGCAAGTTGCCGGCGGGGCTGGATCTCGGCAAGTTCGAGATGCCGCATTTCGACATGCCGGACCTCGGCGGCGTGCCCGGCATGCCCGGCAAAAGCAAGCAGGCGCCGGTGCCGGAAGGCGCGCAGTTCGTCAGCGGCAGCTATACCAACCACGCCGGCACGCGCAGCTACAAGCTGTACATTCCGAGCAGCTACCACGGCCAGGCCATGCCGCTGCTGGTGATGCTGCACGGCTGCACGCAAGACCCGGACGATTTCGCGGCCGGCACGCAAATGAACGCGGTGGCCGAGGAGAAGCAATGCTTCGTGGTCTATCCGGCGCAATCGCAGCAGGCCAATAACCACAAGTGCTGGAACTGGTTCAATGCGCTCGACCAGCAGCGCGGCCAGGGCGAGCCGTCCATTATCGCGGGCATTGCGCAGCAGGTGATCGCGGAGTATCCGGTCGATGAACGCCAGGTGTACGTGGCCGGGCTGTCGGCGGGCGGGGCGATGGCGGTGATCGTAGGCACGCTGTATCCGGACCTGTTCGCGGCGGTGGGTGTGCATTCGGGCTTGCCGTATGCGTCGGCGCAGGATCTGCCGTCGGCGCTGAGCGCCATGAAGCGCGGCGCGTCCGGCAATGTGGCGAAGGCCCCGCACGCGGAGGGCGCGAGCCCGCCGATTATCGTGTTCCATGGCGATCAGGATCACACGGTGCATCCGCGCAATGGGGAGCAGGTGATCGAACAGAAGCTGCGCGCGCACGGGCAGGCCAAAGCGGAAGCCGATGCGGGCAGCGTGCCGAATGGGCACCGCTACACCGTCACCACGCACCGCCACGAGGACGGCACGCCGCTGGGCGAGCATTGGGTGGTGCATGGGGCGGGACACGCCTGGTCGGGCGGCAGCGCGGCGGGCAGTTATACCGACGGCAAAGGGCCGGACGCGAGCAGGGAGATGATGCGTTTCTTCCGCACGGTGGCGGGCTAGGCTTTTCTCAAGGCGCCGATGCAGGGCGCTCGCGCTCGGCGATGTGCTGCTTGAGGCAGGCGGGGCACCAGCAGGTCAGGTCGGTGGCCGGGCCGGGCACCGGGACGGCGGGAGGCATGGCGGTGCACCAGCACGGGCCGCCGTCCCCTTCGCCCGCTATCATGGCGCAGCTGAACTCCGCGCCGCAGCGCTTGCACACGCTCATGGCTCGTCACCCGGGAACACGCGCATGGCCTTGCGCAGGGTGTCCATCTGGTTGCTGAAGCGCGTGCAGGCGCCGCACACCATCAGGTGCAAACGCATGCGGGTGCGCTCGACCAGCGACAGCTCGCGGTCCATGCCTTCGGAAACAAGGCGGTGCACTTCTTTGCAGGTTGGTTTCAAGCCGCTCATCATCTCTTCCTCTGCCTTTATCCGCGTGCGCCGAACCAGTTCAGGTCCAGGCATTCGCGCAGGCGCAAACGCGCGCGGTACAGCAGCACCCAGGCATTAGCCGAAGTAATCGCCAATTCCTTACAAATTTCTTCCGTCTCCAGCTCCAGCCACTCGCGCATCATGAACACGCGCGCATTCTTGGCCGGCAGCTTTTCCAGGCACAGCTCCAGCACCTTGAAGAAATCCTTCTGCTCCAGCGTGCGGTCCGGGTCGCCCCACTGGCGCGGCATGTCCACGGTGTGGCCGTCGGCCGCGAACAGCGCGTCGATGGCGTCGTCCTCGGACTGGTCGCCCACGGTGTCGATCTGGCGCTCGCGGGTGGCGGCGCGCAGGTTGTCGATGATTTTGTACTTCAAAATGCCGGTCACATAGGTACGCAGCGAGGACTGGCCCTGGAAACGCTCGGGCTGTTCCAGCACGGCGATCAGGGTGTCCTGCACCGCGTCCTGCGCCAGCGCGTCATTCCGCAATTGCAATGATGCGAATCGGACAAGCTGCGGCCGCATGGCCTCAAGCTGGCTGTGGAGGGATGGCGAGGTAGGCATATCCGGCGAGCCTAGCGGAACATCCCGGAAATTACAACCGCAAAAAGCCCTATAATGCGTGCTGGAAGCCAGCCTTTGACTTAACATCGCTCACCTTTTTACCGGATTCGCCATGACCCAACTCACCAATTTGACCCTGGCCGTACCTTCTGATGACCTGACCGCGGTGTCGCCCGCGATCAAGGCTCAGATTCTGGCCGAGGCGCTGCCCTACATCCGCAATTTCCATGGCAAGACCATCGTCATCAAATACGGCGGCAACGCCATGACCGACGAGCGCCTGAAACATGGCTTCGCGCGCGATGTGATTTTGCTGAAACTGGTGGGCATGAATCCGGTGGTGGTGCACGGCGGCGGTCCGCAGATCGACAACGCGCTGAAGAAAATCGGCAAGCAAGGCACTTTCGTGCAGGGCATGCGCATCACCGACGAAGAAACCATGGAAGTGGTGGAGTGGGTGCTGGGCGGCGAAGTGCAGCAGGATATCGTGATGCTGATTAATCACTACGGCGGCCAGGCCGTGGGCCTGACCGGCAAGGACGGCGGCTTGATCCGCGCGCGCAAAATGGCGATGCCCGACCGCGAAAATCCAGGCCAGTTCCTGGACATCGGCTTCGTCGGCGAGATCGACGCGATCAACCCGGCGGTGGTGAAAGCGCTGCAGGACGACGCCTTCATTCCCATTATTTCGCCTATCGGTTTCGGCCAGGACGGCCAGGCCTACAACATCAACGCCGACGTGGTGGCGGGCAAGATCGCGGAAATCCTGAAAGCCGAAAAACTGATCATGATGACCAATATCGCCGGCGTGCAGGACAAGAACGGCAACCTGGTCACCGACCTGTCGGCGCGCGAGATCGACGAGATGTTCGCCGACGGCACCATTTCCGGCGGCATGCTGCCTAAAATTTCGTCAGCGCTGGACGCGGCCAAATCCGGCGTCAACACCGTCCACATCATCGACGGCCGGATTGAGCATTCTTTGTTGCTGGAAGTCTTGACGGAACAGGCTTTTGGCACTATGATCCGGTCTCACTAAATGTTTGGCGGTGCAGCAGCAAGCGCCGCCTGACTTTTGAATGCCCTTTTAGCTCAGTGGTAGAGCACTCCCTTGGTAAGGGAGAGGCCACGTGTTCAATCCACGTAAAGGGCACCATTTCTTCCCGCAGCACCCCTTCCGTAGTAAGCCTCCCCTAGTAAATACGCTCCACCGCAACGCCGCGCTGCTTCAGCAATTCCGGTACGCTATTCCTTCCCACCAGATGCAGCACGCCGATCGCCACCAGGCTGTTTTTTTCGCGCGCCAGCAGTTTCACGATATTGTCCGCCAGTGCCGGATTGCGCCCGTCCAGCAGCACCTGCTGCACAAAGCGGCCCGAGAAGGTGTCGTCATCGGCCGCCTTGCGCGCCAGCGCTTCCAGCGCGGCCGCATCCGCCTTGCCCCAGGCGTCGGTGATTTCGCGCGCCTGCGCGGCCTGCTCCTGGTCCTCGATGGCGGCGATGCCCTCCTGCAGGAACAGCGCCTGCTCGGCCGCGCTCATGCCGCTGAACAGCGCCATCTGGCCGCCCACCGATTCCAGCTCCAGCACCGGCACCTTGCGCTCGCGCGCCTGCTGCGACAGCCAGGAGTCCACCGCCAGGCTGGCCTGGTAGCCCTGCGCCGCGAATTCGCTGACGGTCAGCAGGCTGGCCAGCATCCACGGCTTCATGGCCGCCACGGCGCCGTCGTCGATGCCGTAGCGGCGCAGCAGGCGCGCCAGGCGCGGCCGGTATTCCGCCGGCAGCTCGGCCGAAGCGGGACCGCCTCCGCGCGCATACATGCCGTGTTCGCGCACCGCCTGCACAATTTGCTCCGGATTGCCCAGCGGGTCCACCTCCAGCGCCAGCACGGTGGCGCGCTGCAAGGCCTGCATCACGCGCGGCTCCAGCGGATAAAAGTCGGGCGCGCCGACATGGATGGTGCCAAACAGATAAGCCGTATGCCCGCCCTGTTCCAGCTTGAACAGCGCGCCGCGGTTGACGGCGGCCCCGGACTGGGCCGCGCCGGGCAGCAGCAAGAACAGACTGCAAAACATCACTATAATTTGGCGTCGCATGTTTTCCTTTTGACTGAAGCTGCCGTGAATAATAAACCCTACGCCCGCGCGCCTGTCTGGCTGTTTGATCTGGACAATACGCTGCACAACGCCTCGCATGCCATCTTCCCGGCCATTACCGCGAATATGAACGCCTATATTGCGCGCGTGCTGGGCCAGGAAGGCGCGCCCGCCGGGGCGGACGAGGTGAACGCGGCGCGCAAGCTGTACTGGCAGCGCTACGGCGCCACCCTGCTGGGACTGGTGAAGCACCATGGCGTGCGCTCCGAGCATTTCCTGCACGAGACGCACAGCATGCCCAACCTGGCGCAGATGATACGGGCCGAAAAAGGCCTGGGCCGCCTGCTGCGCGCCCTGCCCGGCCGCAAGGTCCTGCTCACCAATGCGCCGCACCGCTACTCCACCATGGTGCTGCGCCATATGGGCCTGCACCGCCACTTCTCGCACCATATCGCCATCGAGTCGATGCGCATCCACCGCCAGCTGCGGCCCAAGCCGTCCAAGCTCATGCTGCGCAGGCTGATGCGCAAGCAGGGCGTAACGCCGGGGCGCTGCATCCTGGTGGAGGACACGCTGGCCAATCTGCGCACCGCGCACGGCCTGGGCATGCGCACCGCCTGGGTGACGCAATACCTGAAAGTGGCCGATCCCATCGGCGCGGCCCATGTGCCGAAAAGACTAATTCGCCCCGCTTGGGTCGATGTCAAAGTAAAATCTGTCCGGCATCTGCCAGCGCGCCTGTCCCGGCTGCGCTGAGTTTCTTTTTCATCCACACGTCGAGATCCCATGGCAAGCACACCGCCAGGCCAACGCAGGCAACAAATTCTGGAAGCTCTGGCCGAGATGCTGGAACAGCCCAAAGGCGACAAGATCACCACCGCCGCGCTGGCCCGCAAGCTGGAGTTTTCCGAAGCGGCCCTGTACCGCCATTTCGCCAGCAAGGCGCAGATGTTCGAGGGCCTGATCGAATTCATCGAGACCACCGTGTTCGGCCTGATCAACCAGATCGCCGAGCGCGAGGAAGACGGCCTGGCGCAGGCGCGCGGCATCGTCGGCATGCTGCTGCAGTTCGCCAGCAGCAATCCGGGCATGACGCGGGTGCTGATCGGCGACGCGCTGGTGAACGAGGACGAGCGCTTGCAGCAGCGCATGAACCAGTTCTACGACCGCGTGGAGCTGGCGCTCAAGCAGGCCTTGCGCCAGGCCGCCAGCACCGGCCACGGCCACGAGGCGGACGTGGCGCCGCGCGCGGCCATGCTGGTAAGCTATGTGGCGGGCCGCTGGCACCGCTACGCCAAGAGCGGCTTCAAGCTGAACCCCGCGCAGGACGCGGCGATCCAGATCGCCCTGCTGTTGAACTGACCCAGACCATGAACGCAGAACCGAGTGTGCAGTGCTTCGCATTGCTGGACGACGCCAGCCCGGACGGCATGGCCACGGCGCGCTCGCGCCTGTACACCGGCCACGCGGCCACGCTGCGCTGCACCGGCCTGGCAGGCTGGCACCGCATCCTGGAACAGATGGAAACCGCGCTGGCCAGCGGCCAGCACGCGGTAACGCTGTGCGCCTACGAGCTGGGCGCGCATATCGCGGGCATGAGCGCGCCGGTACGCCCCGACACCGCGCTGCCCGCAGGCGCGCCGCTGGCGCAGATATTGATCTTCAACCGCTGCGACTTGCTGTCGCAGGCGGAAGTGGCCAGCTGGCTGGCCGCGTGTTCGGCCGCCGACCCGGCGCCGGCCGGCATTGCGGACGTGCGCGCCAATGTGGACCAGGCGCAGTTCACCAGCGCCATCGGCCGCATCCGCGACTACATCGCGGCGGGCGACACCTACCAGGTGAACTACACCTACCGTTTGCGCTTCGACGCCTTCGGCTCCATCTTCGCGCTGTACGAGCGCCTGCGCGCGCGCCAGCCCGTGCCTTACGGCGCCTTGGTGGCGCTGGACGACGGTACGGCGGTGCTGTCTCTGTCGCCGGAACTGTTCGTGCGCCACGAGAACGGCGAGCTGACCGCGCGGCCCATGAAGGGCACGGCGCCGGCAGCGGCGGGCGGCGACGAGGCGGAGAACGCGAAGCGCGCCGCCGCGCTGGCGGCCGACACCAAGAACCGCGCCGAAAACCTGATGATCGTGGACCTGCTGCGCAACGACATCGGCCGCATCGCGCAGACCGGCACGGTGGAAGTGCCGGCGCTGTTCGAGGTGCGGCGCTACAGCAGCGTGCTGCAAATGACGTCCACCGTGCGCGCCAAACTGCGCAGCGGCGTGGACATGGCCGGCATCTTCGACGCGCTCTATCCCTGCGGCTCCATCACCGGCGCACCCAAGCGGCGCACCATGGAAATCATCAGCGAACTGGAAGCTGCGCCGCGCGGCCTGTACACGGGCGCCATCGGCTGGTTCCAGCCCTCGGACCACGGCGTGGGCGATTTCTGCATGTCAGTGCCCATCCGCACGCTGGCGCTGCAGGCGCCGCGGAACGGCACGCGGCGCGGCGAAATGGGCGTGGGCGCGGGCATCGTCTACGACAGCGAAGCCAATGACGAATTCGCCGAATGCCAGCTCAAGGCGCGCTTCCTCACCGGACTGTCCAACGACTTCGACCTGTTCGAAACCATGTACGCCACGCGCGAGCAAGGCCCGCGCAACCTGGAGCGGCATTTGCAGCGCCTGTCCGCGTCGGCGCGCTATTTCGGTTTTGCCTACGACGACAAGGCGGCGCGCGCCTACATCGCCATGGCCTGCAATACCATGGCGCCCGCCACGCCAACGCGCTTGCGCCTGGCGCTGAACCAGGCCGGCGCCTTCGCGGTGCAGCAGGGCGCGCTGGCGCCGCTGACGGAGCCGGTGAGGGTGCTCTTGTCGGAAGACGCCACCAGCAGCGGCGACCTGTTCCTGCGCCACAAGACCAGCCTGCGCGCAGGCTACGACGCGGCGTGGAAAGCGGCCGAAGCGCAAGGCGCTTTCGACACGCTGTTCTTCAACGAGCGCGGCGAACTGGCGGAAGGCGGGCGCAGCAGCGTGTTCGTGAAACTGGAAGGGCGCTGGTACACGCCGCCGCTGGCCAGCGGCCTGCTGCCCGGCGTGATGCGCGCCGCCATGCTGGACGATCCGGCCTGGAACGCCAGCGAGCGCGTCATCACGCGCGCCATGCTGGAGCAGGCCGAGGACATCGTGGTCTGCAACGCGCTGCGCGGCGCAATGCGGGCGCAGCTTGCGCCGCAGGCTACTGGTCGATAATCATCTCGAAGCCGCCAAAGAACATGCGCTTGCCGTCGAAGGGCAGGTTCTCGGGCTTCATCCACTCTTCCAGGCGCGGGTCCTTCATCACTTTCTCGTTGACCTCGTCGCGCTTGGCGCGCGACTCGTAGACTATCCACGAGAACACCACCGTCTCGCCCTCCTCCAGCAGGACGGCTTGCGGGAAGGAAGTGTGCTTGCCGGGCTTCACATCGTCGGCAACGCACTCGCGGTATTCCAGCGCACCGAACTCGCGCCAGATGGCGGCGCCCACGGTGGCCATTCTTTTATACGCATCCAGGTTCTTGATCGGAACCGGCAAAACAAATCCATCGACATAAGGCATGGCTGTCTCCTTCGCGTTTGTGAGTCTCCCAGATTAGGCCATCCACGCGCGCAGAACAAGCAGCACACGATAACCTCTAGATTACTTGGAGAAAGGATTATGCAGCGAAATTCCCAAGCGCCCAAAATCCTTGACATTGCGCGTTGCCAACACCGCGGAATGGACTTGGCATATCGCCGCTATCTGGCCGTCTGCCATACTGACAGGATGGCCGGAACGTTCGCCCGCGACGACCAGTGCAGCGTAGCGCTCCGCCGCTGCGCCATCAAACGCCAGGACACGGCCATCAAAATCTTCTAGCAGCATATTGGACAGCGCTTGGGCCAATAATGCCTTGCGCTTTCCAGGGGGAAGACGTTCCACGCCATATAGGCACTCGGCAACTGTAATAGCGGTAATAAAGACTTCACCAGTTAGTAAATTGTCTATCCATGCAACCACAGATTGATCCGGCGCAGACCGCATCAACTCCGACAAAATATTAGTATCAAGAATTATCATTCCGAAAGGTTCGCTGCGCGCGGCTTTTCCTTGCGGACGGGAAGAGCAAGTTCAGGTAAATCAAGATGCGCAAAGCGCCTGCTGATTTTGCTGCCCAATCCTTCGGAGATTTGCTCTGCAGCGAGCACTTGCTTGAGAATTTGCAAAGCCTCATCCTCAACAGATCGCTTATTCCTAGCCGCATTGCTTCGCAACCTTGCTTGTAATTCATCATCAAGATTTCGAATTGTCAGCGTATTCATTTCGCCTCCTTGGACACTCCATGCTTCAATACTAGCACTGCTCGGCGAACTGGCGGCGGTAGGCGCCGGGGCTGGTGGCGGCGAGGCGGCGGAAGTGGTGGCGCAGCGATTCTTCCGAGCCGAAGCCGGCGCGCTCGGCCACTTGCGCGAGCGGAATATCCGGCGATTCCAGCAGGTCCTTGGCGATGGCGACACGCTCGCGCGTAAGCCATTCCACCGGTCCCATGCCGGTGGCGTCCTGGAATTGCCGCTGCAAAGTGCGCGCGCTCATGGCCGCGCGCTCGGCCATCGATTTGACGGTGTGCGGCAGCGCCGGATTGGCGCGCAGCCAGTCCAGCAGGCGCGCCAGCCGGCCCTGCTCGTCGTGCGCCATGGGGCGCGGCAGGAACTGGGCCTGGCCGCCTTCGCGGTGCGGCGCCACCACCAGCCGCTGCGCCACCAGGTTGCCGACGCGCGCGCCGTAGTCGCGCCGCACCAGGTGCAGCAGCATGTCGATGCCGGCCGCCGAGCCGGCCGAGGTGATGACCTGGCCCTGGTCCACGTACAAGTCGTCCGGCTGCACGATGATGCGCGGGTGGCGGCGCGCCAGGCGTTCGGTGTAGCGCCAGTGGGTGGTGGCGCGCAGGCCGTCCAGCACGCCGGCGGCGGCCAGCACGAACACGCCGGAGCAGATCGAGCACAGGCGCGCGCCGCGCGCGTGGGCGGCTCGGATGGCTTCCAGCAGTGCCGCTGGCGGCGCTTCGTCGGCGTCGCGCCAGCCGGGGATGACGATGGTGTCGGCCAGCGCCAGCAGCTCGGGCCGGTAAGGCGCTTGCACCGTAATGCCGCCCGCCGCCCGGATGGGGCCCGGTTCGATGGCACAGACCTGGAAGTCATACCAGTCCACGCCCAGCTCGGGGCGTTCCAGCGCGAACAATTCCACCACGCAGCCGAACTCGAAGGTGCAGAGCCGGTCGTAGGCCAGGGCGACGACAAGGTGCTTTTTCATGGCGTAATCTTACCGCATATTGGCATATGCGCCACTGCCGCCGGATGACCGGGAATTTGATAATGGCCATACCGCAACCAACAACAGGAGTTGACCATGTCGCACGTGACCGCAACCGCCGCCGCCCCCAGCCCGCTCGCGCTGGCGCATTTCGAGGCCGAATTCTCGTTTGAAACAGACTGCTGGGACGTGCATGACGCGCTCAGCAGCGGCCAGCAGGATTTCGTGCTGCTCGACGTGCGCGGCACGGAGAAGTACGCGGCCGGCCATGTGCCGGGCGCGGTGGATCTGGCGCACCGTAAAATCATCGGCTCCAAGATGGCGGCCTATCCGGAGGGGACGCTGTTCGTGGTCTATTGCGCCGGGCCGCACTGCAACGGCGCCGCCCGCGCCGCCGTCCGCCTGGCCGGGCTGGGCTTGCCCGTCAAGCTGATGGCCGGCGGCATCACCGGCTGGCTAGACGAAGGCTTCAGCCTTGCGCGATCAGACTTGGCCACAGTCGCGTGAGCACTGTTTGAGTTAAATCAACCGTTGATGCCGGACATGTTGCGCTCACTGGATTACAACGATCGCTTGCACTAGGATGAAAGGATGATATTGCGAGGTGCCGCCATGCCAACTTTGAATCTTGAATTGTCCCGCAGCCTGGACAGCAAACTGGACGCTATCGCCAAACGTAGCGGCATACCGAAAATCGAAGCGGTTCGCCGGGCCTTTGCGCTGCTCATTGTTGCCGACGAAGAACGACAGCGCAACGACGGATCTAGCGTAGGGATAGTCCGCCGAAACGAAGACGACCAACTGGAAGCGATCTGCCCAATCAACGGACTATGACAACCCGTCAACCGGAGCGCCGGGCACGTGATGCCCCGGATCTCACGGAAATCTTGATGCAGCAGGACGTCACGCTTAGCGCTGGTGAGCGTTTGCGCTTTGCCAAACAAGTCCTGCTCGGCATGGGCTTACTCTGCGGGGGAATCATTGCAGCATATGCTTGCGCACCAGAAAACCGTGCACTCTCGGCCATCTTCGAACTCGTCAAGATCGGCGCGCTGCCGCTGGTCACGCTGGTGATTTCATTCTACTTCCCCAATAATTCGAGCAAGTAACTATAGCCAAGCCAGCAGCTGCTCCCGGACTTGCGGGGAGTCGAGCAGGTCCATATGGTTGCTGCGGTAGACGGTGGCTTGGCGGCCAGGGGCGAAATCGAGGCAGCGGCAAAGGTCTTCGTTCCAGCCGAGGGCGCTGGCCAAGGGCACCAGGCCGTCGCCCGCCATCCGGCCGCTCAGCTGGCTTGCATCCTTGCCTATGGTGCCGGCCACCGCGTAGCAGGCCACGCCTTCCGGCAGCGGCACCGGCGCGGGCAGCGCACCATGGGCGAAGCGGTCGCGGCCCACCCAGTCGCTGTCCAGCAGGCTGCCGTGCCGCAAGTCGGTGATGCCGGCGCTGCGCAGCTTGACCAGGCGGGTGAAGGGCGCCGTGTAGGGCGTGAAATCGGTCAGCAGGTGGACCCAGTTGCCGCCGCGCTCCAGCGGCGCGCCCTGGTGCGGCGAACCGAGGAACACCAGTTTGCTCAGATGGGCCAGCCAGCGGTGTCCGGCCTGCGCGCCGTAGTGGCAGGCGCTGCGCGCCACCAGGCCGCCCATGCTGTGGCCGACAATCACCAGTTCCTCCACCGGCACCGGCCAGCCGGCCAGCAGCGCTTCCAGCTTGTGGGCGAAATCGTCGCCGTTTTCAGAGATGTGGCGGCCAGTGTTGTAGTGCAGATAGACCGGCGTGTAGCCGCGCTCGCGTTCCAGCATGGCGCCGTGGTCATGGCCGTTGCGCCGCCATTGCAGGTCGTTCATGCAGAGGCCGTGCGCCAGCACGAGGATGCGGCCGCCCGGGGCCGCCGATGGCGGGGGAAACGCCAGCGGCTGGCCATTGCGCCGGAACTGCATCGGTATGGCCAGGGGATTGCCGTCCTGCGCGAGCCGGTCGCCCAGCACGCCGTTCAGCGCGGCGAGGACGGCCTCGCGGCCCGCCCAGCCGCTGCGCTCGCCCAGCAGGGGCTGCAGGCGCGCCAGACTGTGCTCCAGCCCGCCGCCCGCCAGTCCCGCCACGCCGCGCACGCTGCGGTAGACCATTGAGGTGGCCAGCGCCAGCGGCCGCCCCACAGGCGCAGGAACGTGGCCCAGTACGGCCAAGTGGACAGCCTGCGCCAGATCGGCCACGCCGCCCACGGCGCCGGCGGCCAAACGCGTGGCGCCGATCAGGTCAGCCACGCGGGACGCGGTCGGCGCCAAGGCAGGCTTGAGAGCGAGCTTGGTGGCCATGGCGCGGCGCGCTTAGCCGCCCAGCGCTTTTTCCACCGCGCCCACCAGCTGCTTGTCTTCCGGAGTGACCTTGCTCGGGAAGCTCTCCACCACCTTGCCGTTGCGGTCGATCAGGTATTTATGGAAGTTCCAGGCCGGAGTCTTGCCGGTGGCCTTGATCAGGCTGGCATAGAAGGGATTGGCCGCCGTGCCGGACACCACGGTCTTGGCGAACATGGGGAATTTCACGCCGTAGGTGTTGTAGCACAGGTCGGCGATTTCCTTGGCCGAACCCGGCTCCTGCTTGCCGAAGTCGTTCGACGGGAAGCCCAGCACCACCAAGCCCTTGCCGCTGTACTTGCCGTACAGCGCCTCCAGCCCCTCGTACTGCTTGGTGTAGCCGCAATAGCTGGCGGTGTTCACCACCAGGATAACCTTGCCCGCGTACTGGCACAGGTCCTGCGGCGCCTCGTCCTGCAGGCGGTTGAACGACTGCTTCAGGATGGCCGGGCAGCTGGCGGCGGCCGGTGCGGCGGCCGGAGCAGCCGATTGCGCGTAGACAGGGGCGTTGCCCAGCAGACCCAGCGAGGACACGATGGCGAGAGCGGCGATTTTCTTGGACATGGCGGTAGGGGCAATCAGATTAAAAAAACCATTCTATGCCAAACACCTAACCGCCGCACTATTGATGCAGATTAAACTCCGGCCCCCGCCGCGCCAGCAAAATGGCAGCTTACCTGTCCCAAGCCGAGTCTCCCCATGCGCCGCCATCCCCGTTCCCACCGCCTGCTGCACACCGTCATCCTGTTGGCGCTGATCGCCGTCGCCCTGCTGCTGTTGCCGATGCCCTCAGCTATTTCCATGTAGTTACTTGTCCCTAGGAGGTCGCCATGTTTCCCCTGTTCTGGAATTGGTCGCCGCAGTTTTTCCTGCCGTGGAGCGGCAGCGTCAGGCAGGATATCGAGCTGGACCGGTTTTTCAACGCCATCCCGCGCGCGGCCGGCGACGGCGCGATCGAGCAGGCGGCCTTCAAGCGCGCCTCCTACGGCAGCCAGCTGGGCTGGATCACGGAAGTGCTGCTGGAGGCGATGAAAGAGGTGCCGGCGGACGAAAACAGTCCGCTGGGCAAATTGCGCCTGGCCAACGCCGACATCCAGCGCATGAAGCTGGAGCGGCATTACCTGGCGGCGGGCGACATCAGCGGGGAAAGGATCGCGGACTACCTGCGCACCTTGCGCAAGCAGGACGGCGCGCGCTATGAACAGCTGAGCCAGCAGCTGCTGCACCTGCTGCAGCCGCCGGCCAAGAGCGATTAAATCCCGCCCAGGCAGATGTACTTGATGACCAGATAGTCTTCCATGCCGTAAATCGACCCTTCGCGGCCCAGGCCGGACTGCTTGACGCCGCCGAAGGGCGCGATTTCGTTGGAAATCAGCCCGGTGTTCACGCCCACCATGCCGGATTCCAGCCCTTCGGACACCCGCCAGATGCGGCCGATGTCGCGCGAATAGAAGTAGCTGGCCAGGCCGAACTCGGTGTTGTTGGCCAGGGCCACGGCTTCCTCGTCGGTATGGAAGCGGAACAGCGGCGCCAGCGGGCCGAAGGTTTCCTCGTCCGACACGCGCATGGCCGGCGTCACGTCGGCGATCACGGTGGGCTCGAAGAAACTGTGGCCCAGCGCGTGGCGCTTGCCGCCCAGCAGCAGACGGCCGCCCTTGGCCAGCGCGTCGGCCACGTGCTCCTCCACCTTCTGCACCGCCTTGGCGTCGATCAGCGGCCCCTGCGTCACGCCCGGCTCGGTGCCGTCGCCCACTTTCAGCTTGGACACCGCCGCCACGAACTTCTGCGCGAAGGCCTCGTACACGCCGTCCTGCACATAGATGCGGTTGGCGCACACGCAGGTCTGGCCCGCGTTGCGGTACTTGGAGGCGATGGCGCCCTCCACCGCCGCGTCCAGGTCGGCGTCGTCGAACACGATGAAGGGCGCGTTGCCGCCCAGTTCCAGCGACAGCTTCTTGATGGTGGGCGCGCACTGCTCCATCAGCAGGCGGCCCACGCCGGTGGAGCCGGTGAAGGTGAGCTTGCGCACGATGGGATTGCTGGTCATTTCGCCGCCGATGGCCTTGGGCGAGCCGGTGACCACGCTGAACACGCCCGGCGGCACGCCGGCGCGCTCGGCCAGCACGGCCAGCGCCAGCGCCGAGAACGGCGTGGCCTCGGCCGGTTTCAGCACCATGGGGCAGCCCGCCGCCAGCGCCGGGCCGGCCTTGCGGGTAATCATGGCAGTCGGGAAATTCCAGGGCGTGATCGCGGCGCACACGCCGATCGGCTCCTTGGTCACGATCAGGCGGCGGTCCGGCCAGGGCGAAGCCAGCGTGTCGCCCGCGACGCGCTTGCCCTCCTCCGCAAACCACTCGATGAAGGACGCGCCGAACACCACTTCGCCCTTGGCTTCGGCCAGCGGCTTGCCCTGCTCGGTGGTCATCAGCAGCGCCAGGTCGTCCGTGTTCTCCACGATCAGGTCGGCCCATTTGCGCAGCACGGCGGCGCGCTCCTTGGCGGTCTTCTTGCGCCAGGCCGGCCAGGCGGCGTTGGCGGCCTCGATGGCGCGGCGCGTTTCAGCGGCGCCGCAGTCGGGCATGGTGCCGACCAGTTCGCCCGTGGCCGGGTTGTGCACGGCGTGGGTCTTGCCGTTGTCGGCATCGGTCCAGACGCCGTTGATATAGGCTTGCTGGCGCAGCAGGGTGGGATCTTTCAATTGCATAGGTGGCTCCGTGCATAGTGATTACCGTCGCTTACTATGCCACAGAGGCGGCGCGCTTGCAGGGCGCCTGAATTTACTTGATCTTGATCGCCAGCAGGGCCGGATCGGGCTTGGGCCATTTCAGTTTCAGGCCCTCCAAAGTCTCCAGCAGTATGGAGGCGATGGCCAGGTCGCGGTGCGGCTTGGAGTCGGCCGGCACCACGTACCAGGGAGCGTGGCTGGCGTCGGTTTCCCGCAGGGCGTCCTCGTAGGCGCGCCGGAAAGCGGACCATTTCTTGCGCAGCTCGAAGTCCGCCGGGTCCAGCTTCCACTGCTTGGCCGGATCATCCAGGCGCGCCTGCAAACGGCTGCGCTGCTCATCTTTCGAGACGTGCAGGAAGACCTTGATGATGGTGGTCCCGGTTTCCGCCAGCATGCGCTCGAAGTCGCGGATGTGGGCGTAGCGGCGCTTGCATTCCTTGTCGTCCACCATGCCCAGCACGCGGGTAATGAGCACGTCCTCGTAATGGCTGCGGTTGAACACCGTCAGCTCCCCTTTGGCGGGCACTTCGCGGTGCACGCGCCACAGGTAATCGTGGGCCAGTTCAAGTTCGGTGGGCGCCTTGAACGACACCGCCCGCAATCCCACCGGGTTGATGGCGCCGAACAGGCTGCGCACCGCGCCGTCCTTGCCCGACGCATCCATCCCCTGCAGCACCAGCAGCACCTTGTGCTTGCGCTGGGCGTACAGCATGGGCTGCAGCGCGGCCACGCGCTCGAGCAGCGCCGCCGTGGTTTCCTTGTCGTCCCCCTTGTCGCCGTCGCCCAGGGGCTGGCGGGACGCGTCCGCGTCGCGCAGCTTGAAGTCGGCGGGAAGGCGGAACAGCTCGAGGGCTTTTTTGTTGGAGGATTTCATGCGGGCTTTCAGGTACGCGCCGGGTAGCGCATGGCGGCCACTTCGCGCAAGGTGGACAGCATGGCCTCCGCGCCGGGCGACAGCTGGTGCTGGCGGCGCGTGACGATGCCGTACAAATCCATGCGCAGGCCCAGGTCATAGGGCAGCACCACCAGCAGGCCCGCGTCCAGGTAGGGCCGCACCAGCTCCTCCGGCAGCGCCGCCACCATGCGGCTGCCGCTCAGCAGATTGGTCACCACCGGCAGCGCCAGCGTCTCCACGGTTTCCGACGGCGGCTCCAGGCCTTGCGACAGGAACAGCGCGGTCAGGCGGTCGCGCAGGATGCTGCCGGCCGGCGGCAATACCCAGCCTTCGCGCGACAAATCGGCCAGTTGCAGGTCCGTGCGCCCGGCCAGCGGGTGGCCGGCGCCGGCGATCACGCTGTGCGGCTCGTCGGTCAGCGGTTCGAAATTCAGTTCGGCGGTCAGCGCGGTATCGAGAATGCGGCCGATCACCAGATCCAGCTCGCCCGCGCGCAGGCGCTCGGCCAGCACCTTGCTGGTGTCCACGGTAATGGCCACCTGCAGGCGCGCGTTGCGGCGCTTGATCAGTTTCACGGCGTCCGTCACCAGACCGGCAGACGGCGTAAGCACCGTGCCCAGCGACACCCGGCCGCTCAGGCCGGACAGCAGTTCCATCACTTCCTGGTGGGCCGCGTCCATTTCCGCCAGCGCCGCGCTGGCGCGCCGTATCATCACCTCGCCGTACCAGGTTGGCACCACGCCGCGCGGCAGGCGCTCGAACAGCTGCACGTTCAGGGCGTGTTCCAGCTCGCCCAGCAGCTTGGAAGCGGCGGGCTGGGTCAGGTTGGCGGCTTGTGCGGCGTGCAGGATGGAGCCGTGCCGGCCCAGTTCTACCAGCAGAACCAGGTGGCGCGTCTTCAGGTGTGAACGGACAAATCGATCGGAACGTGGGTCGGGCATGCAGGCCTATGCGGCTAAAAAGTCGTTACTCATGATAGAGCTGCGACCTGCCACCGTCAATCAGGATGTCCGTTGCGTTGATAAATCGGGCTTCGTCGCTGGCCAGGAACAGCGCCGTGTAGGCCACTTCGCGCGGCTCGCCGATGCGGCGCGGCGGCAGCAAGGCGGCCTGCCGGGCGCGTTCGGCCTCCGGATCGGGGTTGGACGCGAGCCAGGCTTCCACGTTTTCGGTCATGATCAGGCCGGGCGAAATCGAGTTCACGCGGATGCCGCGCGCCGCGTATTCGATGCCCAGAGAGCGGGTCAGGCCGATCAGCGCGTGCTTGGCCACCGGGTAGGGGAAGGTGCCGGGGATGATTTTGTGGCCGTGCACCGAGGCGATATTGACCACGCTGCCCGCGCCCTGCGCCAGCATGTGCGGCAGCGCCGCGCGCGTGACGTTCCAGGCGCCGTCCAGGTCGACGGCGAAGCAGCGCTGCCATTGCTCGTCCGTCAATTCCAGCGGATCGGCGAACATGTTCACGCCCGCGTTGTTGACCACGATATCGATGCGGCCGAAGCGGGCCACCGCCTGTTCCGCCAGCGCCTGCATGGCGGCCTTGTCGGCGATATCGCCCTGCACGAACAGCGTGCGGGCGGGATCGAGTTCGGCGCGCATGGCGGCGGCGGCATCGTCGTCGCGGTGGCTGTTGAGCACCACGTAGGCGCCCTCCTGCGCGAACAGGCGCGCCACCGCCGCGCCTATGCCCAGCGTGGAGCCGGTGACGATGGCGACTTTGTCCTGGATACGTCCGGCCATGGCGCCGCCTTAGTCGCGGTGGCCGCCGGCGCCGCGCGTTTTGAGCTGGTCCAGCAGCACGGCGGCCAGCAGGATCAGGCCGCGCACCAGGTACTGGTAGAACGCATCCACGTTCATCAAATTCATCACGTTTTCCACGGTGCCCATGATCAGCACGCCCACCAGCACGCCGATGATGCGGGCCTTGCCGCCCTGCAGCGACACGCCGCCCAGCACGCAGGCCGAAATCACGTCCAGCTCAAAGCCCTGCGCCGCATTCGGCTGGCCGCTGGTGATGCGCGAAGCCAGGATCAGGCCCGCCATGGCGGTGACCAGGCCTTGCAGCAGGAAGATCCACACGCGCAGCTTCTCCACCTTCACACCGGCCAGGCGCGCGGCCTCCGGATTGCCGCCCACGGCCAGCGTGTTGCGGCCGAAGACCGTGTGGTTCAGCAGCACGCCGAACACCAGGAAGCACACCGCCACCACGATGACCGGCAGCGGCAGGCCGAACACGCGCGCGTCGCCGAAGCTGATGAAGGCGTCGTTGGCGATGCCCACCGCCTGGCCCTGCGAGGCGATGAAGGCCAGGCCGCGCACCATCAGCATGGTGGCCAGCGTGGCGATCAGCGCGTTGATGCGCAGGTAGGCGATCAGCACGCCGTTGCCGGCGCCGATCAGCGCGCCGGCAGCCAGGCCGCCTATCACCGCCACCGTCACGCTGCCGGTGCGTTCCAGCAGCATGGCGCCCAGCACGCCGGAGAAGGCGATGGTGGAGCCCACCGACAGGTCGAAGTCGCGCGAGGCCAGGCACAGCATCATGGTGCAGGCCACCATGCCGATCTGCGCCACCGACAGCATCAGGCCGACCACGTTACCGGCCGAGAAGAAGTTCTCCACCGTCAGGGCCAGCACGGTGAACAGGGCGATGTACAGCAGCGGCATGCTGTAGTCGGCCAGCCAGGCGTGCTTGCGCTGGACCGTGGCGGCGGGGGCGGACGCCGGCGCTTCCGGCGCGGCGGAGGGATTGGAACTCAGGCTGTTCATTGCAAACTCCGGGATGGGGTATGGCCGGCCGCGCTCGCGGCCGGGGTCATGGTTTGGACTGCGTCCGGCAGCGCCAGGCGCAGCACGGCGGTTTCGCTGGCGTCCGCGCGCGACAGTTCGCCGCTGATGCGGCCTTCGCGCATGACCAGCACGCGGTCGGCCACGCCCAGCACTTCCGGCAGGTCGCTAGAGATGACGATGACGCAGCAGCCACGCTCGGCCACTTCATGGATGATGCGGTAGATCTCGTTGCGCGCGCCGACGTCGATGCCGCGCGTGGGCTCGTCGAGGATCAGCACTTTCAGGTCCGGTTCGGCCAGCCAGCGCGCCAGGATGACCTTCTGCTGGTTGCCGCCGGAGAGCAGGCGGATTTCCTGCTCGCGGTGGGGAGTTTTGATGCGCAGGCGGCGGATGAAGTCATCGGCGCGCGCGGCTTCCTCCTTGTGGCGCAGGAACAGGCCGCCCAACAGGCTGTTGCGGCGGCAGCTGATGTTGATGTTCTCGGCCACCGAGGCGCGCGCCAGGATGCCCTGCTCCTTGCGGTCCTCCGGGCACAGCACGATGCCGGCCGCGATGGCAGCGGACGGGCCGCTGGCGGAGACGGCTTTCCCGTCCAGCAGCACCTGGCCGGCGCTGCGGCGGTCGGCGCCGTACAGGAGGCGCATCAATTCGCTGCGGCCGGCGCCCACCAGGCCGAAGAAGCCCAGCACTTCGCCGCCGCGCACGCTGAAGCTGGCCGGGCCGTCCAGCGCCGCGCCGTCCAGGCCGCGCACCGACAGGCGTTCGCCGTGCGCGGGACGGGTGCGGTAGTCGTAGATGTCGTTCACTTCGCGGCCGACCATGTCGGCGATCAGGCGCTCGCGCGGCACCTCCGCCATCACCGGATGGGTGACGATCTTGCGGCCGTCGCGGAAGATGGTGCAGGTGTCGCACAGCGCGTACAGCTCTTCCAGGCGGTGCGAGATGTAGATGATGGTGCGGCCGTCGGCGCGCAGTTCGCGCACCAGGCGGAACAGCACTTCGCTTTCGCGGTGCGACAGGCTGCTGGTGGGTTCGTCGAAGGCGATCACTTGCGCGTCCTGCATCAGCGCCTTGCAGATCTCCACCATCTGGCGCTGCGCGATGGACAGGTCCGCCAGGCGCGCGGCGGGGTCGAGGTCCACGCCCAGTTCGGCCAGGCGGCGCGTCACCAGCTGCTGCGCCGCCTTGTGGTCCACCAGGCCAAAGCGCGTGGGCAGGCGGCCCAGCAGCACGTTCTCGGCCACGGTCAGCTCCGGCACGTATTGCAGCTCCTGGTGGATCACCGCCACGCCGGCGGCGATCGCATCGGCCGCCGAGGTGAAGTGGCGCTCCTTGCCCGCCACCACCAGGCGGCCGCCGTCCGGCTTGTACTGGCCGCCGAGGATTTTCAGCAGCGTGGACTTGCCGGCGCCGTTCTCGCCCAGCAGGCCGTGCACGGTGCCGGCGTGCGCTTCGAAGCTCACGCCGTTCAGCGCTTTCACGCCGGGGAAGACTTTGCTGACGTCTTCAAATTGCAGGTACGCGGACACTTTTAGCCTCCGGCTTTCACCAGTTCGGCCTGGTTTTTGCGCGTCATCAGCGTGCCCTTGGTCAGCGTGACTGCCGCAGGCGGCTGGTTGGCGGTGATCCACTGGTGCATCATCAGCGAGGATTCATAGCCGTGGCGCTTGGGGCTGATCTGCACGGTGCCGTAGAAGCCGGTGGCGGCCGGCTTGGCGAATTCGTTCAGCGCGGTCTTGCTGCCGCCGATGCCGATGCCGATCACCGAGTCGGCGCGCAGGCCGCGTCCCTCGGCGGCGCGCACCGCGCCCAGCACCGCTTCGTCGTTCAGGCCGAAGGCCACCCAGCGCTTGAAGCGGGCCTGCTTGGTGAGCGCGATATTGGCGGCGTTGAAGGCGCTTTCGGTGTCGGTGCGGCTTTGCGGCGCATCGACGATGTTCGCCAGCGGGAAGCCGGATTCCTTCAGCGCGTCCACCGCGCCCTGGGTGCGCTCCTTGGCGGTTGGCAGCTGGTCGTAGGCGATGCGCAGCGCGCCCACTTCTTCCGGCTTCCAGCCGCGCGCTTTCATTTCCTCGGCCAGGCCCAGGCCGACCTGGCGGCCGATCTCGTAGCCCGAAATGCCCATGTGCGGGATGCTGGCGATAGGCTTGCCCGCGCCGTCCACCAGGCGGTCGTCGACCGACATCACTTTCAGGTTCTGGCGCTTGGCCTGGCGCTCGACAGCCGCGCCCAGTTTCACGTCCGGCGCGCAGATGACGAAGCCCTGCGCTTTTTGCGCGGCCAGGTTGTCGATCGCGGCCATCATTTTTTCGCCGTTGGGCACGCCGATTTTCACCAGCGTGAAGCCCTTCTCCTTGGCGGCCTGCTCGGCAAAGCGCCACTCGTCCTGGAACCACGGTTCCTCGGCCTGCTTGACCAGGAAGCCGATCTTGACCGGGTCCGCCGCCTGCGCGGTGTGGGTGGTGAACGCGGCTGCGGCCAGGGTGGCGGTCAGCGCTGCTGCAAGTAGCTTGATCTTCATGCTTGTCTCCAGTGAGTTATTCTTGGGGCTTATTCTTTTACATCGTTAAACAGCGTGCAGGGCATGCCGCTGGCGCCCGCGCCATCCATCACATGCAGGCCGGCCGCGCTGCCCACCACCAGCTGCTGCAAGCCGGGACCGCCGAACGCGGGCCGGGTGGGATGCACCGCCGCGACAAGCTCGCTGCGCAGCGCGGCCCCGTCCGGCGCGTAGCGCACCACGCGGCAATGGCCGTCCGCGTCCAGCGCCTGGGCGCTCCATACGCACCCGGCGCTATCGACGGCGGCGCCGCGCGGGCGGGCGTCCTGCGCGTCGGCGAACAGGCGCACATTGGCCACGCGCGCCGCCTCCGCATCATAATCGCACTGCTGGATGCGGCGGGTGGCGGCGTCGCTGAAGTACATGACGCGGCCGTCCGGACTAAAACAAATGCTGTTGGCGGCGGCGACCGTGGGCAGCGCCAGCCTGCGCAAGCCGTGGTGCGCTGAATACTGGTAAAAACTGCCTATGGCCTGCGCCGTGCCCTGCGTCCCGGCGGCGGTGCCCGTGCCGAACACGAAATTGCCGGCGCGGTCGGTGCTGCCGTCGCTGATGGCGGTGCGCGGCTCGGCCGGGTCCACCGCCATGGCGGGCTGCGGCGGACGCCGTCCCAGGCCTTGCAGCGGGGCTGCGGCCAGGTCGGCGAAGCACAGCCACTTGGCCTGCGCCAGCAGCACCCGGCCGGAGCGGCAGAATGCGAAAGCGCTTACCGAGTCCGGCAGGCGGCTGCGCAGCGGCGCGCTGCCGGGCGCCCACAGGTACAGCGCGGCGCTATCGGGATCGGTCCACCACCAGCGGTCCGCGTGCCAGCGCAGGCTGTCCACGCCGGCGTCCGGCGCAAGCGCCTGCGCCGCCGCGGGGGCCGTGTCCTGGCGCGCGGCGCGGTCCATCAGCCACGCCATGCGCGCACAAAGGCGCGGGCGCGTTCGCCGACTTCGCCCGCGCTCAGGCCGGGCTGGTACAGCGCGCCGCCCAGGCCGAAGCCCGCCACGCCGGCCGCGCGGTAGACCGCCATGCCTTCCGGCGTAATGCCGCCCACCGGCAGCAAGCGCAGCGCGGGCGGCAGCACGGCGCGCATGGCGCGCACCAGCGTCGGCGTGACCAGTTCGGCCGGGAACAGCTTGACCGCGTCCGCGCCAGCATGCAGGGCGGCGAAGGCTTCGGTCGGGGTGGCGGCGCCGGGCACGCAGAACATGCCGGCCGCCTTGGCGGCGCGGATGACTTCCGTGTCCGCGTGCGGCATCACGATCAGCTGGCCGCCGGCCTTTTTCACGTCGTGCACCGCTTCCACGCCCAGCACCGTGCCCGCGCCCAGCAGGGCGTCGGCAGGCAGGCTGCGCGACAGGCGCGCGATGGACTCGAGCGGCTGCGGCGAATTGAGCGGCACTTCTATCATGCGGAAGCCCGCGTCATAGAGGGCGGCGCCCACGCCTTCGGCTTCCTCCGGGCGCAGGCCGCGCAGGATGGCAACCAGGGGGAGCGCTTCGAAAGCGCTGTCGAAAATAGATGGGTTCATGCTGAATTCTCCTTCGCGGCTCAGGCCGGGACCACGCCTGCGGCTTGCGCCAGGCTGAGTAGTCCCGCTGGCGCGGTGTTGTCCAATACCAGGGCTTGCACGCCACTGTAACGCCTGAGCGCCAGCTGGTAGCGCACGCACAGCGCCGGGCTGCCGACCAGCGCCAGCGGCGCGTGGTCCAGTTTCGCATCGGCGCGCCATTCCAGGCCGGCGCGCAGTTCATGGCCGATCAGCAGGCCGGAAAGATAGTCGCCCAGCGCCGGCGCCGGCATGCGGCCGGTGACGCCCAGGCTGCGGGCAGAAAAGATCTGGTGGCTCATGCCGAGGTGGCCGGCGTCGCGCGCCATTTCCACGCCTTCGCAGAACGCCGCTTCGTCGAAGCCGCCGCTGTCCTGCATCAAACGGCCCAGCACGGAATGCTGGCGCAGCACGGCGTACAGTTCGCCCGTCATGTGGGTGGCAAAGCGCTCCACGCGTCCACCGCGCACCTGGGCCCATTTCGAGTGGGTGCCTGGGAGGACGATGCAGGCCTGTTCGCGCAGTTCGGGCCGCAGCTGCAGGGCGCCGACGATTTGCGTTTCCTCGCCGCGCATAAGGTCCGGCGGCAGGCCGCCGCCATCCTTCAGCAGGCCGGGAATGATGAGGGCCGCGCCGTCCGGCGTGCGGCGCATGCCGGCGGCCAGCGCGCGCGCGTCCGCCGGGCAGGTGGCGTAAGGCACGTCCACCCAGCCGTACTGGCTGCCCACCATGCCGCAGGCCAGCACCGGCAGTTCGGGACGGGCGCGCATCCAGTCGCCCGCCGCTTCGTCCAGCACCGCCGCGTAGGCGTCCGCGCCGGACAGCGTCGCCGCGCCCTGCGCGGTGGCCCGTTCCACCAGCGCCAGCCCGTCGGCGCCGATCAGGAAGGCGCGCAGGCCGCTGCTGCCCCAGTCGATGCCGATCAGCCGCGCCGCAGCCAGGGCGCCGGCAGGGCTGGACGCGTGGCTTACCATTCCGCCACGCTGCCGTCGAAGTGGCGCCACAGGGGATTGCGCCAGTCGGGCGCGTTCTTGCTGGCCTCGATCACGCGCTTCTCGTCGATTTCCACGCCCAGGCCCGGTTTCGGCAGCGGCTTGATGTAGCCGTTTTCGAGGTGGAAGTCCTCTTTATTGGTGACGTAGTCCAGTACTTCGGCGCCCTTGTTGTAATGGATGCCCATGCTCTGCTCCTGCAGCACGGCGTTGTGCGACACGAAGTCCACCTGCAGGCAGGCCGCCAGCGCGACGGGACCCAGCGGGCAGTGCGGCGCCAGCGCGATGTCATACGCCTCGGCCATGGCGGCGATCTTCACGCATTCGGTGATGCCGCCCGCGTGCGACAGGTCCGGCTGCACGATGGACAGGCCGCCGGCATGGAAGACATTCTTGAATTCGAAACGCGAGTACATGCGCTCGCCGGCCGCCAGCGGGATCGAGGTCGATTCGGCCAAGCGCGGATAGTACTCGGCCTGCTCGGCCAGCACCGGCTCCTCCACGAACAGCGGGCGGTAAGGTTCCAGCGCGCGCAGCAGCACTTTGGCCATGGGCGCGGCCACGCGGCCGTGGAAGTCGATGCCGAATTCGATCTCGTTGCCGAAGGCGCTGCGGATCTCGGCGATGCGGCCCACTGCCGCGTCGACGGCGGCGGCGCTGTCGATGATGCCGAATTCCTCGGTGCCGTTCATTTTGAAGGTGTCGAAGCCCGCTTCGCGCAGCGTGCGGATGCCCTCGATCACGTCCGCCGGGCGGTCGCCGCCTACCCAGCTATAGGTTTTCATGCGGTCGCGCACCAGGCCGCCCAGCAGTTCGTACACCGGCACGCCCAGGGCCTTGCCCTTGATGTCCCACAGCGCCTGGTCGATGCCGGCCATGGCGCTCATCAGGATGGCGCCGCCGCGGTAGAAGCCGCCACGGTACATGACTTGCCACAGGTCGTTGATGCGGCGCGGGTCCTGGCCGATCAGGTAGGGCTCGAACTCCTGTACCGCCGTTTCCACAGTGCGGGCCTTGCCCTCGATGACAGGTTCGCCCCAGCCGACGATGCCCTCGTCGGTTTCGATTTTGAGCAGCATCCAGCGCGGTGGCACACGGTACGTAGTCAGCTTGGTAATTTTCATGGCGGTCAAAAGTGATGGTGTGATGGCAGTCTAGCGCGCCTACCTAACTCGGAAATATGCAATGTTTGCGCAAACCTATGCGGATTTGGCATATCGGCGGGTTACAGCGCAGCGCCGCAACCCGCCACCGCGCATCAGAACTTGTAGGTCAAGCCCAGGTTGTAGCGCCGCCCGAAGTCCGTCACCTCCTGCTGGTACGGATTATTGGCGCTGGTATAGATCACTTTCTGGTCCGTCAGGTTCTCAATGCCAAAACGCAGCTGCAGATGCGGCGTAAGCTGCTTGGCCAGGTTCAGCGACACAAAGGTCTCCGCCTCGTTCTCGATCAGCTGGCCCGCGCTCCAGGTGGGGTTGCGCACGAAGGCACTGTGGTAGTTGGCCGACAGGCGCGCCTCGTAGCCGTCGCGTTCGTACCACACGGTGGCGCCGCCGTTATGCCGCATCAGGCCTTCGATCGGGAAGGGATGGCCGGCCGGGAAGTTCTCCTTGATGTCGCTGGCGGTGTAGGAGTAGTTGCTGGAGATGCCGAAGCCGTTGGCGAAGGACTGCTGGTAGATCAGCTCCAGCCCGCGCACATTGCCGCCCTCGCCGTTCACCGAACGCGTGATGACTGCGCTGCGGCCGTTGATGGTGGTGGTGTCGCCGGTGATGCCGATGTAGCGGCTGATCTGCTTGTAGAACAGGCCTGCGGACAGCAGCGAACCCTTCTCGAAGTACCACTGGTAGGCCAGGTCGGCCTGGTTGGCCATCATCGGCTTCAGGCCGGGGTTGCCGGCGCTGCCGGTGAGCGGCTGCGCGGGGTTGGAGTCCACGTTCAGGTTGCGCGAACCGCGCATTTCATCCAGCGGCGCGCGCGACATGGCGCGGGCCAGGCTGAAACGCAGCTGGCGCTCCTGCTTCTCGTCCAGATTGAAAATCAAATTCAGGCTGGGCAGGAACTCGGTGTAGCTGCCGCTTTCGCTGACGGCGGTGGGGGCGGCGCCGTTCAGCGACTGCATGCCTTCGCCGGTCTGGCGCGTGCGCACCACGCGCAGGCCTACGTTGCCGCGATAGTTCTCGCCTTCCAGCTCGCCCTGGCCGTACAGCGAGGTGCTGCGCTCGGTGACCTTCCAGCCGGACAGCAGGTCGTTCTGCGTTTTCACGCGGCCGGCCGGGTCGAAGGCGCTGGCGCCGAACACCTTGGTGGTGGTGCCCATGAAGTCCTTCAGCGCGATATAGGGTGCAAAGCCTTTCACGGCCACGCGCTCGTAGTCGGAATCGGCGATGGTGCCGGTCGGCGACAGGGTCCAGGTGGTCTGGCCGTAGCTCTTTTCGCGGTCGGTGGCGCGCGCGCCCATCTTGATGCGCTTCAGCGGACCGGCGTCCAGGTCGCGCGAAGCGTTCAGGTGCAGCGCGGTGAGCTTGTCGTTCAGGTGGCCGTCGGTGTCCACGTACATCGTGGCGGGACCGAAGTTGGCGGGGTTGCCGGTGTCCTGGCCGAAGGAGTAGTCCTGGCGCTCGTTGCCGGTGAAGGCCCAGCTGATGGTGCCGTTGTTCTTGCTGAACTGGCGCAGGTCGCGCCACTGGCTGTCGCGGCCGGAGCGGGAGCTCGACAGGTCGCCTTCCAGCTTCCATGCGCCGGCGTTGAACTTGCCGTTCAGGCCCAGGGCCAGCGTGTCCATGTCCTGCGTCCACAGGCTGTCGTTGGTGGTCAGGCCCACGTCCTTCACGCTGGCGCCCACCACGTAGCCGTCGCGGATGTCCACATTGCTGTAGTTGGCCTTCTGCCAGCCGTCCCAGTTGCCCACGTCGCCGCTCCAGTGCGACAGGCCCGGCTCGCGGATCTTCGCTTGCGAGTAATAGGCGTCGGCCGTGATGAAGGCGTCCGGGCTGGCCTTGAATTCCAGCTTGCCCAGCAAGCTGGAACGCTTGTCGTTGCCACGCTTGACGCCGTCCTCGAAGCCCCATGGCGACTTATCCACTTTGCCGTCGCCATTCAGGTCGCCGGAGTGGTCCTCGTTAAAGCCCCAGTGCTTGATGTTCTTCTGCACCGAAGGCTGGTCCTGGTAGCTGAAGGCCAGCGCCACGCCCAGGGTGCGGTCGTTGAACTGGTCGATATACACGCCGCCCACGCGCGGCGCGGTCTTGTCTGCGCCCGGCACGTCCTTGGAGATGGGGTAGTACAGCGCGTCGGCGCGCAGCGTGGCCTGGCGGCCGTTGTACTTCAGCGGCTGCACGGTCTGCAGGTCGATGGTGGTGGCCACGCCGCCTTCCACCAGCTCGGCGGATTGCGTTTTATAGACGGTGGCGCCGCTCAGCGACTCGGACGGGAACTGCTCGAAGCGCACCGCGCGCGCCGGTTCGGACGAGGCCAGCTCGCGGCCGTTCAGCGTGGCGCCGATAAAGCGCGGGCCGAGGCCGCGCGCCACGATCTGGCTGGCGTTGCCGCGGTCCAGGCCGGACGACAGGCCGGGCAGGCGCGCCAGCGATTCGGCGATGGTGGTGTCCGGCAGCTTGCCGATGTCCTCGGAGGCGATCACCTCCACCATGCTGTTGGAGGCCTCCTTGACCGCCAGCGCATTGCGCACCGAGCTGCGGATGCCGGACACGGTAACTTGCTGCACGGCCTCCGCAGCCTGCTGCGCCTGGGCCATCGCTTCCGTAGAGGCGAACGGCATCGTGAACAGACTGGCGATCAGCCAGCTGAGCTTTTTCTGTTTCATATTGTCTCTCCGTCGTTTTGTATGTTTTTTTATGGTTGTACCGCCAGCGTGTAGACCGGCGTGACTTTCACGCCGCGCAGCTGCGCAACTTGCTGCTTGCCGCCGAAATCGGGGCGGCCTTCCTTGGGAAGATAGATGGGCGCGTCGGCGCGCAGCGGCAGCACGGACAAGGCCAGCGAACCTTTGCCTGCATGCTCCACGGCGAACTGCCAGCCGTAGCCGCTGTAGTACCAGTCATCCAGCATGCGGGTGCCGTTGAACAGGCGGCCGATGTCGCCCACGAAGTCCAGTTCCACCAGCGCGTTCTTCTCGCCCTGCGGCAGGTCGATACGCCAGGCGGCGGCGCTGCGGAAGGATTCGGGGATAGGCTGCACGGCGGCATGCGCCAGGCCGCCCACCACCACCGGGCCGATATTCTTCGCTTCGCGCACCGGCGTGATCTTCGCTTCCAGGCGGCGCTCGGGCAGCTTGGCGTCGAAGGCCTGGAACACGCCGTCCGTGCTGGCGCGCAGCGCCACGCTGGACTTGGGCGCCTTCGGCAGCGCCGGATAGACCGCGAAGCGGAACGCGGCGTCGCCGTCCGAGCGCATGCGCAGCGCGCCGTTGTCGAACCAGGTCTGCTGCTCGCTCAGCACCAGGCGGCGCTGGCCGGCGAACTGCTCCACCGTCATGCTCTCGGCCTGCTGCGGCGTGAGCACCAGCAGCGTGACCGGCGGCTTTTGCCCGCGCTGTATGGTGACGGCCGCGCCGGTGCCGGGGGTGATGCCCTCGACGACCACATCGCCATCGGCTTCGCTGCCGGCCTTTGCCATGCGCGCGCCGGGCGCGGACAGGCTGCCCGCTGCTGCGCCTTCAAAAGCCAGTTCCACCGGCACGCCGGCGCTGGCGGCGAACACATAGGTGATGCCTGCCTTGCCGTTGTCCAGGCGCGCCACCGGCTGCGCGGTGGCGTAGGACAGGCGCGTGCCGTCCAGGTCCATGTTCACGGGCCAGATGAAGTAGCTGCCGTTGGCCACGTCCACCGGCTGGCGCGGGAAGGTCTTGGCGCCACCGGGCAGCTGTACCGAAAAACGCAGCTGTTTTTGCGCCGGCATGGCGTACTGGCGCACATGGTTGCTGACAAAGAGGAAACCGCTGTCACCCTTGCTGCGCAAGGCGAAACGCGGCGTGGCCAGGTCTTCCGGACCGGCCGGCGTCACATCCGGCTTGCGCACGGTCATGGGCGCCAGGCGGTCGCCGAAGTCGCGCATGAACAAGTGGTAGGGACGCAGCTTGGCCAGCACGGGACGCTGCTGGCCGTCCGGGCCGAGCGGCGCCTGGAAGTCGTAGCTGATCATCGGCGTGTCGTTGTAGCCGCCGGACAGCGAGCTTTCCTCCAGCGAGGTCAGGTCCATGGGATTGCGGCCGCCGTGGAACATGTAGTAGCCGATCAGGTTCACACCGGAACCCAGCTGCACCGGCAGCATGGAAGCGATATCGTCCGGCGACACCACGGTGCGGCGCCGGTACATGAAGGGCAGGCCCGCGCCGTATTCCGCGCCCAGGAAAGGCGTGGTTGCCATGTCGGTGTCGGCCGTGCCCTTGCCCTTGCGCGAGGTCTGCGCGCCCAGGTCGCCGCTCACGCGGCTGTCGAAGCGGAAGGCGTAGGTTTCCTTGGGCGGCAGCTCTTTGGTGCTCTTGGCCCAGGGTTCGTCCGGATAGCCGCCGAACACCGGCGTTACTTCGCCGGACGGATACACGGTCTGGTCCCAGCCGGTGACGGTGTACAGCGGCACGTCCACGCCGGCCTTGCGCGCCAGCGCCTTGAGCGCGCTGATGTGCGCGGCGCCTTCGCCCGGGCCGTCCAGGTTGTATTCGTTCTCCAGCTGCACGCCGATCACCGGGCCGCCGTCCTTCCACAGCAAGCCCTTGATCTGCGCGGCGGTCTGCTGGTACAGGCGCTCCGCGTGGCTCATGTATTGCGGGTCGTTGCTGCGGGTCGGCATGGCGTTCACCACCCAGTCGGGGATGCCGCCGTAGCGCACTTCGGCATGCACCCAAGGTCCCATGCGCACCACCACTTCCAGCCCGGCCTTGGCGGCCAGCTGCACGAAGCGGCGCAGGTCGCGCTGGCCCTTCCAGTCGAACTGGCCGTCGCGCTGTTCGTGGTGGGACCAGATCACATAGGTGGCGACGACGTCGATGCCGGCCGCCTTCATTTTGCGCAGCTCCGTTTCCCATTCGGCGGCGGGGGTGCGGGTGTAGTGGAACTCGCCCATCACCGGCAGCCAAGGCTTGCCACCACGGGTCAGGTACTGGCTGTTGACGCCCAGCTTGACGCCGGAAGGCGACACGGACGCGCCCATTTGCAGCTGGTTTTCAAGCGGGGTTTTGGCGGGGGCGCTGGCGTCGATGCGCAGCAGTGTTTCGGCGTTGGCCATGCCTGCGGCCAGCAACACGCCTAGTGCGTATGCTTTGTTCATTACTCTCTCCGGGAATCTAGTTATGGTTATTGCCAGCGAGTGTAAGTTCAGCAACTAGAATGGAAATATGAATAATCACGCAAGATCTATACAATAATCACATAGGTGATTATTTCGCCGCCAGCTGCGCGGCGCGGCAGCCCCACCATGCGGCCTCTTCGAAGACCGAAAAGCCCGACAGGTCGGCGTGGGCAAAGAGGATGGGGCCATCGAGTTCGCGCAGCGCTTTCATGCCGGGGTTGCTGCGGAAGCCGGGCAGCGGCGCCGCCATGGCGTGGCCGCGCAGCGTGATGTCCACGCGTTCGACGCAGGATGCGAACTGCGCGCCGTAGGCGGTCTTCAGGTCGGCGCTGGCCAGCTCCAGCAGTTCCGCCGGCGTGGCCGTCACCATCCACCGGCGCGCGCTCACCGGCGTGCGGTGGGACAGCGCCACGTAGGCGCTGAACACGGTTTTCTCCGGCGGCGTAACGCGGATGTCCTGGTGCGTGGACACCACAAAGCCCAGTCCCGGCTCCTGGTACACCACGTTGTCCCACGCCAGCGGCGCGCGCGGCAGCTCCTCCGGAAAGCGCTTGAGCAGGAAATTGGCCACCATCCACGGCGAATACACGGGCGTGTCGCGCTGCGGCTCGTAGCCCATGTCGCGTATGCCGTCCACCACGCGCTCGGCCACGTACAGCGGCATGGCGCAGATGGCCTTGCGCGCTTTCACCAGGTAGCTGCGCGGCTTGCCGTTTTCGAGGCGGAAGCACAGCGCCTCGATGCCGGCGCTGGTGCGCTTCAGCGACACCACGGTGCCGCCCGCGCGCTTTACGCCGGAGGCGCGCTCCATGCCGGAAGCCAGCGGCTGCAAGCCGCCCGGCCAGGTGAGCCAGGTGCCGTTCTCCGCATTGGCGGCGCGGCCCCAGCGGCTGCAGTAGTAGTGCAGGCCCGCCCATGCGGACACCTGGTCGTAGCGCGCGCCGTAGTCGTCGCGGCAGCAGTAGTTCAGGTACCAGTGCAAGGTGGGCGACTGGTAGCCGTTCAGCTCCAGCCACTGCTTGAGCGTGATGCCGTCCAGCTTGCGCCACTCGGGATCCTCCGAGGACTGCACGGTGGGGAAGACGAAAATCCGGCGCCCGTCGCTGCCGCGCGTCTGGCGCAGGCGCTCCACTTCGGCGAAGAAGCGCTTGTGCTCCGCCAGCTCTCCCGGCGGCACGCCTTCGGTGGGAATAAAGCCCTCTTGCCATTTACCCTTGTACAGCAGGCGTTCTTCCGGCGCGTGCAGCAGGAAGCGTTCGTCGTAATACGGCTTTTCGCCAAAGGGATCGCGCTGGATCACGCCCAGGTCGGCCAGGATTTCGCGCACATGGACGGACTCCGGCGAGGGCAGCGGCAAGTAGTGACCACCGGTGGGATACTCAAGATCGCCGAAGCGGCCGCCGGCCGCGTTGCCGTAGGGCTGCGGTCCGTCCACCATGAGGAAGTCCTTGTGTCCCAGCCTGTTCAGCTTCCACGCCGCCGACAAGCCGCCTATGCCGGAACCGAAAATGGCGACATCCGTTTCCAGCACCTCGGACGGCGGCGGCAAGGCGTGCCGGTCCCGCATGAAGTGGCCTTCGTCGCGGCCGGGGAAATGCAGCGTGGGCGTGATCTCCTGCCAGCGCTGGAAGGCCGCCACGCTGCCTGCGGCGGCCAGCCCGCTGGCGCCGGCCCAGGCCAGGAAGGAACGGCGCAGCATCAGCGTATCACCTGGCGCCAGTCCTGCTCGAATTCATGCACGAGCGACTGCGTGTTGAGTCGGTTGGGTTCCATCTTCAGGGGCTTCATATCCGGCGGGAAGATGAACATTTCGCGCGTGGTGTCCGCGTTCAGGTAGCGCATCGGCAGCTTGTAGGAGGTGGGCGGCTTGTACTCCAGCTGCGGCGATGCCAGGATGAAACCCCACTCGCCAAACGAAGGAACGTAGGCGTGGTAAGGGTGGGTTGCCAGGCCCACTTCGTTCAGCGTGGAGTTCACGGTCCAATAGGCATGGGGCGCGAAGAACGGCGAGGTGGACTGCACCACCACCAGGCCCTTTGCCGCCAGGTGCTTCTTCACCAGGCCGTAGAAGGGCACCGAGTACAGCTTGCCCAGCGCGAAGCTGGACGGGTCGGGGAAGTCGATGATGACGGCGTCGAACATCTCGGTGGAGTTCTGCAGCCACACCGCCGCGTCGGCGTTGATGACGCGGGCGCGCTTGTCGCGGAAGGAGCCGCCGTTCAGTTTCACCAGCTCTTCGCGGGTGGTGAAGGCGCCCGTCATGGCTGGATCCAGGTCCACCACGGTGGCCTGCTCGACGTTGGGATAGCGCAGGATTTCACGCAGCGCCAGGCCGTCGCCGCCGCCCAGCACCAGTACGCGCCTGGCCCACGGCAGCGCCTCCATCACCGGGTGCACCAGCGCCTCGTGGTAGCGGTACTCGTCGCGCGAGGAGAATTGCAGGTTGCCGTTGATGTAGAGGCGCAGATCGTCCTTCCAGCGCGTGATGACCAGGCGCTGGTAGGGCGTGGTGGTGGAGTAGACGATTTCGTCGCCGAACAGGCCGTGCTCGCCCCAGTGCGTCATGCGGTCCGCCGAGGCGAAGCCGAACAGCAGCACGCACATCACCACCGAGGCGCGCAGCACGCGGCCGGTGACGTTGGCCAGCTCCGCGCGGAACACGTAGATGGTCCACAGGCCCACGCCCACATTGAGCATGCCGAACAGGAAGCCGGTGCGCACCAGCCCCAGATAGGGCGCCAGCACCAGCGGGAACAGCAGCGACACGGCCAGCGCGCCCAGGTAGTCGAAGGTCAGCACGCGGCTGACCAGCTCACTGAATTCGGTATTGCGCTCGTTCAGCGCGCGCATCACCAGCGGCACTTCCATGCCCACCATGCAGCCGATCATGAACACGGTGGTGTACAGCAGGCCCCGGAACGGCGCGGTCATCCACGAAAAGGTGAGGAACAGCAGCGCGGCAGAAACGCCGCCGATCAGGCCCACGGCCAGTTCGATGTCGACGAAGCGCGCCAGCACGTCCTCGTCCTTCACGTACTTGGACAGGTGGGCGCCCACGCCCATGGCAAACAGATAGCAGCCGATGATGGTGGAGAACTGCAGGATGGAGTCGCCCAGCAGATAGCTGGACAGCGCGCCGGCGATCAGTTCGTAAGCCAGGCCGCAGGATGCCACCACGAAGACGGACAGGATCAGAATCTTTTTTGTCATGTGGGTGCGAATGTCTTATGATGAACAATTATCAGGATAGCCACTTTAACCGAGGAACGCCGTGCCGCCCATCCTAAACTATGTGATCCACCTGTTTTTGGCCGCTTTGCTGCTGGTGATGTTCTTTATGATCTACACCCGCCTCACGCCCTACAACGAGGTGCTGCTGATCAGGCAGGGGAACAATGCGGCGGCGCTGTCGCTGGGCGGCGCGCTGCTCGGCTTCTCGATGACCATCGCCTCCAGCCTGCTGCACACGGCGGACTACCAGCAGTTCTTCCTGTGGGCCTTCGGCGCCATGGCGGTACAGATCCTGGCGTACTTCTGCACCACGCGCGCGCTGCGCATGGCGCAAGACCATATTGAATCGGGCAACACCGCGTTTGGCGGCCTGCTGGGCGCCATCTCGCTGTCCATCGGCGCCATCAACGCCGCCTGCATTTCCTGACACCGCACTTTAAGGACGACTATCATGGGCCTCGGCAGCTTTATCAAGAAGCAGTTTATCGACGTTCTGCAATGGACGGAAGACACGGAGGGCGTGCTGGCCTGGCGCTTCCCCATGACGGACATGGAGATCCAGAACGGCGGCGTGCTGGTGGTGCGCGAATCGCAGGTGGCGGTGTTCGTCAACGAAGGCCAGATCGCCGACGTATTCGGCCCCGGCACCCACACGCTGACCACGCAGACCCTGCCCCTGCTGACCAACCTGAAAAACTGGGACAAGCTGTTCGACTCGCCGTTCAAGTCGGACGTGTACTTCTTCAGCACCCGCGTGCAGACCGGGCGCAAGTGGGGCACGCAGCAGCCGATCACCATCCGCGACAAGGACTTCGACATGATACGGGTGCGCGCCTTCGGCATGTACTCGTACCGCGTGGCCGACCCGCGCAAGTTCTACACCGAATTGAGCGGCACCCGCGAGGAATACACGCGCGACAACGTGGAAGAACAGCTGCGCGGCATCCTGATGGCCACCATGGCCAGCTCGCTGGGCGGCGCCAAGGTGGCCTTCCTGGACATGGCCGCCAACCAGGCGCTGATGGCGCAGGAAGTGCGCGGCGACCTGGCCGACGCCTTCGCGCGCTACGGCATCGGCCTGGATGAATTCAACGTGGCCAGCGTGAGCCTGCCGGAAGAACTGCAGGCCGCGCTGGACGAGCGCATCTCGGCCGGCATGAAGGGCGGCCTGAGCGCCGACAAGCTGAGCGGCTTCACCAAGTTCCAGACCGCCACCGCCATTCCGCTGGCGGCGCAGAACGAAGGCGGCATCGCCGGCATAGGCGCAGGCCTGGGCGCGGGCGTGATGCTGGGCCAGGCCATGGGCCAGGCGGTCGGTTCCACGCTGGCGCCGGCCAGTTCGCATCCCGCCACAGCGGCCGCTCCTGCCACTCCTGCCGCCCCCGCCGAAGACGGCATCGAAGCGCGCCTGGAAAAACTCAAAGGCCTGCTGGACAAAGGCCTGATCTCGGCCGCCGACTACGACAGCGCCAAGTCCGAGCTGCTCAAGAAACTGATAGGCTAAGACCGCGTACATGCAAATCGTTTCCTGTCCCAGCTGCGGCGCGGAGGTCAAATTCCGCTCGCACGCCTCGGTCATGGCCGTGTGCGAGTACTGCAACACCCGCGTGCTGAAGGATGCGGACGCGGTCAAGGACCTGGGCAAGATCTCCTCGGTGCTGGAGGACTATTCGCCGCTGCAGATCGGCGCCTCCGGAGTGCTGGGCGGGCGCGCGTTCACCGTCATCGGCCGCATCCAGTTGCGCTATTCGGCCGGCATGTGGAACGAGTGGTATCTGCTGTTGGACGACGGCGCCACTTCCTGGCTGGGCGATTCGTCCGGCCTGTACACCGTCACCACGGCGCGTGCAACGCCGCCGCCGCTGCCGGCCTTCGGCGACCTGCAGGCCGGCGAGACGGTGCGCGTGGGCGGCGAACGGCTGATGGTGTCCGAAGTGCGCGTGGCCGACTGCATAGGCGGCCAGGGCGAGCTGCCGTTCAAAGTGGGCGAAGGCTGGCAGGCCAGGGTGGCCGACTTCCGGCGCGGCGCCAGCTTCGTCACGCTCGATTATTCGGACGGCGAGGAGCCGGTGGTGTACACCGGCGTCTCGGTCACGCTGGAAGCCATGCAATGCCAGCTGCTGCGCGACGAGGACGCGATTGAACGCAGCGCCGGCCGCTATCGCGGCAAGCTGTCCGCGCTGGACTGCCCCGCCTGCGGCAGCGCCATCAACTACCTGCCCGGCCAGACCGCCAACCTGCTGTGCCCCGCCTGCCATGCGCAGATCGACGCGGCCAGCCCCAAGGCGCTGGTGCTGGCGGCCGGCGAACAGGTGGACGCCATGCGCCCCACCCTGCCGCTGGGCGCCGAGGCCGACATCAACAAGCAGCGCTGGCGCGTGATCGGCTTCATGCTGCGCGAGGACGATGAGGGCGCGCGCTGGACCGAGTACCTGATCTCCAGCCCGCGCGCGGGATTCAGCTGGCTGGTGGAGACGGACGAAGGCTGGTGGCGCGCCGGCGTGCTGCCCGAATGGCCGGCATGGGAGGGCACCGGCGCGGACAGCGTGGTGCTGGACAAGGTCAAATTCGGCAAGCTGTACGACTACGGCGCCACCGTGGTGTACGCGGCGGGCGCCTTCAACTGGCGCGTGCAGGTGGGCGACCATACCCACGTGTATGAGTTCGAACACGGCCAGACCCGGCTGGCGGCGGAACTGAGCGGCGAGGAGCTGACCTGGTCGCGCTCGACCCGCGTGGCCACCGACCAGATCAACGCCTGGTTCGGGCTCAAGATCAAGGGCAAGCCGCCCGGCGCGCCGCCGCAGAAAGGCCGTTACGCCGCCGCTGCCAAAAAATTCATCATGGTGATGCTGGCCGTGAACGCGATTCCGCTGCTGGTGAACTTCGGCGGTTCGCTGGTCTTCAACCTGCTCGGCGCGCTGGCCATCTACCTGCCGGCGCTGTTCCTGGACTCCATCGATAAAGGGGACAAGTCTTGAACCGCTATCTGATTTACGCGCTGCTGGTGTTCACCATGACCAGCTGCAGCAGCTGGGCGCGCATGTTCGGCTCGTCCAGCTCCGGCTATAGCGGTGGCGGCTCGGGCTGGAGTTCGCACACCGGCGGCGGCGGCGGCAGCTACGGCGGCGGTTCGGGCGGCGGCGGAGGCCACAAGTGAGCGAGGCCGGCGCGCACACCGTGCACCTGGCGGCCGGCAGCCATTTGCTGGCCGACCTGTCCGGCATCGAGGCCGGCCGCCTGGGCGACTGCGACGAGCTGGAGGCCCTGCTGCGCTCGGCGGCGGCGGCGGCCGGCGCGCGCGTGCTGCACAGCCATTTCCACGGTTTTGGCGCCGGCATGGGCGTAACCGGGGTGGTTTTGCTCGCCGAATCCCACATTTCCATCCATACCTGGCCGGAAAACGGCTTTGCGGCTGTGGATATCTTCATGTGCGGCGCCAGCCAGCCGCAGACCGCGCTGGGCGTGATCCAGGCGGCGCTGGCCCCGCATTCCTGCGTGCTGCACACGGTGCGCCGCGCCGCCGCGCCCGCGTGACGGGCAGTTTTAAATAAGATGCAATAATAGGCCTTTTTTCCACTAGGAAACTCAAATGGCCTATCAATTCTGGACTGCGGCTGCTACCGCAGCGCTCCTGCTGAGCGCCTGCGGCGGCGGCACGTCCGACACCGCCGCGGCCCCGGCGGCCAAGCTGCGCCAAGGCGGCGCCGCGGCCGGCGCGGCGGCGGCCAGCACGCTGACCATCTACGGTCCCAGCACCAATTACAGCATCACGCAGCAGAACGGTGTCTACACGGTGACCCACCTGGCAGGCATCGAGCCGGCACGCACTTTGGCGGACGGCAGCCGCATCCACTTCAGCGACACCAGCATCGCGCTCGACACCGGCGGCGTGCCGGGCCAGGTGTACCGCATCTACCAGGCCGCGTTCAACCGCACGCCGGACGCCGCCGGCCTGGGCTACTGGATGAGCCAGATGGACCAGGGCGCCAGCCAGATCGACGTGGCCTCCGCCTTCATCCGCAGCGGCGAATTCATCGCACTGTACGGCGCCGATCCCGACCCGCAAAGCCTGGTCTCCAAGATCTATTTCAACGTGCTGCACCGCGCCCCGGAAAAGGCCGGCCTGGACTACTGGGTCGGCGTGCTGCGCGCGGGCGCCGCGCGCGGCGACGTGCTGTCGGCCATCGCGCAGAGCCAGGAGAACCAGGATCTGCTGGCGCCCGCCATGGCGAGCGGCATCCGCTACACCGCGTCCTACCCGAGCAGCATCTCGCTGCTGGCCGGCGACGGCGTGTCGGCGGGCGATGAGGACGGCACGCTGGGTTCGGCGCGCTTCATCGGCCTGACGGCGCTGGGCGCCGACGCGGCCGGCAATATCGCCTTGGTGGACGGCAACCGCATCCGCAAGTTCAGCACGCAAAGCGGCATCAGCACGGTCGCCGGCGACACGGCACGGGGCTATGCGGAAGGGACCGGCAGCGCCGCGCGCTTCGCCATCCCGGCCGACGTGGAACTGGACGCGGCGGGCAATATGTACGTCAGCGACGCGCAAAACAAAGCCATCCGCAAAATCACGCCTGCCGGCGTGGTCACCACGCTGGCAGGCGGCGTGGCCTCCGCCCAGCCGGTGGACGGCCCGGGTGCGCAGGCGCGCTTCACCGGCCCGGGCGCCATGGAAGTGGCGCCGGACGGCACGGTATTCGTGCTGTCCGGGCACGCCCTGCGCAAGATCACGCCGCAGGGCGTGGTCTCCACGCTGGCCGGCGCCGAGCTCGAATCCGGCATCAGCGACGGCCAGGGAAGCGCCGCGCGCTTCTCCTATCCGAAAGGCATTGCGCTGGACAGCGCCGGCAACCTCTACGTGGCCGACTCCGGCAACTACACGATACGCAAAGTCACGCCGGCCGGCCAGGTCAGCACGATCATGGGCCTGGCGGGCCAGCGCGGCCGCAACGACGGCAGCCGCAGTGAAGCGCGCCTGTTCCTACCGTGGTCGGTGGCCGTGGCCGGCGACGGCACGGTTTACGTCGCCGAGCTGAACGGCGGCGCGCTGCGCAAGATGACGCCGGACGGCCAGGTCACCACCCCGGTCGCCCGTCCCCTTGGCGCGGGCGAATTCGACGTTTCCCCGCAGGTGGACGGCCCGCTGGACCAGGCCCGCGTGACCAGCATCTCCGACCTGGTGCTGGACGCTGCCGGCAACCTGACCTTCATCGACGTCAACCTGGTGCGCAAGATCAGCAACGGCGTGCTCACCACGCTGACCGGCACCGCGCGCGAGACCATCAGCGTCAACGGTACGTCCCGGCAAGCACGCTTCCGCGACATCTCGGCCCTGCAGCCGGACAAGAAGGGCAATGTCTACGTGGCCGACAGCTACAGCGCGGTGCGCAAGATCGCGGCCGACGGCACAGTCAGCACCGTGGCCGGCGGGCTGAACCAGCTTGGCAAGCTGGATGGACCTGCCGACAGCGCCAGCTTCTACTTTGTGATGGGCCTGGCGCTTGATCCGTCCGACAATCTGTACGTGTCCGACTGGAGTTACAAAGTGCGCAAGATCACGCCCGCCGGCATGGTCAGCACCCACAGCGGCACCGGCACCGCCGGTAAACTGGACGGCGCGGGCGGCAGCATAGGCCAGACGCGCGGCCTGGTCTGGAACACCGGAACCGGGACGCTGGCCCTGGCCGACACCAGCAACCACATGCTGCGCGAAGTCAAAGGCAGCACGCTGTCGACCATACTCGCCTATCCCGAGCCGGAACTCGGCCCGACGCTGGACACGCCGACCGACGTGGCCGTGGTTGGCAAGGACTATTACATCGTCGACCAGCGCAGCAGCGAGGTCCGCCGCGTGGCGGCGGGCGGCCGCAGCCAGCTGTTTGCCGGCGCCACCAACGTGCCCGGCTATGCGGACGGCAAAGGCAATGCAGCGCGCTTTAACAGCCCGACCGGCATCGCCGCCGACAGCCAGGGCAATCTGTACGTGGCCGACACCGGCAACCACGTGATCCGCAAGATCACGCCGGACGGCACCGTCAGCACGGTGGCTGGCGCTTTCGGCCGCGTCGGCCTGCGGACAGGCAGCCTGCCGGGCGGCCTGTACTACCCGCGCGTCATTCGCCTGATCGATGATAAAACGCTGGTGGTCGACTCCGACCGCAACGTGGTCAAGATCGCACTGCCATAACAGCGCCCCGGCGCCGCCTTTCCAGGGCGGCGCCGATTGACCAGGCAAGCCTGCCGTGCCACACTGGCACTTCCCATCACCGCCACAGGAGAAAACCATGCGCCACGTTGACATTGCCCTCCTGCCGGCCGCCTGATCTTCCACCGCCCTCCTTTGCTTTAACCGAGCTGGTGTTGCGCCGCGCCTGATCGCGTGCCGGCCTATCCCTGATTTTTCGCGCCTCCGCGTTTTGCGGATGGCTGTGCTCGCGCGCGCCGCGAGCGGCCTCGAATACAGGAACACCACTCATCATGATCGAATTCAATTTCGAAATTTTACGCCGCATCGGATTTAATCAATTCACCGCCGGCCAATTGGCCGGGCTGGAACCCGCTGCAGAAGGCGCCCGCCTGATGCGCTTGACGGAAGTCCAGCGCGACTGGTTTACCGTCCACGACGGCAAGGCCGAATATCAAGCCCGCGCCCTGCCGCGATTAATCTCACAGCGCATACTGGCTGTCGGCGACTGGCTCGTTGTGGAAAACAATAGCCATCATGAGCTGTGGATAAGCCAGCACTTACCCCCAGCCAACCACATTTCCCGGCTTTCAGCCGACGGCAAGCGGCAAGCCATCGCCAGCAATATCGATACAGTGCTGTTGGTAATGGGGATGGATCATGATTTTAATCTCCGCCGCTTGGAGCGTTATATTGCGGTTGTGCAATCAGCCGGAATATTTCCGGTAATTGTATTGACCAAGGCGGATATAACCGAAAACGCTGAACAGCACCTAAATAATATAAACCAGCGGTTTCTCGCCCATATTCCAGTGGTGTGCATCAATGCATTAAGCCGGAATTCAATAAGCGAACTGGCTCCATGGCTGGGCGCCGGCCAGACCTTATGCCTGCTCGGCTCATCGGGAGCAGGAAAATCCACACTCACCAATACATTAAGCGCTGCGCACCAGGAAACGGGGAGTATTAGAAAAGGCGATGGCAGAGGACGCCATACCACTACGGCCCGCTCCTTGCATTCATGCGCCGACGGCACGTGCATTATCGATACGCCCGGATTGCGCACGTGGCGGCCGGATGCGGATGAAGAAACTCTGGCCTCCGTATTCAGCGATATCGAATTGCTCGCCGCCGCTTGCCAGTTTCGCGATTGCCGCCACGAATCTGAACCGGGCTGCGCCGTGCGGGGGAATGTCCATGCCGACCGGCTATTGAATTATCACAAGCTGCTGCGCGACGCCCAGCGCGGCCAGCAAACGCCGCTGGAGCGCATTGCTGAAAAAGCGAAGTGGAAAGTATTAAACAAAGCTGGCACCGCCCGCAGCCGCGACAAGCGGAACTAAACGGGCTGGGGGCGGTTTTCCGCCCCTTTTTTGCCCCTTTTCGCCCCTTTCCATGCCAGCTTCTGGCTTGATCGTGCTTGAATTGTGCACGCTGGGCACGGCACGCTTGAATGCGCGCCGCAATGCGCCTACGCTGTGGAGATCAACTCAGCTTGGGGAGGCAGCGATGGCTTTATTGAAAGTTGGGCAAATTGCGATGTCGGTGTCCGATGCGGACCGGGCCGAACAGTTTTATGGAGAAACGCTGGGATTACATAAACTCTACCGTTTTGGCGAGCTGGTGTTTTTCAGCTGCGATGGCATACGTTTGATGCTGGAGGGCACAAGCCGAAAGATCGAACCTGCGCAAGGAACATGTATTTACTTTACGGTGAAAGACATAGACGCGGTGACGGACAAGTTGAAATCGAAATCCGTTCCTTTCGATGGAACGCCGCATTTAGTAGCCAAGATGTCGGATCACGAATTATGGATGGCGTTTTTCCGCGATCCGGACGGCCATTTATTGGCTTTAATGGAGGAAAAGCGCTGATTTCTGCTACCATGCGGGTAGTTCAAACATTTACCGGTATCGCTAATGCGCCGCTACGCTCCACTACCCCTGCTATTTGCCCTTGCCGCTTGCGGCGATAACTACACGCCTGTCGATTTGTACCAGGCCAAAACACCGGACTGCAAGAATTGGGCGGATGAGTCGCGCTTTGATCTGCCCAAGGGTATTTTCGTGACGGCGACTGCGCCGGCGGCGCTGCCGGAAGGCGGGGTGGAGATAGGTTTGGTATATATGCTGCCCAGAAATACGCAAGCACAATTCGCCAGCCGGGCATTCAAGATATCCCAGCCCAAAGGTGCTCCGCTGGCGACGGCTGAAATCGCCAGCATTTACCAGCGCGGCACCAGTGCGCGACCGGAAATAGTAGAGGTCATTAAGGAAATGCCGGTGCTGATGGTGGCCACCGCGACGTCGGACGCCACGCAATTCCGGTTCAGGCTGCAATTCAAAGGCAAGCTGCCGGATCGCTTCGATTTCACGCCACCGGTCATGGTGATTAACCGCGACCGGTATCCGGTGCGTACCTTTACTTACCGTTATTTCGAAGACCGTAAAGCCTACGGCATGTGTTCCTGAGCGCTTCGGACAGCCGCGCTTTGCTTAGTCCGCAAACTCGAGCAGTTGCTGCGGACGCTCGCCATTGATGGCCTGATCCAGCCATTGCTGCAGTAGTTCCGGGGCGGCTGCATCGATCTTTGCGGCCACTTCCTGTGCCAGCGGCCCGGCCTGCCGTTCCAGCAAACTGTTTGCCATGCATGATGCGTACCTCCTCCAGCGTGCTGTCTGCAGCTATGCTGCAAGCGTCCCTGCTTGAACAAGTCCTGATACAGCAGACCTATATAAACTTGCATACGCTCGGCCATGCGGCGGTCCGGCTGGGACTGGAATTCGAGCACGAGATAGAAATCGTCTTCGCCACCAGGCGCTTGAACGTGCCACACCATATCATCGTGTCGCTGACGGCCGCTGTCGCTGGCATAACTGGCGTTGATACGCTCGCAGGCCTGTGTTTTCAGCCGCCGGGACTAGCGATGCGGCAAACATAGGGCCAGCAACTCGCACACCAGTTCCGGATGGGAGAATAACTGCTTGTAACCCGTGTCATGGTCGAACCGCATCCGGAAATTGTAACGTCGGTCCGCTCGGCCGCAGCGCCTCCGGGCATGGACAATTTGATCTGCCTCAATAGCGTGGCGTACTTGTTATGGCGCCTGTTATGGCGTCTGCAGTTGGACGCTGGCGGGGGCTGCTTGCCGCTTCAGTTCACCGATGGCGGCCTTGATCAGCGGCCGCGCCTGCGCGCAGCTCAGGCTGGCAAGCTGGGATGGAGTGCGGGCCTTGCCGATTTCCTGGGCCACCAGATAGCCCAGCATATAGCCGCGCCGGGGCGGCAAGCCGTCCACGCTGGCGCCGTTCATGTGGAACAGGCTGCCAAGCTGCTTGTCGTCGCCGCTGTCGAGCACCTGCTCCAGTTGCGCCAGGCTGGCATAAAGCTGGCCCCGGATGCGGGCGGCGCTGCCTTCCGGCAGGTCGAGCAGCATTTCGCGGTCGTTCGCCTGCGGGTTCAGTACCTTGGAGACATAGGTGGCCAGGCCTTCGGTCCACAGGCGCTGCCACAGCACGCTGTCGTCGCAATCGGGCGCCTGCGCCTGGTGATGGACGTGGAACAGCTCATGGTGGAAGAAGGCGGCCTCGTCGCCGTTGCCGTGGTAGCGCACCATGCCGTCGGCGCCGAAGACCAGGTAACGCCGGCCGCCGAGTTCGCGCGGGCCGCCGTCCATTTCTCCCAGCGCATGGAGGAAGTAAGTGGTCACTTCGGGCTTGAAGTCCGGAAACGCGGCGGTGAAGGTTGCGATATGGCGGGGCAAGTCGGCGTCGAACTGGCTCACCTTGTCCAGATAGGCCTGCCGCTGCTTGCCGAACACCGCGATATTCCGGCGGATGATTTCGTCGTGCTCGGCTTCGGTGCGGCTGCCGGCATAGCGCGTCACGCTGTAAAACTCCGGAAACTTGGCGCCCACCTGTGTCTTGAAGGCCTGCACGCGCTCGGCCTCGGGCCAGCCCTGCGTGCCGTCCCAGAACGCGACAAACTCGCGCGCCAGGCTGTGCACTTCCATTCTGGGCGCCACTGGCGCATCGGCCGCATGGCAAGACAAGGGAGGCAGGCGATCCAGGATGGCTTCATATGAACATTTCTAGTTTGAAATGTGCATTTTGCCAGAAAAGCAATATCCGGAAAATAAAAAAGGCAGCCGAAGCTGCCTTTTTAGCGTCTGCAGGCCGAACTTAGTGCTTGGCGCGCAGTTTGGCGATGGCGGCCAGCTGGCCGATCGCGGAGGCCAGCTCGGCTTGCGCTTTCGCGTAGTCGATGCTGCCGGTGTTGTTGGCCAGCGCTTCTTCCGCCAGTTTCTTGGCGGCCGAGGCCTTGGCTTCATCCAGGTCTGCACCACGGATCGCGGTGTCAGCCAGTACCGTAACGGCGTTCGGCTGCACTTCCAGCAGGCCGCCGGCGACGAAGACGAACTCTTCTTCCGCCTTGCCTGCTACCTTGATGCGTACCGCGCCTGGACGAATACGGGTGATCAGCGGGGTGTGCTTGGGATAGATACCCAGCTCGCCCTGCTCGCCCGGCAACGCGACGAATTCGGCTTCGCCGGAGAAGATCTGCTCTTCCGCGGAAACCACGTCTACGTGTATGGTATTTGCCATGTCTGTCCTATCGGGATGGTGACGGCCCCGCCTTGCGGCGGGGCCGAAGCAAACTCAGCGATTAGCCGAGTTTTTTGGCTTTTTCGATTGCTTCTTCGATCGTGCCGACCATGTAGAACGCTTGCTCCGGCAGGTGATCCAGTTCGCCCGATGCGATCATCTTGAAGCCTTTGATCGTGTCTTTCAGCGAAACGTATTTACCTGGGGAACCGGTGAACACTTCAGCAACGTGGAATGGCTGCGACAGGAAACGCTGCATCTTACGAGCGCGCGATACCAGCAGCTTGTCTTCCGGCGCCAGTTCGTCCATGCCCAGAATCGCGATAATGTCGCGCAGTTCCTTGTAGCGCTGCAGGGTGCCCTGTACGGCACGCGCGGTGTCGTAGTGGTCCTGGCCCACAACCAGCGGGTCCAGCTGGCGCGAGGTCGAATCCAGTGGATCCACTGCAGGGTAGATACCCAGCGAAGCGATGTCACGGGACAGAACAACGGTCGAATCCAGGTGACCGAAGGTGGTCGCTGGCGACGGGTCGGTCAAGTCATCCGCTGGAACGTACACGGCCTGGATCGAGGTGATCGAACCGGTCTTGGTGGACGTAATACGCTCTTGCAGACGGCCCATTTCTTCGGCCAGGGTAGGCTGGTAGCCCACTGCGGAAGGCATACGGCCCAGCAGTGCGGATACTTCGGTACCGGCCAGGGTGAAGCGGTAGATGTTGTCCACGAAGAACAGAACGTCCTTGCCTTCGTCACGGAACGCTTCCGCCATGGTCAGGCCGGTCAGCGCGACGCGCAGACGGTTGCCTGGTGGTTCGTTCATCTGGCCGTAGACCATCGCTACCTTGGAGTTTTCCGGGTTTTCCAGGTCCACTACCTTGGCATCGGCCATCTCGTGGTAGAAGTCGTTACCTTCGCGGGTACGCTCGCCCACGCCGGCAAACACGGACAGACCCGAGTGAGCTTTGGCGATGTTGTTGATCAGTTCCATCATGTTCACGGTCTTGCCCACACCTGCACCGCCGAACAGACCGACTTTACCGCCTTTGGCGAACGGGCATACCAGGTCGATCACCTTGATGCCGGTTTCCAGCAGGTCTTGCGATGGCGACAGTTCGTCGTACGCAGGGGCCGTGCGGTGGATCGAAGCGATCTGGTCATGGGCCACTGGGCCGCATTCGTCGATCGGGTTGCCCAGCACGTCCATGATGCGGCCCAGGGTGGCTTTGCCAACTGGAACCATGATTGGTTTGCCGGTGTTCTGGATCATCATGCCGCGGCGCAGGCCGTCGGACGAACCCAGAGCAATGGTACGGACCACGCCGTCGCCCAGCTGTTGTTGTACTTCCAGGGTCAGCTCGGAGCCTTCCATTTTCAAGGCATCAAATACCTTAGGCATCGCGTTGCGTGGAAACTCTACGTCCACCACAGCGCCGATACACTGAACGATTTTGCCATCAGCCATGTTCGTTCCTTCTATATTTAGTTGTTTCGTTAAACCGCAGCCGCACCGGCAACGATTTCGGAGAGTTCTTTGGTAATCGCAGCCTGACGCGTCTTGTTATAGATCAGCTTCAGTTCACCGATGACGCTACCTGCGTTGTCGCTGGCGGCTTTCATCGCCACCATGCGGGCCGATTGCTCGGACGCCAGGTTTTCCGCCACCGCCTGGTATACCAGCGCTTCTACATAGCGCTCCAGCAGTTCATCGATCACGGTTTGCGCATCCGGCTCGTAGATGTAGTCCCACTTGTGGCTACCCTTGTCGGCCTTGATGTTGTCCGCCGTCAGCGGCAGCAGCTGCTGCACTTGCGGCTCTTGCTTCATCGTGTTGATGAACTTGGTATAGCACAGGTACACTGCGTCGAGCTTGCCTTCAGTGAACTTCTCGAGCATGACCTTGACAGGTCCGATCAATTTGTCCAGATGCGGCGTGTCGCCGATCTGCGTTGCTTGCGCAACGACAGGAACGCCAACCCGATTCAAGAACCCCAAACCTTTGTTACCGATGGCGACCGCCTCAACCTTGACGCCGGCCGTTTCCAGCTCGCGCGTTTTCGCCGTCACCATGCGCAGCACGTTGGTGTTCAGGCCACCGCACAGACCCTTGTCGGTCGTGACGATGATGAAACCCACTGCTTTCGCTTCGGTTCCCTGGGCTTGCGCCAGGAACGGGTGCGTGTATTCAGGGTTGGCGCTCGCCAGATTAGCGGCGATATTACGAACCTTGTCACTGTAGGGACGGGCGGCGCGCATGCGATCCTGCGCCTTGCGCATTTTCGATGCGGCGACCATTTCCATCGCCTTGGTGATCTTTTTCGTATTCTCTACGCTTTTGATCTTGCCACGTATCTCTTTGCCTACTGCCATGAGTCCTTACTCCTTCTGCGCTGAGGGCGGTTCGCGGCCTGAGCCGGAACCGCCGTGCCGCTTAAAATGCGCCGGATTTCTTGAAATCAGCAATGGCGGCCGACAGGGCAGCTTCGCCGTCTTTGTCCAGTTGCTTGGTTTCTTCGATCTTGGCCAGCAGAGCAGCTTGCTTGGTCTTCAGGTAGGCGTGCAGGCCGGCTTCGAATGGCAGTACTTTCTTCACTGCCACGTCGTCCAGGAAGCCCTTGTTCACTGCGAACAGGGATGCGCCCATCAGGGAAATCGACAGCGGCGAGTACTGAGCCTGCTTCAGCAGTTCGGTCACGCGTGCGCCGCGGTCCAGCTGTTTGCGGGTCGATTCGTCCAGGTCGGAAGCGAACTGCGCGAACGCAGCCAGTTCACGGTACTGCGCCAAGTCGGTACGGATACCGCCGGACAGGTTTTTGATGACCTTGGTCTGGGCGGCGCCACCAACGCGCGATACCGAGATACCTGCGTTAATTGCAGGACGGATACCGGAGTTGAACAGCGAGGTTTCCAGGAAGATCTGGCCGTCGGTAATCGAAATCACGTTGGTTGGCACGAACGCCGAAACGTCGCCAGCCTGGGTTTCAATAATTGGCAGCGCGGTCAGCGAACCGGTCTTGCCCTTGACGGCGCCGCCGGTGAAGGCTTCGACGTAGTCGGCGTTCACGCGTGCTGCGCGTTCCAGCAGGCGGCTGTGCAGGTAGAACACGTCGCCCGGGTAGGCTTCGCGGCCTGGTGGGCGGCGCAGCAGCAGGGAGATCTGACGGTAGGCAACAGCTTGCTTGGACAGGTCATCGTACACGATCAGGGCGTCTTCGCCGCGGTCGCGGAAGTATTCGCCCATGGTGCAGCCGGAGTACGCCGAGATGTACTGCATGGCGGCCGATTCGGACGCGGTGGCAGCGACAACAATGGTGTATTCCATCGCGCCGTGCGTTTCCAGCGAGCGCACGATGTTCTTGATGGTGGAAGCTTTTTGGCCGATTGCAACGTAGATGCAAGTCATGCCCTGGCCTTTTTGGTTGATGATCGCATCAACCGCCACCGCCGACTTACCAGTCTGGCGGTCGCCAATGATCAGCTCACGCTGGCCACGGCCGATAGGCACCATCGCGTCGATCGACTTCAGGCCGGTCTGCATAGGCTGCGACACGGATTCGCGGGCGATCACGCCCGGAGCGATCTTTTCGATAGGCGAGGTCAGCTTGGCATCGACCGGACCTTTGCCGTCGATAGGCTGGCCCAGGGCGTTGACCACGCGGCCGCGCAGTTCAGGACCGACTGGCACTTCCAGGATGCGGCCGGTGCACTTGACCGTGTCGCCTTCCGAGATGTGCTCGTAAGCACCCAGAATCACGGCGCCGACCGAGTCGCGCTCCAGATTCATCGCCAGGCCAAAGGTATTGCCTGGGAATTCCAGCATCTCGCCTTGCATTACGTCCGACAGACCGTGGATGCGGCAGATACCATCGGCTACGGAAATCACCGTGCCTTGATTGCGCACTTCAGCGCCGCCATCAATGCCTTGGATCCGGCTCTTGATCAGCTCGCTGATTTCAGATGGGTTGAGTTGCATACTAACTCCTAAATGTAGTTCTCTCCGCTTGCGCGAGGGTATATTTGGTCTGCCGTAGCTGCCTGCGGGTCTTAAGCGACCAGCGCGACACGCATCTGCTGCAGCTTGGCGCGGACCGAAGTGTCGAGCACTTCGTCACCGACTACCACGCGCACGCCACCGATCAACGATGGGTCTACGGTTACGCTCGGGTTGAGCTTGCGGCTGAATTTCTTTTCCAGCGTGGCGATCAGCTCGGAAACCTGGGCGGCGCTCATGTCGAACGCGCTGGTGATCTCGGCATCCGCCGCACCTTCCGCACTGTTTTTCAACAGCTGGAATTGGGCGCCGATTTCCGGCAGCAATTCGAGACGGCCGTTGGCGACCAGCATGACGAGGAAGTTATTGGCTTCCGCATTCAGCGGCGTTTTCAGCAGCGACTGGATGGTGGCGGCGACATCGCTTTCCGAAACTTTCGGATTGCGGGCATAGTCCAGCACTTCGGCGTTGCCGCCGATCTGGGCCAGTTCGGACACCAGATCGGACCACTGCGCGAGGTTGCCGGCTTGGGCTACGCGAAAGAGGGCTTCCGCGTAGGGACGGGCGACGGTTGCGAGTTCAGCCATGATTACAGCTCAGTCGCGAGGCGGGCCAGCAGGTCGGCGTGGGCCGACGCGGTGACTTCGCGCTTCAGGATCTGCTCGGCGCCTTTGACCGCCAGGTCGGCTACCTGGGCGCGCAGTGCTTCGCGGGCTTGGGTAACTTGCTGGTCGGCTTCCGCTTTGGCTTGCGCAATAATGCGGTCCGCTTCGGCTTTGGCGTTGGCCTTGATTTCTTCGGCAACCAGTTGCGCACGCTTTTCCGCGTCCGAGACGCGCTGGGCAGCTTCGTCACGGGCGGAGGACAGGGCTTCGGCGGCGCGCTTTTCAGCGATTTCCATCGAAGCCTTGCCTTGGTCGGCCGCGGCCAGACCATCGGCGATACGCTTGGCACGCTCGTCCAGCGTTGCATTCAACGCTGGGAATACGAATTTCATCGAGAACCATACGAGCACCCCGAAGGTGATCATCTGGCCGATGAGCGACATATTAATGTCCATACCTTGCTCCTAAAAAGTTTCCCCGCTTGGAGCGAAGATTAGTGAGCAGCCAGAACAGCGGTCAGGAATGGGTTGTTGAACGTGAACAGCAGAGCAACACCAACACCGATCATCGAGATCGCATCCAGCAGACCAGCGATAACGAACAGCTTGGTTTGCAGTTGTGGCATCAGTTCAGGTTGACGTGCCGACGCTTCCAGGAATTTGCCGCCCAGAATGGCGAAGCCCAGTGCGGTGCCGATAGCGGCCAGACCAACGATGATAGCCACGGCCAGAACGGTCATACCTTGTACTTGTGCGATCAGAGCTTGCATGTAATTCTCCTAATTTAAAAAAAACGAAAGATACTAAAAAAACAAATATAAAGTTGCTGATTAGTGCTTCTCAACCGCGAGGGCCAGATACACAACCGTCAACGCCATAAACACAAAAGCTTGCAGAGTTACAATCAGAATGTGGAAGATTGCCCATGGACCACCCAACAGCCACTGCGCCCACCAAGGCAACAACGCGATCAGAATGAAAATCAGTTCGCCGGCGTACATATTGCCGAACAGTCGCAGTGCCAGCGAAATTGGCTTGGCCACCAGCTCAATCATTTGGAACACAAAATTGACCGGCGCCAGCACGATGGCCATGGCGCCATGCGCGTGGAACGGCGCGGTGAACAGTTCCTTGGTCCAGCCGCCGACGCCCTTGGCCTTGATGGAGAAGGCGATAATGCACAGCAGCACCGAGAACGACATGCCGAAGGTGTGGTTCACGTCGGCGGTCGGCACCACGCGCAGCTTGTAGACGCCGAAGAATTCCAGCACTTTCGGCAGCAGGTCAACCGGCAGGAAGTCCATTGCGTTCATCAGCCAGACCCAGACGAAGATGGTGATGGCCAGCGGCGCGATCACATTGCTCTTGGCGTGGAAGGCCGAGTTGACGGTGTCGTTGACCAGTTCCATGACCCATTCAACGAAGTTCTGCAGCTTGCCCGGCACGCCGGCGGTGGCGCGCTTGGAGGCCATGTAGAAGATGCCCAGGAACACCAGGCCCAGAAGCGCCGAAACCCAGAACGTGTCCAGGTTGATGGTGTTGTCCGCATTGCGCAGGTGCGACAAGTGGTGCTGAATATATTCTGTGGCGTTAGCCGGAGCCGCGTGGCCCCCGTGTTCAGTGGTCATAATGTTTGTCAGATTTTGTTAATTAAACTGCTAGCAGTGCGAACCAGTATGCGAGGGTCGCCACCGCGAAACCTATGATCAGCCATAACCAAGCGGCCGTCGGAAACAGCACCAGCGCGGCAATAAACAGCGCTGCCGTGATAAAAACCTTCGTCATTTCAGCGCGGAAGTGCCGCTGAAACGCTTTTTTCGCGTCATTCGTTCCGCCCGCGACGATGATCGCGTACACCAGGCTCCCGATGACTGCGATCATTCCGCCCAAAGCGGCAGACCAGCCTCTCTCAACGCTGCCAAAGTAAGCCGTGGCGGCGGAAAAAAACGTGGCGATTGTGAACTGCAAGGCAACAACTTTAAACACGGGGGAGGCAATGTTCTGCGTAAAATCACTCACTTGCCAGGTTCCCAGAGAAAGCGTATACACCTAAAGACACGGGATTATATTAGGATTTGCTTAGTTTGGTCAAACATGGTGCGCCGCAGCATGGCTGTTTGAGCAAGAAAGATACGGTTTTGGGGGAGATGCACCAAGATGGCGCACGCCTCCCCCTGGGCGTCAGCCGCGCAGCCGGCTCAGCAGACCGTCGAGCACGTCCAGGTCGGCGAAATCGATCACCATCTGGCCGCGGCCCTTGCTGCCCATCTTGAAGACCACCGGCGTGGCCAGCAGGTCGGCCAGCTCTTCCTCCAGGCGCAGGATGTCGCCGGATTTTTCCTTCTGCTTGCGCTCGGACTGTTCGGATTGCTCCTCCTGCGCCCGCTGCACCAGCTTTTCCGTCTCGCGCACCGACAGGCGTTTCGCCACGACAACATTTGCCAGCGTGATCTGGGTGGCGGCATCGACCGCCAGCAGGGCGCGCGCGTGGCCCATGTCGATATCGCCGGCCATCAGCATGGTCTGCACCGGCGCCGCCAGGTTAATCAGCCTGAGCAGATTGGACACGGCGCTGCGCGAGCGGCCGACGGCGGTGGCCGCCTGCTCGTGGGTGAAGTCGAATTCCGAGATCAGGCGCGAGATGCCCTGCGCCTCCTCCAGCGGATTCAAATCCTCGCGCTGCATGTTCTCGATCAGCGCCATGGCGGCGGCGGTCTTGTCGTCCACCTCGCGCACCAGCACCGGCACCTGCTCCAGTCCGGCCAGCTGGGCCGCGCGGAAACGGCGCTCGCCGGCGATGATTTCATATTTCACAAGACCGGACTTGTCCTTGCCGACCGGACGCACCAGGATGGGCTGCATGATGCCCTGGGTCTTGATCGAGGCGGCCAGCTCGGCGAGGCCGCCCTCGTCCATGCGGGTGCGCGGCTGGTATTTGCCCGCTTGCATTTGTGCCACCGCCAGCTCGCTCGGCGCGCTGCCGTTCGATGCCGGGTTGGAGGGATCGCCGTCGCCGCCCAGCAGGGCGTCCAGGCCGCGTCCCAGGCCTTTCAGTTTCTTGGTTGCCATTTTGATTAATCCGTCCGGTTACATCTTCTTGATACGCTTGACCATCTCCGCGCCGAAGGCGATATAGGCTTGCGCGCCCTTGGAGGATGGATCGAAGGTCACGCCCGGCATGCCATACGACGGCGCTTCAGCCAGGCGCACGTTGCGCGGGATGATGGTCTTGAAGACCTTGTCGCCGAAGTGCTGCTCCAGCTGCGCCGACACCTGCTGCGACAGCGTCATGCGCGGATCGAACATCACGCGCAGCAGGCCTATGATCTTCAGGTCCGGGTTCAGGTTGGCGTGCACCTTCTTGATGGTGTTCACCAGGTCGGACAGGCCTTCCAGCGCGTAGTACTCGCACTGCATGGGAATGATCACGCCGTGCGCGGCGCACAGGCCGTTCAGCGTCAGCATGGACAGCGCGGGCGGGCAGTCGATCAGGATGAAGTCGTACTCCTTGTCGACCGCGGCCAGCGCGTCCTTCAGGCGGCGCTCGCGGTTGTCCAGCTCCACCATCTCCACTTCAGCGCCGGCCAGCTCGCGGTTGGACGGCAGCACGTCGAAGCGCCCCGCTTCCGAACGCTGGCGCGCCGTGGCCACGTCGGTCTGGCCCAGCAGCACCTCATAGGTCGAGGCGGTCAGCCCGGCCTTGTTCACGCCGGCGCCCATGGTGGCGTTGCCCTGCGGGTCCAGGTCCACCAGCAGCACGCGCTGGTTCAGTTTGGCCAGTCCGGCGGAGAGGTTGACCGTGGTGGTGGTCTTGCCCACGCCGCCCTTTTGATTCGCTACACAAAAAATTTTGGCCATGTATTCTTCTTATGCTGTTTTCATTATATATCGTTTATACGGTATAAATCGTTTATTTTGTTTATTTCATTTATACGGTATAAATGGTTTATACCGTATAAATTATTAAGCCTTGTTGATGAAAACCAGGTGGCGCTCCGCCTCCAGCCCCGGCACTTTCAGGGCCTGCAGCCGTTCCACTTTCCACGGCTCCGGCAGGCGCTCGCGCTCGTCCTGCGGCGCCGTGCCTTTCAGCGCGATGAAGCGGCCGCCCTCGGCCAGCAGATGCCCGGACCAGTTCACGAAGTCGCTCAGGTCGGCGAAGGCGCGCGAGGTAATCACGTCGAAGGGCTGCTTCACTTCCAGTTCCTGCACCTTCTTGGTGTACACCGTCACGTTGGCCAGTCCCAGCTCCGCCTTCACCTGCGTCAGGAAGGCGGTTTTCTTGTGCACCGTATCGATCATGGACAGCTTCATGTCCGGCTTCGAGATCGCCAGCACCACGCCCGGCAAACCGCCGCCCGCGCCCACGTCCAGCACGTTCTGCGCGCCCTGGAAGGCTGGCACGGCGGCCAGCGAGTCCAGCAAATGCAGCGTCATCATCTGCATCGGATCGCGCACCGAGGTCAGGTTGTAGACGCTGTTCCACTTGTTCAGCAGCGCCAGGTAATCCAGCAGCTGCTCCTGCTGCGCGGCGGACAGGTTCAAACCCAGTTCCGCCTCGCCCTGCTTCAACACTTCGGCCAATGCTGCACGGTCGAATACCTTCATTGCACAGCCTCATCTTTCAAGTTCACGAAACCGCCGAAACCGGTCTTTTTCAGGTGCACCAGCAGCAGCGAAATCGCCGCCGGCGTCACGCCCGAGATGCGCGAGGCCTGGCCCAGGGTTTCCGGGCGCTGCGCGTGCAGCTTCTGGCGCACCTCCACCGACAGCGCGGTGATCTCCAGATAGTTGAAACCTTCCGGCAGTTTCAGGTTTTCATAGTGCTCGTGGCGCTCCACTTCCTTGCTCTGGCGGTCGATATAGCCCGAATATTTGAGCTGGATTTCCACCTGTTCCTGCACCGCCGCGTCGTCCACGCCAGGGCCGGCCAGGGACTGCCCTTCCATGCCCGACATGGTCATCAGCTTGTCATAGGCCACGCCCGGACGGCGCAGCAGATCGGCCAGCGAATACTCGCGTTCGATGGCCTGGCCGATCACGCGTTCGGACTCGTCCGCCGCCAGGATGCGCGGGTTCACCCACGTGGAACGCAGGCGCTCCAGCTCGCGCGCCACGGCTTCGCGCTTGCGGTCGAAGGCTTCCCACTGCGCGTCGCCGACCACGCCCAGCTTGCGGCCGATCTCGGTCAAACGCATGTCCGCATTGTCCTCGCGCAGGCTCAAACGGTACTCGGCGCGGCTGGTGAACATGCGGTACGGCTCCTGCACGCCCTGCGTGACCAGGTCGTCCACCAGCACGCCCAGGTAGGCTTCCGAACGCGCCGGGGTCCAGGACTCCTTGCCCTGGGTCTGCAGCGCGGCGTTGATGCCGGCCAGCATGCCCTGCGCGGCGGCTTCCTCGTAGCCCGTGGTGCCATTGATCTGGCCCGCGAAATACAGGCCGCCCACGGCCTTGGTTTCCAGCGAGGCCTTCAGGCCGCGCGGGTCGAAATAGTCGTATTCGATGGCGTAGCCGGGACGCAGGATGTGGGCGTTTTCCATACCCTTCATCGAGCGCACCAGTTCAATCTGCACGTCGAATGGCAGGCTGGTGGAGATGCCGTTCGGGTAGAACTCGTTGGTGGTCAGGCCTTCCGGTTCCAGGAAAATCTGGTGCGATTCCTTGGACGAGAAGCGGTGGATCTTGTCCTCGATGGACGGGCAATAGCGCGGCCCCACCCCTTCGATGACGCCGGTGTACATCGGGCTGCGGTCCAGGCCGGCGCGGATGATATCGTGCGTTTTGGTGTTGGTGTGCGTCACCCAGCACGGCATCTGGCGCGGGTGCATGGCGGTGTTGCCCATGACGGAAAACACCGGCACCGGATCCAGGTCGCCCGGCTGTTCGGTCATGGCCGACAGGTCGATGCTGCGGCCGTCGATGCGCGGCGGCGTGCCGGTTTTCAGGCGGCCCTGCGGCAGCTTCAGCTCCTTCAGACGGGCCGACAGCGAGATCGCAGGCGGGTCGCCGGCGCGGCCAGCCGAGTAGTTTTGCAGGCCGACGTGGATCTTCCCGTCCAGGAAAGTACCGGCGGTCAGCACCACGGCCGGGGCCAGGAACTTCAGGCCGATCTGGGTGACGGCGCCGACCACGCGGTCGCCCTCCACCATCAGATCGTCCACGGCCTGCTGGAACAGCCACAGATTGGGCTGGTTTTCCAGGCGCGAGCGGATGGCCTGCTTGTACAGAATGCGGTCGGCCTGGGCGCGGGTGGCGCGCACGGCAGGGCCCTTGGAGGAATTCAGAATGCGGAACTGGATGCCCGACTCGTCCGTGGCGATCGCCATGGCGCCGCCCATCGCGTCGACTTCTTTGACCAGGTGGCCTTTGCCGATGCCGCCGATGGATGGGTTGCACGACATCTGGCCCAGCGTCTCTATGTTATGCGTGAGCAAGAGCGTCTTCTGGCCCATGCGGGCTGAAGCGAGGGCCGCCTCGGTGCCGGCATGACCGCCGCCGACAACGATGACGTCGAATTGAGTAGGAAATAACATTTTGGTAATGGAGTAAATGCGAGGGATGAGACCAGATTATAGAGTCTTTTTGCTGCTGCGACTTTTTTAGGCAAAAATTTAGCCGTGGAATGGGCCATTGTTTCACGTGGAACATTGGGCTTTGTTGAGCGAAGGACGTAAAAAAGGGCGCCGAAGCGCCCTCATCCACTGTTCCACGTGAAACAATCACTTCAGGAAAGCGTCGTAACCCGTCTTGAAGATCAGTACCGTCACCACCACCAGGAACAAGCGGCGCACGAAACCGCTGCCGTGCTTGAGCGCCAGCCTGGTGCCCAGGATGGAGCCGCACACCTGGCACACCGCCATCATCAAGCCCAGCTGCCAGATCAAATGGCCGCTGTAGCCGAACCACACCAGCGCGGCGAAGTTGCAGGCCACGTTGACCACCTTGGCCACCGCGGACGCCGCCAGGAAGTCGAAGCCGAAGAAGCGCACAAACAGGAACACCAGGAAGCTGCCGGTGCCCGGGCCAAAGAAGCCGTCATAGAAGCCGATGGCCGCGCCGATGATCACCGCCCACACCTGCTCGCGCACGCCGCTGTGCAGCGGCGCGTGCACGCTGCCCAGGTCCTTCTTCCAGAACGTGTAGGCCGCCACCGCGATCAGCACCACCGGCAGCAGGCTGCGCATGAAGTCCGCCGGGATGCGGGTGACGGTGTAAGCGCCAAGGAAGGCAAACACCAGCGCCGACACGGAAGCCGGCGCGGCGGTCGACCAGGCGATGCGCACGCGGCGCGCATAGTTGACGGCGGCTGCCGCCGTGCCGAAGATGGACGCCAGTTTGTTCGTGCCCAGCAAGGTGGCCGGCGCCGTCCCCTGGAACACCGAGAAGATCACGGGGATCTGTATCAGCCCGCCCCCGCCCACCACCGCATCGACCAAGCCAGCCGAAAACGCCGCCACACCCAACACCAGATATTCCACCATCACCAGCCACCGCTCACGCAAACAAAGAAGCCCATCATTCTACGGAAGAAACCCCCTCGCCGCCTACCGAGCTGAGCCGCATTCGGGGTCTGACCCCGAATGCGGCTCAGGCTGGCAGGTTTTGGTGTAAGCTGGAATGCCAACATTCTTCGCCAGCTAACAGCCAACCTCGCCATGAATGACTTTCCTGCTTTCGCTTTCAGTACCGTTGCCCACATCGTTTCTGAACTGGGCGCGGCCCGGAAATTGGGGGAGCTGGTGCGCGCGCGCTTTCCGTCCGCGCAGCGCGCGCTGCTGGTGACCGATCCGGGCTTCTTGAAAACCGGATTGGTGCAAGCGCCAGCCGATAGCCTGGCGGCAGCCGGCTTCCACGTGAAAATCTATTCGGATGTGGTGGCCGATCCGCCCGAGCAGGTGGTGCTGGCGGCTGTGGCTGCCGCGCGCGAGCATGAGGCCGATGTGGTCATCGGCCTGGGCGGCGGCAGCTCCATGGACGTGGCCAAGCTGATCGCCGTGCTGGCCGGCAGCGAGCAGCCCATCGCCGCCATCTATGGCATCGGCAACGTGCGGGGCACGCGCCTGCCGCTGGTGCAGATGCCCACCACGGCCGGCACCGGTTCCGAGGTCACCAATATCGCCATCGTCACCACCGGCGAAACCACCAAGATGGGTGTGGTGGCGCCCCAGCTGTATGCCGACTTGGCCATCCTGGACGCCGAGCTGACCACGGGCCTGCCCGCCATGGTGACCGCAGCCACCGGCATCGACGCCATGGTGCACGCGATCGAGGCCTACACCAGCCGCCATAAAAAGAACCCGCTGTCGGACATGCTGGCGCGCCAGGCGCTGGGACTGCTGTCGCGCAACCTGATACCGGCCTGCGAGAACGGCGGCAACCTGGCCGCGCGCCAGGCCATGCTGCTGGGCGCCATGCTGGCGGGACAGGCGTTTTCCAACGCCCCGGTGGCGGCCGTGCATGCGCTGGCCTATCCGATAGGCGGCATCTTCCATGTACCGCACGGTTTGTCGAATTCGCTGGTGCTGCCGCATGTGATGCGCTTCAATGCACCGGCGGCCGCGCCGCTGTACGCGGAGCTGGCCGCGATCGTGGTGCCGCATGCGGAGGGATCGGTGGAGGCAAGATCGGAAGCGCTGATTGTTGCCATGCAGCAAATTGCCACCATCTCGGGCATAGAGCGCAGCCTGCAGCAAGTGGGCATCGCCGAGAGCGACCTGGACCGCCTGGCCGACGACGCCATGCTGCAAACCCGCTTGCTGGGGAATAATCCGCGCGAGGTGAGCCGCGCGGATGCCAGAGCGATTTACGCCGCAGCGCTGTGAAGACTTAGTTGGGCACGTCCACCGTGCTGTTGCCCACGGTGATGGCGTTGTTGCCGGCGGCAGCGGCGATCGGCGGCAGGTTGGCCGCTGTGATCGGCACGGCGTTGCTGGCACGCGTGGTGGTGCGCACCACCTGCGACGGCGGCAACGGCGCTCCGGTCGGATTACGCAGATTGGCGTACACCGCATCGAGCGCGCGGAACAGGTAGACGTGCAGCGGCACCACATTGGCCGGCAGCGCGTTGGCGAAGGAATCGAAGTGGTTGGCGTTGGTCACTTCGATGTAGCGCAGCTTGCTGGCACTGCCCTCCGCCGTCGCGTTCAGCCCCAGGTAGGCGCGCGACGCATGGTTGACCGGGATCAGCGCGTCGCTGCGGCCCGCCACGATAATCGCCGGCTTGCCCTTCAGATTCCCGCTGGCTAGCACTTCGGCCACGCCGGCTTTCACGCGCGCGCTCTGGTCCGCCAGCGTGCCGCTGAGCGCAGCGCCCGTCACGGGATTGGCGCCGGTGGCCAGCGAGCGCAGGCACAGGAAGCCGTCCAGCGACTGGTCTGCCGCATTGGTCGACGGCGACACGCCCAGGTTGTAGGCCTTGGCCCCGCCCACCGAATTCTCGTAAATCACGCTGCCGATGATGCCGTTCTGCGTGGCGAAGCTGGACGCCTTCACGGCAGCCGACAATGCCGCCGGCGCGCCGGTGGCGTCCACGCCCGCGAAGGTGAAGCCGCACACCTTGTCGAGCGCGCTGAACTTGCCGTAGGCATAGGCATAGGTGACCGCCACCAGGATGTTGGTGCCCGCGTGCGAAGCCTGCAGCACCTCGGCGTCCGCATTCCAGCCGTAGGCTTTCAGGCGCGCCTTGGCGTCGTTCTGCTGGTCCAGCAGGCTGGCACCGGTTAGCAGGCCCTTGGCCGCCAGTGCACTGCAGCGTCCGCCGGACGCAGTTTCCGCCAGGCAGGGCTGGTACAGCGCGGCGAAGGTGGAATAGTCGAACAGGGCTTTCCCCTGGGAAGGCACAGCAGCCCCGCCAAGGCGCACGGTATAGCCGGTGGCTGCCTTGGGCTGGATTTGCGGCTCCGTGGCCGCCACGGCGCTGATAAGGCCCTTGGTGTCCTGCTCCGCAGCCAGCAAGGCCGCGCCGGCGCCGTTCGAGATGCTGGACGCGATCGCCACGCTGTTTTTCGGCGTCAGCCGCACCAGGTGGCTTTTGCCGTCCGAGGCCAGCTGGCCGTAGCGCTCGTTGAGCACGTAATAGGCGAACTCCACCGCCTGCAGGGTGATCTTGCCCCAGTCCTTCTCCGGGTTCTGCTGCGAGTGCGCATGCTTGAAGGCGACGCGGCCCGGGTTGCTGGCGGCGAAGGCGGCCCGCTCGGCTTCGGTATAGGCCGGGGAGAAATTGGCGCCCTTGCCGGCCGCCGCGCGCGTGGCGCGCTGGCCGTTCTGCAGGTTCACGCTGTCGTCCTCGAAGGTGTACAGGCCAGTGCCGCTGCCCTTGTCGGCATAGGCCACGGCGCAGTTGTTCTTCAGGCCCCACTCGCCCGCGCTGCCGATGGCGCCGTAAATGCCGCGCGAGCCGCTGGAGGTGCCGGTGACGATGCAGGGGTTGATGGGGTCGAAGGTGGCCGGCACCTGCACCAGCAGGGTCACGTTCTGCTTGCCCGTGCCGTCGTCGGCGTAGGCGATGTATTCGGTGCCCGCCACCCGGCCCTCGCCGGTGCCCGCCACGCCGGCCGCGCTGACGTTGGGGCCGTACATGGTGCCCCAGCCGCTGTTGGCGCTGATGTCGAGCACGGCGCGGTAGTTGGCGTAGATGGCGTTGCGGCGCAGTTCGGCCGGGGTGGGTTTCAGCGGGTCCGCGTAGGCGGGCGCGGCGGCGGCGGCCAGGCCGGTGCGGCCCAGGCCGCCCGTCAGCAGGTCGTCCGAGCTGCCGTCGTAGCTGATGCTGCTGACCGCGCTCAGGTAGGACGGCAGCACGTTCAGTTCCTCCGGCGTGTTGCTGTTGTCGCCGCAGGACGCGAGCGTGGCAACGGCGGCGGCGATCAGGGTAAGCTTGCTGGCGATGCGGATTGTATTTTTCATTTGGTCTCCTCCATCTTGCAGGTTGGTAGTCAAAAAAAACGCCGGACGAGTCCGGCGTTCTTGCTCATTCAGGCTAGCTTCTTCTGACCGAAGCGCGCCACGATTTCCCCTATTATTCCGCGCCGGAACAGCAGCACGCAGGCCACGAAAATCAAGCCGGTCACCATGCTGACCGCCTCGCCCAGCGTATTGAACCATTCCACGCCGGTGTTGCGGGCCAGGAAGGTGCCGATGTCGCCCAGCTTGTTTTCCAGCATGATGATGATGACGGCGCCCAGCATGGGGCCGGCCAGCGTGCCCATGCCGCCGACCAGGGTCATCAGGATCACCAGGCCGGACATGGTCCAGTGCACGTCGGTCAGCGTTTCAAAGCCCAGCACCACGGTCTTGGTGGCGCCGGCCAGGCCGGCCAGCGCGGCCGACAGCACAAAGGCCATCAGCTTGTAGCGGTCCACGTCGTAGCCCAGCGAGATGGCGCGCGGCTCGTTTTCCTTGATGGCTTTGAGCACCTGGCCGAACGGCGAATGCACGGTGCGCACGATCAGCGCGAAGCCGGCCACGCAGATGGCCAGCACCACGAAATACAAGGTGGTGTCGTTGCCGAGGTCGATGGCGCCGAACAGCTTTCCACGGGGAACGCCCTGCAGGCCGTCCTCGCCGCCGGTGAACGGCGAGCGCAGCGCCACATAGGACACCAGCTGCGCCAGCGCCAGCGTAATCATGGAGAAATAGATGCCTTGGCGGCGGATCGCCAGGCTGCCCATCACCAGGCCGATCAGCGCCGCGCCCGCCACGCCGGCCAGCAGGCCCAGCTCGAAGGGCCAGCCCAGGTCGCGCAGCACATAGCCGGCCATATAGCCGGCGCCGCCGAAGAAGGCGGCGTGGCCGAAGGACAGCAGGCCGGTAAAGCCGATCAGCAGGTTGAACGCGCAGGCGAACAGCGAGAAGCACAGCAGCTTCATCAGGAACACCGGATAGCCCACGAAGGGCGCGGCCAGTGCAATGGCCAGAACGATGGCGTAGCCAATTTTCTTATTCATGGAAGTAGCCTTATTTCTCTTTGCCGAACAGGCCGGCGGGACGCAGCAGCAGCACGATGACCATCACCACGAACACCACCACGGCCGAGCCCTCGGGATAGAACACGCGAGTCATGCCCTCGATCACGCCCAGCGCCAGGCCGGTCAGGATGGAGCCCATGATGGAGCCCATGCCGCCGATCACCACCACGGCGAACACCACGATGATGAGGTTGGAGCCCATCAGCGGCGAGACCTGGATAATGGGCGCGGCCAGCACGCCGGCGAAGCCCGCCAGCGCCACGCCGAAGCCGTAGGTCAGGGTCACCATCAGCGGCACGTTGATGCCGAACGCTTCCACCAGCTTGGGGTTTTCGGTGCCGGCGCGCAGATAGGAGCCGAGCTTGGTTTTCTCGATCACATACCAGGTGGCCAGGCACACCGTGAGCGAAGCGACCACCACGAAGCCGCGGTAGTTCGGCAGGAACATAAAGCCCAGGTCGGTTGCGCCCTGCAGCAGCGCCGGCGTTTCAAACGGCTGGCCGGACACGCCGTAGAAGGAGCGGAACACGCCCTCCACCACCAGCGTGATGCCGAAGGTCAGCAGCAGGCCGTACAGGTGGTCCAGCTTGTAGAGCCAGCGCAGCATGGTCTTCTCGATGATGATGCCGAAAATGCCGACCACGATGGGCGCCAGCGCCAGCATGGCCCAGTAGTTCAGGCCGAAATACGTCATGCCTATCCAGGCCAGGAAAGCGCCCATCATGTACAGGGCGCCGTGCGAAAAATTGATCACGTTCAGCAAGCCGAAGATCACGGCCAGGCCGAGCGACAGCATGGCATAGAAGGAGCCGTTGACGAGGCCCAGCAGCAGCTGGCTCATCATTGCAGGCAGGGGGACGCCGAATATATCCATATCTACTTGATTCCAGAAGAGGTAGAGCGGTAGGGCGGGTTGGGGCGCCGCCCCTAACCCGCCATATGCAGCGCGGGCGCGCTACAGGGTTACTTCCAGAGCGCGCACTTGGTCTCGGCCTTGGTCACATAAGCCTGGTCGCCCGGAATGGTGGCCACCACCTTGTAGTAGTCCCAAGGGTATTTCGATTCCGCCTGCTTCTTCACTTCCATCAGATACATATCGTGCACCATGCGGCCGTCCTGGCGGATCACGCCGCCCTTGGCGAACATGTCGTTGATCGGCGTTTTCTTCAGCTGCGCCATCACCTTGTCCGAGTCGTCGGTGCCGACCGCTTTCACGGCCTTCAGGTAGTTGGCGGTGGCCGAGTAGTCGGCCGCCTGCAGCATGGACGGCTCCTTCTTCATCTTCTCGAAGTAGCGCTTGGACCAGGCGCGGGTGTCGGGATTCAGGTCCCAGTACCAGCCGTCGGTCAGATACATGCCCTGGGTGGTGTTCAGGCCCAGCGAGTGGATGTCGTTGATAAAGATCAGCAGGCCGGCCAGCTTCATCTTCTTGGTAATGCCGAACTCGTTGGCCGCCTTGATGGAGTTGATGGCGTCGCCGCCGGCGTTGGCCAGGCCCAGGATCTGCGCGCCGGACGACTGCGCCTGCAGCAGGAAGGACGAGAAGTCCGACGCCGACAGCGGATGCTTGACGCTGCCCAGCACCTTGCCGCCGGCCGCTTTCACCACGTCCGAGGTGTCCTTTTCCAGCGAGGCGCCGAAGGCGTAGTCGGCGGTCATGAAGTACCAGTTCTTGCCGCCCTGCTTGGAGATGGCCCCGCCGGTGCCGCGCGCCAGCGCCACGGTGTCGTAGGCGTAGTGCACGGTGTAGGGCGTGCACTCCTCGTTGGTCAGGCGGGCCGAGCCCGCGCCGATGGAGATGAAGATCTTTTTCTTCTCGCCCGCCACCTTGGCCATGGCCAGGTTGGCGCCCGAGTTGGTGCCGCCGATCAGCAGGTCCACGCCCTGCTGGTCAAACCATTCGCGCGCCTTCGAGGCGGCGATGTCGGCCTTGTTCTGGTGGTCGGCGGAGATGAATTCAACTTTCTTGCCGGCGATAACAACGCCGGCATCGGCGATCGCCATCTTGATCGCTTCCGCGCCGCCCAGGCCGTCGATATCGGAATACAGGCCGGACATGTCGGTGATGAAGCCGATCTTGATGGTGTCGCCGGACACCTGGGCTTGCGCGCCGCAGGCCAGGCCTAGGGCGCAAACTGCTGCGGTTGCGGTGGCGATGGTTTTGAGTTTCATTTTTGTCTCCGTCCTTAAAGGTTTTGTTGTAGTACGGTAAAAATCAGACGCCCAGCAGTTCGGTCAACACTGGCATCTTGGCGCTCAACTCCGATGCAGCAAAAGTCTCGACGATCTGACCATGCTCCATCACGTAAAACCGGTCCGCCAACGGAGCGGCGAAGCGGAAATTCTGTTCCACCATGACGATGGTGTAGCCCTTGGCTTTCAGGGTGGTGATCATGCGCGCCAGGCCCTGCACGATGACCGGCGCCAGGCCCTCCGAAATCTCGTCCAGCAGCAGCAGGCGCGCGCCGGTGCGCAGGATGCGCGCCACCGCCAGCATCTGCTGCTCGCCGCCGGACAAGCGCGTGCCCTGGCTGTGCTTGCGCTCCTCCAGGTTGGGGAACATGGCGTAGATTTCCTCGACCGGCATGCCCTTCTCGCCGGTGGCCAGCTGCGGCGGCAGCAGCAGGTTTTCCTCGGTCGACAACGAGGCGAAAATGCCGCGCTCCTCGGGGCAATAGCCTATGCCCAGGTGGGCCACTTTATGCGTCGGCAGATCGATGGCTTCCACGCCGTTGACCTTGATCGAACCTTTGCGCGCGCCGGTCAGCCCCATAATGGCGCGCAGGGTGGTGGTGCGGCCGGCGCCGTTACGCCCAAGCAGGGTCACCACCTCACCCGGCTGCACCGTGATGTTCACGTTGTGCAGGATGTGCGATTCGCCGTACCAGGCCTGCAGATTGCTGATTTCCAGAGCCGCCGCCATCAGTGCGCCCCCGCCAGTTCGGCCGCTTCGGTGCCCATATAGGCCTCCATCACCTGCGGGTTCTTCGACACCTCGGCATAGCTGCCCTCGGCCAGCATGGCGCCGCGCTGCAGCACCGAAATCTTGTCGCAAATACCAGACACCACGTTCATATTGTGTTCCACCATCAAAATGGTGCGGCCGGCCGACACCTTCTTGATCAGCTCGGTTACGCGGTGCACGTCCTCATGGCCCATGCCCTGGGTGGGCTCGTCGAGCAGCATCAGTTCCGGCTCCATGGCCAGCGTGGTGGCGATCTCCAGCGCGCGCTTGCGGCCGTAGGGCATGTCCACCGTGACGGTGTCGGCGAACTCGGTCAGGTCCACTTCGGCCAGCAGTTCCATGGCGCGCGCGTTGAGCTGGTTCAGCGAGCTTTCGCTGCGCCAGAAATGGAAGGTGGTGCCGAGCTGGCGCTGGAGGCCGATGCGCACGTTCTGCAGCACGGTCAGGTGGGGAAAAACAGCGGAAATCTGGAACGAACGTATCACCCCCATGCGCGCGATATGGGCGGGCCTGGCGGCGGTGATGTCCTTGCCGTTGAACAGGATCTGGCCCGAGGTCGGCACCAGGAATTTGGTCAGCAAGTTGAAGCAGGTGGTTTTGCCGGCGCCGTTGGGGCCGATCAATGCGTGTATGTGGCCGCGCTGGACCTTCAAATTCACGTCGTTTACAGCAGTGAAACCTTTGAATTCCTTGGTCAAATTTCTTGTTTCCAAGATGAAGTTTGACATCGTATCTCCTGGTTATTCTTTATAAACTGCCAAATTTTCAACCGATCATACACACAAAAAAAATCATGAACAATACAGTATAAATACCATCAAGCTAGCAAGTTTGGCTACAAACCGGCTGGCTTGATCTGGCTCAAAATATCAGGTCCGATTCCACGCGGAATGTATCATCTGCGCGGCTTTCTCCGCGATCATGATGGTCGGCGAATTGGTGTTGCCGGAGGTAATAAATGGCATGACGGACGCGTCCGCCACCCGTAGTCCTGCTACACCGCGCACCCGCAATTCGCTGTCGACCACCGCCAGAGTGTCGTTTTTTTGCCCCATGCGGCAGGTGCCCACCGGGTGGAAGATGGTGGTGCCGATGGCGCTGGCCGCCGCCGCCAGTTCCTCGTCGCTCTGGAACTCGGGGCCGGGCTTGAATTCCGTCGGCCGGTACGGCGCCAGCGCGGGTGCGGCGGCGATGCGGCGCGTCAGTTTCAGCGCGTCCGCCGCCACCTGGCGGTCTTCCGGCGTGCTCAGATACATGGGCGTGATCTTGGGCGGCGCATAGGAATCGGCGCTGGCGATGCGGATATGGCCGCGCGAGGTGGGCCGCAGGTTGCACACGCTGGCGGTGAAGGCCGGGAAAGCGTGCAGCGGGTCGCCGAACTTTTCCAGCGACAGCGGCTGTACGTGGTATTGCAGATTGGGCGTGGCCTGGCCCGCGTCCGAGCGGGCGAAGGCGCCCAGCTGCGACGGCGCCATCGACATGGGCCCGCTCTGGAACAGCGCATACTCCATGCCGATGCGCATCTTGCCCAGCCAGTTGCCTGCCAGCACATTCAGCGTCTTCACGCCGTCCACCTTGAACACCATGCGCAGCTGCAAATGGTCCTGCAGATTGCCGCCCACGCCCGGCACATCGGCCACCGGCGCCACGCCCAGCTGCTGCAGCATGCCGGCCGGGCCTATGCCGGACAGCTGCAGCAAGGCCGGCGAACCGACCGCGCCGGCGGCCAGGATGGTTTCCCGCCTGGCCTCGGCCCGCCACTGCGTGCCGCCGCCGGTGAACACCACGCCCTTGCAGACCGGCCCCTGCTCTCCTTGCTCCACCAGCAGCTTTTCCACATGGCAGCCCGTCATCAAGGTGAAATTGGGCCGCGCCGATGCCTGTTTCAGGAAAGCCTTGGCCGTGTTCCAGCGTATGCCGCGCTTCTGGTTGACCTCGAAATAGGCGCAGCCCAGGTTGTCGCCCCGGTTGAAATCGTCCACTTTCGGAATGCCGGTCTGCTCGGCCGCGTCGCGGAAAGCGTCCAATATCTGCCAGGACAGGCGCTGCTTTTCCACCCGCCACTCGCCGCCGGCGCCATGAAACTCGCTGGCGCCGCCGTGATGGTCCTCGCTCTGGCGGAACAGCGGCAGCACCGCGTCCCAGCGCCAGCTGTCGTCGCCGCAGGCTTCGGCCCAGCGGTCGTAATCGCCGGCCTGGCCGCGCATATAAATCATGCCGTTGATGGAAGAACTGCCGCCCAGCACTTTGCCGCGCGGATAAATCAGGCTGCGCCCGCCCAGGCCGGCGTCCGCCTCGGTGCGGTACAGCCAGTCGGTGCGGGGATTGTTGATGCAATGCAGATAGCCCACCGGGATGTGTATCCACAGATAGTCGTCCCTGCCGCCCGCCTCGATCAGCAGCACCTGTACGTTTTTATCGCGCGTCAGGCGGTTGGCCAGCACACAGCCGGCAGTGCCGGCGCCGATGATGATGTAGTCGAACTGTCCCGCAGATTCCAAAGACCACTCCTTGCGCTGTATTACGTGTATTGGACTGCTCAGCCTGCTTTCATTTCCTTCAGCAAGGTTTCCACCAATCTCGCCGCCGGCATGCCGCGCGCGCGGTTCACGCTGCTGCCGCACCACAGCGACATCCACTCGGTGTCGCCGCGCCGCGCCGCCTCCGCGCGTATGCTGCCGGTCAGCGCGTTTTGCACCGGATAGGCCGGCACCTGCAATTCCACATCGGCCATTACCCGCATGAACCGGTTCTCCAGGCCGCGCGCGTAGCGGCCGGAAAAGGCGCGCGTCTGCCGCGTGGGACGGTCGCCCGCCGTCAGCAGCGCCTGTTTATAGGCCGGATGGATGCCGGATTCATTGGTCACAAGGAAAGCCGTGCCCATTTGCACCGCCTTGGCGCCGGCTGCCAGCGCGCGCTGGATATCCTTGCCGTCCATAATGCCGCCGGCCGCAATCACCGGAATGCGCACTGCCGCCACCACCGACGGCAGCAGCTCGAAGGTGGTCAGCGTGGCGTCTTTCTGCGCCCCGATGAAGGTGCCGCGATGGCCGCCCGCCTCCACGCCGGAGGCCACCACCGCGTCCGCCCCCGCCGCCTGCCAGGCCAGCGCCTCGGCTATCGTCGTCACGGTGCCGATCACGGCGATGCCGGCCGCGTGCAAGCTGGCCACCTGCACCGGGCTGAGAATGTCGAAGGTAAAACTCGCCACGGCCGGGCGCAATTCCAGCAGCGTTGCAAACTGGGCCGCGAAATCCTCGCACCATTTGGCGGGCGTGGGCAGTTCGCTCCACCCCAGCTCCTGGTAAACCGGTTTCAGCAGTTCTTTCGCGCCTTCCACGCTGGCGGCGTCCGGCGCCGGCGTTCCCTGGACAAAGAAATTGATCAAAAACGGGCGGTCCGTCAGCGCGCGGATGGCTGCCACCTGGCTGCGCAGCGCATCCGGCGACAGCAGCGAACCGGCCAGCGAACCCAGCGCGCCGGCGTTCGACACGGCCGCCACTTGCTCGGGCGTATTGCTGCCGCCGGCCATGGGGCCCTGGATGATGGGGTGGGAAAACAGGGACAGCAACTCCATTACAGCCTCCTGGCACCTGTTGATAACTATCTGGATATCCACAGGCATGGTTTGTGAGTAAGCAAAAGGTAAACCTGGGCGCGGAAAATTGTCCAGATACAGTCCTTCCGCCGTACACCGTATACCCGCCGTGTTGTACAGCGTGCAAACGACTGATTCTAATCCAGTTAACCCGGTTATCCACAGAAAAGTGGCGACGTTAACAACTACTACTATTTTGTATACCTATCTTTTAAAGTAAACCAAGGACTTCTTACCCGGCCCTGACGGAAAGAAACCACAACTGCAAAGCTGCAACTACAACGCTTTACCCTTATACTGAACTCGCAGCTTTCAACCAGCCCAGAGCCGGAGTTGCCGTGGCCTATCAGCGCAAAACAACGGAAATCGTCCGCTCGCAAGCCTACCTGCGCTTTCGCACGCGTCTGCTGTCCGGCTTGCTGACCATGGCGATGATCGCTATCGCGGTAGTCGCCTGGCAACTGCATACTTCCTACATCGAGCGCGAAGCAGGCCTGCGCCGCCAGACCCAGCACTTCGCACGCGCCATGGAAGCGCATGTGCTCTACGCCATCCAGTTTGCCGACTTGTCGCTGATCGGCTTTTCCAACGCCATCAAAGTCCTGCCCCCTGAAAGCTCGGCCGACACCATCGCCGCCCTGCTCTCCTCGCGCAGTTCCTCTTTCACCCACGATTTCTGGATCAGTTTCATCGACGCCAACGGAAAAGGCGTCGCCACCTCCAACCAGCTGCCTATCATCGGCGTGGACTACACCGACCGCGACTATTTCCTGTTCCACAAAAACGGCGACGGCACTTCCCCCTACCAGCTCTACATCAGCGGCCCCTCGCTGGGGAAAGTATCGAACCAGAAACTGCTATTTATCAGCCGCAGAGTGGAAGACAAGCAAGGCCGCTTCCTCGGCATCATCGTCGCGCCCCTGGATGTGGCCCGTTTCGTCGCTGTCTTTGAAAATTCCCGCATCACCGACGATGTTTCCATCAGCTTGATCCATCGCAACGGCCGCCTGATCGCCCGCGCGCCGCAAGTTGAAGCAGCTTTCAATCTGGACCTCTCCGGCAGCGTCTTGTTTGCGCATCTGAAAGACAGTCCCACCGGCACCTTCCGCGCGGCCAGCATGGTGGACCAGATATCCCGCGTGTTCAGCTACCGCGCTCTAAGCAATCTGCCGCTCATCATCGCCGTCGGCGGCACGGATAAGGATGCGGTCTGGTTCGCCAGCCCCACCTTCATTGTCGGCAGTGCCGGCCTGGCCCTGCTCCTGCTGTTGATACTGCTGAGCGGCATGTTCGCGCTCAAATCCTATGCAAAACTGGAAGAACGCGAACTGCGCTACCGCCAGCTGTACAACTCCAGCCGCGAAATGGAAACCAAGCTGTCCGTCAGCGAGGAAAGATTGCGCTTGATTGCAGACAATCTCCCCATCATGATCACCTATGTGGATTGCGAGGAGCGCTACACTTTCACCAACCAGCTGTTCGACCAGGTATTTGAGATCAGCCAGCAGGCGGCCTTGGGAAAAACCGTGGCAGAAGTGGTCGGCCCGGCTGTCTACGCCATATCCAGGCCGCATTTGCACAAAGCGCTGGCCGGCCAGATGGTCTATTTCGAGCGTCCGCTCGAGACCAGCAAGGGCGTGCGCTGGGACGGCATCAGCTATGTGCCGGATTTCGACCCCGCCGGCCAGGTACGCGGCCTGTTCGTCATGGCGGAAGACATCACGGCCCGCCGCGCCAGCGAAGCCACCATGAAACTGGCAACCTTGATGTATGAAAACAGCAGCGAAGGCATGATGGTGACGGATGCCGACGGCAAAATCCTGTCCGTCAACCCGGCATTTTCCCGCCTGAGCGGCTATAGCGAAGACGAAGTGAAAGGCCATTGGGCCTACGAACTGACCTCCGGCCGGCAGGACCAGGACTTTTTCCGCCGCATGCAGAACGCGCTGCGCCACAACGGCGAGTGGGAAGGCGAAGTCTGGCACCAGAACAAACAGGGCGAGCACTACCTGGTATCAATGCGCTTCAACGCGGTATTCGACGAAAACGGCCAGGCCTACCGGCGCGTGGCCCTGTTCTGCGACATCACCAAGAAAAAAGCCACCGAAGAGCTGATCTGGCGCCAGGCCAACTTCGACGCCCTGACCGGATTGCCCAACCGCCGCATGTTCCAGGAGCGGATGCGGCAGGAAATCCGGAAAGCCGAGCGCTCCAGCCTGCCCATGGCCCTGGTATTTATCGATCTGGACGGCTTCAAGGCCGTCAACGACACCTTCGGCCACTCCATGGGCGACCTCTTGCTGAAAGAGGCGGCAAACAGGCTCAGCCACTGCGTGCGGGGCACCGACGTCGTGTCCAGGCTGGGCGGGGACGAGTTCACCGTCATCGCCGGCGAGCTCAACGACAGCGGCGACGTGCAGCGCATAGCCCAGGGAATCCTGTCCAGCCTGGCCGCTCCCTTCCTGCTGGGGCAGGAAACCGCCCATATTTCCGCCAGCATAGGCATCGCGCTGTTCCCGGACGATGCGACCGACCCTGAAATCCTGCTCAAGAACGCGGATCAGGCCATGTATTTCGCCAAACAGCACGGCCGCAACTGCTATCACTACTATGGAAGCTTCCCGCCTGTTGATAAGTCTATGGATATCCACAGGGCGAGATGTGAGTAAGGAAGTGGAAAGTCCACAGAGCAAAATTTATCCAAGTTTTGCCCCCGAACTGATACAGCGCTTGTCCTGCCGCTTATCTTTTCTGTAAATATATGATTTTTATGCGTTTAAGGCAGTTATCCACAGCAAAACCGGCGTTTACTATTACTATCATTTTATATAAAAGCTTTAGTTAACAAACTAAGGAAGACGCGGATTTTGCATGCTTTGCACTGCAGACCAAAAAACAAGCAAAAACAGCGATTGTGGATAAGGTGCTGGATATCCACAGGATGACTTGTGGGAAAAGCAGCCACTTACGCACCGCGAAAATCTTGTCCAGAAGTCCTCCTGCGTAGATACAATGCTTGTTCATGTGCTTGTAAACGCTGTAAACGCTTGATTTTTCACTTGTTAACAGACTTATCCACAAAAAAACGCCGGTTTACTATCTACTACTATTTTTTATATATATTTTTGTTGTAAACCTATAAAAGAACGCGAAGCGGAAAAACGGAGGAAAAATGCGTCTTGGCATCATCAGTGCTCTCGCAGAAGAACAAAACGGGCTGATAGAAGCCATGGAACACGCCGCCAAGGTCAGCCACGGCATGCGCGACTACACTGCAGGCAGGCTTTGGGGTGTAGACAGCGTCTGCGTGCTGTCCCGTATAGGCAAAGTAGCCGCTGCAATGACGGCCAGCATCCTTGTGGAAAAGTTCGGAGTTACCCACATCGTCTTCACTGGCGTGGCAGGTAGTGGAGACTTGGGCGTCAGGGTGGGCGATGTGGTGGTTGCAGACAGCCTGGTCCAGCACGACATGGACGCCAGCCCGCTCTTCCCCAGGTTCGAAATCCCGCTGACGGGGCAATCACGCATCGCCAGCGACCGCGAACTGACGCGCCGGCTCTCCGCTGCAGCACGCAATTTCCTGCAAAACGAGCCCGGCAGCCCCCAATTCCACCGCGGCCTGATCGCCAGCGGCGACCAATTCATCAACAAACGCACCCAGCTGGCGGCCCTGAAAGACGCCCTGCCCGAATTACTGGCAGTGGAAATGGAAGGCGCAGCGGTAGCGCAAGTGTGTTTCGAGCTAGGCATCCCCTTCGGCATCATCCGCACCATCTCCGACAACGCCAACGAAGACGCGGCTGTGGATTTCATGCACTTTGTCCACACCGTCGCCTCCCGCTACGCCTATAACATCCTGAAACACTTCTGCCAGCCCCAATAAGGGGTCAGGGTTGATTATTTTTTCAGGCAAGGCCGGCCTGGCGGATTGATCTGGCACTGCAAACTGGTCAATTCCTCGACCTTGTGGATAAATTCGGAATTACCCACAGGCTTGTTGTGGTTCAGCGCGTTGCGTATAGCGTTCAACAGATCGTCGCTAAGGTGTTGGCCGAACATGGCGCCATAGGCCGCGCTGCCCCAAGGTGCAGCGGCACGTCGTCAAGCTGAATGTGGGGTGGATGGGGGATTTTTGGGGGGCGGAAATAAAAAAAGCCAGGCGGGGAGCCTGGCTTGGGGGGAGCGGGGGGACTTAGACGCTGAGGGTCATCAGGCTGGCGTTGCCGCCGGCGGCGGTGGTGTTGACGCACAGGGCGCGCTCGGCCACCAGGCGCCACAGCGGGAGGGCTTCGTCCGCCAGGGTGTCTATAAGGGCCACCAGAGCCCCGTCACGGGCCGCCAGCTGCTCGCGCACACCCGGGGCCAGGGCGGACTCAACCAAGGCCACCTGGAAGCTGCAATCGATGCTGCTGAGGTTGCTTACCTGCTGGACCTGGTCCAGTACCGCCGCAGGCAGGTCCGCAGGCAAGGTTTTGCAGACGGCGATGGCGCGGTTGCCGGTGGCCAGCGTGGCAGCGAGCTGGTTCAGCAGCACGTCTTCCGAGTCGGCCAGGCAGACCACCGTGCCGCGCGGGGCAAAGCTCAGGGTGTTGCGCTCGCCGGTGGGGCCCGGCAGCTCGATGGTGCTGCCCAGCGCGGTGCTGTGGGCGTACTGGTCGGCCAGGGCGACCACTGTCTGCTTGCCTTTGCCTTTGGCCCACACTTGCAGCGCGTCCAGCGCCGGGGTGGACAGGCGTGCGTGCTGGGCCGGCGTGACGGCGCCGCGCTGCAGGCGTTTCAGGTAGAGCGGGCCGCCGGCTTTGGGGCCGGTGCCGGACTTGCCTTCGCCGCCGAAGGGCTGCACGCCCACCACCGCGCCCACGATGTTGCGGTTGATGTAGATGTTGCCCACATGCGCGCGCGCCGTGATGAAGTCTATGGTTTCGTCGATGCGCGAATGCACGCCCAGGGTCAGGCCGTAGCCGCTGGTGTTGATCTGCTCGACGATCTTGCCCAGGTCGGCGCGCTTGTAGCGGATCACGTGCATGACGGGGCCGAACACTTCCTTGCTCAACTCGGCCAGCGAGCGGATTTCCAGCACGGTGGGCGGCACGAAGGTGCCGGCCGCAGCCACGGGCACGTTGAGCGAGAAGTGGTTCACGGCGGTCTTTTTCATCGCTTCGATATGGCTCAGCAGGTTTTGCTGCGCTTCGCTGTCGATGACGGGACCGATGTCGGTGATCAGGCGGTCCGGGCTGCCGATGTTCAGTTCGCCCATCGCGCCTTTCAGCATTTTGATGGTCTTGTCGGCAATGTCTTCCTGCAGGAATAGTACGCGCAGCGCCGAGCAGCGCTGGCCGGCGCTGTCGAAGGCGGAGGAGATGGCGTCCTGCACCACCTGCTCTGGCAGCGCGGAGGAGTCGACGATCATCGCGTTCTGGCCGCCGGTTTCGGCGATCAGCGGGATGTCTGCGCCTTCGGCCACCGCGCGCTTGGCCAGGGTGCGGTTGATCAGCTGCGCCACTTCGGTGGAGCCGGTGAAGATCACGCCTTTCACGCGCGCGTCGTTGCACAGGCCTGCGCCGACCACTTCGCCGCGGCCGGGCAGGAATTGCAGCGCGGCGCGCGGTACGCCCGCTTCGTGCATCAGCTGCACCGCGCGGTGGGCGATCAGCGGGGTTTGTTCGGCCGGCTTGGCCAGCACCACGTTGCCGGCTGCCAGCGCGGCGGCGGCCTGGCCGGTGAAGATGGCCAGCGGGAAGTTCCACGGGCTGATGCAGGTCACCGGACCGAGCGCCAGCGTGTTGGCCGACGAGCTCACCTGCTGCGCGTAGTAGCGCAGGAAGTCCACCGCTTCGCGGATCTCGGCGATGGCGTTCGGCAGCGACTTGCCCGCTTCGCGGATGGCCAGCGCCATCAGTTCCAGCATGTTCTGCTCGAACAGGTCGGCCGCGCGCGTCAGGGCGGCGGCGCGCAGCGAGGGTTCGGTGGTCTGCCAGTCCATGGCGAATTCGCTGGCGCTGGCCAGCGCGCTGTCGACGTCGGCGGCGGTGGCTTCGGTCACGCTGCCGACCGTGTCGCCGCGCTGGGCCGGATTCACCACCGGCTGCGAGGGCTGGCCTATGGTCAGCGCGCCCGCCAGCAGCGGACCGGCGCTCCAGCTGCGCGGCTCGGCCAGCGTTGCGGCCACCTGGCGCAGCACGTCCTCATTGGACAGGTCCAGGCCGGCGGAGTTGCGGCGCTCGGCGCCGAACAAGTCCAGCGGCAGGCGGATGGAAGGATGCGGGGCGCCGCCCTGCTCGCGCGCGGCGTCGATCGGGTTCTTGATCAGCGATTCCACGGGAATGGCTTCGTCCACGATCTGGTTCACGAAGGACGAGTTGGCGCCGTTTTCCAGCAGGCGGCGCACCAGGTAGGCCAGCAGCGTTTCATGCGAGCCGACCGGGGCGTAGATGCGGCAGGCCTTGTCCAGGTTGTCCTTGCCCACCACCTGGTCGTACAGCGATTCGCCCATGCCGTGCAGGCACTGGAATTCGTAGTTGGTCACGCCCGCTTCCTTGGCCCAGGTGTGGATGGTGGCCAGGGTTTGCGCGTTGTGGGTGGCGAACTGCGCGAAGATGCGGTCGGTGGCGCCCAGCAGCTTCTGCGCGCACACCAGGTAGGACACGTCGGTGTAGACCTTGCGCGTGTAGACCGGATAGCCGGGCATGCCGTCCACCTGGGCGCGCTTGATCTCGGCGTCCCAGTAGGCGCCCTTCACCAGGCGCACCATGAAGTTGCGGCCGCTGCGCTTGGCCAGGTCGATCAGGTAGTCGATCACGAAGGGGCAGCGTTTCTGGTAAGCCTGCACCACGAAGCCGATGCCGTCGAAGCCTTCCAGCGCCGGATTGAAGGCCATCGCCTCCATCAGGTCCAGCGACAGTTCCAAGCGGTCGGCTTCCTCGGCGTCGATGTTCAGGCCGATGTTGTATTGCTTGGCCAGCAGCACCAGCGCGGTCAGGCGCGGCAGCAGCTCGTCCATCACGCGGGCGTGCTGGGCGCGCGAGTAGCGCGGGTGCAGCGCCGACAGTTTCACGGAGATGCCGGGGCCGTCCTTGATGCCGCGGCCGTTCGAGGCGCGGCCGATGGCATGGATGGCCGATTCATAGGCGCTGTAATAGTGGGCTGCGTCGGCCTCGGTCAGCGCGGCTTCACCCAGCATGTCGTAGGAATAGCGGTAGCCGCGCGCCTCGTTCGGCTCGCCGTTCTTGATCGCTTCGGCGATGGTCTGGCCGGTCACGAACTGGTTGCCCAGCATGCGCATGGCCAGGTCCACGCCCTTGCGGATCAGCGGCTCGCCGCCCTTGGCGATCAAGCGGGTGATGGCCGAACCCAGGCCCTGCTCGCTGCTCGAGCCGACCAGCTTGCCGGTCACCAGCAAGCCCCAGGTGGCGGCATTGACGAACATGGACGGCGATTCGCCCAGGTGCTTGCGCCAGTCGCCCTTGCTGATCTTGTCGGCGATCAGGCGGTCGGCGGTGGCGCTGTCGGGGATGCGCAACAGTGCTTCGGCCAGGCACATCAGCGCCACGCCTTCCTCGGAGGACAGCGAAAACTCATGCATCAGCGCGTCCACGCCGGAGGCGCGGGTGCGCTCCTTGCGCACGGACGACACCAGGCGGTGCGCCAGCGCCTGCGCCTCGGCGGCGCCGCTTTCGCGGACCTGGCCCAGCAGCCACTGCACGGCGCCGGCTTCGTCGCGGCGGTAGGCGGCGGTGATGGCGGCGCGCTGCGGGCTGGGCTCGCGCAGGATTTCGGCTTGCAGGGTGGAGAACGGAGCGGCCGTGGCCGGATTGACTGCTTGCATGGGAAGGCTTTCTACAATGGGAATTCAAGGCGCGCGCATGGAAAAAACGCCCGTCCGGCACACGGCTGGGCGAGCGTAATCTTGGCGCTACTAATGTTTCGATTGTAGAGGGATTTGTATCGGATTAATTCTGGTATTACTAAAGACTAGCAATACATTGTTTTTGATGAGAGAATTTAACCAAATATAATTTGAGGGGAATAACTCATGCTCGACAAGATCAGCAAGAAGATACTGATGGAGCTGCAAAGCGACGGACGCATCAGCAACGTCGAGCTTGCCGCGCGCGTCAACCTGTCTCCTGCGGCCTGCCTGGAGCGCGTGCGCAAGCTGCACGAGTCCGGCTACATCATGGGCTACACCGCCCAGCTCAACCCGCAATTGCTGGACGTATCGCTGCTGGTGTTTATTGAAGTGGTGCTAGATCGTACCACGCCGGAAGTGTTTGATGCATTCAAACATAGCGTCCAGGTGATCCCCGAAGTGCTCGAGTGCCACATGGTGGCCGGCGGCTTCGACTACCTGGTGAAGGCGCGCGTAAAGGACATGGCGGCCTACCGCGAATTCCTGGGCAAGACGCTGCTGCAAAAAGGCGTGCGCGAAACCCATACTTATGCTGTGATGGAAGAAGTAAAAAATACGAGCAAGCTGCCGATCAAATAGCCAAGCGGCTATTGATCGGCAAGCCTAAGCCGCCACGGAGACGGAGGTCAGATGAAGTTGCAGCACAAGCAGGTGCGACAAGTTTTATGGATACTCGGGGCCACGGCGGCAGGCGCCGGCGCTGCATGGCTGGCGCAGCTGGCTGGCGCTGGTTCGCTGTGGCAAGCCACGCTGGCGGGCCTGGTGGCGGCGCTGACGGCCCAGCTGGCCCAGGCGGCCGGCGGCGGCGGCGAGGACGGCACGCGCCGCTTTGCCCACACCGTGGGCGAGGAAATCGACGCCATCATGATAGGCGCGGCGGAAACCTCGTATTTTGTGGACTCCGTCAAAAAGAAAATCGAAAGCGACGTGCGCACGGCCAGCGGCATCGTCTCGAGTTCGGTGCAGAACGCGCGCGCCACCGAGCAGATCGCCGCCAACGCCGAGCGCGCGGCCAAGGTGGCGGCCCAGGTGCGGGCCGAAACCGAAACCGGGCGCGCCGAAGTGGACCAGGGACTGGCCCGCATCAGCCGCGCCCGCAGCGACGCGCAGCAGGCCGCCGCCACCATGGCCAGCCTGCAGGAAAAAGCCAAGCGCATCTACGGCTTTACCGAAGCCATCACCGAAATCTCCGCGCGCACCAATCTGCTGGCGCTGAACGCCGCCATCGAAGCGGCGCGCGCCGGCGAGCAGGGCCGCGGCTTTGCCGTGGTGGCGGGCGAAGTGCGCCAGCTGGCGCAGCGCACCAAGGAAGCCACCGACGAGATCAGCGCCATGGTGCGCTCCATCAATGAACAGGCGGTGTCGGCCACGGCCGGCATGGATTCGCTGGCCGGCATGGTCAGCGAGGCGGCCGGCAATGTGGAAACGGTGCACGGGCTGCTGAGCAGCATCGCCCAGTCGTCCGGCGTGTCGGAAAAGGAAATCGGCGAAATCGCGCAGGCCTCGCGCGAGCACGTGGAAACCACGCGCGTGATCGCGGACGCCATCACGCAGATCCGCGACAGCATGCTGTCCACCGATAAGGAGCTGCCGCGCGCGGCCGGCTCGGCGATGGCGCTGGCCGAGCGCGCCGAAGTGATCACGGCCGCGCTGGGTATGTCCGATATTGAAACCGCGCACGACGAGATCCGCCTGGCGGCGCAGACAGCGGCCCGGGAAGTGGGCAAGATCTTCGAAGCGGCCATCGCCGGCGGCAAGATCACCCAGGCGGCGCTGTTCGACCGCCAGTACAAGGCCATCCCCAACACCGACCCGCCCAAGCACAACACCAGGTTCGACGCCTTCACCGACCGCGTGCTGCCGGACCTGCAGGAAAGCCTGCTGGCGCGCATGCCGCACCTGGCTTACGCGGGCGCGGTGGACAACAATGGCTATTTCCCCACGCATAACAAGAAATTCTCGCAGCCGCTGACGGGCGATTACGACGTGGACATCGTCAACAACCGCACCAAGCGCATCTTCAGCGACCGCACAGGCAAGCGCTGCGGGTCCAACACCCAGCCTTTCCTGCTGCAGACCTACAAGCGCGACACGGGCGAAGTGATGCACGACCTGTCGGCGCCCATCTACGTCAACGGCCAGCACTGGGGCGGCTTCCGCATCGGCTACCGTTCCGCCGCCCACTAAGCCCGGGCGGGCCTAGTAGGTATCGCTGCGCGGCGTGGTGCCCGGTGCGGTGCGCTGGGCAACGCTGTTCATGCCTTCGAGATTGGAGCGCAGCCATTTGTGCGCCGGGCTGCGCGCGTCGCGTTCGTGCCAGAGCATGTCCAGGTGCACCGCCGGCAGCGTGAATGGCAGCTCCTTGTGGATCAGCGCGTCCGTCATGCCGGTGGAGGCGATCAGGTGCTTGGGCAGCACGGTGATCAGGTCCGAGTTGGCCACTACCCGCCCTGCCGTGAAGAACTGGTTCACGGTCAGCAAAATGCGCCGTTCGCGCTGGATCTGCGCCAGCGCCTCGTCCACCAGGCCGTGCGCGCGGCCGGAAAAACTCACCAGCAAATGGTTGGCGGTGCAGTAATTTTCCAGGGTCAGGTCCACCTTGGCCAGCGGATGGTCGCGCCGCATCACGCACACATAATGGCCGGAATACAAACGTTCATGGCGTATCGGCGAACTGGTGTCGCTCGACAATTGCGCCGCCACCCCGGGGAAGAAGCCCACCGCCAGGTCCACGTCGCCGCGCAGCAGCATGGGGCGCGGTTCGCGGGTGGTCAACGGCACCATGCGCACGTTCACGCCCGGTGCTTCCCGTTCGATCGAGCGCATCAGCGACGGCAGCCAGAAGGCGGCCGTGGCGTCGGCCATGGCCAGGCGGAAGGTGGCGTGCGCCTTGGAGACGTCGAAGGTCTCCGGCGTCACCGCCGCTTCCAGGCTGGCCAGCGCGCTGCGCACGGACGGCCACAGCGCTTCGGCGCGCGGGGTGGGTTTGACGCCGTAGGCGGTGCGTATCAGCAGTTCGTCGCCCAGGCTTTCGCGCAGGCGTTTGATGGCGTTGGAGACGGCCGGCTGGGTCATGGCCAGGTGGCCGGCGGCGCGGGTGAGGTTTTGCTCGGTCATCACCGCGTCGAAAACACGCAGCAAATTCAAGTCCAGCGTCAGGAAGCTCATAAAGACTCGGCTCGGTGGTTAGGACTGATATTCACGTTTCACATGGTTGTTATCGGGAAACGGAATTGGATTTATATGTTGCGGCGCACTATAGTTACACTTGATTGTAATTGCACCTGAACTTCAATGTCTACCTTCATTTCTGCTGTACAAGCTCTGACCTCCGGAATCTCCATCATGGACGCGATTCAAATTTTGCTGGGCGCCGTGCTGGCGCTGGCCATGCTGCTGCTGTTCAAGCCCCTGCTGCGCGGCATCGCGCGCGCACTGCTGCTGGTGGTGAAACCCAAGCTGAACAAGGAACAACGCCTGCAGCGCCGCCTGATGCAGGACGCCATGATGCTGAACCGCATGCTCAATTCCATGGACAGCGCCCCCAGCCACGCGGCCGAGCTGCGCGCCATGGCGGCGCGCGCCTGAGTTTCAAGCCGCACCGCGCGGCAGGACGCTGTAAACCGCCTGCCGCGCCGCAACAACTTTATTTTTCACCCAGCAGCTGAGGCTTCAGCGAGCTGTCCACCGGCTTGTCGCCGAGCCAGATCCGCAGGATCGCATTGTAGAAGGCCAGGTCCGGCAGCACGCCGCCGACATTCTTGCCGTTCAGCATAACTTGCGAGCCCGAGCCGGGTAGCCAGTCCACCGTCAGCACGTCGCCCTTCTTCAGGGCGGGGAACATGGCGAACATTTCACCGAATTGCTTGGTTTGCGGCACCAGCTTGTTGCGCTCGGCCGCGTCGGTGTTGTCATTCAGGCCAGTCATGAAGGCTTTGCCGAACTCCTCGGACGTGAGCTCGCGCAGCACCACGATGCGCACGCGGCGCGGGCCGTCGGCGGCCAGGATCTCCGGCACGGTGGATTTCTTTTCAGTGAGATACAGGCCCAGCGCATAGACCTTGAAGATGACTTTGGTGCGCAGGCCGGCGCCATTGAGCTTCAGCGTGGCGCCGTTGACGGTGACCGTCTCATCGAACTTCACGCCCGCCACCTCGGCGGCGGCGGCCGGCAAGGCAGACAGGGAGGCCAGGGCCAGCAGGGTCGCTGCGGCAGCGCTTTTCAGTACGGTCCGGCGGGGGAAAGTCATGCAAAGTCTCCATAGTGTTATTTGTATAGGGCAAATATACCACTATGGAAAAATGGGGTCAGGGTTAGTTATTCGGGCGCCTTGCCCGCAGTCAGGCGTTCGTATTTCGCCATCAGTTGTTCTTTGCTCTCAACCCAGGCCGGGTTGAGGGGAATGCACTCCACTGGGCAGATCGCCACGCACTGCGGCTCGTCGAAGTGGCCCACGCATTCGGTGCACTTGTTGGGGTCGATCTCGTAGATCTCGGCCCCCATGTAGATGGCGTCGTTCGGGCACTCGGGCTCGCACACGTCGCAGTTGATGCATTCGTCGGTAATCAGTAAAGCCATGGTTATTCCTTATTCCGCCGCCGGCGTACCCTTCATGGCGGCAATTTTCTTTTGCAGCCAGCGGTCGACGGAGGGGAAGACAAACTTGGACACGTCCCCGCCCAGCACGGCGATTTCGCGCACGATGGTGCCGGAAATGAACTGGTACTGGTCGGACGGGGTCAGGAACAGCGTTTCGACGTCCGGCAGCAGGTAGCGGTTCATGCCCGCCATCTGGAACTCGTACTCGAAGTCGGACACGGCGCGCAGGCCGCGCACGATGACGCGCGCATCATGCTGGCGCACGAAGTCTTTCAGCAGGCCGGAGAAGCTCTCCACCTTCACATTCGGATAATGGCCCAGCACCTCGTTGGCGATTTCCAGGCGTTCTTCCAGCGAGAAGAAGGGGTTTTTGTTCTGGCTGTCGGCCACGCCCACCACCAGCGTGTCGAACAGGCCGGATGCGCGGCGCACCAAATCTTCATGCCCGCGCGTCAGCGGATCGAACGTTCCCGGATATACGGCTACTACCATTGCGGCTCCCTTGCGTCGCACCATAGAACGCGCATTATGCCTGAAAATCAGGCGGCCGCTCAGGGCCGGGGGGCCGCCTGCTTAGCCGGTGTACTGCAGTAAATGATAGAACACCATGCCCGCCTTGTCAGCCCGGACCACTTGCCAGCCCGCCATCCACTCGGGCGGCTCGCCTTCCTCGAAGGTCAGCGGCAGGCCGGATTCGGCGTACACCAGGCCGTTTTCCTTCAGCAATTTGCTGCACAGCGGCAAAGCGCGCTCCAGGAAATCCTGCTGGTAGGGCGGATCGAGGAAGATCAGGTCGAATTTCTGGCCGCGCACGGCCAGCGACTGGGCGGTGGCCAGCGCGTCGCTGCGCAGCAGCTGCACGTTGTTGGCGTTCAGCTTGCTCTTGATGGCGTCCAGCTGGCGCACCACGGCGGTGTTGGTGTCGGCCATGATGACGCTGGCCGCGCCGCGGCTGGCCGCTTCGAAGCCGAGCGCGCCGCTGCCGGCGAACAGATCCAGCACCTGGGCACTGGCCCATTCGCCGTCGCGCAGGTGGCTGATCCAGTTGAAGGCGGTTTCGCGCACGCGGTCCGGCGTGGGACGCAGGCCCAGCGCTTCGAGCACGGGCAAGGGGGTGCGTTTCCAGGCGCCGCCGATAATGCGGACCTGGTTGCTGTGTTTCGGCCCGTGGACGGGCACTTTGGCGGGTTTGGCGGGCTTCTTTTGCATGGCGGCACTATAACATGCGGCCGGACGCCGCTACTTTACCCCGCTTACTTTGCCTGGGCCGCCAGCGCGTTCAAATCCTCTATCCAGTCCTGCATGCGCTTGTTGGCGTGCGCCTTCTGCGCCGGCGTCGCTATCCGTATCACGGTCAGCACCAGTTCCATGGTGCCCTTGGTGTAGGCGTCGAAGAAGGGCTTGCGGTCGGACGGCTGCTCGGTGCGCTCGAAATTCTCCAGGATCAGCTCGCGCACCATGGCTTCGGCCGCCGCCGGCGCCGGCCGCTCCTGCTGGATGCGGCGCGCCATCTGCAGGATGCCCTTCTGGCGCCGCAGGCGCTCGTCCAGCCACAGCTCGTTGTCCAGCGGACGCGCGTCGGACGCCTTGCGGATCGCGGCCTCCTGCTCGCTGCTGAAATCGCCGAACCACAGCTCGAACTGCTCCATGGATTTCTTGTAGCGGAACTTGAGCTGCTCTTCGCGCCCGCCTTTCATGTTCTTTTTGCGGAAGTCGCTGTTGTTCTTGGCGAATTTCTTCTCCATCTGCTCCAGCTGCGCCGGTTTCAGCGCCAGCGCCAGCTCGGCGATGTCGGGCGCGGCCTTGAGCAGCATGGTCTGGGTGCGCGCGCGGATGTCCTTGTAGTCCTCCTGCAGGTCGGCCAGCGTGGGGTTGCCCTTCAACTGCTGCTGGGCCTGCTGCAGGACTTGCGCGTAATCCTGCAGCTGGGTCTTGCGGTGCCAATGGAAGAAGTCGCCGATGTCGGACTTGACCGGCGGCTTTTGCGCCGCCTCCAGGTCCACATAGGCGTCCAGCCACCAGAACAGCAGCGTGTCGCCGTTGTTATAGGCCAGGCGCAGCGAACTGCAGGCGGCCAGCAGCGCCAGCATCATGGCCAGGAAAATGTAGCGTGCGCCCCGGCTGGCGCGGCCTTGCATGTTAAACTTTTCCATATTTTTAACTTTTTGAGTAGGCCTATGAACGTTGTTATTCTCGCCGCAGGCATGGGCAAACGCATGCAGTCCGCCCTGCCCAAAGTCTTGCATCCGCTGGCCGGCAAGCCGCTGTTGTCGCACGTGATAGACACGGCGCGCGGCCTGTCTCCAGCTAAATTATGCGTTATTTACGGACACGGCGGCGCAGCCGTGCTGGCGCAGTTGGAAAAGGAGAAGCAGGTGCCCGGCGCCGACATCTCCGCCGCGCTGCAGGAACCGCAGCTGGGCACCGGCCACGCCGTCATGCAGGCGCTGCCGGTGCTGGACGAAGCCCACCCTACCCTGATCCTGTACGGCGACGTGCCGCTGACCACCGCCGCCTCCCTGCAGCGCCTGGTGGACGCGGCCGGCAAAGACAAGCTGGGCATCCTCACCGTGGTGCAGGATGATCCTTTCGGCCTGGGCCGCATCGTGCGCGAGGGCGGCAACATTACCCGCATCGTCGAGGAAAAAGACGCCAGCGCCGAAGAACGCGCCATCAAGGAAATCAACAGCGGCATCATGGTGGCGCCCACCGCCCACCTGAAGAAGTGGCTGGGCGCGCTGCAAAACAATAACGCCCAGGGCGAGTACTACCTGACCGACATCGTGGCCCAGGCCGTGGCGGACGGCGTGCCGGTGGTGTCGGCCAATCCCGGCGGCGTGTGGGAAGTGGCGGGCGTCAATTCCAAGGTACAGCTGGCGCAGCTGGAACGCATCCACCAGCTCAATATCGCCCAGGCGCTGCTGGAGCGCGGCGTGACGGTGATGGACCCGGCCCGCCTCGACGTGCGTGGCGAACTGGTCTGCGGCCGCGACGTGACCATCGACGTGGGCTGCGTGTTCGAAGGCAAGGTCGAGCTGGCCGACGGCGTGACCGTGGGCGCGCACAGCGTGCTGGTGAACGCCCGCATCGCCGAAGGCGTGCAGATCAAGCCCTTCTGCCATATCGAAGACGCGGTGGTGGGCGCCAAGTCCATCCTCGGCCCGTATGCGCGCCTGCGCCCGGGCACGGTGCTGGCGGAAGACGTCCACATCGGCAACTTCGTGGAAGTGAAGAACAGCCAGATCGCCGCGCACAGCAAGGCCAACCACCTGGCCTATGTGGGCGACGCCACCGTGGGTTCGCGCGTGAACGTGGGCGCGGGCGTTATCACCTGCAACTACGACGGCGCCAACAAGTTCCGCACCGTGATCGAGGATGACGCCTTTATCGGCAGCGACAGCCAGCTGGTGGCCCCGGTGACGGTAGGCCGTGGCGCAACCATAGGCGCGGGCACCACGCTGACCAAGGATGCGCCGGCGGACCAGCTGACCATCTCGCGGCCCAAGCAGCTGACGATTCCGGGCTGGAAGCGTCCGGTCAAGATCAAGAAGTAAAACTGCCCTGTGTTTCTACGACGGCGCCGTGAGGCGCCGTTTTTTTATGTCCGCAGCCTGTGGATAAGGATGTGGGCAAGCTTGCGGAGAACAGGCTGACAAGCTTGGGGCAAGTGGAGGATAACTTGCCAACAACTTCCTTGTATTCAAGTACATACCGGTTTTGAACATTTCTACTGTGTAAACAAACAGGTTTAACAAAAAATGTGGACAACTTTGTGAGTAAGCGCTGGAACAAGCCTTGGATAAGCACTGAAAAACCCGGGATAAGCGCAGTACGCATGTGCATAAAGCTGTGGGCAAGGCTGTTGAAACACCGGGATAACTCCGGCCACAGGCCGGAATCCGCCGCCGCCGCAATCCGGCCTACGCGGCAATGTTGATAAGCCTGTGAAAAACCGCTGGAAAAGCAGCGGATAAGCCGCGTATAACTGCGTGGAAAACCCGTGGACGGCCCTGTATAACTTACACGGCGATGCGCGTCTCGAACTTGCTGCGCAGCGTGGAGAAGTAGGTTTTCACGTTGCGCACATTGGCGTGCGCCGCGAACAGGCGGTGCGCCAGCGCGTTATAGGCCGGCATATCGGCCACTTGTATCACCAGCACAAAGTCCGGCCCCGGCGACACGCGGTAGCATTGCAGCACCGCCTCGTCGCCCGCCACGTGCTGCTCGAACTCCACCATGCGCTCGGCCGCCTGCACATCCAGCGTAATCTCCACGATGGCAGTCAGGCGCGCGCCCACCGCTTCCGGTGATACGATGGCGACCTGCCGCTGTATCACGCCGCTTTCCGTCAGCTGTTTCACGCGGCGCAAACAGGTGGGCGGCGACACGTGCACCGCCAGCGCCAGCTCCGCATTGTTCAGGGCCGCGTTTTGCTGCAGCACGTTGAGGATGCGCCTGTCCACCTCATCGAGTTCCGGAATATTCATAAAAAATTCTTCTAATATTGAAATTTAATTTCATCATCATACACCGATGAAAGAATATTTCATGCACGGTTGAATTTAGAAAGCTTATTTCAACACCGCTGCTCTAGTATGGATTCATTAACTATTCATACAGAGGTTTTTATGTGCGGCATCGTCGGCGCGGTAGCGCAGCGTAATATCACCCCCATCCTGCTCGAAGGCCTGAAGCGCCTGGAATACCGCGGCTACGACTCCTGCGGCGTCGCCCTGCACGTGGATGGCGCCCTGCAGCGCTCGCGCAGCACCTCGCGCGTGGCCGACCTGGAAAAGCAGGTGGACGAAACCGGCCTCAAGGGCTTCACCGGCATCGCCCACACCCGCTGGGCCACGCACGGCGCGCCCGCCTCGCACAACGCCCACCCGCACTTCTCGCCCAGTTCCGACAACGCCCGCATCGCCCTGGTGCACAACGGCATCATCGAAAACCACGACGAGCTGCGCGCCGAACTGACCGCGCTGGGCTATGTGTTCCAGAGCCAGACCGACACCGAAGTGATCGCCCACTTGGTCGACCACATGTACAACGGCGACCTGTTCGACACCGTGCAGCAAGCCGTCAAGCGCCTGCACGGCGCCTACGCCATCGCCGTGTTCGCGCGCGAGGAACCGCACCGCGTGGTGGCCGCGCGCCAGGGCTCGCCGCTCATCGTCGGCGTCGGCCAGGGCGAAAACTTCGTCGCCTCCGACGCCATGGCGCTGGCCGGCACCAGCGACCAGATCATCTACCTGGAAGAAGGCGACGTGGTCGACCTGCAGCTGGGCAAAGTGTGGATCGTGGACGTGAACGGCAAGCCGGTCGAGCGCGAAGTGAAAACCGTGCACGCCCACACCGGCGCGGCCGAGCTGGGACCGTACCGCCACTACATGCAGAAGGAAATCTTCGAGCAGCCGCGCGTGATCGGCGACACGCTGGAAGGCATCACCGGCGTCATGCCCGAGCTGTTCGGCGACGGCGCCTACAAAGTGTTCAAGGAAATCGACCGCGTGCTGATACTGGCCTGCGGCACCAGCTACTACGCCGGCTCCACCGCCAAGTACTGGATCGAATCCATCGCCAAGGTGCCGGTCAACGTGGAAATCGCCAGCGAATACCGCTACCGCGACTCCGTGCCCGACCCGCGCACCCTGGTCGTCACCATCTCCCAGTCCGGCGAAACCGCCGACACCCTGGCAGCGCTCAAGCACGCGCGTTCGCTGGGCATGGAGCACACGCTCACCATCTGCAACGTGGCCACCAGCGCCATGGTGCGCGAATGCAAACTGGCCTACATCACCCGCGCCGGCGTGGAAGTGGGCGTGGCCTCGACCAAGGCCTTCACCACCCAACTGGCCGCCCTGTTCCTGCTCACGCTGACCTTGGCGCAAGTGAACGGCCGCCTGACCGAGGAAGAAGAAACCGCGCACCTGAAAGCCATGCGCCACCTGCCGTCGGCCATCACCTCGGTGCTGGCGCTGGAGCCCCAGATCATTGCCTGGGCCGACGAATTTGCGCGCAAGGAAAACGCCCTGTTCCTGGGCCGTGGCCTGCACTACCCGATCGCGCTGGAAGGCGCGCTCAAGCTCAAGGAGATTTCCTACATCCACGCCGAGGCTTATCCGGCGGGCGAGCTGAAGCACGGTCCGCTGGCGCTGGTGACCGAGGAAATGCCGGTGGTCACCATCGCGCCGAACGACGCGCTGATTGAAAAGCTGAAATCGAACATGCAGGAAGTGCGCGCGCGCGGCGGCCAGCTGTTCGTGTTCGCCGACGTGGACTCGCGCATCACCTCCGGCGACGGCGTGCATGTGATCCGCATGCCCGAGCACTACGGCCAGCTGTCGCCCATCCTGCACGTGGTCTCGCTGCAGCTGCTGGCCTACCACTCCGCCCTGGCGCGCGGCACCGACGTGGACAAGCCGCGCAACCTGGCCAAGTCGGTGACGGTCGAGTAAGAGTGCGGGACTTCTTCCTGGGCAGCGATACCAGCACGGCCCCCAAGGCGCGCATCGAGGCCGCTACGCTGCAGCGCCCCGAGGGCGCGCGGCATTACCTGAAGGCGCTGCCTGGCGGCGCCGCTGCGGGCAAGCGGCCGCTGGTCATCCTGCTGCACGGCGCCGGTTCCTCGGCCGCGCAACTGCTCGGCTTGAAGTTTCCCCCCTCGCCCTTGTCGCTGTGGCTGGAAATCGCGGAGCGCGAGCATCTGGTGGTCATTGCGCTGGACGGCAGCAAGCGCCGTGGCGAACGCGCCTGGAACGACAGCTACGCCGGCGTGACCGCCAATCCTGAAACCGACGATACCGGCTTGATCGGCGCCGCGATCGACCGCGCCATCGCCGAGGACGATGTCGATCCGGCGCGCGTCTACCTCATGGGCGTCTCCAAGGGCGGCATGATGGCCTACCGCGCAGCGACCGAGATGGCGCCGCGGCTGGCGGCCTTCTCGGTGGCGCTGGCCGCCATGCCCGTCGACAGCAATTGCGGCCCGCCGCGCACGCCACTGCCGGTGCTGTTCATGGCGGGCACGGCAGATCCCTTCATCCCCTACACCGGGCGTAAATTCCTCTACCAGTTCCCCATCTTTTCCCCGCTCGCCGCGCCGATGACCAGCGTGGAAGAATCCGTCGCCGTCTGGCGCGGGCTGGCCGGACTGGATGGCGAACCCATGGTCGCCGCCATCCCGCAGCGGCATCCGGGCGCCGCCACGCGCGTCACCCGCTACACCTGGGGAAGCGACCGCGCCGCGCTGCAAGTGTGCCTGCTGAAAATAGACGGCGGCGGCCACGCCGAGCCCAGCATGGTGAAGCGCTACCCGGGCCTGTTCTCCCGCTTCCCCGGCGCCCAGAACGGCGACATCGAGGCCGCCGAGGAGGCTTGGGCCTTCTTCAAGGACAAGCGCACCGTGCTTTGAAAGGATTACCTGCCCGTCCTGCATGGTAACGATATCCTCAATCCGGCATTGAAAACCCAGCGAATCTCCACTTTCGCTTGCGGCAGCACGAAAAAAAATCGAAAGACGAGAGCAAATCATGGAAATTAAATGATAACGTTATCTCATACTTTCACCAATGGAGATCGTAGTGAAGAGCCAAATCCGACGTCGAGCCAAGTTGCACGCCAAACCAGTCACCATCGCCGTTATCGCGGCTCTCTACGGCGCATCCGCGTTCGCGCAAAATGCAGCTCCCAAAGTCGACCGCATCGAAATCACCGGATCCAAGATCAAGGGTGTCGACATGGAATCCTCGGTGCCTATCCAGACGATTTCACGCGCGCAAATCGACGCCACCGGCGTCACCGGACTGGATGAAGTGCTGCAGATGATGGCGATCTCGGGCGACGCAAGGAACCGCACGTCGAATGCTGACCAGAACTCCTTTGCCAACCTGCGCGGCATCGGCTTCGGCCGCACCCTGGTGCTGGTCAACGGCCATCGATGGGTCGGCAGTTCCGACCTGAACGGCACTGTGGACCTGAGTTCGATTCCGCTGGCATCGGTCGAACGCATAGACGTGCTGAAAGATGGCGGCTCGGTGCTGTACGGCGGCGATGCGATGGTTGGCCTGATCAATATCATCCTGAAAGACCACTACGACGGTGTTGACGCCCGCGCCTATTACGGCACCAACCAGCGCGGCGGCGGCGGCCAGAGAAAGTTCGAGTTGACCGCCGGCACCTCCGGCGAAAACTACTCCGGCCTGCTTTCGCTCCAGATCAACAAAGGCGACGGCATCCACAACAGCGATTACCCCCGTACCAGGGAGCGTTCCCCATTCGGCTCCGGCTCCCAGAACTACACCGACAACACGCCGGCCGGCCGCTTCCAGCTGTGCAAGGGCGCGTTGCTGGCGTCGGGCGGCTGTGCCGCCGGCACGCTCGCCGACCCTAGCGGCAACAAGAATAATTTCATCACCTACACTACACCCTACAATCCAGCCCTGGGTGCGGCGGGCAACCAGTACCGTATTTACAACCGTCCCAGCGACAGCTATAACAGCCAGGTCTACAACAGTCTGATCACCCCGCTGACCCAGAAGTCGCTGGTTGGCGACATGACCTACCGTTTTAGCGATCACATGAAGCTCCGCGTGACCGCGCAAATCATGGATGTGGACTCGACCGCCGACACCCCGCCGGTCGACTTCAACCTCGGCCCGGGCGGCTTGGCCAACGGCGCCAATATCTTCATCGCCAAGAACAGCTACTACAACCCGTTTGGCGTGGCAATCGGACGCGTTCAGCGTGCGGCGACGGAACTGGGGCCGGAACAGCGCGTCGCCAACACCAAGACGCGCGCCATTTCGCCTGTGCTGTCCGGGGACTTCAAGATCGCGGGCCGCAGCTTCGACTGGGAGGCCGGCATGGAGTACGGCTCAACCCATCAGCTCGCCCATCGCAATAACGAAATCAGCGTCAGCCGCCTGACCGCCGCTCTTGGCCCATCGTTCAAGGATGCCAGTGGCAATATCGTCTGCGGCACGCCCGGCAATACCATCGCCGGCTGCGTGCCGGTCAACCTGCTCGGCGCAGGCACCCTGACCCCGGAGATGATCAACTACATCCGTCTCAGCCCCGACGAAGCGAGCTGGTTCAATAACTTCTGGGACCACGACTACTTCGCGCAGATCAGCTCTCCGGAACTGTTCAAGCTGCCGGCCGGATCGGTAGGCTTTGCAAGCGGTTTCGAACGCCATATCGTGTACGGCAACACCGGAAATGGCGTTGGGTATGCCAATGGCGATGTCCTGGCCGGCACGCGCGGCAATACGGGCGGCGGCTATGGTTCCAAGGATGTCTATGCCGAATTCTATGTGCCGATGCTGAAGAACCTGCCACTCATGAAGATGCTGGACCTGAGCCTGGCATTCCGCCACTCCAGCTACGACAGCGGCGCCAGCGTCAACAACAAGAAATTTGGCCTGAAATGGCGCGTGGCCGATGACCTCGCGCTGCGCGCCAGCTTCAGCACCGGCTATCGCCTGGACCTGTCGGGCATCATCCAGAACACCCAGACCTCGGCCGTCACGGTATCGGACCCGTGTTCGTACACCACCAACTCGAACGGCACCATTGCCAGCAACCGCTACGCGCAGCTGACGCCGGAGCAGCAGACGCAATGCCGTGCAGCCGGCGTGCCTGCCGGCGGCTACGACACCCGCACCGCCCTGCCGGCACAGGCCACCCAATTAAGCACCGGCAATCAACAGCTTGGCCCGGAGCGCGACATCTTCCGCACGGCCGGCTTCGTGTACAGCCCGCATTACGCTCCCGGCCTGGACCTGACAGTCGACTATTGGGACGTGCTGTTCCACGACAGTATCCTGAAGCCGAATGCGAACCAGATGGTGCTCAACTGCCTGTCCGATCCCGGCAATCCCGGCCTGTGTCCGGACGGCTGGCTGGTGCGCGGCGCCAGCGGTGCAGTGAGCAATATTCGCATTAGCGCGATGAACGGACCAGGCGGCGAACGCTTCTCGGGGGTGGACGTCAACCTGCGCTACCGTCCCAAGTCCACCAGCTATGGCAAATTCGCCTTTGAACTCAACAACGCCTTCCTGACCAAAGTCATCGATACGCCTTCCGCGCCTGTCGACAAGGTCGGCGTGTTTACTACCGCCACCACTTCCAGCGGATCGCATTACCGCTTGCGTTCGAATTTCAGCCTGGACTGGAGCCTGGGCAAACTGAGCGCGCGCTGGGGCGCCCGCTATTTCTCGCCTCAGACGGAAAACTGCATCCTGACCGGCACGGCAGCGGTCGGCCTGTGTAACGACCTGGGCCCGCTGCAGTCCCAGAGCGATCCAAGCAATCCCGCCACCGCCAAATACCTGCAGTTCCTGGGCGGCGGCAGCGCCAACCGCATACCCGGATATACGCTGCACGACCTCAGCTTCGCCTACCTGCCTTGGGGTAAGAGCCGCATCAAGGTCGGCATCAACAACGTATTCAACAAGGTGCCCCCACTGGCGATCAACTCCAACCGCAGCTATCCGCTCAACTTCGGCATGCCTGACCGCTATTTCTACGTTGAATTCAACCAGAAGTTTTGATGGAGCAGTCGCCTATGGGCAGCACTTCATTGACAGCTCCACGTCGCCGTCGAACGGCAGCGACAGGTAGCCGCTGCCCGGCGCGCGCACCAGCGCCATGTATTCGGGGCAGTAGCCGGCGTTGTCGGCGACGATGAAGGCGCCGGGCCGGAGCCTGGGTTCCACCAGGCGCAGCACATCGGCGTAGAGCGCCTTGGCGCCGTCCAGCAGCAGCAGGTCGATCCGCTCGGGCAGGCCGCTGCGCAGCGTTTCCAGCGCGTCGCCTTCGCGGATTTCCACTAAATCAAGCAGGCCGCCGGCCGACAGGTTCTGGCGCGCGCGCTGCGCCTTGGACGGCTCGAATTCGGTGGTGATCAGCCGGCCGCCGCCGTTGTCGCGCAGCGCTGCGGCCAGGTGCAGCGTCGAAATGCCGAACGAGGTGCCGAACTCGACAATCACGCCGGCTTGCGCGCTGCGCGCCAGCATGTAGAGCAGCGTGCCGGTCTGGCGCGACACCGGCAGCGCGGCATCCTTCAGCTGCGCGTACAGCTCGCGGTAGCCGGTTTTGCTGCTCATCATGCTGGTGCGCTCCGCCAGAGACAGCGTGGCGAAAGCCTGCAGCGCCGGTATGCCGGCATTGCCGGTCTCGTCGAACAGGCGCTCCAGCAGGGGCGCGACAGGGGCTGTGGTCAGGGTGCTCATGGGGGGATTCCTTTCTCAAGTAAGAGCGGTAATAATATGAAGAATCCTTCACATTTCATATTCGCGTTCCCCGCGCCCGCCATGACCGACCGCCGCAGCCCCCGCATCTCCTCGCGCAGACAGCCAAAACAGGCGCGTTCCAGCGGCCTCGTTTCAGCGATACTGGAAGCGGCTATTCAGGTTTTGGCGAAGGAAGGCGCGCACCGCTTCACCACCACCCGCGTGGCCGAGCGCGCCGGCGTGAGCGTGGGATCGGTGTACCAGTACTTCCCGAACAAGGCGTCCATCCTGTTCCGCCTGCAAAGCGACGAATGGGAGCAAACGTCGGCCATGCTGGCCACCATCCTGCAGGATGTCCGCCAGCCGCCGCTGGACAGGCTGCGCATGCTGGTGCTGGCCTTCGTGCGCTCGGAGTGCGAAGAAGCCGAGGTCCGCACGGCACTCAATGATGCCGCGCCGTTTTACCGGGACGCGCCGGAAGCCGCGGAGGCCAAAGCCGCCGGCACGCGCATGTTCCAGGCCTTTATTCAAGAGCTCCTGCCCCACGCCAGCGGCACCGTGCGCGCCACGGCGGGGGAGCTGGTGATGACGACCCTCAGCGCGGTTGGACAGCAGTTCTCAGCCGCGCCGCGCGCGGACGCGGAGATCACGGCGTATGCCGATGCGCTGGCCGACATGCTGTGCGCCTACGTGGCCAAGCTCGCCGGCGACTCCGGCACGGCATAGAAAAGCAAAGAATACTGTTGCTTTTCACTCCCAGCAAAAGCCAATTCTCCTTGCTCAAAAGCAGCTGATTTTTTCGCTCGTTATAATTTATTGCAGCTTAGCCCGGTCAATCCGCCTGTCCTCACCTGGAATCTGGAGGTTTAGCATTGCTTGCCACCCGCCTCCGTTTCACTGCAGCAGCCATCGCCGCGCTCACCATGCACGCCGGTGCCGCCAATCTGCAGATCTCTCCTGTCACCATCCATTTGCGCGGGGAACAGAGCGCAACCAGCATCCAGCTGCAGAACCTGGGCGAGGCGCCGGTGTTCGGCCAGGTCCGCGTCTATGAATGGGACCAGTCCGATACCGAGGACGTGCTCACGCCGACGCAGCAGGTGGTGGCCAGCCCTCCCATCGTCCAGGTCGGTCCCAACTCCACCCAGCTGATCCGCCTGGTGCGGGTCGGTCCGCCCAAGCCCGGCGAGTCCACCTATCGCATCCTCATTGACGAAATCGCCAAGGAGGGCGACTCGCCCAACTCCGGCGTGGACTTCCGCCTGCGCTATTCGGTGCCGCTGTTCGTGCTGCCCGCCGGCGAAGCGCGGGCCGAGTCCCTGACCTGGCGCCTGTTCCGCAAGGACGGCGAGTGGCACCTGGCCGTGCGCAACAGCGGCCTGCTGCACGCGCAGATCGGCGCCATGCAATTCGCCAACCAGGCCGGCAAGGAGTATGAAATCAGCAAAGGCCTGTTCGGCTATGTGCTGGCCGGCCGCAGCCGCGTGTGGCGTTTGCCGGTGGAAAAGAGTGCCGAACTGGGCGGGCAAATCACCATCAAGGCCCACATCAATGCAAAACCTACTGTCGCCCAGAGCAAGTCCGGCGACGCGGAATGAATGGGGGCCGGCGCGGCGGTCTGCTGCATGGCCCTGCTGCTGGCGACGGCCTCGGGCGCTGCCGCCCAGAGCGCCGTGCCGGCCGCACCCGTTGTCCAGGAACTCTTTTTGGAGGTCAGCGTGAACGGTGAGCCGAGCGGACAAGTGGTGCGCTTTACGCAAGGCAAGCGCGGCCTGCGCGTGGGCGTGGACAGCCTGCGCGAGCTGGGCCTGGACCCGGCCGCCTTCGGCCTTGGTGGCCAGGGCGAGATCGACCTGGACGAGGTGCGCGGCCTGCGCTACAACTATGATGCGGGCCGCCAGACTGTGGCCCTGGTGCTGGACGACGCGCTGCGCACGCCCTTCCAGCTGCAGGCCCGCCGGCCCGAACGCATGGCGCCGACGCCCACCGTACCCGGCGCGGTGCTCAACTACAACGCCTACCTGCAAGTGCGTCCGCAGCGCTCGGCGCTGGTGGCCAACGAGCTGCGCTATTTCAACCAGCGCGGCGTGCTCACCAGCACCGGCCTGCTCACCCTGTCCGCGCTGGACAAGCACTATCTGCGCTATGAAACCTACTGGAACGAATCCGATCCGGACACGCTGCGCTCCTTCCAGGTGGGCGACATGATCTCGTCCTCGCTCAGCTGGAACCGCTCGCTGCGCCTCGGTGGCGTGCAATGGAGCAAGAGCTTCGCGCTACGGCCCGACTTGCTCACCTTCCCGGTGGCGTCGATGCGCGGCTCGGCGGTGGTACCGTCCGCGCTCAGCCTGTACGTGAACGGCGTGCAGCAATATGCGGCCAGCGTGCCCAGCGGGCCGTTCGTGCTCAACCAGGTGGCCGGCATCAGCGGCGCGGGCGAAGCCACCATCGTCACGCAGGACGCGTTCGGCCGCACCGTCACCACCGCCCTGCCGATGTATGTGGACACCCGCATGCTGGCGGCAGGCTTGTCGGAATATTCGGTGGAGACCGGATTCGTGCGGCGCGGCTACGCGCAAACCTCTTTCGGCTACCGGGCCGCGCCGGTGGCCAGCGCATCCGGCCGCTACGGCTGGAGCGACCGCCTCACGCTGGAAGCGCATGGCGAGGCGGCCGCCGGCCTGCTCAACGCCGGCGGCGGTGCCCTGGCGGCCTTGGGCCAGGCGGGTGTGCTCAATGCCAGCCTGGCGGCCAGCACGGGCAAGAACAGCGGCTTCCAGGGCGGCCTGGGCTACCAGTACGTGAGCCGCCGCTTCAGCGTCGACGCCCAGAGCCAGCACGCCACGCGCGGCTACGCCGACCTTGCCGCGCGCGACGGCAGCCCGGTGCCGCGCGCATCCAACCGCCTGTCGTTCAACCTGGCGCTGCCGGGCGAGCAAAGCCTCAGCCTGTCACTGGTGTCCTACCGCGCCGCGCCCGCCGAACCGGCCCGCATCACGTCGTTGTCCTACGCCGCCACCCTGTTCCGGCGCATCTTCTTCAGCATTTCCGCCTACCAGGACCACAAGAACCGCGCCAACCGGGGCTTGTTCTTCGGCCTGTCCACGAGTTTTGGCGACCGCTACGCGGGCGGCGCCATGAGCGGGCGCCAGAACGGCATCAGCCAGCGCAACCAGAACCTCACCCGCTCGCCCGACCTGGACGGCGGCGTGGGCTGGGCCTTGCAGCACGGCGGTACCGGCGACACGCCGTTCCGGCAGGCGCAGGCCTCCTACCTGGGCCGCTATGGCCAGATCACCGCGCAGGCGCAGACCATAGGCGCATCCAGCAGCGCCACGGTGGAGGCGTCCGGCTCGGTGGTCACCATGGGCGGCGCGGTGGCGGCCGCGCGCAACGTGGGCGGCGGCTTCGCGCTGGTGTCGACCGGCGGCGTGGGCAATGTGCCGGTGCTGCACGAGAACCGCCTTATCGGCGCCACCAACGCGGCCGGCTATATGCTGATCCCCAATCTGAATCCCTACAGCGGCAACCGGGTGTCGATCGACACCAGCGCGCTGCCGGTGGACGCGCGGGTGGACAGCACCCAGGCCACCGTGGTGCCGCGCCGCCTGTCCGGCACGCTGGCCTCCTTTCCGGTGCAGCGCTACCGCGCCGCCAGCGTGCTGCTGCACGACGCGCAAGGCCAGCCCCTGCCGCCGGGCACGCCGGTGCGCCACCTCGAAAGTGGCGCCGCCACCATCGTCGGCTATGACGGCGTCGCCTTCATCGACGGCCTGCTCGAAGACAACCAGCTGGAAGCCGGCGAAGGTAGCGCCGTGTGCCGGGCGCGCTTCCGCTACCAGGCTGGCGATACGCCCGCCTTGCCCGTCATCGGCCCGGTGGCCTGCCTGCGCGCTGGAGGCAGGCCATGAGGCGGACCATGAAGCGCTTGCCGGCCTTGCTGGCGCTGCTGGCGCTGCTGTTCTGCGCCGGCGCCGCGCGCGCCGACGTGTGCAGCGCCACCCTCAATACGCTGGACTTCGGTAACGTCAACCCCATCACCAGCAGCGACATCACCGCCACGGCCACCGGCAGCGTCACCTGCACTTGGGCGCTGCTCACGCCCACGCCGCCCTACATCCTGCTGCTGCCCAAAGCCGTGGTGTGCATCAATATCGGCATCGGCAGCAATTCCACCGCGGCCGTCCCGCGCACCTTGGGCAACGGCAGCACGCGCATGGACTACAACCTTTACCGCGACGGCACCTATGCCGCCGCCGCGATCTGGGGCGGGCCGGGCGTGACGGGCGCCACCACCCCGCTCACCATGGTGCTGACGTCGCCCAATCTGATCACCGGCGGCAGCTTTTCCCAGCCGTTCACGGTGTACGGCAAGATCCCTGCCGGCGCCAGCCTGGCGGCGGTGCCTACTGCCGGCAACGGCAACACCCTGTACAGCTCCAGCTTCGCCGGGGCGGCCACCATCTCGTTTGCCTATTTCAACTTGTTCCAGCCGAGCTGCACATCGGGCAGCAGCGCCAGCTTCAGCTTCCAGGTGCAGGCCACGGCCATCAACGACTGCACCATCAGCGCCAATCCCGTCAATTTCGGCCCCAGCAATCTACTGGCCAGTCCGATACGCGCCACCGGCACGCTGTCGGTCCGCTGCGTCAACAACAACGCCTACCGCATCACGCTCAATGGCGGCTCGGTTGCGGGCAGCGTGGCGGCGCGGAAAATGAAGCCGGCGGGAGGAGGAACGGACCGATTGAGCTATCGGCTGTCCGCGTCGCTGGACGGCGCACTCTGGGGAGACGGCACGGCGGGAACGTCGGCTTATACGGGAACGGGAACCGGATCGACGGTGGGCATCACGGTGTATGGCATGCTGCCCGCGCAAGCGACGCCGGCGCCGGGGGACTATAGCGACACCGTCACGGCGACGGTGTATTTTTGATGTGGATGAGAGCTTAGAAAGTAACGACCCAGACCTTGGCCTGGCTGGCGTCGGCCGCGCCCTGCTGCGGCGCCTGGGCTGCGGCGGCCACCGGGGCGGACTGCGCGTCAACGCTGGAAGGGGAGGCGAACTGGCAGCGCACGATGGGCTGTTTGGCGCCGCTGTCCACCGCGCACGATTCAACGACGGTGAACGTGGCTTGCATGGTTGCGGTTTTGCCGGCGGCCAAAGCCGGCTGGGCTATCAGTGCTGCGCTGAACAGCAATGCGGGGATGAGCAGGGTTTTCATGGTGCGCCTTTGCCTATTCTACCGACTGCATGGAGCGTGGCCTTGTTGCCTGGCCGCTCAAAGGTAGAGCGAAAAATCGAAGTCCGGGATTATTTCTTCACGTCACTAGTTTAGCAAAAAATTCCGGAAGTTGCCGCACGGAATTCTCTCCAAATGTCACTATACGCTGATTTTCGGCAATTCTCACCAAATCTCACCGCGCGCCGTCGAATATTTTTTTGGTTCAATGTCTTCTTGAAAATCTTGCGCGCATCGGAGAAAAATGGGTGTTGTATTTGCGTGTAATTCGCGTCCAGCAAAAGCGTTTTCTCGTTTCTCAAAAGCATGATTTTTTTGAGCAAGCTATAGTTCTCACATCGCCGGTCCAGACCAGCACCGGCCGCTGTAAATGCTGGCTGATTCGCCACCCACAGGCAGGCCCCTAAACAAACGGCCCCACCTTGGCGAACAGCCTCTGATCTGTTGTAGGTTTGCGCGCCCAAATGCCGCCGTTAAAACCGTGACACCCCCTTGCCTGGGCAAAAAGCCCGACTTTCGGAGGTTTTTATGTTGCGTGTTAAATCCAGCGGCGTTGCGGCCGCAGCTATTCTGTCCCTGAACCTGCTGTCCACCGGCGCCAGCGCCGCCACCTACTCGAACGGCACCAATACTTCGAACTTTGACGTGTCGGTGAAAATCATCGCCAACTGCATCATCTCGTCGAGCAACCTGGACTTTGGTCAATCCCAGGGCGTGCTGACGTCGGCAGTCAACGTCAACACCAATCTTTCCGTCACCTGCAGCAATACCACGCCCTACAACGTGGGCCTGAACGCTGGCAACGGCACCGGCTCCTCCGGCACCACGCGCTACATGAGCGGCACCGGCGGCAACACCGCCACCGTGCAGTTCAACCTGTTCCAGACCGCCGGCGCCACCTTGTGGGGCAACACCCAGGGCACCGACACCCTGGCCGGCGTGGGCAACGGCACCATGCAAACGCTGACGGTCTACGGCCAGATCCCGGCGCAAACCACGCCGATGCCGGACACCTATAAATCGACCATCACCGCCACCGTGTATTTTTAAAACCGCTGCGGAAACGCTGCGGCGTTCGGGGACAGCGCGTCCTTGTCAGCCGAATGCCCAGCGGGTATATTCGCCATGTCGGAAAAGGCAGACTTGGTTTGGTAAGCCCAAGTCCTTTCGGAAACGGAAGCTCTGTCCTTGCTTTATGCATGCGTCCCCTCGACGAACAACTGGCGCCATTCGCGCGCCCTGAGTTCGTCCGTGTGGTTCTCATCCCGATGAACTGCTCCGGTCGAACGGCTTTGGAGGAGTAGTTCATGTCAAATCCCTTGATCCACGATGTAGTCATTGCCGGAGCCGGCCCGGTCGGGCTGTTTCTCGCCTGCGAGCTGCGCAGCGCCGGCGTTTCCGTGCTGGTCCTCGAAAAATCCGCGCACCCGGATTCGCCCCTGAAAGCGCTGCCCTTCGGCATGCGCGGCCTTTCCGCGCCCACCATCGAAGCTTTTTACCGCCGTGGCCTGCTCGCCGCATTGACGCCGCCGCAGGGCGCTGCCGCCCATTGGCAGCAGCAGGCCCGGCGCCCCGGCGGCCACTTCGCCGGCATCCAGTTCTTTCACGACAAAATCGACACGGCGAAATGGCCCTACCGTATCGCAGGCCCCGCTCCCGCCAGCCTGGCGACCACCATGCAGCAGGTCGAATCCGTCCTTGCCGAACGCGCCCTGGCAATGGGCGTGGAGATCAGGCGCGGCCTGGGCGTGGACAGTATCGAGCAGTCGGACGACATGGTGACCGTCTGCGCGGGCGGCGAGTCCCTGCGCGGGCGCTGGCTGGTGGGCTGCGATGGCGGCCGCAGCACGGTGCGCAAGGCTGCCGGGTTTGAATTCGCGGGCACGGAGCCGGAGTTCACCGGCTATTCGGTTCAAGTTGTGCTGGAAGATCCGGCCCAGCTCGCCGTGGGCCGCCACTACACGGCGGCGGGCATGTACACCTACCAGCAGCCCGGCACCATTGCGATGGTGGACTTTGACGGGGGCGCCTGCCATCGGTCCGCGTCCATCACGCCGGCCCATGTGCAGGAAGTGCTGCGGCGCATCTCCGGCACCGATGCGACCGTGGCCAGCCTGGAACTGGCTACGACGTGGACGGACCGTGCCTGCCAGGCCACCGCCTACCGCAAGGGCCGCGTGCTGCTCGCCGGCGATGCCGCGCACATCCACTCGCCGCTGGGCGGCCAGGGACTGAACCTCGGGCTGGGCGACGCGATGAATCTCGGCTGGAAACTTGCGGCCACGATCCAAGGCCGCGCGCCGGACGGGCTGCTCGACAGCTACGAGGCCGAACGGCATCCGGTGGGCGCGCAGGTGCTGGACTGGTCGCGCGCGCAGGTGGCGGTGATGCGGCCCAGCCGCAGTTCGCGCGCGCTCGAAGCCATCATCCGCGATCTCGTCGACACGGCCGACGGCGCCACCTATTTCGCGGAGCGTGTGTGGGGCGTCTCCATCGCCTACGACCTGGGCGGCAAGCATCCCCTGGTCGGCCGCAGCGTGCCCGACTTCGAGCTGGCCGACGGCACGCGCTGCGGCCAGCACTTCAGCAACGGCCAAGGACTGCTGCTGGATTTCGCACCCGGCAAGCCGCTGCAGGCGCTCGCCGGGCGCTGGGCCGGCCGCATTGCCTACGTGGCGGCCCAGGCCAGCGAGCAGCTGGGGCTGAGCGCCGTGCTGGTGCGTCCGGACGGCATCGTCGCCTGGGTGGGCGAGGCCGGCCTGGACGAGGAAGGCGCAACAGCGGCGGCAAGCCGCTGGTTTGGTCACCAGATATGAACGCGCTCCGCCGGAGCGAGATAGTAGGCGTCGCCGCGCTGGACATTGAAGGCGCGGTACCAGGCATCCACATTGCGCAGCGTGCCGTTGACCCGGAACAGCGGCGGTGCATGCGTATCGATCACCAATAGCTGGCGCATCGCCGCATCGTTGACCTTGGCGCGCCGGCCCTGCGCAAAGGCCATGAAAAAGCGCTGTTCGCCGCTCAGGCCCGCGAGCACTTTCGCTTTGCCGTGTCGCTTCTGGTAAGCCTGGTAAGCCGCGTAGGCCGCTTCGACCCCGCTCAAGTCGGCGATGTTTTCGCCCAGCGTGAGCTTGCCGTTCACCTGCGTGCCGGGCAGGGGCTGGTAGCGGTCGTACTGCGCGGTCAGCGCGTCGGCCCGCCGCTGGAAGGCCTGCGCCGACTCTTCCGTCCACCAGTTTTCGCGGCTGCCGTCCGCGCCGTACTGGCGCCCCTGGTCGTCGAAGCCGTGGCCCATTTCATGGCCGATAAGCGCGCCTATGGTGCCGTAGTTGACGGCCGCGTCGGCGCGCGGGTCGAAGAACGGCGCTTGCAGCATCGCCGCCGGGAACACGATGGCGTTCGAGTGGTAGTCGTAGTAGGCGTTCATGGTCTGCGGCGTCACCAGCCATTCGCCCGGATCGGCCGGCTTGTGCAAGTGCGCGGCGCCGCGCTTTTTTGCCGCTGCGCCGGCGCGCACCAGGTTGCCCAGCAAATCATCCTGCTCGATGGTTGCCGCCTCACGCTCCAGATAGCTGTTCGGACCGCCGATCAACGCCTTCAGCGCTGACAGCTTGGCCAGCGCCTTCTGCCTGGTCGCGCCGTCCATCCAGGCCGAGGCGGTGATGCGGTCGCGGTAGGCGGCGCGCACATCTTCCACCAGTTCCTTTACCTGCCGGCTGGCGGCCTGCGGGTAGTGGCGTTGCACGTAAATGCGGCCGACTTCCTCGCCAAAAGTGCTGTTGACCAGCTGGACGCCGCGCTTCCAGCGCTCCGGCCGGGACTGCAGGCCGGCGAGCGTGCGTCCGTAGAGATCGAACCGGGCGTTGGCGAAGGATGCCGGCAGGCTTTCCGCATGGTCGCTGATGAAGCGGTAGGCCAGGTAGTCCTTCCAGTCCTGCACCGGCGTGGCGGACATGATGCGGCCGCTCTCCTTGACGGCGCTCTCCTGCGCGACCAGCACCTCCGCGGCGGGCGGCAGGGCGTAGCTTTCCAGCAGCGTCGTCCAGTCGAATTCCGCGTATTTGGCCTCCAGGCTGGCGCGGGTTTCGATATTGCTGGTTTTCGATTGATCGCGCGACTCCGCCATCGACCATTGGACCTTGGCCAGCGCGGTTTCCAGCGCGATGATGGCATCCGCCTTGGCCTCGGCGCCGCCTATGCCCGCCAGCTCCTGCACCTGGCGCACGTAGGCGCGGTAGGCGCTGCGCACGCGGGCATACTCGTCGCCCTCCTTCAGGTAATAGTCGCGCGGGAGGGCGAGCTCGCCTTGCGCGATGTTGAGAATATAGCGATGCGGATCGGCGGGGTGGACATCCGGTTCTATCGCCAGCGGAGAGGCATAGCCGGCCTCGGCAAACAACGCCTGCACGGCGGCGTGGCTGTCAGCGGACTGGATGCGCGCCAGGTAAGGCTGAAGCGCCGCCGCGCCGCGCGCCTCGATGGCCGCTTCGTTCATCCAGCTCCGGTAGAACTTGCCGATCTTTTGGCCGGCGCTTCCGTAGGCAGGCTGCCGCGCCATGTCTTCCACGATGCGGCGCACATTGCTGCTTGCGTTTTCGTGCATCAGCACCGTCACCCCGGCCGCGTCCATGCTGGGGCCGATCGGTGTGCGCTGCGCCCAGCCGCCGTTGGCGTAGGACCAGAAATCATCGCCAGCCTTGACCACGGTGTTTCGGGCATCAAGGTCGAGCCCGAAGGTTCCATATTCGGGCAGGCCGGAGGCGGTGGCCAAGGGGGCGAACGTGGCTGCAGCGAGCGAAACTGCAGCCACGGCGAGCTGGGAAAGACGGGTACTCATGCATGTCCTTGTCGGGTTTGAAGGCGGAGCGCTGACAGCAGCGATGCCAGCATTATCAAATCCTTACCGGACAGGAAACAATTACTTAGCCGTCATATTTTGTTACCAATAGTAAATCTCCACGCAGGGTAAGTTGATTATTTGTTGCCGGTTGACAGAGGCCGGCCCGGCCTACTCGATATAGTCGCCCACCAGCGCCAGGTTCTGGATCGCCGCCAGGCCCCACTGGGCGGTTTCATTGGTGCTCAGCCACGCCACCTCGTCCACCGGATTGAGCACCGCCGGGCCGCTGATGCGCACCGTGCGCACCGGCTTGGTGGGCGGGTGGCTGAACTCGCGCCAGGCGCGCTTGGCCAGCGCCGCGTCCTTGCTGCGCCAGGCCGCGTAGGCGGTCAGGCGCGAATGGCCGACCTGCAGCGCATTGGTGCCGTTGTGCGCCTTGCCCAGCACCTTGGCCTGCTCGGCTTTCGGCGCGTTGTACATGGCGCAGTACTGCACCCAGGCCTTTTCGAAGTTGGCGTCGCCGGTCAGCGAAATCAGCTCGGCAAAAATCTCCACCGCGCCGAACACCGCGTTCAGGTGCGACGCCTTCACGTCCTCGCCGATCAGGTTGTGCAGGCGGCCGGTGTCCGGCTCGTAGCCGGCGCGCTCGGCGTTGAAGAAGCCCTTGGGCATGGCGCCGATGTCGTGCATGCCGGTCAGCAGCTTGTCGCGGTAGCGCTGGTTGCCGCCGCGCTCCCACTCGGTCAGCCAGTTGCCCGCCAGCGAACCCCAGTCCGTGCCGAAGGCGGCGCGCACCGGGAACTTGCCGGGCGGCGGCGCATCCTTCAGCTTGCGCACCGGGTCCACGGCGGCCAGCTTGCTGTCCGCGTTCAGCAGCTCGCGCATGATGTCGCCCACGCGCTCGTCGGCGGTCAGGTAGTAGTAGAAGCGGCGGTACACGGCCGCGCTGATGCGCACCTGCTTGGCGCTGCAGCCCCAGTGCTGCACATTGTGGCGCGTGCCCAGCCCGGCGAACTGGCCCAGGTGGTACATGTCCACTTCGCTGGTGTGGCGCACCATGGCTTCGGACAGGCGGAAGATGTCGGCGCGGCCGGTGCGCAGGAAGGAGTACCACAGCCACAGGTCGGGCGACAGCTCCGAGTTGTCCCAGGCGTAGCCGCCCACGTCGTAGCGCCAGGTGTGGCGGTCCTCGTCGTAGGTGTGCATCAGGTCGCCGTAGTTCCAGAAGCCGTACCAGTGGTGCTGTTCGATCTGGCTGCGGTAGTAGTCGAAGCGGCGGTCCAGCTCGTCCTCGATGCGGGCCTTGAGCGGGTGCGAGCGGTCCGGCAGCGACCACATGCCGCCGAACACATTGCAGGCCAGGTAGTGGGCCGGCGTGCTCACCAGCTGCGGCGGCAGCTGCACCGCCTCGGCCAGCTGCGCCATGCGTTCGCGCGACGGCGTGGCGGCCAGCGCGTACAGCGTGATCTCGCTGCTGCGCGCCACGCCCACCGGGCTGCCATAGCCTTTTTCGTAGTCCTCGTAGGTGATCTCCAGGCCTTCGCGCTCCTGCTCGTGGGTTTCCATGCCCATGCCGTCGTGGTAGAAGCGCATGTCCATCGCCGGCGCGTCGGGCGACCACATCCACAGCGTCACTTCGGCCGCGTCGGTGTGGGCGTTGCGGATGTCGAGCTGGGTCGGGTGGCGCTGCCAGAAGTCGCGCAGGCCGAAGGCCACGCCGCCGGAAATGCCGCCGATGTAGCCGGAGCCCGCCGCGCGGCGGCCCCAGCTGGCGTCGATCCAGCCGTGGCCCGGCTTGGTGCGCTTGCGGATCTGGAAGCCGTCGGCCGACAGCTGCGACAGCGTGAAGTCGCCCCAGGCCGGGATCAGGTTCAGGCGGCTGCTGACCTGCTTGTTCATCTGCTCCAGCGGCGGCACCGGCAGGCCGGCCACCTGGGCCTTGCGGAAGGCTTCGCCGGGATCGCGCCGCAGGCCGGTCAGCGTGCGCACGCCCTCGCCCCAGACGCCCTGGTTCTCGCCGGCGAAACGCACGTGGCGGTTGTGCATCTCGTCCGTGAGCGGCACCGCGAAGCGCACGCCTATGCCGCGCAGGTAGTCCTTGTGCTCGTCGCCGTCGAATACGAAGGTGTGCATGATGCGCACCGACTCGGCGCCGGCGTAGAAGTACAGGCGCACGGTGAAGGGCAGCCATTCGCGCTGGCCGCTGCGGTGCTTGCCTTCTATGCGCAGCACGGCGCGCACCGGGCCCTTCTGTTCCACGGTGACGGACTTGACGGTGCTCTCGTAGCTGGTCTGGCGCACGGCGCCGGCCGAGGCGTCCGGCTGGTCGTCGGTCAGCGCCACCAGGCGGCCGCCGCGCGCGATGTCGCGGCCGTCGCGGCGGATGGCGGAAATCAGCTCGGCGCCCTTGCGCGGAATGGTGGCGCGGATGACGCCGGTGTCCACGTCAATCGCGTTCGGGCCCTCCAGCACGCGCACGGCCACGGCGGCGGCGGCCGCCTTGCCGGGCTTGATGGCCAGCTGCTTCGCCAGGCCCGCGCCTGCCGGCAGGGCGTGGCCGGTCCATTTCAGCGAGCCGTCCGGCCAGTAGGCCAGCGGCCAGGTCTGCACCGCCACGTCGCCGGCGGCGCCGGCCAGCACGAAGGACTGGTCTTTCGGAAACGCGCCCTTGGGCCAGGGCAGGCCCAGCGTGGCGCCGTTGGACAGCGCCGGAACGCCGCCTTCCAGCCACTGCAAGGCCGCGCCCTGGCTGGGCTGGATGGCGGGCGCGGCTGGCGCGGAGGCTGGCGCGGCGCCAGGCGGTTGCGCCTTGGCGGTGGCGAGCGGCAGCGATGCGAGCATCGACGCCTGGAGGAAGGAACGGCGGCTGAAAGGAGTGGTCATGGATTGGGTTTGGAAAAACGGAAATAATCAAAGTCCGCGTAACCGACGCGGGTAGCGGTATGGGACGGCGTGCCGGACGGCGCTTGCGCAAACAGGCCCACCTGCGTGCCTACCCAGCGGCCCGGCTGGGTGGTGAACGCGGGGCCGAGCGGGTGGAAAGTGGCGCCGTCGAGGCTGTAGCTGAAGCTCACCTTGGCGTGCGTGGCGCGCAGCATGGACGGCCAGTAGAGGCGCTCCTGCGGCGGCAGCGCGGGCACTTCCAGCGGCGCAAAGCTGAGCCGCACATGCACCGGCCCCTGGACCGGCACGGGCGCGGTCACCACCGTTTCGGAGCTTTGCTGCAGCGTGCCCAGGTGCAGGCCGAGATTGGATTTGAGGCGTGTGGCTTGCACCAGGCGCAGGCCGTCCACGGTGTTTTCCAGGCCTATCCACGCATAGTCGTAGCCCATCGCCAGCAGGCCGGCGCGCTCGCCGATGGCGCCGGGGCGCAGCTCCACGCTGGCGGTCACGGAGAAGGCCATGCCGGGCAGCTTCTGGGTCAGCAGATTGCCCGCCTCCCACAGGTTGGCGGACGAGGACACCGCCTTGAGCCGCAGCCGGCCACGGACGGCGCCGTCCACCCAGTCCGGCGCGGGATTGGCGGCCCACTGCCAGCCCAGGTGGTAGCCGGCGTCGAATTCGTCGCTGTTGACGGGCACCGCGACGGGCTGCGCCGCCACCCTGGGCTTGGCGTGCCGGCTGAGCGGCGCGCCGTAGCTTTGCTTGCCCTGCTGCGCGCCGATCACGGGCCAACCGTCCGCGCTCCAGCGCATGGGCTGCAGGAAGACGCGGCGGCCGTAGGAGTCGGTGTCGGAAAAGTGCAGGAACCAGTCCTCGCCGGACGGCGTGTCCACCCAGGCGCCCTGGTGGGGGCCGTTGATGGCGCTGTCGCCCTGGTCCATCACGTTGCGCGCCTCGTAGGGGCCGTCTATGCGTTTGGCGCGGAACACGCCCTGCCAGCCGCCCTTGACGGAGCCGGACGGCGCAAACACGTAGTAGTAGCCGCCGCGCTTATACAGCTTGGGGCCTTCGGTGGTGAACCACGGCATCGGCCCCTGCGAGGTCATGGTCTTGGGCAGCTTGTCGCCTTCGATGATGCGCACGCCGGCGTCCAGCGTCTGCGTGCCGTCGGTCTTCATTTTCTTCAGCGTGATCACGTTGGCGAAGCCGGCGCGCGAGGCGGCGTAGCCGTGCACCAGCCAGGCCTGGCCGTCGTCGTCCCAGAACGGCGCGGGATCGATGGCGCCCCTGGTGCCGTCCACCATGACGGGGGCCGTCCACGGTCCTTTGGGATCGGTGGCGCTCACCATGTAGATGCCGAAATCGGGGTCGGGATAGTAGATGTAGAACTTGCCGCCGTGATGGCGGATGGCCGGCGCCCATACGCCGCCGCCGTGCCGGGGCGCCGCGTGGTGGGCGGCGGGCACGTTCTTGTCCAGCGCGTAGGCGATCAGCGTCCAGTTGACGAGGTCTTTGGAGTGCAGCACCGGCAGGCCGGGAATATTGGTGAAGCTGGAAGCGGTCAGGTAGAAATCATCGCCGACGCGGACCACGTCGGGATCGGAGTAATCGCCGTTGAGCACGGGATTGATGTAGCTGCCGTCGCCCTGGTCCGGCACCCACACGCCGGGCGGCATGGGGGCCGCCGCCGGCGCGGCATGCGATGGAACGGCGCTGGCGCAGTCGGCGGCGAACAGCAGGAAGGCAAACTTGATACTCAAAGCGGTCTCGCGTCCAAGGGTACATGATGGCAAAAATCATGATATGCGCAAACATTCCCCCGGAACTCTCAACTTGATGAGCAATTTGCCGCTCGTGCCTTCTTGTGCCTTACATGCGGGGCACGCCGTCGCGGTTGACGGGGATGTATTCGCCGGGAGCGGCGGCGAGCTGGGTGCGGTGTTCCACGCCACGGTACTCATACGTCACGTCCCAGTACTGCGGCGTGGCGTTGGCCACGTTTTCGCAGCGGCGCACATCCTGGCCGTAGGTGTTGTTGCTGCGTCCGGCGTTCGCGCCGACCGCGCCGCCGGCGATCGCGCCGCCCACGGTTGCAATGTCGCGCCCGCTGCCGCCGCCGATCTGGTGGCCCAGCACGCCGCCCAGCAGGGCGCCGGCCAGCATGCCGCCGGTATTGGGACGGCTGTCCTGCACCTGCTGGCGTTCAACCCAGCAGCGCTGCTCGGGCGGTCCCACCACGGCGCGCACCGAGGTCACGCGCGCCTCGTAGGTGCGTTCGTTCGGACGCTGGCGGTATTCGTAGCTGGCTTGCGGCAGCGGTGCGGGCGCTTCATTTTCCGAATAGCGGTTGCCGCGCACGGCGCGCACCGACGACACGCGGTCGTTCAGGCCCATGCCGGCCAGCGATTCGTAGCTGCCGCGCTTGAGGATGCGGCACTGGCCACGGAAGCCGGCGTCTTCGCACACCTCCCAGCGGCCCTTCTCCACCACCACCGACGAGGCGCGGTCATTGAAGCCAACCCGGCGCAAGTCGTCCGAGGTGCTGGAGATGGAGACGGCGCGGCCGCGCCAGCCTTCGTTCTGGTACAGCGTGATTTGAGCCATTGCTTGCCCGCCAAGCAGTAAGGTGCATGCCGCGAGCGTTGTTTTTAGTGGGAATTTCATGATGGTCTCCAGGTCGGCGGACTAAGCAGTCCGATGCCATGACAGTACGCGGTAACAAACAGTTGGTCTGTGCGGCAACGCTCTCTTGCCGACAAGGAGAATGCGCTATAGTGATGGCTATATGACCACATCCTGAACAGCCCCCGCTTGATGACTTCCCGCTTCCTGCGCTGCCTGGCACTCGCTCCCATGGCTGCGCTGCACTTGCATTGCCACGCTGCGCCCGCCCCGGCCCCCCTCCTCACTGACTACACCCACAGCGCCTGGGGCGCCCTGCAAGGGGCGCCGGTGGACGTGCTGAAGTTTGCCCAGGGCAAGGACGGCTGGCTCTGGATCGCCACCGCCACCGGCTTGTTCCGCTATGACGGCGCGCGCTTCGAGCGCACCGGCAGCGTCTACGGCCATGCGCTGCCTTCCAGCAATGTGCTCGGCCTGGCGGTCACCGGCGACGGCGCGGTGTGGGTGGGTTACCGCCTGGGCGGCGTGAGCGTGTTCCGCAAAGGCGGCGCGCGCACTTACACCGAGGCCGACGGACTGCCGGCCGGCGCCGTGTTCCATATCGAGGCGGCGCCGGACGGCGCCATGTGGGTGGGCACGCGCGACGGCGCCGCGCGCCTGGCGCCGGGGGCGGACCGCTTCGAGCCCATGGGCGCCAATGTCGGCCTGCCGACCCGGCGCGTCTACCAGATCCTGTTTGCCCGCGACGGCACGCAGTGGATGGGCACCATGTACGGCGCCTACTTCCGGCGGCCCGGCGAAAGCCGTTTCAGCCATGCCTGGCCGCGCACCATGCTCACCAGCATGGACGAAGGGCCGGACGGCAGCATCTGGGCGGTCGATGGCGAGGACAACTATTACCGGGTGCGCAGCAGCGCGCCCGCGCCGGGCGAGCTGGTCAAGCCCGACGAGAAGGGCGTCAGCATGCGCTTCGGCCGCGACGGCGGCATGTGGCTGCTGCAGCGGGACGGCGTGGAGCGCAAGCTGCAGCCGTCCGGCCCCAGCGTGCCGGCGCAGCGCCTGACGCGGCAGAACGGCATCAGCGGCCCGCTGCCGCAATCGACCTTCCAGGACCGCGAGGGCAATCTGTGGATAGGCACCTCCACCGGGCTGGACCGGCTGCGCCCCAACCGCCTGAAGATCTTGCAGGTGGAGGGACAGTTCGACCATCCCGGTTTGCTGCCGGGGCCGGACGGCGATGTGTGGATCGGCGACTACGCCGGCGACGTGCGCAGCTTCAGCGCGGAGGGGCTGAAGAAAGTCGAGCTGAAGGCCATGCTGTCGGCCAGCCATTGGGCGCCGGACGGCGTACTCTGGCTGGGCAACGAAAAAGGCCTGCACCGCCGCGCGCCGGACGGCAGCATGACGCAGCTCGCGCCGCCCGACGGCGTGGCCGGGCTGGACCCGCAAGCCCTGCAGCAGGACCGCAGCGGCGCGCTGTGGGCCTCATTCTCGGGCGGCGGCCTGTTCAAGCGCGCGGGCGGGCAGTGGATCAGGGAAGGCGGCCTGCGCGGCTTTCCCAGGGAGCTGACCACGGCGATGGCCATGGACGGCCAGGGCACGCTGTGGTTCGGCCATGCGCGCAACAGCATCAGCCTGGTGGCGGAGCGGCAGCAGGACGGCGCGGTGCGGCGCCTGGGCGCGGAGCAAGGCCTGCAGCTGGGCACCGTGCTGCAGCTATACCGGGACGGCGAGTTGATGTGGGCCGGCGGCGAGGAAGGCGTGGCCCTGTTCCGCGCCGGCCGGTTCGCGGCGCTGCGCGGCGAGCGCGGCGAGACGTTCCGTGGCGTGTCCGGCATCGTGCGCCTGCCCGGCGGCGACCTGTGGCTGCACGGCGCGGACGGCCTTTTCCATGTGACTGCGGCCAGCGTGGCGGCGTGGCTGAACCAGCCTGACCAGGCCGTGAGTTTCGAGCGCTTCGACGCGCTGGACGGCTTGCAAGGCCACGCCGCCCAGCTGCGCCCGGTGCCGTCGCTGATATACGGGTCGGACGGGCTGCTCTGGCTGTCCACCTCCGGCGCCGTCGCCACGCTGGACCCGGCGCACATCCGCCGCAACCCGCTGCCGCCGCCGGTGCAGGTGCACGCGCTGCTGGCCGACGGCGTGCGCTACGCCACCGAGGGTTCAGGCCCGGTCCGCCTGCCGCAGGGCAGCAAAAGCCTGCAGATCGCCTTTACGGCGCTGAGCCTGTCCATGCCGGAGCGCGTGCGCTTCCGCTACCGCCTGGCCGGCGTGGACGACGGCTGGCAGGAGCCGGTAGGCCGGCGCGAAGCCTACTACACCAATCTGGCTCCCGGGAATTACCGCTTCGAGGTCATGGCCGCCAACGAGGACGGCGTCTGGAACCAGGACGGCGCCGCGCTGGAGATCCATATTCCGCCGGGGTTTATGCAAACGCCGTGGTTCAAGCTGCTGCTGGCGCTGGGCGCCGGCCTGCTGCTGTATGGCGCCTATGTGCTGCGCATCCGCAGCCTGACGCAGCGCATGAAGGAGCGCTTGCAGGAGCGGCTGGCGGAACGTTCGCGCATCGCCAGGTCGCTGCACGACACGCTGCTCCAGAGCGTGCAGGGCCTGATCATGTCCTTCCACGCCCATGCCCACCTGCTGCCGCAAGGCACGCGCGAGCGCGAACGGCTGGACCAGACGCTCAACCTGGCGGACCAGCTGCTGGTGGAGGGGCGCGACCAGATCATGGACTTGCGCGCCTCGGCCTCGCCGGAAGAACTGGGCCTGGCCTTGGAGCAGTTCGGCAAAGGCCTGGCCGAGCACCGCGCGCACCGCTTCGAGGCGCGCGTGAGCGAGAAATGCCGTCCCTTGCAGCCGCGCGTGCACGACGAAATTTACGCCATCGCGCGCGAAGCGCTGTTCAACGCCTCGCGCTATGCGGAGGCGGCCAACATCGTGCTGGAGCTGGATTTTGCGCCGCAGGCGCTCACCCTGCGCGTGCGCGACGACGGGCGCGGCCTGGACGAGGACGTGGCGAAAGCCGGCCACCGCCCCGGCCATTGGGGCCTGGTCGGCATGCGCGAGCGCGCCGCCGGCATCGGCGCCGCGCTGCGCATCGACAGCAGCCCCGGCGGCGGGACCGTGATCGAAGTGACCGTGCCGGCGAAACTGGCATACTAGGAAAATTAAACGGAGGCAGCCATGAGCGCATCGACAGAGTACATTCCCGTCAGCTGCGAGTTCCACGACCGGCTGGAGGATCTGGCCACCTTGCGCAAGCAGGCCAGCATCAGCTTTATTGACGGCGGCGGTGCGCAGCAGCAGCGCAGCGCCGTCATCAAGGACGTGTTCGCCCGCGAAGGCGCCGATTACCTGACGCTGAGTTCCGGCGAGACGGTCCGGCTGGACCGCCTGGTCGAAGTCGACGGCTACAAGCTGGCCGACTTCCCGCCGGATTGCGCCATCTAGTCCCTCCGCTTCAGGCCGAGAGTTTCAGGCCAATCACGCCCGCCAGGATGAGGGCCAGGCAGAGGATGCGCATCGGCGCGGCGGAGTCGCCCAGCACCGCGATGCCGACGATGGCGGCGCCGGCCGCACCGATGCCGGTCCACACCGCGTAGCCGGTGCCCATGGGCAGCGTGCGCAGCGCCAGGGACAGCAGCACCACGCTGGCCAGTCCGCTGGCGACCGTGCACAGCGCGGGCGCGAGGCGTGTGAAGCCGTCGGACGCCTTCATGCTGAAGGCGAACACAATTTCCAGCAGGCCGGCGATGCCGAGCAGCGTCCAGGCCATGTCAGGCCCCGCTTGCGCCGGCTGCCCTGGCGGCCGCCGCAGGCGTGGACCGGAACGCCACGCCGAAGCGGTTGAATGCATTCATCAGGCCGATGGCATAGGTCAGATCCGCCAGCTCCTTGCCGCTGAATTCGGCGGCGGCGGCGGCGTATTCCGCGTCGGGCACGCCGCTGTCAGCCACCCGCGTGACGGCTTCGGCCCAGGCCAGCGTCGCGCGTTCGCGCCCGCTGAAGACCGCGCCGGCATCGCGCCATACCGCCACCAGCACCAGCTTGTCCACCGCCAGGCCGGACTTGAGCAGGTCGGCCGTATGCATGTCGATGCAGAAGGCGCAGCCGTTGATTTGCGAGACGCGCAGATAGGCGAGGTCAACCAGCTCCTTCGGCAGGCCGCTCTTTTGCAGAGTGGCGTACACATTGCCGAACGCCTTGTAGCCGTCGGGCGACGCTTTGGCGTAATCGATACGTTGAGTCATGATGAAATCCTTTGTGGGTTGGGAAGGACTTCATCGTGACGCATCTTGGCCTACTCAAGAAGGGCCATAAATACGCTTCCATACTAAGCCATGCCGCGTGAAGCGGGCTGCAGCAGCGGCAGCATGCGCTTCGCGAGGTCTTCCGCCATGCGCTGCGTAGCGATATTGGTGAAGTTAAGCAGCAGCGCCGCGTTTTCCGCGCCGCTCGTCGTCCAGTCCGCCAGCGCCTCGGCGTACAGGCCATGCTCCCGCATGCGGGCCACTACCGCGCGGCCGGACTGCTTGCCTTGCAGCCGCAGTATCAAATGCATGCCGCCCGGCGGCGTATCGATGCGCACATGCTTGCCCAGCACCTTTTCCAGTCCCGCCTTGACCGCCGCGCGGCGCTCCGCATACAGCTTGCGCATGCGCTGGATATGGCGCGCGAAATGCCCTTCCGCTATAAAGGCGCTGACGATGGCTTGCGTCAGCTGCGGGCTGCCGCCCGCGAACGACTGATTGATCTGCTCAAAGCGTTCCACTTGCGATTCCGGCACCACCAGGTAGGCCAGGCGGATGCCGGGGAACAGCACCTTGCTGAAGGTGCCCGAGTACAGCACGCGCCCGTCGCGGTCCAGGCTTTTCAGCGCAGGCAGGGGACGGCTGGCGTAGCGGTACTCGCCGTCGTAATCGTCCTCGATTATCCAGGCCTGGTTTTGCGCCGCCCAGTCCAGCAGCGCCAGCCGCCGTGGCAGGGACAAGGTGACGCACAGCGGACTTTGGTGGGCCGGCGTTACCACCGCCGCGCGCGCGCCGGGCGCCGCCCGCAGGCCGGCATCCACCATCATGCCGTCGCCGTCCACCGCCACCGGCACCGCCTCGATCTCCATATGCCCCAGCAGCTCGCGCGTGGGGGGATAGCCGGGGTCCTCCAGCCATACGCGGTCGCCCTGCTTCAGCAATGCCTGGCAGATCAGCTGCATGGTGTGGCGGTAGCCGGAAGTGACGACGATCTGCGACGGCGCGCAGCTGATGCCGCGCGACATGTGCAGATAAGCGGCGATTGCCGCGCGCAGTTCCGGCAGGCCGGAGACCGGGGCATGCATCATGTCCTGCGGCTGCATGGCGCGGATGCAGCGCGCGCCCAGGCGCGCCCATATCTTGCGCGGAAACGCGTCCAGAGCCGGCAGGCCCATCTGGAAAGGGAGGATGGAATCCGGACGGAAGCTGAGTGGGGCGCCGGGGCCGGGGCGGGCCGCCGCGGCGGCCGGCGGCGCGCGCGGCTTGAGGTCGGGCGCCACGATGGTTCCGGCTTGCCCGCGCGCCACAATATAGCCTTCCGCCGCCAGCAAGGAATAGGCGGCTTCTATGGTGCCCCTGGCCAGGCCCAGCTCCTTGGTCAGCGCCCGCGCGGACGGAACGCGGTTGCCCGGCTTGAGCACGCCGCTGTCTATGGCGGCGCGGAAGCGGTCATAGATTTGCCGGTAGAACGGTTGCGCCGATGCAGGGTCCAGCGGTGCGATATGAGCGGTCATGGCTCAGTGCCAATGTGAATTTATGGATCTTCTGAATATACCATGGCCTGCCTAGAATCATGGCTATCAACAACATCCTGGAAAGGTAGGCCATGAACATCCTCCACATCAGCTGCAGCCCCAGCGGGGAAGCGGCCGAGAGCTACCGGCTCTCTCAACACATCATCGCCGGCTTGCTGGAGCAAAGCCCGGCGGCGTACGTGGTGCGGCGCACCCTCGGCGGGGGCGAGGTTCCGCGCGTGGATGCGGTGCTGTATTCGGAGGAACTGATCGCAGAGCTGGAAGCGGCGGACGCCGTGGTCATCAGTACGCCCATGCATAATCTGACCGTGCCGGCGGCACTGAAGGCGTGGATAGACCACGTGGTGCGCGCACAGCGGACGTTCCGGCTGACGCCGGAAGGCAAGGTTGGCGTGCTGCGCGACCGGCCGGTTTTGATCGCCATCGCGTCCGGCGGAAGGTATTCCGGCCAGCGCGCGCGCCAGCCGGATTTTTTGACGCCGTATTTGCAAACCATACTGGCGACGATAGGACTGCACGACCTGGCGTTCTTCTCGGTGCAAGGTACCGGCCTGGGGCCGGACGCTGTCGCGGAAGCCCGCATCGCGGCGGGCCAGGAGGTGCGGGACTACTTTGCGGCGCTTACTTCCGCAGCGGACGGAACGCGGCGCGCACTTCCTGCGTGAACAGCGCCGGCTGTTCCCAGGCCGCGAAGTGGCCGCCCTTGTCCAGTTTGTTGTAGTAGACCAGGTTCGGGTAGGCGCGCTCGGCCCAGCTCTTCGGCGGCTGGTACAGCTCGTCCGGGAACACGCTCACCGCAGCCGGTATCTTCACGCCCTTGACGGCGAAGAAGGGATGCTTGTTTTCCCAGTAGTAGCGGGACGCGGACACGGCCGTATTGGTCAGCCAGTACAGCGTGATGTTGTCCAGCACGTCGTCGCGGCTCAGGCCTTCGGTCTGGCCGTTGAACACGCGGCTGATCAGCTTCTGGCTCGGCACGTCGTGGTCCAGCAGGAAGGCCGCCAGACCCACCGGCGAGTCCGTCAGCCCGGTCAGGGTCTGCGGGCGCGACGCCATCAGGCGGGCATAGCCCACGTGGTCGTACACAAAGCTCAGCTGTTCGGTGGCGGCTTTTTCTTCCGCCGTCAGGGTCTGGCCGGCCGGCAGCGGGTTGCCCGCCCACAGCGCCTTGTCGATATCGACCGGCACCGCGCCGGCCATATTGGTGTGGATGCCGATCAGTCCCGCCGGTGCTTGCACCGCCATCAGGTCGGTCACGATGGCGCCCCAGTCGCCGCCCTGCGCCGCGTATTTCTTGTAGTCCAGGCGCTTCATCAGCTCGGCCCAGGCTTTCGCGGTGCGGTCCGGGCCCCAGCCCGTTTCAGCCGGCTTGCCCGAGTAGCCATGGCCCGGCAGCGAAGGGATGACCACGTCGAACGCGTCTTCCGCCTTGCCGCCGTGGGCGGTCGGATTGACCAGCGGATCGATGATCTTCAGCTGTTCCACCACCGAACCGGGCCAGCCGTGCGTGATAATCAGCGGCAGCGCGTTCTTGTGCTTGGAGCGCACGTGGATGAAGTGGATGTCCACGCCGTCGATCTTCGTCACGTACTGCGGCAGGGCGTTCAGCCTGGCTTCGACCTTGCGCCAGTCGTAGCTGTTGGCCCAGTAGGCGGCCAGCGACTGCACGGTGGCCAACTGCACGCCTTGCGTGTTGTCCGGCACGGTTTCGCGGTCCGGCCAGCGGGTGGCTTTGATGCGCTCGCGCAGGTCGGCCAGCTGGGCTTCCGGCACGTCGATATGGAAGGGACGGATTTCGCTGCCGGCGTTGGCGGCGCGGGCGAAGCCGGGCGCGATGGCGAAGGCGGCGGCCACGGCGATGGATATGGTGAGACTTGCGGCGGCGGCCTGGATGAAATTGCGGCGCTTGTTCATGGTGTTCTCCAATCAGGCGGTAATGGCGGTCAGCACGACGTCGATATTGCCTTTGGTGGCTTTCGAGTACGGGCAAATTGCGTCGGCGCCGTGGGCGATCTGGTCGGCCAGCTCCTGGGCAACGCCGGGTGCGAACAGGGTGATGCGGGCCTGGATGAAGTACGCGTTGCCGCCCAGGCCCAGGTCCACTTCGATTTCCACGGCGGTGTCCGCCGGCAGGGCCACATTCAGCTGCTTGGCGACGATGCCGACAGCCGAGCTGTAGCAAGCGGACCAGGCGCCGGCGAACAGCTGCTCGGCGGTCGGATGGGCTTCGATGGCGGCGAAACGGTGTTCGCGGCCGGCCGGGTTGCCCGGCGTGGTCAGATGGATGTCCAGCTGGCCTTCGTGGTTGCCGGAGAAGATGGCGGCGTCGGTGCCGGTGGTGCGGGTTTTGCCGGTGGTCAGGACTTTGGTGATCTTGCTCATGATATTTCCTTTAGGATTTATTAACGCATGCGTTTTTATCGCATGCGATGTTTAAGGTAAAGTATTAAGCGGTAATAACATTCACAGCCACGTCGATATTGCCTTTGGTGGCTTTGGAGTAAGGGCACATTGCGTCGGCGCCGTGGGCGATTTTGGTCGCCAGTTCGGCATCCACGCCGGGAACGATGAGGTTGATGCGCGCCTGGATGAAGTAAGCGTTGCCGCCCAGGCCCAGGTCCACTTCGATTTCCACCGCGGTGTTGGCCGGCAGGGCCACTTTCAGCTGCTTGGCGACGATGCCGACGGCGGCGCTGTAGCAGGCGGACCAGGCGCCGGCGAACAGCTGCTCGGCGGTCGGGTGGGCTTCGATGGCGGCGAAATGGTGTTCGCGGCCGGCCGGGTTGCCCGGCGTGGTCAGATGGATGTCCAGCTGGCCTTCGTGGTTGCCGGAGAAGATGGCGGAGTCGGTGCCGGTGGTGCGGGTTTTGCCGGTGGCCAGGACTTTGGTGATGTTGCTCATGATGGTTTCCTCTATAAAATGGGTGGAGAGTTTCTTCTCGCACTCGCTTATGTCGTATGCGATGTATGTATCTTGGACCATGGAGGTCCAAGAGTCAAGAACTATTTTCGCATGCGATTAAAGCGATTCCGATTTAATTTCGGAGCGGCGGATATCAGGAGGCCTGCACGAAGCCCTGCACGTTCTCGGTTTTCACCGGGGCCTCCAGCACCTTGGCCACGGTGACGGCGCGCAGCGAGACGTTTTTCACCGGCATCTCCGCTTCGCCCTGGATGCGGCAGACGAAGGCCGCCTCGCCCACCGTCACATTGCTCACGTGCAGGCCTTCGATCGGCGTCAGGCGCCGCTCGTAGGTGGGTACCAGGTCGCGCCACTGGTAGAGCACGTCCGTTTCCACGCTCAGCACGCCGCCCGCGATCTTGGTCGCACTGACATTGGACACGTGGATGTTCTTCACATAGCCGCCGCGCCGTTCGTTGGTTTTCACGAACAGGATGTTGTTGATGGTGCTGCGTGCACCGGAACCGGCGTTGTCGAAGTGGCAGTTGTCCACAAACACGTTTTCCACCCCGCCCGACAGCTCGCTGCCGATGGCCATCAGCTGGTGGCCGTTCTTGATGCGGCAGTTGCGCATGATGATGTTGCGCGACGGCACGTTGATGCGCCAGGCGTCCTGGTCGCGGCCGGATTTCACCGAGATGGCGTCGTCGCCCTGGTCGAACACGCAGTCCTCCACCAGCACGTTCTGGCTCATTTCCGGGTCCACGCCGTCGTTGTTGTGGCCGTGCGCGCGCACTTTCACGCGGCGTATCACCACGTCGCGGCTCAGGTAGGGATGCAGCACCCAGAACGGGCTGTCGATTATGCTCACGTCCTCCACCAGCACGTTGCGGCAGCGGTTGAACTGCACGAAATGCGGACGCAGATGGGCCTCGCCGGTGGCCATCTGGCGCTCCGCCACCGGCACCTTCTTGGCGGCCATGTGGTACAACGCCACCAGCGCGTCCATATGCGGCTTGGGCCGCGCGTACCAGACCTTCCACACGTCCAGTTTCGCCTTCAGCGTGCCCTCGCCCGTGATGGCCACGTTGTCGCACTCGAAGGCGTAGACCAGCGGCGAATAGTTGTAGCACTCCAGGCCTTCCCAGCTCGTCATGACGGCGGGCAGGTAGTCCTCAGGGCGCTCGGAAAACAGCAAGGTGGCGCCCTTGGCCACGTGCAGGTTCACATTGCTCTTGAGATGGATTTTCGCCGTCGGCCACACGCCTTCCGGCACCACCACCACGCCGCCGCCGGCCGCGTTGGCCGCTGCGATGGCCAGTGCGATGGCGCTGCTGGTTTTCTGCTGGTCGCCCTGGGCGGCGCCGAAATCGGTGATGGGGAAGCGCTGGCTGGCGGAAAAATCGGGTACGCTGATGTCCGGCATGGGGAAGGGGGCGCTGGCGCGCACGCGTTCCTGGGGCAGCTGGCGCTGCTGTGCCGCGCGCGGCAGCGGGGCGCAGCCGGTGGCGGCCAGGGCCAGTCCGGCCAGCAGCAGGTGGCGGCGTGTATATGCGGGGGAATGTTGGCGGGGCAAGGCGGTCTCCAGAGTGTTTTTTCCATGGTAAACCGCCTTGCCGCCGCGCAGCACCCGCGCCGCCCAATCACTCACGCAGTTGATCCGGCGCCGAAAAAATATTTTGCAGCAAGTGTCGAAGCGCGGCGGCGCCAGCCGTCGTAGTACAGCAAGCCACCCAACTTCTTATCCGGAGACATTATGAACAAGCAAATTTTCGTCAACCTGCCCGTCAAAGACCTGCCGCGCTCGAAAGACTTTTTCGCCGCCCTGGGCTACAGCTTCAACCCCCAGTTCACCAATGAGCTGGCGGCCTGCATGGTGATTTCGGAGAACATTTTCACCATGCTGCTGACCGAGGATTTCTTCAAGGGCTTCCTCAACCGTCCACTGTCGTCGGCGCACGAATCGGCGCAGGTGATCAACTGCCTGTCCTGCGAGAGCCGCGAGGAAGTGGACGCCACCGTGGCCAAGGCGCTGGCCGCCGGCGGCGCCCCGCTGCGCGAGCCGCAGGACATGGGCTTTATGTACAGCCACGGTTTTTCCGACCTGGACGGCCACCTGTGGGAGCTGGTGTATATGGACCCGAACGCCACGCCGCCGCAGGCTTGACGGCAACCGCCTAGGCCTGGCTGCGCAGCGCGTCCGCCGGTTTCATGCGCATGGCCAGCCAGGCGTGGCGCGCCACGGCGGCGGCGGCCACGGCCAGCGTGGCCGCCAGCGCCAGCAGCAAGGTCCAGCCGCCTATCGGCGCGTGCTCCACATAGCCGGCCAGGTAGCGCTGGATGGCGAGCGCCGCCGGCGGCAGGCCGATCAGCGCGGCCAGCAGCGCCAGCACGCCGATCTCCTTCACCACCAGCACGCCGATGGCGCTGCGGCCCGCGCCGTACAGCTTGCGCAGCACGATCTCGCGCGCGCGCCGCTGCACCGTGTGCGCCGACAGCACATAGGTGCCGAAGGCGGCAATGGCCAGCGCAATGCCGGTGGCCAGCGCCAGCAGGCGGGCCATGCGCGCGTCGTCCGCGTAGTTGACGGCCAGGATGTCGGCGGCGGAACGGGTTTTCAGTATCGCCTCCGGAAAGTATTTGGGCCACAGCGCGCGCACCGCGGGCTCCAGCGCGGCGGCCGGCGCGCCCTCTCCCGCGGCGCGCACGCTGAGGGTAATGCCGGCGGTCCACAATTCATAGGCCACCGCGCGCGGCGCCGCGCGCAGCGAGTGGAAGCGCAGCTCGGGCGCTATGCCCACCACGCGGCGCTGTATCACCTTGTTGTCGAAACCGCTGAACAGCAGGGTCTGGCCGACGGCGGCGGCCGGATCGGCGAAGCCCAGCTCGCGCGCGGCGATGGCGTTCAGCACCAGCGGCACCGGGTCGTCCTCCTTGTCCTGGCGCGGGTCGAACACGCGGCCCGCCAGCGCCGGAATGCGGTACTGCTCGAAGAAGTTCGCGCTCACCGATTTGATCTCCGTGGCGGTGCTGCGGCCGTCCAGGCGTTTCAGGTCGCGGAACCAGGACACATTGCTGCGCCCTACCGCGTCCTCCGAAATGGCCACGCCCGCCACGCCGGGCTGGGCCTTCAGCGCGGCCACGAAGCTTTGCGCCGCCGGGCTCATGCGCACCGGTTCCGGCAGGTCCACGATCAGCAGCGGCGCCGGGTCGAAGCCGGGCGAGGCGCGCATGGCGAAGGCGGTTTGCCAGCCTATGGCCACGGCCACGCTGGCCAGGCCCATGGCGGTGGCCACTTGCAGCACCGTCAGCACGCGCCGCATGCGCAGGCCGCCGGCGGACTCCGTGCCGCCCCGCCCTGCCAGCACCTGGCTGGGACGCACGCGCAGCGCGATCCAGGCCGGGTAGAGCGCCGTCAGCACGCCCAGCAGGCAGCCCAGCAGCAGCGCGGCCGCCACGTGGCCGGGCGCGAGCACGCTGTCGAGCTTGCGGTTGACCAGCTCGGAGAACAGCGGCAGCGCCAGCCAGGCCAGCAGCAGGCCGATGGCGGTGGCCAGCAGGGCCACCAGCATGGACTCGGCCAGCAGCTGCAGCGCGATCTGGCGCGCGCCGGCGCCCAGCACCTTGCGCATGGCCACTTCGCGCTGGCGCCGCAGCACCCGCACCGCCGCCAGGTTGACGTAGTTCACCGCCGCCAGCAGCAGTATCAGCAGCGCCACGCCGCCCAGCCCGGCAATCACGGCCGGGTGGGCGCGCGGGCCGGGCGCGGCCACGAAGTTCTGCGCCACGTCCTGGTCGAAATAGGCGTCCTTCAGGGGCGCCAGCGCCACCTCCATCACCTTGCGCCCGCCCAGGCGCTGGCGCACTTCGGGCGGCTGGTCCTGCAGGCCGGGAGAGTTGTCCACCGCGCGCTGCAGCGCCTCCGTAATGGCGGGCAGGGACGCGCCGGGCTGCACCCGCAGCAGCATCTTGCCCCACCAGCCGCGCGAGCCGGTCGCCAGTTCGTCGCGCACCTCGGGCTCCACCAGCACCGAGCGGGTGCCGAGCAGGGTTTCAAAGGGGATGGTGCTGCTGGCCGGCGGCGTGCGCAGCACCGCGCCCACGCGCAGCAGCTTGCCCTCGGCCAGCATGGTCAGTCCCAGCGCGTTGGCGGTGCCGAACAGGCGCTGCGCGGCCTCCTCGGTGATGGCGAAGCTGTCCGGGCGCTCCAGCGCGGCGGCCAGGTCGCCCTGCACTGCCTGCAGGCCCAGCATGGCGGCGAAGTCCGGCAGCACGGTCAGGCCGTCCACCTTGTGCAGCCGGCCGGCGATGCGCACCGTCAGGCCCAGCGTCTCGGCGCGCGACGGCAGGTAGCCGGTGGCGGCGGCCACGCCCGGCGTGCCGGCCGCGCTGGCGCGCAGCAGCAGCGGCGCCTGGTCGAACCACGGCGCTTTCGGGTCGACGTTGAAGCGCTGCTTGACCACGTAGACCCGGTCCACGTCGGGCACGTGGCGGTTGTACTGCCAGGAATGGCGCACCAGGCCCAGCAGCAGCAGCGCGGCGGCCAGGCCTATGCCCAGGCCGGCGATGACGACGAAGGAATACACCGGGTCTTGCAGCAAGCTGCGCCAGCCGATACGGAAGTCCCGCAGTTTCATAATGAGCGATGAGTAGTGGATCTGGCTGGGGAATCGCAACTTTCATGCCACGCGTGGCCGGGGCGCATGGCGGCGTGGCCGGCGCGGCGCGCTGCCGCGCAGGCGTCCGGAAGCGGACGCTGGCGGTGTGCGCTTCCGGACAGTGTGCGCGGATTTGGCTTGGCTAGGAAAGCGGCGTCAGCAGCGGCTGGCCGGCGAAATGGGCCAGCAGGTTGTCCACCGCCAGCTGGCCCATGGCGTGCCGGGTTTCCACCGTCAGGCTGCCGATGTGGGGCGTGAGCACCACGTTGTCCAGCGCGCGCAGCGCGGGCGGCACCTCCGGCTCGTGCTCGAACACGTCCAGCGCGGCGGCGCCCAGCTGGCCGCTCTGCAGCGCCGCGATCAGCGCCTGCTCGTCCACCAGCGCGCCGCGCGCGATGTTCACCAGCGTGCCCTCCGGCCCCAGCGCGTCCAGCACGGCGGCGTTCACCGCGTGCCGCGTGGCGGCGTTGGCCGGGGCGCTCAGCACCAGGTAGTCGCTTTGCTGCGCCAGCGCCAGCAGCGAGTCGGCGCGCGGCGCGGCCACGCCGGGAACCGGACGCGGCTGGTAGTAGCGTATCTCCATGCCCAGCGCGGCCAGCCGCGCGGCGATCGCCTGGCCGATGCGGCCGTAGCCGAAAATGCCGGCCACCTTGCCGCGCACGCTGCGCGACGGCGCCAGCGGCAGGCGCGCGCTCCAGTCGCCGTTGCGCACGTAGCGGTCCATGGCGGGCAGGCGGCGCGCGGCCGACAGCAGCAGCAGCAGCGCCAGGTCGGCCACGTCCTCGGTCAGCACGCCGGGCGTGTTGGTGACGGGAATGCCGCGCGCGCGCAGCGCGTCCAGGTCGACCTTGTCGTAGCCCACGCTGTTCAGGCTCACCATTTCCAGCCGGGGCAGGCGCGCGGCCAGCGCCGGGCTCACCCCCTGCGGCCCGGTGGTGACGATGGCGCGCACCCGCTCGGCCACGCTGTCCACATAGGCGTCCTGCTCGGCGGGCGGCACGCGCCACACGTGGTGGCAATGGAATTGTTCGTCGAGCTGCCGCATCACGGCGGCGGAAGGGCTGGCGGCGAACACGAGGATTTCTGGTTTCATTGTGCTTTCTCTGGTGAGCCCAGGCCGTATTTGGCGAGGATGCGGCGGCTGCTGCCGTCGGCGGTGATGGCGGCCATGGTGCGCTGGAACTGCTGCACGTCGTCCGTGCCGAAGTCGAGCGAGCCAGCCAGCCAGGCGGTGGTGCTGCGCACGGGCGGGCTCAGCGCGAAGCCGGCCTCTTCTCCCCGGCTGCGCAGCGAGGCGCGGATGATGTTGTACTCGCCGAAGGCGGCGTCGGCGATGCCTTTCTGCAGGAAGCGGTGGACTTCGTCGATGCTGGCGGCCTCGACCAGGTTCTCATAGCCCAGCTCCTTCAGCACGGCGGCCTGGCCCGCGCCGCGCAGCAGCGCAATGCGGCGCGCCTTCATGTCCAGCGGATGGCGGATGTCGAAGCGGCTGCCGCGCGGGGCCGTGAACACATAGTGCTCCTCGTACAGCGGCGCCAGCCAGCGGTACTGGGCTTCGCGCGCGGGCTGGCGCGTGAGCGGAAAGATGGCGGTGGCGGGCAGCGTGGTGGTCAGGAAGATGGCGCGCCGCCACGGCACGAACTGGGTCTGCGGCGCCAACTGCATGCGCTGGCACAGCTCGTTCACCAGCTCCATCAGCGCGCCGGGCCGGGCGCCGCCGTGTTCCAGCACCAGCGGCGGCAAGTGCGCGGTCACCAAACGCATGCGCGCTGCCACGCCCGCCTGCGCCGGCAGGGCGGCCAGGGCCGCGCCCACGGCGCCCAATGTCCCCAGCGTGCTGCCCAGGGCTGCAATTGCTCGTCGTCTGTCCATGCCGGCTAGTTTTACACATTTTGACGATGTTGTAGTATATTTCGATAATCGTTGAAATATCGAATTGGAGCGGAAATGGACACCAGACAAGCATTGGCCGCGCTGGCGGCGCTGGCGCAGGAATCCCGGCTGGCGGCCTTCCGCCTGCTGGTGCAGGCCGGGCCGGACGGCCTGGCGGCCAGCCGGATCGCCGAGCAGCTCGACATTGCGCCCTCGTCGCTGTCCTTCCACCTGAAGGAGCTGGCCCATGCCGGCCTGATCTCCGCGCGCCAGGACGGCCGCTTCCTGATCTACAGCGCCAGCTTCGGCGCCATGAACGGCTTGCTGGCCTTCCTCACCGAAAACTGCTGCGGCGGCGTGCCCTGCGCGCCTGCCGCCGCGGACTGCTGTCCCCCCACCCCCACCAAGGAAGTTTGAATGAACGTTTTAGTACTGTGCACCGGCAATTCCTGCCGTTCCATCCTGGGCGAAGCCACCTTCAACCACCTGGCGCCGGCCGGCTGGCACGCCGTCAGCGCGGGCAGCAAGCCGGCCGGCTATGTGCACCCGCGCTCGCTGGCGCTGCTGGCCCGCGAAGGCATTTCCACCGAGGGCTACCACAGCAAGTCCTGGGACAGCCTGCCGGTCACGCCCGACATCGTCATCACCGTCTGCGGCAGCGCGGCCGGTGAAACCTGCCCGGCCTACCTGGGACCGGTGCTGCGCGCGCACTGGGGCGTGGAAGATCCGGCGCACGCCACCGGCACCGAGGAGGAGATCGACGCCGCCTTCATGCACGCCTACCGCGTGCTGCGCGCCCGCATCGAAGCCTTCTTCGCGCTGCCGCTTGAGCAGCTGGTCAACAATCCGATCCGCCTGAAGGCCGAGCTGGACCGCATCGGCACGCTGCTGCCATGACCCCGGCGCGCCGCTACGTGGCCGAAGGCCTGGGCACGGCGCTGCTGCTGGCGGTGGTGGTGGGCTCCGGCATCATGGCCGAGCGCCTGGCGGGCGGCAATGCCGCCATTGCCCTGCTGGCCAATGCGCTGGCCACCGGCGCCGGGCTGGTGGCGCTGATTTTGACTTTCGGCCCCGTCTCCGGCGCGCACTTCAACCCGGTGGTGACGCTGTCGGCCGCCTGGCAGGGCCGCCATCCGGCGCGCGAAGTGCTGCCCTACCTGGCGGTGCAGCTGGCGGGCGCCTTCGCGGGCGTGGCCGCCGCGCACGCCATGTTCGGGCTGGACGCCTACACCGCCTCGGCCCATGCGCGCAGCGGCGCGGCCCAGTGGTGGAGCGAATGCGTGGCCACCTTCGGGCTGCTGGGCGTCATCATCGGCTGCACGCGCAGCCGGCCGGGCGCCACGCCGTTCGCGGTGGCGGCCTATATCACCGCCGCCTACTGGTTCACCGCCTCCACCTCGTTCGCCAATCCCGCCGTCACGCTGGCGCGCAGCGTCAGCGACACCTTCGCCGGCATCCGTCCCGTGGACGCGCCCGGCTTCATCGCGGCCCAGCTGCTCGGCGCGGCCGCCGCCACCGTCTTGTTCCGCTGGCTGTACGCGGAGAATAAGGAGTCCGTATGAGCATCCCGAATCTGCCCAACATCAAACCCGAACTGCTGGATACGCCCACGCTCGCCAAGCTGGCGCCGGTGGGCGAGCTGGACCATCCGCCGCGCATTCTCATGCTGTACGGCTCGCTGCGCGAGCGCTCCTTCAGCCGCTTCCTGGTCTACGAGGCGGCGCGCATCCTGGAGCACTTCGGCGCCGAGGTGAAGATATTCGATCCGATGGAGCTGCCCATGGCGGGCAGCGTGCCCGAAACGCATCCCAAGGTGGTGGAGCTGCGCGCGCTGAGCTTGTGGTCCGAAGGCCAGGTGTGGTGCAGCCCCGAGCGCCACGGCGCCATCACGGCCGTGATGAAGAACCAGATCGACTGGATACCGCTGGAGCAGGGCGCGCTGCGGCCCAGCCAGGGGCGCACGCTGGCGGTGATGCAGGTGTGCGGCGGATCGCAGTCGTTCAACGTGGTCAACACGCTGCGCCTGCTGGGACGCTGGATGCGCATGTTCACCATTCCCAACCAGTCCTCGGTGCCGATGGCCTACAAGGAATTCGGCGAGGACGGCCGCATGCGTCCCTCCGCCTACTACGAGCGGGTGGTGGACGTGATGGAGGAGCTGTTCAAGATGACGCTGCTGCTGCGCGGCCGGACCGCTTATCTGACCGACCGCTACAGCGAGCGCAATGAGCAGGCGGTCAAGGCTATCGACCGCCAGATTGGGAAAATTTGATCAGGCCTGGCCGGTGGCCTTGCGGCGACGAGCGGCCAGCAGACCCAGCAGGCCGATGCCGGCCAGCGCCAGGCTGCCCGGTTCCGGCACGCGGGAGAAGTTGGCGGCGGTAATGCCCGGGCTGGATGCTACCGAGTTCTGGTAGATGCTGATGTAGGTGCTGGAGCCGGCGATGTACAGGTCGTTGGAAGTCCAGCCATGGGTGGCGTCAATGAACCAGTCGCTGGCGGCGAAGTTGGTAAAGCTCATCGAAATCGTGAAAGCATTGGTGGTGATCACGTTGTCGAAGTGGTTGTAGCCGTCCTGGAACATCCACTTGATGCCGCTGTTGATGCCGTTCGAGCTGGTGTAGATATTGCCGGTGCCTTGCGCGTTCAGCAGGCTGGAATCAAACGACACATAGCCGGTGATGCGGTCCGACGTGGTGTAGGGACCGCTGACCGAGGTGAAGGTCGGACCGGTGAAGGTATAGGTCATCGGGGTCGCTTGCACGGCTGCGCAGGCGGACAGGGTGGCGAGGGCCAGTGCCAGTTTGGACATCAGTTTCATGGTTGGAAAGTAGTTGGTTGATATGAATTCTTATTTTTAAGCAATTACTGTTCCATCCGTGTAATATCAGTGACTTAGGTGAAATCCATGTATTATTTGATACTAAATATTCCATCACTGTAAAATTTTCCGACACTGCCATGAGCCTTATCCGCCCAGCCGCCACAGCCGATGCCGCCGCCATCGCCGCCATCTACAACCACTACGTGGCCAGCACCACCATCTCCTTCGAGGAGCAGCCGGTTTCCGCCGAGGAGATGGCCGGCCGCATCGAGAGCGTGGGCGCCAAGTTGCCGTGGCTGGTGTGCGAGCAGGACGGCGTCCTGATGGGCTATGCCTACGCCACGCCCTGGCGCGTGCGCAGCGCCTACCGGTTTTCGGTGGAAAGCAGCGTCTATGTCTCGCCCGGCCATCCGCGCAAGGGCGTGGGCACGCGCCTGTACCGCGAACTGCTGGACCAGCTGCGCGCGCGCGGCCTGCACATGGTCATCGGCGGCATCGCCCAGCCCAACGAGGCCAGCGTGGCGCTGCACGAATCCATGGGCTTCAGGAAGGTGGCGCACTTCTCCGAAGTCGGCATGAAGTTCGGACGCTGGGTCGACGTCGGCTACTGGGAGCTGAAACTGGCCTAGCGTTCAGCACAGCGCCGCCAGGCTGGCGAAGGTCAGCACATGGTCCGGCTGCAGCAGCGCCAGCCAGGCCCACGCGCACACCGCCGCCAGCACGGCCCACAGCACGAGGTTGTGCAGCGGCTTCATGCCGGCTGCAGCCCTGCCACGGCGCGGTCGTCGATGGGCCAGTGCAGCAGCGCCGCCGCCAGCCCCACGCCCACCGACGCGGCCCACACCAGCTTGTAGGAATGCGTGGCGTCGTACACCGCGCCGCCCAGCCACACGCCGAGGAAGCCGCCCAGCTGGTGGCCCACGAACACCAGGCCGAACAGCGTGGAGATGTATTTCACGCCAAACACCTGCGACACCAGCCCGTTGGTCAGCGGCACCGTGCCCAGCCACGTCAATCCCATGGCGCAGGAGAACAAATAGATGCTGGCCGTGCTGATGGGCGCGACGAGGAACAGCAGCATGGCCGCCGAGCGCGCGCAGTACAGCCAGGCCAGCAGGTGCTTGCGCCGATAGACATTGCCCAGCTTGCCGCACCAGTAGGTGCCCGCCACATTCGCCAGCGCCACGATGGCCAGCGCCATCACGCCGGTGTTGGCGGAAAAGCCCTGGTCCAGCAGATAGGCCGGGAAATGCCCGGCGATAAAGGCCAGCTGGAAGCCGCAGGCGAAAAATCCCAGGTTCAGCAGCCAGAAGCCCCGGTGCGACAAGGCCTCCGCAATGGCGCGCCGCATCGACTGGCCGGGCTGCTGCGGCGCGCCGGCGGCGGCGCTGTCGTCCATGGGGAAGGCCAGCGGCGCGGCCAGCGCCAGCAGCAGCGCAATGACGGTGAGCGCCGCCATCCAGCCGGCGCCGGCGATCAGTCCCTGCGCGGCCGGCACCATGGCGAACTGGCCCACGCCGCCCACCGCGCCCGCCAGCCCCAGCGCCCAGCCGCGCCGCTGCGGCGGCACGATGCGGCTGAGCGCGCCGTACACGGTGCCGAAGGCGGTGCCGGACAAGGCCATGCCGATCAGCAGGCCGCCCGCCAGCAGCAGCTGCGCATTGGTGGCCGCGTGCGCCATCAGGACCAGGCCGAGCGCGTACAGCAGGCAGGCGGCGGCCAGCACGCGGCGCGAGCCGTAGCGGTCCGCGATCATGCCGGTAAAGGGCTGGGCCAGGCCCCAGACCAGGTTTTGCAGGGCGATGGCCAGCGCGAACTCCTCCCTGCCCCAGCCGCGCGCGGAGGTCATGGGCAGCATGAACAGGCCCTGCACGTGGCGCATGCCCAGCGCCAGGCCCATGATGACGCCGCCGCACAGCACGGCCGCCAGTGGTGTTTTCAGGTATTTCATCGGGGTCTCCTCGCCAGTCCGTGCCGCAAGCATAGCCAGGACGGCGGGGCGCGCGCCAACGGTAAATCGGCATGTTATCCATGCGTGTGGCGCATGGATTGCATGCCGGGATAACGTTTGTCCGCGGCGCGCGGCGGGGCAACAATGCCAGCATCAACCATCGAAGGAGAACACCATGCGGATCACCCTGCAACCCAGCGAAGGCGCCACCATGGCGCCGGGCAATGCCGTGCGCGTGCAGTGCCTGGCGGGCGTGCTGTGGATTACCAATCATGGCGACAGCAAGGACCGCGTGCTGAAGGCGGGCGACAGCGCGGAGCTGTGCGCGGCGCAGCGGCGCTATTTGTCCAGCGTGGGGCGCAACGAGGCGGTGTCGTTCGAGGTGAGCGGGCCGGCAGCCAGCATCAGCCTGCACCGGGCGGGCGGAGATGGCGGCGGCGCGCGCTCAGGCGGCGCTGGCGAGCGCCTGCGCCAGCTTCTGCCGCAACTCCTGCGCGGTCTGCGCCGCCTGCTCGATTAGCCAGTCGCGGAAGGCCGCCACCTCGGCGCGCTGCGCGCCGGGCGCCTGCATCAGCCAGTAGCGGTAGTCGTCCACTTGCAGGCTCAGGTCCAGCCGCGCGGCCAGCGTGCCGTCCCTGAGCATGGGCAGCAGCAGCGGCAGGCGTCCCAGCGCCACGCCGTGGCCGCCGGCGGCCGCGTGGATCAGCTGGTCGTATTGGTTGAAGTGCAGCCGTCCCTTGGGCCGCCGCCCTGGCGCCTGCGCCAGCCCCTGCGCCTTGAGCCAGTATTCCCAGTGCAGCCAGGGGCCGACGCGTTCGTCCAGGTCCAGCAGCACGTGCTCCAGCAGCGCGGCCGGTTCGCGGAAGGCGCTGGCCGCCAGCGCGGGACTGGCCACCGGCGCCACCACCTCGTCGAACAGCTTCAGCCCTCCCTGCGTGGCGGGCGAGGCGGGACTGTAGCGGATGGCGAGGTCCACGCCGTCGCGCTCCAGGTCCAGCAGGCGGTTGCTGGTCGCCACGCGCACGTCGATATGCGGATGGGCGGCCTGGAATTCGCCCAGGCGCGGCAGCATCCACAGCGAGGCCACGCCTATGCTGGCGGACACCGTCACCGGCCGCACGCGGCTGTCCTGGCGCAGCGTGTCGGCCAGGTCCAGCAGCTTGTCCATCCACGGCGAGGCCAGCTGGAACAGCTGCTCGCCGGCCGGCGTCAGCGCGATGGCGCGGTTGCGGCGCGTGAACAGCGGCGTGCCCAGCTTCTCCTCCAGCGCCTGGATCTGGCGGCTGACGGCCGATTGCGTCAGGCACAAATCGTCCGCCGCAGCGGTGATGCTCATGCGCCGCGCCGCCGCGACAAAGCCGCGCAGCGCATCGAGCGGCGGCAGCGTGACAAGGCGGTTCTGCATGGCGACTCCTGTATCGGCGATACATGATTCTAGCGCATGCTTACGCTACAGCGGCTGCTCGTACTGCAGGCGCACGCCCCGGCTGCCGGGCGCGCTGGTGCTGCGGGCGGTGCTGCCGTGGATGTCGGCATAGTACTGGGTGCTGCGGCGGTCCTGGCCCAGCGCGTTGGCCACGGACAGGCGCAGCTGGCTGGCCCTGCCGGTCTTCCACAGGGCGTAGGCGTCCAGCGTGCGCAGCGGGCCGCTGTCGCTGGCCAGCGCCGCCGTGATGCGGGCCGGGCCGCCGCCCAGGTAGTTGAAATTGAAGCCGCTGCTCCACGCGGCGGACATGCGGTAGTCCAGGCCGAGGTTGGCCGTCAGCGGCGTCTGTTCGGCCAGGCGGTTGTGCGGGCCGGGCACGCTGTCCATGCGCGACCAGTTGCGGCTGGCGTTGGCCCGCAGGTCGACGGGCGGCGCGTCCGCGTACAGCGCGGCCAGCGGGAATTTGGCGTCGAACTCCAGGCCGCGCGCGCTGGCGTTGCCGCCGTTAGCGAAGGTGCTGACCCAGGTGGGGCCGTCCTGGAACAGGCGCTGCACCGTCACCCCGCTGATGCGGCGCGCATAGGCGGACACGCTGAACATGCCGCCCTTGCCGAAATAGGATTCGTAGCCCGCGTCCACGCCCCAGGCCAGTTCCGGCTGCAGATAGGGATTGCCTTCCACGTCCGGGTTGGTGGGGCCGTTGCCGTTGTTGATGGTGTAGCGGCGCGGCACCAGGTTGCGCGTCAGCGGCGCCTTGTAGGTGCGCGACAGGGCCAGGCGCAGCTGGTCGCGTTCGCGCCCGCCGTCCTTCAGCTTCCACAGCGCTTGTAGCACCGGGCTCCACACGCTGGAGCGGCTTTGCACCTTGTCCATGGCGCGGCCCACGGTGCCGGTGTCCAGCCCTTCCCAGCGCAGGCCGAGATAGGCTTGCAGGCCGGGCGCCACGTCCCACTCGTCCTGCGCGTACAGGGCCAGGCGCTTGACGTCGGCGGTGTAGTCCTGGTCCAGGGTGTAGAGCGGCGCGCCCTGCGGCGTGCTGTCGCGCTGCAAGCGGTTTTCGCTGCGGCGCGTAAAGCTGCCGTCCCAGCCTGCGCCGAAGCCGTGGCCGGGCCACAGCGGGGTTTGATATTTGCCGCTGCTGGTGGCGCTGTTGTCGCTGGCGCTGGAGTTCACCTCGCGCCGCAGCCAGGGCGCGCCGCCCGCGTCCGCGCCGGTGAAGACATAGGCTATCTCGCGCTGGTTGACGTTCACGCCCGCCTTGACGGTGAGCCTGCCCTCCCCGCCGGTCTTGTGCGACCAGCTGACGTCGCTGCGCAGCGCGTCGTTGTGGATGCGGGAACCGTAGCTGCTGATGGGCGACGGCGTGGCGGCGCCCATCAGCGTGGTCTCGCGGGAGCCGCCGTGGTTGTTGATGCGCGCGATATCGAGCAGGCTTTGCCAGGCGATGGCGTCGCCGCCGTCCAGCGTCCAGTTCAGGCGCGGCGCCAGGCTGGCCTTGCTGATGCCGCCCAGGTAGCGTTCATCGAACAAACGCCGCGTGGTGGGGACGCCGGCGGCGTCGGCCAGGATTTCGCTGATCCGCGCGCCGTTGTCGTAGCCGGTGCGCGACAGCGTGCTCGCCACCGAATACGAGTAGGCGCCGTCGCGGTTGGCCAGCTGCATGGTGGCGCTGGGGTTCCAGCGCTGGTCGTGTTCGATTTGCAGTTTCAGGTCGCGCTGCGCGCGGCTGGCGCCCTTGCGCAGCACGATGTTGATGCTGCCCGCCACCGCCTGCGCGCTGAATTCGGCCGAGGCGGTGCGCATGATTTCTATGTGTTCGATCACCTCCGGCGCCAGCGTGTCGATGGCGAAGCCTGGCGGCGCCGGATCGCCGTTGATGAGGATTTGCGTGTAGCCCGCGCCCAGGCCGCGCATGCGCACTTCGCTGCCCGCCATGGACAGGCCGGGCAGGCGTTTCAGCACGCCGGACAAGGCGCTGTCGCCGTACTGGAGCAGTTCCTCGCGTCCCACCACGATCTTGCCGGCGGAGTCGTTGCGGCGCAGGGCGTCCGCACCGGGGCCGCTCACTTCCACGCGCGCCATCTCCGCCGGGGCGGCGCCGGCCTGGCCGGTATCGGCCGCGAAGGCGGCAGCGTGCAGCGCGCCGGCCAGGGCGCAAAGTGTGAGATGGCGTGACGTTTTCATGTTCGAAGCCTGTAATGTTGATCGAGGCTCCGAGTCTAGTGACGCCGCCGCCAGCACGCCTTGCCCGTGTGACGAAGCAGGCCAGGTGCGGGACGAATTCTGCGGCGGCGCCGCAGTTTTGTACAGGGCCTTGTCAGGCCGTGTAGCGCGGTGCTGCCTTGCTGCGCGACAGATTGGGTCCCATGGCCAGGCGGGCGGCTTCGAACTTGTCCCAGTCGGCGCGGTCCGGCAGCGACGGTATGGTCACCACTTCGCCCAGGTCCAGCCCGGCCAGCGCGGCGTCGACCAGGTCGTCCACGTTCATCACGATGTCGCTCGGCAGGTGGGCCACCGGCACGCCGGCATGGTCCCAGAACTCGGTGCCGGTGGCGCCGGGCAGCACGGCCTGCACGCGCACGCCCTTGGCGCCCAGCTCGTGCTGCAGCGACTGCGTGAACGCCAGCACATAGGCCTTGGTGCCGCCGTAGGTGCCGTTCAGCACTTCCGGCGCCACCGCCACGATGGAGGCGATGTTGATGATGGCGCCGTGGCCGCGCGCGGCGAAGCCCGGCGCCACGGCGCGCGTGAGGCGGGTCAGCGCGTGCACGTTCAGGAAGATCATGCGGTCCAGGTCTTCCTGCTTCGAGTCGACCAGCGGCGCGGTGGCGCCCAAGCCGGCGTTATTCACCAGCATGGTGATGTCCGCGTCGTTCGCCAGGCGGTGCTGCACCAGCGCCAGGCCGGCTTCCTGCGTCAGGTCGGCCGGCAGGATTTCCACTTTGCGGCCGGTGCTGGCGCCCACGCTGTCGGCCACGGCTTGCAGGCGTTCGCGGTTGCGGGCCACCAAAACCAGGTCGTAGCCGCGTTCGGCCAGGCGTTGCGCGTAGCGCGCGCCTATGCCGGTGGAGGCGCCGGTGATGAGGGCGAGGCCGGATTTGGCGCTGTTGTGGGTGCTGGTGTTCATGTTTGCTGTCCTTGAATGTGGTTGACAAGAGCAGTGTAGGCCTCTAAATTGAGTCCCGTATGCCGTATATACCTCGTTTTGGGACATCATGACACGCAAGATTGCACTATTGCTCTTCCCCCGCTTCCAGGTGCTGGACCTGGTGGCCACCACCGTGTTCGAGGTGGCCAATGAACTCAAGGGCGAAGCCTGCTATGAAGTGGCGCTGCTGTCCGAGCACGGCGGCGCGGTGTCGAGCTCCTCCGGCGTGCCAGTGCTGACGCAGGCGTTCGGCGGCCATAGCTTCGACACCGTGCTGGTGGCGGGCGCCATGGAGCTGATCGTGTCGACGCCCGGCTTCGTCGGCTTCCTGCGGGCGGCCAGCGCGCTGTCGCGCCGCACGGCCAGCATCTGCACCGGCGCCTTCCTGCTGGCGGAAGCGGGCTTGCTGGATGGCCGCCGCGCCACCACGCACTGGTGCCAGGCGCGCGACCTGCAGCGCATGTATCCGAAAGTGAAGGTGGAGGAGGACCGCATCTATATCCACGACGGGCGGGTCTGGACCTCGGCCGGCATGACGGCCTGCATAGACCTGTGCCTGGCCATGGTGGAGGCGGATCACGGCGTGGAGCTGGCGAAGGCCGTGGCGCGCAAGATGGTGGTGTACCACCGCCGCAGCGGCGGCCAGTCGCAGTTCTCCGCGCTGCTGGAGCTGGAGCCGAAGTCGGACCGCATCCAGGTGGCGCTGACCTATGCCAAAAGCAATCTGCGCAAGGCGCTGTCTGTGGATGAACTGGCGGACGCGGCGCACTTGAGCCGGCGCCAGTTCAGCCGCACCTTCCGCATGGAGACCGGGCAGTCGCCTGCGCGCGCGGTGGAAGGGCTGAGGGTGGAGGCGGCGCGCGCGCTGATCGAGGCGGGCGGCCATGCCATAGACGTGGTGGCGCGCGAGACCGGGTTTGCGGACCCGGAGCGCATGCGGCGCGCTTTCCTGCGCGCTTACGGCCAGCCGCCGCAGGCCATCAAGCGGGCCGCGCGCGGGCAGGCCTAGGCGCGGCGCGCTTTCCTGTTACTGGTCTTCCCGCTCCAGCCAGTCGGCCGCTTGCTGCAGCGTGGCTTCCAGCACGCCGCGCACGCCGGCGAAGATGGCGGGCAGTTCTTCGGTGCGCTGCTGCACGATGGCGTTTTCCGCGTCGAGCGTGACCCGCACCAGGCGCTTGGCGCCCAGCACGCCGACAGCGCCGCGCAGGCTGTGCAGCAGCTGGGCCGCCTCGCCGGCGCGGCCTTCGCGCAGCGCCAGGTCGGCTTCGTCCAGCGGCTGCATGCCGCTGTCCAGCGCGCCGCGCACCATCTTGAACATGACCTGGCGGCCCTTGGGGTCCTGGCCCATGACCCGCATCAGGCTGTCCATGCTGAACAGCGGTTCGGCGGGATCCGCGGCTGCCGGCAGCGGCAGCGGCGCGGGCGCGGCTGGTTTCACGCCGTGCCGCTCCGGCAGGTGGCGCTGTATCACCGCCAGCATTTCCTCCACCACCACCGGTTTGGGGATGAAGTCGGTAATGCCCGCTTCCAGGCAGCGGTCGCGCTCCGAGGCCAGCACGCCGGCCGTCATCGCAATGACGGGCAAGTCCAGTTTCAATTCACGGCGCAGCATGGCGGTGGCGCTGAAGCCGTCCAGCACCGGCATCTGCATGTCCATCAGCACGATGTCGTAGCGGCCGGCGTCCGCGCGCAGCATGTTAAGCGCCTGCTGGCCGTCTTCCGCCACGTCCAGCGTGGCGCCCGCCAGCTCCAGTATGCCGCGCGCCACGGCCTGGTTCAGCAGATTGTCCTCCACCAGCAGGAAATGCCGTCCTTTCAGGCGGTTGGCGATGACTTGCGCCTGCACGCTGTGTTCATCGCCGCCCTTGGCCACCAGCGCCTGGTGCAGGGCGTCGAACAGGCTGGAACTGGTAATCGGCTTGACCAGCACCACGTCCGCCTCCGGCGTGCCGGAAATCTCCTCCAGCTTGCCGCGCGCGAAGGCGTTCACCATCACCACGATGGGCTGCGCCTGCGGCCCGGCCGCCGCGCGTATGGCCTTGGCCACCGCCACGCCATCCATGCCGGGCATATGCCAGTCGGCCAGCACCACGCTGTAGGGCTCGCCCGCCTCCTGCTGCGCGCGGAAGCGCGCGATGGCCTCGGCGCCGGACGCCACTTCGTCCGCCTCCCAGCCCCAGGCGCGTATCAGCTTGCCCACCAGGCTGCGCGTGGTGCTGTTGTCGTCGGCCACCAGCAGGCGCTGCGGGCCGAGCGCGGGCTGGCGCTTTTCGGGCGCCGGCAGCACCGCGAACGGGAGGCTGAACCAGAAGCGGCTGCCCTCCCCTTCGACCGTGTGCACGGCGATCTTGCCGCCCATGAGTTCTATCAGCCGCTTGGTGATGGCCAGCCCCAGGCCGGTGCCGCCGAAGCGCCGCGTGATGCTTTCGTCGCCCTGCGAGAAGGCGCTGAACAGCTGCCCCAGCTGCGCCTCGCCCATGCCGATGCCGGTGTCGCTGACTTCGAAGCGCAGCATGGCGTAGTCCGCCGCCGCCTGTTCCAGGCTGACGCGCACCACCACCTCGCCCTGCTGCGTGAACTTGACGGCGTTGCCGGCCAGGTTGACCAGGATCTGCTGCAGCCGCAGCGCGTCGCCGTGCAGCAGGCGCGGCACGTCCGGCTCCACGGCGATGGCCAGCTCCAGCTCCTTCTCGCCGGCGTTCATGGTCATGGTGGTGGCCAGGGTGCCGATCACGTCGCCCAGGTCGAAATCGGTGGGCGCCAGCTCCATGCGCCGCGCCTCGATCTTGGAGAAGTCCAGCACGTCGTTCAGGATGCCGAGCAGGGTCTGGCCCGAGGCCTGCACCATGGTCAGGTATTTGCGCTGCTGCCCGGTCAGCGCGGTGTTGCCGAGCAGGTAGGCCATGCCCAGCACCGCGTTCATCGGCGTGCGGATTTCATGGCTCATATTGGCCACGAAATCGCTCTTGGCGCGGTTGGCCGCCTCGGCGCGGTCGCGCGCCTGCTCCAGCTCCAGCGCGCGCGCCTGCACCTCGCCCTGCAGGCGGTGGCGTTCGGTGATGTCGGAGATCATGGCCAGCACCTTGGTGCCTTCGCCGGTCTGGATCGCGCTCAGGTTGACCTCGACGGGGAAGCGGCTGCCGTCCTGGCGCTGGCCGAACAGCGCGCGGCCGTCGCCCATGCGCACCGGTTCGGGCGTCAGCCGCGTCGAGGAGAAGCCCTGGCGCAAATGCCCGTGCTCCTCGCGCTGCGCCGACGGCAGCAGCACTTCCACCGGCTGCCCCAACACGTCCGCGCGCTGGTAGCCGAAGTAGCGCTCGGCCTGGCGGTTGAAGGTTTCGATGCGGCCTTCCGCGTCCACCACCACATAGGCGTTGGGCGCCAGCTCGATCAAATCGTTGAGGCGCGCATCGGCGGCCTGGCGTTCCTGCATCAGGCTGTTGAAGGCCGCCGTCAGGTCGCCGATTTCGTCCTCCTGCCGCACCGGGATAGGCGTGAAGTCGGCGGCGTTGCCGCGCATGCGCTGCATGGCGCCGCGCAGCTGCGCCAGCGGCGCCATCAAACGCATGGTCAGCCAGCCTATCAGCGCGGCCGCCGCCAGCGAGGCCAGGCAGCTCCACGCGGCCAGCCGCAGCAGCATGCCCTCAAACGGTTCGAAGGCCTCGTCCACCGGCAGAGAAGCGGCCAGCACCCAGTCCACCGACTTGAGCGTCTTGAAGCTGTTCAGCGCGCGCAGGCCGACGCTGTTGGTGCTGATCACCGTGCCCTCGAAGCCTTCGTTGAGCGCGCGCGTGGTGGCCGGGTTGGCATTGGCGGGGCGGGGCTTGAGCAGGCGGTTCAGGTCCGGGTACAGCACATACAGCGGCACTTCGGCGCGCGTGACGGCGAAGTAGTAGCCGGTGCGGCCCACCTTGGCGGTGCGCAGGTGGCCCAGCACATTGTCCTTGTACAGCCGCAGCACGCCGATCAGCACGGCCTGAACCTCGCCCTGCTGGTTCAGGATGGGCGCGGCCATCTGCACGATGGGCTGCTTGCCGGCGCGGCCTATCACCGGCTCGGCGATCAGCGGCTGGCGGGTGGCCATCACGCGCTTGAAATAGGCGCGGTCGCTGGCATCCACGCCTACGCGGCCGCTCACCACCGGCAGGTCGGAGATCACATGGCCTTGCGGGTCGAGCACCAGCACGTCGTCGAACAAGGACAGCACGGCGCGGTCGGCGTAGTAGGCGCGCAGCGCTGCGGGGTCGCGGGAGATGCCCAGCGGCTGGTTTTTTGCCGACAGCGCGATGATCCCCAGCAGCATGTTCAGCTTGTCGTCCAGCTCCTCGGCGGTGCGGTTGATCAGCGCCGTCTGCTGGGCGAACAGCACGCGCGTGAAGTCGGCCTCCATGCGCTGCATCTGCACCACGGTCACGAGCGCCACCATGACCACCGAAGTAATGCTGGTGGCCAGTGCAACCTTGACTTTGATGCCGAGAGGTTTCATGTCTTCCTTGGACGGGGGTGCTGGGGAATTCTCCTATCAAAGTGCTGTTTTGGCAAGGCGCGCGGCGTGATCTTTCAGGAAAGGTTGCCGTTCAGCTTATCCAGCCCGCTCGCCAGCTGCTCCACGTCCTGGTGGGTGATGGCGCAGGCGTGCGCGAACTGCTCGCTCACGCGCAGGCCGGCGGCGCGCAGCTCCTGTCCCTTGGCGGTCAGGGTCAGCACGCGGTTGCGCTCGTCCAGCGGATCGCGCCCGCGCAGCAGATAGCCTTCCGCCTCCAGCCGCTTCACCAGCGGCGTGATGGAGCCTGAATCCTGCTGCAGGCGCTCGGCGATGTCCTTGATGCCCAGGCCTTCCTGCTCCCACAGCACCACCATCACCAGGTATTGCGGATAGGTGAGGTTGAGGGCGGCCAGCAGGGGCTTGTAGTGCTGCGTCATTTTCAGCGAGGTGGAATACAGCTTGAAGCACAGGTGCTGGTCCAGCGTGGGAGGCTTGGGTGGGTGTTTGGGGGCGCTCATGTACGTAGCCTAACAAAATATTTTTGAATCCGCGAATCCAAATGCGGTTTGCCCGCCTCTTAGTAGCCGAGGGACTTCCTCACGATGGCAATCTACTTAGCAATCTACTGAAAAGGAGAGCAAAATGTTCTATGTTAAAAATGTACCAAATGGTGAGCGCGTGCTGCGCGTGGTGGCCGGCCTGCTGGCGGTGGCTTTCAGCCTGGTGAGCGTGGGCGGCGTGCTGGGCGCGGTGCTGGCGGCGTCGGCGGGCGGCATCGTCGCCTCCGGCCTGTTCGGCTTCTGCCCCATGTGCGCCATGGTGGGCCGCCGCCTCGATAAAGCGAAAAAGAATGGCACTCTCTGAAACACACTTGCCGGTGCTGGACGCCGCCCACCGCGGCGATCCGGCGGCGCTGGCCCAGCTGCTGCGCCTGTGCCAGCCCGATATCCGCCGCTACGCGCAGCGTTCCTGCCTGATCAGCGACGTGGACGACGCGGTGCAGGAGGCGCTGCTGGTGCTGTCGCGCCGGCTCGAGGCGGTGCGCGTGCTGGCGGCCTTCTCCGGCTGGCTGTTCAAGGTGGTGCAGCGCGAATGCCGCCGCCTGGGGCGGGTGGCGCTCAACTTCGACCCGTATGACGAGGCGCGCGCCGAGCAATGGCTGGCCGCGCAGGACACGGCGGGACTGCGCGCGGACCTGGTGAACGCGCTCGAATCGCTGCCTGTGGATTACCGCCAGGTGATTTTGCTGCGCGACTTCGCTGAAATGAGCATCGCAGAAATCGCGGCGGAACTGGCGCTGACGGTGCCCGCCGCCAAAAGCCGATTGCACCGCGCCCGCCAGATGGCGCGCGAATATCTGATTGCCTGACTGAGATTGACAACCGCGCTCAATCCGCCCGCACCGTCACTTCGCGCTGCGCCGGCCATTGCCAGCTGCCTTCCAGGCGCCAGCGGCGGCTGTCGTCCTCCAGCAGCACCTGCCAGCGGCTGCGTTCCAGCATGGGCAGCGCCACTTCAAAACTGCCGTCGGCCGCCGGCGCCAGTTCCAGCTTGATGTCGCGCTCCGGCTGCGTGGCGTGCGCCAGGTGCAGCAGCACGCGCTGCGGCCCGGCCTTGTCCGCGCCGCCCACACGGCCCGACAGCACGCCGCGCGCCACGTCGTAGTGCAGCTCGGCCGACAGCCCCAGCGCGCTGGCCGCTTTGTCGCGCCGCAAATCCTGGTTGATGGCCTTGCCGCGCTTGTAATAGTCGCCCACCACCAGCGAATCCGGCTGCGAGAAGGCCAGCCAGCCCGTGTACAGGCCGCCCACCAGCGCCAGGCATGGCCCCAGCATCAGCAGCCACGGCCAGCGCTGCGACCACCACGGCTGCACCGCCGGCAGATTGAGTTGATGGCTTTGCATAATCATCTCCTTCACGTTAGCGCGGCACAATGAACACCGCGTTTTCCTTGACCCTCAGCGCCGGGTCGTCCAGCGCGGTCAGTTCGATGGCGATCTTGTTCGAGCCCTTGGCGCCGTCGCCGTGCGCGGCGCGCAGGCGGATCGGCACGGCGCGCGTTTCGGTGCCCGCCAGCGCCACTTCCTGCTCCGTCACCAGCTCCAGCGACGGTATGCCGGACACGCGGATGCGGTAGCTGTGCGCCTGCTCCGAGGTGTTCATGATCTGCAGGCGGTAGACGTTCTCTATCATACCGTCCTCCACCTCGCGCCCCATGGCGCCGCGGTCGCGTATCACGTCCATTTTCAGCGGCGTGCGCAGCCACAGCGCCGTGCCGACCGCGCAGATGATCGCCAGCAGGATGGCGCCGTAGATCAGCACGCGCGGCCGCAGCGCATGCTGGCGGATCTGGCTCGGCGTATAGCCTTCCGCCAGCGCGTGGTCGGTGCTGTACAGCACCAGGCCGCGCGGCTGGCCTATCTTGTCCATCACGCTGTCGCAGGCGTCCACGCAGGCGGCGCAGCCTATGCACTCGTACTGCAGGCCCTTGCGGATGTCGATGCCCACCGGGCACACCTGCACGCACATGGAGCAGTCGATGCAGGAGCCGCCGGTGTTCTTGTTCAGCGCGCCGCGCGGCTCGCCGCGTTTCGCGTTGTAGGTGATGATCAGCGTGTCGCGGTCGAACATCGAGCTCTGGAAGCGGGCGTAGGGGCACATGTATTTGCACACCTGCTCGCGCAGCCAGCCCGCGTTGCCGTAGGTGGCCAGGCTGTAGAACAGCACCCAGAACCATTCCCACGGGCCGAAACTCAGATGCAGCGCTTCCAGCGCCAGCGACTTGATGGGTGTGAAGTAGCCGACGAAGGTATAGCCGGTCCACAGCGCCACGGCGCCCCAGGCCAGGTGCTTGCCGCCCTTGCGCCAGATCTTGTTGAAAGTGAGGCCCTCCTTGGCCAGGCGCATGCGCGCACTGCGCGTGCCTTCGAATTTGCGCTCTATCCACAGGAAGATTTCGGTGTACACCGTTTGCGGGCAGGAGAAGCCGCACCACACTCGCCCGGCGATGGCGGTGGCCAGGAACAGCAGGTAGGCGCAGATGATGAGCAGCGCCGCCAGGTAGATGAAGTCCTGCGGCCACAGCACCAGGCCGAAGATGTAGAACTTGCGCGCCGCCAGGTCGAACAGCAAGGCCTGGCGGCCGTTCCATGTAAGCCAGGGCGTGCCGTAGAAGGCCAGCTGCGTGAGCCAGACAAAGACCCAGCGCAGGCTGGCGTAGCGGCCCGCCGTCTCGCGAGGATAAATCTCCTCGCGGGCGGCGTACATCTTAATGACTTGTTCCGGCGCGTTCATTGCTGTTGCCTTGTGCTGGAGCCGCTGCTACAGCCGGTTGGTTCGACAAGCCCCACACGTAGGCGGCCAGAACGTGCACCTTGCCTTCGCCGAGGAAGTCCGCGAAGGCCGGCATGGTGTTGTTGCGGCCCTTGCGTATGGTTTCCATGATGGTCTCGGCGCTGCCGCCGTACAGCCAGACCTTGTCCGTCAGGTTGGGCGCGCCCAGTGCCTGGTTGCCGGTGCCGGCGCCGGTGTGGCAGCCCATGCAGGCGTTGAACTTGCTCTTGCCGAAGACGGACTTGATCGGATCGGCCGCGCCGCCGGAAAGGCTCAGCACATAGTGCGCCACGTTTTCCACATCCTTGTCCGAGCCGAGCGCCGCGCCCATGGGCGGCATCACGCCGTGGCGGCCGTTCATGATGGTGGTCTTGATCACGTCCGGCGCGCCGCCGTACAGCCAGTCCTTGTCGGTCAGGTTGGGGAAGCCCTTGTTGCCGCGCGCGTCCGAGCCGTGGCACTGCGCGCAGTAGGTCAGGAACAGGCGCTCGCCTATGGCCTGCGCCTTCGGATCGGCGGCCACCGCCGGCAGGTCCTGCTTCAGGTACTGGTTGAACAGCGGGCCGTACTCGGCCTCGGCCTGTTTCAGCTCGGCGCCGTACTGGCCGCTCGATTTCCAGCCCAGCTTGCCGGCGTAGTCGCCCAAGCCGGGGTACAGGAACAGGTAGGCCAGGCCGAACACGATGGTGATGTAGAACAGCCACATCCACCAGCGCGGCATGGGCGTATTCAGTTCGGTCAGGTCCTCGTCCCAGATATGGCCGGTGGTGCCGACCGGCGCGTTCACATCTTTAAGCGCCTTGACCTTGTGCTTGGACTGCGAATACAGCAGCACCGCGCAGCCGAACACGCCGAGCATGGTGAGCGTGATGATGTAGTAGTTCCAGAAGCCGCTGGTGAAGTCAGACATGGTCTTTCTCCTCGTCCGCGAACGGCAGTTGCGCCGCTTGCGCAAAGCCGGCCTGGTTGCGGCGCGCGTATGCCCACGCGACGATGCCGATGAAGGTGATGAATGAGATGACGGTCATCACGCGGCTGGCGTTGTCAAACAGGTTATCCATGTCAGTTCCTCGTCTTGATCTGGGTGCCCAGGCCTTGCAGATAGGCGATCAGGGCGTCTTCCTCGGTCTTGCCTTCCAGCTCGGCCGGGGCGGCGGCGATTTCAGCGTCCGTGTACGGGTCGCCCAGGCGCTGCAGCGCCCGCAGGTGCGGCACGATGTCGGCCGGCTTGAGCGCGGACTTGGCCAGCCACGGGTAGTTCGGCATGTTCGACTCAGGCACCACGTCGCGCGGGTTGGCCAGGTGGGTCTTGTGCCATTCGTCGCTATAACGGCCGCCCACGCGGGCCAGGTCCGGGCCGGTGCGCTTGGAGCCCCACTGGAACGGGCGGTCGTAGACGAATTCGCCGGCCACGGAGTAGTGGCCATAGCGCTCGGTCTCGGCGCGGAAGGGACGTATCATCTGCGAGTGGCAGTTGTAGCAGCCTTCGCGCACATACACGTCGCGGCCGGCCAGGCGCAGCGGGCTGTAAGGCTTCAGGCCCGCCACCGGCTCGGTGGTCGACTTCTGGAAGAACAGCGGAATGATCTCCACCGCACCGCCCACCGACACCACCAGCGTCACCAGCACGATCAGCAGCCAGGGGTTCTTCTCTATCCATTCATGCGAAAATTTCATTTGTCAGCTCCAAAGTTCACGCGGCTTTGAGTTCAGGGATGCGGGCGGTGACCGTGTCGCGGCCGCGCAGCGTCATCCAGGTGTTGTAGCCCATCAGGCACATGCCCCCCAGGTACAGCAGGCCGCCGCTGAAGCGCACCACGTAGTAGGGATAGGTCGCCTTCACGCTTTCGACGAAGGTGTAGGTCAGGGTGCCGTCCGGATTGACTGCGCGCCACATCAGTCCCTGCATCACGCCGGCGATCCACATGGCGGCGATGTACAGCACGATGCCGATGGTGGCGACCCAGAAGTGCAGGTCGATCAGCTTGACGCTCCACATTTCCTTGCGGCCGGCCAGGCGCGGCAGCAGGTAGTAGATCGAGCCCATGGTGATGAAGCCCACCCAGCCCAGCGCGCCGCCGTGCACGTGGGCGATGCCCCAGTCGGTGTAGTGCGACAGCGCGTTGACGGTCTTGATCGACATCATCGGGCCTTCGAAGGTGGCCATGCCGTAGAACGACAGCGACACGATCATGAACTTCAGGATAGGGTCGGTGCGCAGCTTGTGCCATGCGCCCGACAGCGTCATCATGCCGTTGATCATGCCGCCCCACGATGGCGCCAGAAGGATCAGGGAGAACACCATGCCCAGCGACTGGGTCCAGTCGGGCAGCGCGGTGTAGTGCAGGTGGTGCGGGCCGGCCCACATATAGGTGAAGATCAGCGCCCAGAAGTGGACGATGGACAGGCGGTAGGAATACACCGGCCTTTCGGCCTGCTTGGGAATGAAGTAGTACACCATGCCCAGGTAGCCTGCGGTCAGGATGAAGCCCACCGCGTTATGGCCGTACCACCACTGGATCATGGCGTCCTGCACGCCGGTGTACATGGAGTAGGACTTGGTCAGCGAGGCCGGCATGCTCATGCCGTTCACCACGTGCAGCAGTGTCACCGCCAGGATGTAGCCGCCGAAGAACCAGTTGGCCACGTAGATGTGCTCCACCTTGCGCTTGATGACGGTGCCGAAGAACACCACCGCGTAGGCGATCCACACCAGCGCGATCAGGATGGTGATGGGCCATTCCAGCTCGGCGTATTCCTTGCCGCGCGTGAGGCCCATCGGCAGCGTGACCACCGCGCTCAGGATCACGGCTTGCCAGCCCCAGAAGGTGAAGGCGGCCAGCTTGTCCGAGAACAGGCGCACCTGGCAGGTGCGCTGCACCACGTAGTAGGACGTGGCGAACAGGCCGGAAATGCCGAACGCGAAAATGACGGCGTTGGTGTGCAGCGGCCGCAGGCGCCCGTAGGTAAGCCAGGCGATGTCCAGGTTCAGGCTGGGCCAGGCCAGCTGGGCGGCGATGATGACGCCTACCAGCATGCCGACTATGCCCCAGACTACCGTGGCGATCGCGAATTGCTTCACGATCTTGTAGTTGTAGTTCAGAGTGTGATCCACTTTGTGTTCTCCCAAGAACGCTTTGATGATGTATGTCAAAGGTTACGTGGGTGGACCTCAAAAAACTTTGATGTGGATCAAAATTGACCGAACCGGGTCAGGAATCCTCGGCCGCGTCGTCGTCCTGCAGCACGCGCAGGCCGGGGCCGACCAGGTCGTCGAACTGGCCGTTGTCGGAGGCTTTGAAAAACACCCACAGCGCGCCGAAGACCAGGGCCACGCTCAGGGGAACCAGCAAATACAGGGCTTCCATTGTTTTTCCTTATCCTTCAGCCTTTGCGCAGCCGCAGCGCGTTGAGCACCACCACGGCGGAACTGAGGGCCATGCCCGCGCCGGACAGCCAGGGGTTCAGATAGCCCAGCGCGGCGGCCGGGATGGCGGTGAGGTTGTACAGCGTGGCCCAGGCCAGGTTCTGGCGCATCACGGCCATGGTGCGCGCGGCGGTGCGCGCGGTGTCGGCCACGGCGCCCAGATGGCCGTTCATCAGCACCGTGTCCGCATGCGCTTGCGCCAGCGCCGCGCCGCTGCCCATGGCGAAGGAGACGTCGGCCGCGCTCAGCACGGCGGCGTCGTTGATGCCGTCGCCCACCATCGCCACCACGGCGCCCTGCTGCTGCAGCTCCTGCACAAAGGCGAGCTTTTGCTGCGGCAGGAATTCGCCGCTGGCCAGGGGAATGTTGAGGCTGCGCGCCACGCGCTGCGTGAGCGCCTCGCCGTCACCGCTGAGCAGCACCAGCTGCTTGCCCTGCGCGCGGAAATAGTCGATGGTGGCTTGCGCGTCCGGCCGCAGCGCGTCGCATAGCAGGAAGCGCGCAATCCATGCGCCGCTGCAGCCCAGGTAGACCGGCGTGGCCTCGCCGTCGGCATCGCTGTCCGCCGGGAGTGCGGGCCGGGACGATGCGGCCGGGATGGCGCTGCCCGCAATGCCGGCCACAAAGGCCGCGCTGCCCAGCCGGTAGCGCATGCCCTGCACCGTGCCTTCCAGGCCCTGGCCCGGCAGCTCCTGCACATCGGTGGCGTTCCAGCGCGCCATCACGGCGGCTTCGCCCGCCGCTGCCAGCAGCGCACGGCCGATGGGGTGCGCGCTGTTCGCTTCCAGCGCCGCGGCCACTTGCAGCGCTGCGCTGGCGGCGGTGTGGGCCAGCGGATCGATGCGCTGCACGGTGGGCCGGCCTTGCGTGAGCGTGCCGGTCTTGTCGAACACGATGTGGGTGGCGCGGTGCAGCGTTTCCAGCACGTGCGGGCGCACGATCAGTACGCCCTTGCCGAGCAGGCTGCCGGTGGCGGCGGCCAGTGCGGACGGCGTGGCCAGCGACAGCGCGCACGGGCAGGACACCACCAGCACGGCGATCGCCACCGGCCAGGCGCGGGCTGCGTCATGCCAGCTCCACCAGGCGAATGCGGCCAGCGCGAACAGCAGCAGGCCTGCCACGAAGCGCGAGGCCGCGCGGTCGGCCCACTGCGCGAGCTGCGGCTTTTCGGCGCCCGCGCTTTCGATCAGCTTGAGCAGGCCGGACAGCGTGCTGTCGCCGGCGGGTTTGTCCACACGCGCCACCACCACGGCGCTGGCGTTGATGGCGCCGCCCGGCACGCTGGCGCCCGGGCCCATGTGCTGCGGCGCGCTCTCGCCGGTCAGCAGCGACAGGTCGACCGAGGTCTGGCCTTCGACGATCTCGCAGTCGGCGGCAAACGCTTCTCCGGGTTTGACCAGGATGAAATGGCCGGCCCGCAGCGCGGCGGCGGCCACGGTGCTGCCGCCGCGTGCCAGCGGCCAGTCCGGCAGGCGCGTGGCGGAGGCGGGCAGGCCGTGCTGCATGCGCTCGAGCGCGGCCGAGGCTTTGCGCCGCGCGGCCAGTTCCACGTAGCGGCTGCACAGCAGCAGGAAGATGAACATGGTCACGGAGTCGTAGTACACGTCGCCGTGGCCGCGCCAGGTGGCGATGCAGCTGGCGCCGAAGGCGGCGGCGATGCCCAGCGCCACCGGCACGTCCATGCCGAGGGCGCGCGCGCGCAGGCTGTTCCACGCGCCCCGGAAGAAGGGCAGCGCCGAGTAGCACACGGCGGGCAGCGTGAGCAGCAGGCTGGCCCACTGCATCAGCGCGGCCATGCTGTCGTCCAGCGTGCCGTCGTCGGCCAGGTAGGCGGGGGCGACGTACATCATCACCTGCATCATGGACAGGCCGGCAACGAACAGCTGGCGGCCCAGCGTGCGGCCGGCCTGCTGCAATTGCTTGCTGTGGCGGGCCGCGTCGTAGGGCCAGGCCTGGTAGCCGATGGCGTGCAGCGCGCCGAGTATGTCGGCCGGCTGGCAGCGGTCCTTGTGCCAGCGCACTTGCAGGCGTTCGGTGGCCACGTTCATGCTGGCTTGCTGCACGCCGGGCAGCTGCATCAGGCGGCGTTCGATCAGCCACACGCAGGCTGCGCAGCGTATGCCTTCCACCAGCAGGGTTGCTTCGGAATCGGCCGGGTTGCCGTCGCGCGCGGCGAAGCGGGGATCGGCGTTGTCGTACAGCGCCAGTTCGGGGGGCGCCAGGCTGGCTTGCGCCGCAGTGGCTGCGTAGCCGCTGCGTTCGCGGTAGTAGGACGACTGGCCGGCGTCGGAGATGGCCTGGGCGACGGCGGCGCAGCCGGGGCAGCACATGTCATGCTCAACGCCGTCTATCAGCGCCGGCCAGCGTGCGCCGCCGGCCAGCGGCAGGCCGCAGTGGTAGCAGTGGAGCGGCCTGGACGCAGTGTGCGCGCCTTCGGACACCGCATATGCCGGGCTGCTCATGGCTTCACTCCGATGCAGAGGGCGTCGATCCAGCCGTGGGCCGCGATCGCGTCCGGCATGCCGAGCAGCTGCAGCAGCGGCGAGGCGGCGCCGCTGGCGCGCAGCAGGCCGAGCACGCCAAAGGCGAGTACCAGCAAACCGCAGGCGGTGCGCAGCGCTGGCCGCTGCATTCCTTGCCGCACGCGCGCGCCCAGCAGGCCGAGCGCCGTCAGCATGGGCAGCGTGCCCAGGCCGAAAGCCAGCATCACGGCGGCGCCCAGCACGGCCGAACCGCTCAGGGCGGCCGTCAGCAGCATGCTGTAGACCATGGCGCAGGGCACCCAGCCCCACAGGCCGCCCAGGCCCAGGGCTTTCAGCGGCGTGTCCATCGGCAGCAGGGGGCGCAGCAGCGGCTGTATGCGGCGCCACAATGCGCCGCCCGCCCTTTCCACGCGCGCCAGGCCGCGCCAGGCGTTCATCAGGTAGAGGCCGAGGGCGATCAGCATGAGGTTGGCCAGGCCGAAGGCGGCGTTCTGCCAGTGCGCGATTTTTCCCAGGCTGGCGGCGCCGCCCGCGAGCCCGCCGGCGATGGCGCCGGCCAGCATATAGCTGGCTATGCGGCCGGCGTTGTAGGCTGCCATGCGCAGCGCCGTGCCGCGCGCGGCCTGCGCGATGGGAATCACGCGCCGGCCTGCCGGCACGGCCGACAGCGCGCTGACTATGCCGCCGCACATGCCGGCGCAATGCACGCTGCCGGCCAGGCCGACCAGGAATACCGGCAGCAGGTTCAGGCCGTTCATGGCAGTGTCATTCCCGCGTCAGATGGTCTTCGAGTAGCGCAGCGGCTGGACATGGGCGGCGCCCTCCTGCTGCGCGCGCGGCATGCCGAGGTAGCGGTCGAACACCATGCAGATATTGCGTACCACCAGGCGGCCTTTCAGCGTCACCGACAGCCATTCGCTGTCGATGGAGACCAGCCCTTCCTGCTCCAGCGCGCGCAGCTGTTCCAGCTCGGCGGCGAAGTAGTCCGCGAAGCGCAGCGGGTAGGCCAGTTCGATGGAGGCGATCGACAGTTCAAAATTGCACATCAGCTTTTGGATCACGATGCGCCTGAGCAGGTCGTCCGTATTGAGCTTGATGCCGCGCGCCACGGGCAGGCTGCCCTGGTCCAGTTTTTCGTAGTAGGCGTCCAGCGTCTTTTCGTTCTGGCTGTAGGTGTTGCCCACCGAGCCGATGGCCGATACGCCCACCGCCACCAGGTCCGCCTCCGCGTGCGTGGAATAGCCCTGGAAATTGCGGTGCAAACGGCCCTGGCGCTGCGCCACGGCCAGGTCGTCGTCCGGCTTGGCGAAATGGTCCATGCCGATGTACACGTAGCCGGCCGCCGTCAGCTCGCGGATGCACAGGGCCAGCATGTCCAGCTTGACATTGGCCGGCGGCAGGTCGGCATCGAGGATGCGGCGCTGCGGCTTGAACAGGTGCGGCAGGTGCGCGTAGTTGTACAGCGCAATGCGGTCCGGCGCGGCCGCGATCACCTTGGCCATGGTCTGGCGCATGGTGTCCAGGGTCTGCTTCGGCAGGCCGTAGATCAGGTCTATGCTGATGGAGCGGAAGCCCGCGTCGCGCGCGGCCTGCATCACGGCCAGCGTTTCCGCTTCCGGCTGGATGCGGTTGACGGCCTGCTGCACCTCGGGGTCGAAGTCCTGCACGCCTAGGCTGACGCGGTTGAAGCCCTGCGCGCGCAGCGAGTGCACGCGCTCGCGCGACACGGTGCGCGGATCGATCTCGATGGAATACTCGCCCTCCTCGTCCGGCGCGAACGCGAAGTTCTCGCGCAGGTGGGCCATCAGGTCCTCCATCTGGCGGTCGCTCAGATAGGTCGGCGTGCCGCCGCCGAAATGCAGCTGGGCGAGCTGGTTCATTCCGGAGAACAGCTTGCCCTGCATGCCGATTTCCTGCTTCAGATAGCTCAGGTAGGTGGCGGCCTTGCTGCGGTCCTTGGTGACGATCTTGTTGCAGCCGCAGTAGTAGCAGACCGTGTCGCAGAACGGAATGTGCACGTACAGCGACAGCGGGCCGCGTCCGCCGCCGCGCATCTTCAGGCCGGCCACCGCTTCCAGGTAGCTGCCGTAGCCGAAGTCCGCCTGGAAGCGGTCGGCCGTGGGATAGGAGGTGTAGCGCGGGCCGGAGGTGCTCAGGCGGGCGATGGTGGCGGCGTCGAACTGCAGCGGCATGGCTGCGGCGGCGGGAACAACAGCGGTGGTGAGTGGCATGGCTGCTACCTCCCTTATGCGGCCAGGCGCTTGGCGCCGTTGCCCTTGTTGCCGTTCCGTTCGCGGATCGGGCTGACCTTGCTGCGCTGCTGCGGCAGTGCGCGCTTGCCGAACTTGAACAGGCTGACCGCCTGCGTCAGGCCGCCCGCTTCCAGCGCCAGGCTCTTGGCCGCCGCCGCCGCTTCCTCCACCAGCGCCGCGTTCTGCTGCGTCACCTGGTCCATATGGGCGATGGCCTGGTTCACCTGGTCCACGCCTATGCTTTGTTCGCGCGAGGCCACCGAGATCTCGTGCATGATGGCCGTCACCTGCTTGACCGAGCTGACCACCTGTTCCATGGTGGCGCCGGCGCGGTGCACCTGCGTCATGCCGGCGCTGACCTTGCCCACCGAAACGTCGATCAGCTGCTTGATGTCCTTGGCCGCCACCGACGAGCGCTGCGCCAGGTTGCGCACCTCGCCCGCCACTACGGCGAAGCCGCGTCCCTGTTCGCCGGCGCGGGCCGCTTCCACCGCCGCGTTCAGCGCCAGGATGTTGGTCTGGAAGGCGATGCCTTCGATCAGGCCGATAATGTCCACGATCTTGCGCGAGGAGGCGTTGATGTCGTCCATGGTGGCGATCACGTCGGCCACGATTTCGCCGCCCTCTTCCGCCACGCCGGAGGCGGCCAGCGCCAGCTCATTGGCCTGCACCGAGTTGTCGGCGTTCTGCTTCACGGTCGAGGCGAACTCCTCGATGCTGGAGGCGGTTTGCTCCAGGCTGGCGGCCTGCGCTTCGGTGCGGCCGGACAGGTCGGCGTTGCCGGCGGCGATCTGGCGCGTGGCCACGGCCATGGTCTCCACGTTCACGCGCACGTCGCGGATGGTGGCGATCAGGTTGCTGTTCATTTGCTGCAGCGCGCGCAGCAGCTGGCCCACTTCGTCGGTGGCGTGGGTTTCAAAGGTGCCGGACAGGTCGCCTGCCGCAATCGCCCGCGCACCTTGCAGGGCCTGTTTCAACGGCTGCAGCACGCTGGTGCGCAGGGTGTACCACAGGAAGACGTTGACCAGCAGGCCGATGAAGGTGGCGCCGAAGATGCTGTAGCGCGTCAGCGCCGAGGCGCCCTCGCCGAACAGGCTGGCCAGGCAGACGAACAGCAGCAGCGTGTTGACGCCGCTGGTGGCGGCCCAGATGCGGGTGGCCAGCGAGGAATGGCTCAGGCGCGCCAGCCAGTGCGCCGCGCCGGTGCGGATCAGCTGGCCGTTCTTGATCGTCAGGCCCGCCGTGGCGCCGGCCTCGCGGATCTGGCGGTAGGCCTGCTCGGCTTCCTGCACCTGGGCGCGGGTGGCGCGGGTGCGCACCGACATATAGCCCAGCGTCTGGCCGTCTTCGCGGATCGGCGTCACATTCGCCTTGACCCAGTAGTAGTCGCCGTTCTTGCAGCGGTTCTTCACCATGCCGGTCCACGGCATGCCGGCGCGGATCGAGCTCCACAGGTCGGCGAAGGCTTGCGGCGGCATGTCCGGGTGGCGCACGATGTTTTGCGGCGCGCCGATCAGCTCCTGCTCGGTGAAACCGCTGATCTGGATGAAATAGGGATTGACGTAGACGATATTGCCGCTCAGGTCGGTTTTCGAGACGATGGCCTGGTCGTCTGCAAGTTCGACTTCACGGTTGGTAACGGGTAGGTTGGTGCGCACGGTGCTCTCCTGCTGGCTGGTTTTCTTGCTGTATCGCAAGACATATAGCCAGTGTACGGAGAGCGGCGGACAAATTTATTGATGTAGATCAAAAATGGCCGGATTGCGCGGGGCTCACTTTCCCGGTATGGACCTGAGCAGGCTGTCGCGCAGGGCCACCACGCTTTTTTGCATTTTTGGAAACTCCTGGGCCGACAAGCCGCATGCCTGGAACAGGCTGCTGCCTTCGGCCGCCTTGCGCCGCAGCTGCTGGCCTTCCTTGGTCAGGTTGACGATGACCTGGCGCTCGTCGGCGGTGGCGCGCTGGCGCGTCAGATAGCCCATGGCTTCCAGTTTCTTCAGGATGGGCGTGAGCGTATTGGACTCCAGGAACAGCTTCTCGCCCAGGCCGCTGACGGTCTGGTTCTCCTGCTCGGACAGCGCGATCACGGTGATGTACTGGGTGTAGGTCAGCCCGAGTACGTCCAGGATGGGCTTGTAGGCCTTGCCGAACGCCAGGTTGGCCGAATACACGGCGAAGCACAGGTAGTCGGCCAGCGGCAGGTCGGCGACGGCCAGGTCGTCAGGGGCGGCGGCGGGGGCGGGGACGGTATCCATGGGCTTTCCTTATCGGTGGAAGCCCATTATACATCGCATCCGATTAAATTGCGCCAGCCGGCAGCGCGCGCAGCGTGCCCACCGCGTGGCCCTGCGCGTAATCCACGCCCAGGCGGCGCACCAGGCCCAGGGTTTCCTCGTCCTCCACGTATTCGGCCACGGTGCGCATGCCCATCACGTGGCCCACTTCGTTGATGGCTTTCACCAGCGCATAGTTGATGGCGTTTTGCTTGATGTCGCGGATGAACATGCCGTCGATTTTCAGGTAGTCCACCGGCAGCGCCTTCAGGTAGGCGAAGGAGGACAGGCCGCTGCCGAAGTCGTCCAGCGAAAAGCGGCAGCCCAGCCGCTTCAGGCGCGCCATGAAGGTTTGCGCCTGCGGCAGGTTGGCAATGACCGCCGTTTCCGTGATTTCGAAGCAGATGGTGGCCGGATCGATGCCGAATTCGCCGAATTGCTGCAGGATGTAGTCGTGCAGGCCGTCGTCGTTGAGCGAGGAGCCGGACAGGTTGACCGAATACTGCGCCAAGCCGTGCTGCCGCTGGCCGTGAATGTAGTGGCAGATCGCCCGTATCACCCAGCGGTCTATCGCCACCATCAGGTCGTAGCGCTCGGCGGCCGGGATGAAGGCGCCGGGCGGAATCAGCTCGCCCCCCTCTTTCTGGATGCGTATCAGTACCTCGTCGTGCGCCGCCTCGCCGTTCCCAGGCTGCTGCCCCGGCGCCGCGTCCAGCGGCACGATGGGCAGTGCGTACAGGCGGAAGGCGTCGTGCTCGAAGGCGTCGTTCAGGCGCGACACCCACTGCATTTCGCCCTGCCGCTGGGCCAGCTTGAGGTCCGACTCCATGTACAGGTGCACGCGGTTGCGGCCGTGCTCCTTGGCCAGGTAGCAGGCCTGGTCGGCCGCCATCAGCAGCTCGGTCATCGATTTGCTGTCGTGCGTCACTTCCACCAGGCCGATGCTGGCGCCGATGTCGAAGCTGCGGCTGTCCCACACGAAACGGAAATTCTTGATCGACTGGCGCAGCTGGTCCGCCACCAGCATGGCCTGGTCGGGCGGACAGTGCGGCAGCAGCACGCCCAGCTCGTCGCCCCCCAGGCGGGCCAGCACGTCGCTGTCGCGCAGCTGGCCCTGCAGCATCTTGGCCAGCAGCTGCAGCAGCACGTCGCCGGCGCTGTGGCCGCAGGTGTCGTTGACGATCTTGAACTGGTCCAGGTCGATGTACAGCAGCGCGTGCGCGTGGCCGTCGTGCTTGGCCGTGTGCAGCGCGGCGGCGATCTGCTGCTCGAACTCGCGCCGGTTGATCAGGCCGGTCAGCGGGTCGTGGCTGGCGTGCCAGGATAGCTGCTGGGTCAGCTTGCGTTCGTGGCTCACGTCGCGGAACACCAGCACCGCGCCCAGCATCTCGCCGCTTTCGGACCAGATCGGCGAGGCCGAGTCCTCGATGGGAATCTGGCGCCCGTCGCGCGTGATGAGCTGGGCGCCGTTGCTCACGCCGATGGACTGGCGCAGGCGCAGGCAGCGCGTGGCGGCGTGCTCGTCCCAGCCGGCCGGCTCGCGCCGCTGGCCGTGGGCCGGCGGCGGCGCACCGGGTGGCGGCGGCTCGTAGGCCAGCTTCAGCGTTTGTTCAATGGGCTTGCCGAGGGCCAGCTCGCGGGTCCAGCCGGTGAGCTGCTCGGCCACGCGGTTCAGGAAGCGGGTATTGCCCTGCGCGTCGGTGGTGGCCACGCCGTCGCCGATCGAGGCCAGCGTCACCTCCGCCAGTTCGCGCTGCGCCGCCGCGTCCAGTTCGCGCAGCTTGTGCAAGGTGACGTCCCAGACGATGCCCAGGGTGCGCACGGCCCGGCCCTGGCCGTCGCACTGGGCGCGCGCCTTGGCGGCCAGCCAGTGCACGCTGCCGTCCGGCCATTGCACGCGGTATTCAAGCTCGTAGTCCGCGCAGTGGTCGGCGGCGTCCTGCATGCGCTCGAATAATTCGTCGCGGTCGTCGGGATGGACGAATTGCAGAAAATCGGAAAATGGCTGCTGCAGCTTGCTTTCAGGCAGGCCCAGCAGCGTGGCGCCGTCGGCGGACCAGTGGACCATGCTGCCGGCCACGCGGCCGCCGGCCAGCACCGAGTCCCAGATGGCCATGCGCGCAGCCGTCATTGCCAGGTGCAAGCGGGTGTGCAAATCTGACATGATAGGTCTCCTCGCCAGGTTATGACGATGGGACCGCATCACTGGCTAAAAGTTCCCTGAGCCGCTAGCATGGGCGCCTACACGATGAAGGAGACAAGGGTATGGCGTCGCAGCAAAGCACGGTGGATTTTCTGGTGGACCAGATGGCGGGCGCGGGCACGCTGGCGGCGCGCAAGATGTTCGGCGAGTACGCCATCTATTGCGACGGCAAGATGTTCGCCCTGGTGTGCGACGACCAGCTCTTCATCAAGCCGGTGGAGGCCAGCCGCGCCTGGATAGGCACGCCGCAGGAGGCGCAGCCCTACCCGCAGGCCAAGCCCTGGTTCCTGATCCCGGGGGATTGCTGGGACGAGCGCGAATGGCTCACCGAACTGGCGCGGCGCACGGCGGCGGCCTTGCCGCTGCCCGCGCCGAAAAAGAAAAAGGCTGCCAGGGCAGCGTAGCGCGTCAGGCGTCGCCGGACTGCGGCGCGGCCGTGGCGCCGCCGGCGCTGTCGCGCACGTTTTTCTGTACCGCCACCGCCGCGAACAGGCTCAGCACGAAGGACATGGCGTAGAAGCCCTTCTCGCTGGAGGCCAGCGTGGCGTTCCACAGGCCCACCGACAACAGCAGCAGCACCAGCAGCAGCGAGATCCAGCACAGGCCGAAATACAGATTGGTGACCTGTACGCCTTCGAGCCGGTCGCGCACCGACTTTTGCAGCGACACGGCGGCGAACAGGCCATAGGCCAGCAGCGTGAAGTAATAGCCCTTCTCGTTGAGCTGCATGGTGGCGTTCCACAGCCCGCTCAGGTAGGTGATCACGCCCACCAGCAGGGCGGCCCACGAAGCGCCGACGAAAGCGGCGGTTGGACGTTGCGGTGCAATCTTGTTCATTGAGCCTCCTGGTGGTTGCCGTTGTGTAAGCCGTATCTAAACAGATATTTCAGTGCGAGCGCTTGAACAAACGCAAGAAACGGCCCGCCACCGTCACGCCCACCAGCACGATGGCGCCCGCCACCACGCCGGCCAGCGCGTCCAGCAGCGACGGCGTGACCGCCTTGAGCAGCGCGCCGGCGCCGGGCGTGGCGCCCATGAATTCGGCCGCATGGTGGATTACGTCGTGCGCGCCGGGGATGCCGTGCGTCAGGATGCCGCCGCCCACCATGAACATGGCCAGCGTGCCGGCCACGGACAGGAACTTCATCAGCTTGGGCGCGGCCGCCAGCAGGAAGCGGCCCAGGCCCACCGTGAAGGCGCCCGCGCCGGGGCGCTGCGCCAGGTACAGGCCGGCGTCGTCCATCTTGACGATGGCCGCCACGATGCCGTACACGCCCACCGTCATCGCCACGGCGATGCCGGCCAGCACCGTCACCTGCTGCGCGAACGGCGCCTCGGCCACCGTGCCCAGCGCAATCACGATGATCTCGGCCGACAGGATGAAGTCGGTGCGCACGGCGCCCTTGATCTTGTCCTTTTCCAGCGCCACCATGTCCACCGCCGGATTGGCGAGGGCGGCCGCCAGTTCCGCATGATGGTGCTCGTCCTCGTGGCCGCCGTGCAGCAGCGGGTGGGCGATTTTTTCAAAGCCCTCGAAGCACAGATAGGCGCCGCCCAGCATCAGCAGCGGCGTGATGCCCCAGGGCGCGAACGCGCTGATGGCCAGCGCGGCGGGCACCAGGATGGCCTTGTTCTTCATCGAGCCGAGCGCCACCGCCCACACCACCGGCAGTTCGCGGTCGGCGTTCACGCCCGCCACCTGCTGCGCGTTCAGCGCCAGGTCGTCGCCCAGCACGCCGGCGGTTTTCTTGGCCGCCACCTTGCTCATGGCGGCCACGTCATCGAGGATGGTGGTGATATCGTCGATCAGGGCCAGCAGACTGGTGCCGGCCATCTCAGCAGCCCTCCGGGGCGGCGGGAGCGGGGAAAGCGGGAGCGGGAGTATTCATGGCGCGGTCGAGTGAGTGGATGCAGCGCCAATCTTACCTCATAAGCAACTGTCCGTAAGCAAGTGTTCGCGCAGGCGCGCTACAATGGCCGCTCGGAAAATCAGCTCGGGAAATCAGCATGGCCTTCAGCACCTGGATCACCTTCGTTATCGCCGCCTCCATCATTGCCGTGTCGCCCGGTTCGGGCGCCGTGCTGTCGATGTCGCACGGCCTGTCCTACGGCGTGCGCAAGGCCAGCGGCACCATCCTCGGCCTGCAGGCGGGCCTGCTGCTGGTGCTGGCCATCGCCGGCGCGGGCGTGGGCTCGCTGCTGCTGGCGTCCGAACTGGCCTTCAACGTGGTCAAGACCGTGGGCGCGCTGTACCTGATCTGGCTCGGTTTCAGCCAGTGGCGCGCCAAGGTGCAGGCCGCGCCGGGCGCGGAAGGCGCGGGCGGGCCAGGCGCGCCGGCCCAGGCCGTGCTGCCGTCGCTGCGCAAGCGCGTGCTGACCGGCTTCCTGACCAATGCCACCAATCCCAAGGGCATCATCTTTATGGTGGCCGTGCTGCCGCAGTTTATCGCCCAGGACCACCCGCTCGTGCCGCAGCTGCTGATTTTGGCCGCCACCATGTGCACCATCGACCTGGTGGTCATGCACAGCTACGCCTTCCTGGCCTCGTCCATGCAACGCTTCTTCCGCGACGCCAAGTCCGTCAAGCGCCAGAACCGCGTGTTCGGCGGCCTGCTGATGGCGGTCGGCGCGGCGCTGTTCTTCGTCAAGCGCGGCGGCGCCCACGGCTGATGTGAAAACCTCATGTGAAAACATTTGTAACGGCCGTCGTCTGAACCGCAAATGCGGCGTTAAATAGATTCATTACATCCTGGAGTGCCGCCATGGGCCGCAAATTCGTACACCTGATCCTGTTGACCGCGCTGGTCGCCGTCAGTTCGCTGGCGCTGGCCGGCGACGATCCGCCCGCCCGCGTGGGCCGCATTTCCAGCGCCGAGGGCCAGGTCACGGTCGAGGCCGACGGCGAGCAAGCCAGCGGCAACCTGCTGAACTGGCCGCTGGCCGGCGGCAGCCGCGTCACGGCCGCGCCCGGTTCGCGGCTGGAGTTCCGCGTCGGCTCGGCGGCCATCCGCCTGGACGGCGACTCCAGCCTGGAACTGGAGGCGCTGGACGACGACAGCCTGCGCCTGCGCCTGAACTACGGCAGCGTCAGCGTGCGCCTGCGCAGCGGCGAACTGCTGGGCGACTTTGAGCTGAACACGCCGCAGGCGCGCATCACCATGCTGGAGCCGGGCCTGCTGCGCGTGGACAGCGAACGCCAGCCGGACACCAGCGTGATCTCGGTGCTGGCGGGCGCGGCCAGCGTGGACGGCGGCGGCACTGCGCTCACGCTGCGCGCGGGCAAACGCGCCGTGGTGCAGGGCGAGCAGGTCAGCACCGGCCAGGCGCAGCGCGACCGTTTTGACGACTGGGTGCTGGCGCGCGACAAGCGCGACGAGAATTCGCAGTCGCTGCGCTATGTGACGGCGGACGTCACCGGCTACGAGGAACTGGACCAGTACGGCAGCTGGCGCGAGAGCGAGGACTACGGCCCGCTGTGGTCGCCCCGCTCGGTGCCGGTGGGCTGGGCGCCCTACCGCGACGGCCGCTGGACCTGGCTGGACCCGTGGGGATGGACCTGGGTGGACGACGCGCCCTGGGGCTACGCCCCGTCGCACTACGGCCGCTGGGTGATGCTGGACACGCGCTGGTACTGGGCGCCGGGCCGCATCACCACGCGTCCGGTCTGGGCGCCGGCGCTGGTGGGCTGGGTGGGCGGCAGCAACTGGAGCGTGGCCTTTGCCGACCGCCGCAACGGCCCCGGCGTGGGCTGGTATCCGCTCACGCCGCGCGACCGTTTCGTGCCGAACTACCGCGTGTCGGCCGAGCATGAGCGCCGCCTGGGCTGGAGCCACCAGAACAGCGTACACTGGAAGCCGCAGCGCGAAGTGCGCCGCGAAGGCGTGACCGTCCTGCCGCGCGAGCAGTTCGACGCGCGCCGCACCGTGAACGTGGGCAAGGCGCCGCGTATCTCGCTGGCGCCGAACGATGCGCGCAACGTGCCGCTGTCGACCGCGCCGCTGCCCTCGGGCCGCGTGTGGCCGGGCGCGGTGACGCCGGGCCGGGTGATCGAAACCCGCCGCGACCGCGATCATGAGCGCGACAACGCCGCTGAGCGCCAGCCGCGCATGAGCATCAACCCCGGCCAGAACCGCGCGCCGGTGCAGCCCCAGGCCACGCCGTTCGCCCAGCCGCCGGCAGCCGCCCCGCAGCTGCAGGCGGCGGACCGGAATGGCGAGGAGGAGCGCCGCCGTGGACGGCAGGAGCGCGAGGAGAATGACCGCCGCGAAGCCGGCCAGCGCGGGAACCGCCAGTCCATCCAGGCGCAGCAGCAGGCACAGCCGCAGCCGCAGCCGGCGGCGCAGCATCCGTTTGCGCAGCCGGCGCAAGCCGCGCCGTCGCCGGCCGCCCAGTTCCGCCAGCGCGACGACGGGGCCGAGCAGCGCATGCGCGAACAGCGGGAGCAACGCGATCAGCAGCGTGCGCAGCGCGAACAGCGCGACATGCAGGCCGCCCGGCCTGCGCCGGCGGCCCAGCCACAGCCGCAGCCGCAGCCGCAGCAAGCCCAGCCGGCACCCCGGCCGCAGCCGCCGCCGCAAATGCAGGCGCCGCAGCCGAGGCCGCAGCAGCAGCGCGACGACGATAACAACAATGGCCGCCGCAGGGGCGGCGACAAGGACGAGCACAGGCAGCGCGAATAATGTCGGGAACACACTGCGTTTCAGGCCGGGATTTTGCACTTCCAGGCCGCGAATTATGCAGTTCATCACATTTTGATGGCGACGGGAGGCCACTTTTCATAAAGTGGCCTCGTCACAAGTTCCCGACTATTTTTTTCCCTGTAGAAAAATAGTTTTTCGAGCCGGCCTCATCGCCGGCTCTTTTTTATTTGCCGTCCGCCAAATGCCGTATGCGCGCCCGCCATTCGCCCAGCGCCGACAGCGCGTCGTGAAACTCGCGCTCTATCAAATCCGCTTCGCTTGGTGTAATCTTGCCATCTAGTAAAGATTGTGAAACCGCCTCCGCCACGTCGCCCACCTGGCTCATCACCCTGCACACGGTTTGCGACAAGTCGTCGGTGGCCACCTGGGCCGGCACCGGCACCACGAAAGCGGCCATGCCATGCCGTGTCAGCAGGGCGTGCAGGGGCAGCAGGGCGTCCTTCACGCCGGCTTTCTGGCACAGTTCTATGATGGCCGACACCTCCTCGAACGAGGGGTAATGGGACGCTATGGACGGGGACAATTTGTTACGCAGCACGTTCACTGAGATCCCCATGCTTTGCGACAAAGCGTCGATTCCGCCCGGATAGCTGCGCGCCACGGTGTAAAGCGCGTCGTGCTGGTTCATGTCTGAGTACTTGCGGGTCATGGTGAAGCGTGTCCTTTTTTACCGATGCATTTGTATGCCACGGTCATTATGCTGTTATTCATTCAACTAGAGAGGTTGGGGAAATGAAGAAGTCTCTCCGCACTGCAATAGCGCTGGCCTTGTCGATGGCGCTGGCCATGAACGGCGCCTATGCCGACACGCGCCCGGCCAAGAGTTCCGGCTCGTTCAAGAGCGGATTTTCGTCGCAAAAGAGCAGCACTGCAAGAAATAACACCGCTCCAAGTAACAAATCGGGCGGCGCGGACAGCGCGGCCAGCCGGGGCGGCAACACCTCGTTCGGTTCCTTCGGTTCGTCGCGCCGCGCGCCGGACAGCGCCGCCGGCACGCGCAACCAGTCCGCCATGTCGCAGGACTTGTCGAGGCGCCAGGCCGAGGAAAACGCGCTGCGCGCCATGGACAGCCGCCGCGCCGCCCGCGAAGCGCAGCAGCAGGCTACGCAACCGCGTCTGCCGCCGCTGGACCCGGTTCTGCCGCGCCAGCCCCAAGGGCCGCAATACGGCCAGCAGGCGCCGCAGTATGACAACCGCGGCTATGACCAGCGCGGCTACGACAACCGGGGCTACGACCAGCGCGGCTACGACCGCAACGGCCGCCTGGCCACCGCCGGCGCGGCGGCGGCGGGCGCAGTGCTCGGCTCCATCCTGACCGCGCCGGCGCACGCCAACCGCGCCCCGGTCCAGGCCCCCGCGCCGGCGAATGTGCCGGCCGACATCGGCGCCCTCGGCCCGGTGGACCCGGCCAGCGTGGACGCTACCGTGGCGGGCACGGCGGCGGCGACCGGCAACGCCACCGCCACCGCCAGCGGCAACACCGCCGGCATGGACGGCGCCGAGGCAGCCAGGACGGCGCGCAAGGAATCGGGCGGCCTGGGCTGGCTGGGCTGGGCGCTGGTGATCGGCCTGGGCTACGCCGGCTGGCGCCTGCTGCGCGGCAGGCTGATGAAGCCGAAAGCCGGCCGCAACTACACTTTGGGAGATTGAGATGGGCTGGAAAGATGCAATCGATTACGTCCGTGGCGCGGCCACCAGGCACGGCCTGGCCGAAGCGCCGGCCGACCAGCAATTGCCGCTGGGCGCGCGCATCGGCAGCGTGGTGAACCTGCAGCAGTCGCCGCTGCTGCGCGCCAGCACCGCCGGCTCGCTGATACGCATGCCGAACGGCAGCGACACCCGCATCCTGGCCATCTCGCGCATCAAGCTCAATCTGTCCGGCAAGCTGTACCGCTACTACCTGGACAAGGGCGACGACGCGGACGACGAGAAGTTCCTGCAAGTGTATGTGAACGAGCAGGGCCAGGTGGCCGAGATCCTGTACTGCACCCAGCTGGCCCGCGTGATCCCGCAAACGGTGGAGGACCAGGAAGCCTACACCGGCGAAGCGGGCTACGGCCTGGGCGACGCCAGCTACACCCTGTGGCGCGAGCAGCTGGGCGACGCCGGCCTGGACCCGCGCGACCTGGAGCTGGCCTTCGGCAGCGAAGAAGGCCTGGTCTACCAGCGCGATGCGGGCAGCCCGGACGCGGAATTCGTGGCGCCCTTCAGCGGCACCGAAACCCGCATCGACGACGCCGGCGGCATGGCCGGCCTGCAGCAGCAGATGTATTTGATGCCCTATGTCCGCGAGCTGAACGGCGCGGGCCGGGAGTTTTTACTGATTACGACGGAAATACTCGCCAGCGTGAACGGCGATGCAGGGAAACGCGGTATCCATGTCGACTTTGTCATCGGCATACCGGTTGAGCAGGAACGTGTCGTCATCCAGTAAGGACGGCGGCGCGCACACGGCAGTTCCATCTAACGAAAGGAAGCACAACATGAGCAACTCGAATGGCTGGGGTTTAACCGCGCGTCTGATTACCAAACACTTCGGCGCCCTGGGCGACCGCGTCTCCGAGGCGATTGCCAATTTCGATCCCGAGACGGCAACCGAGGCCGACCGCGACCGCCTGGCCGACACCTTGCGCGCCACGGCCCAGAAGCTGGCCGCCGCCCGTTCCTCCTTTGAAAAGGAGCATGCGGACGTGGTCAAGCTGCAGGAGCTGATCGCCAATGACGAAAAAGCCGCCGAAACCCTGGGCGAGCGCCTGGCGTCGGGCCGCATCTCGGAAGCGACCATCAACCTGTTCTGCGACGAGCTGGAGTCGAACAAGGCGCGCCTGCCGCTGGAAATCCAGGAACAGGCCGACGCCGAGGAGTATATGAACGAGCTGCAGAAGATCGTCGACGCGCTGTCGCAGCAGCTGGCCGACTTCGACGCGGCGGCCAAGAAGGCGATGCAGGCGCTGGCGCAAGCCAACGCCCAGCGCGACCTGCAGCAGGTGCGCAATGAGCGCCAGGAGCAGCTCAACGGCCTGAAAGGCCTGCAGGGCAATTCCAGCGCCCTGAACGCGCTGACCCGCCGCGCCCAGGCGGTGAGCAATGAAGCGGCCGGCATGAAGATCGTGGCCGACATCGGCCAGCGTCCGATCGACCAGGCGGCCGAGATCGACGCCATCCGCAAGTCCGTCAGCAATCCCGGCGCCGCCGGCGGCGAGTCCGCGCTGGACCGCCTGAAACGCTTGTCCGGCAAGCCCGCCGTTCCCCAGCTGGCCGCGCAGGCCGCTCCGCAGTTGGGCAGCAACGCATAAACAGGCCCTGCATGCCGCCGGTATTGCGAGCGCGTTACAATACCGGTTGGCATTCATTTTTGGAATTATCATGGCAACAGAGATCCCACCGGGCGAGTCCCTCATCGAGTACCCGAGCGATTTCCCCATCAAGATCATGGGTCCGACCCATATCGACTTCGCGGCGACCATCCTGGAAGTCGTCATCAAGCACGACCCGACCTTCCACCAGGGCAAGATGGAAGAACGGCCGTCGGCCAAGGGCAACTACACCGGCCTGACCGTCACCGTGCGCGCCACCAGCCGTCCGCAGCTGGACGCGCTGTACACCGAACTGTCGGCTCACCCGATGGTAAAAATCGTTATGTAACCAGATGGCGCGGCAGCGCCGGAGCGCACCATGAGCCTCACCCTCTACGTCGACAGCCAGTTCACCAGCCCTTACGCCCTGTCCGTGTTCGTCACGCTGAAGGAAAAAGGCCTGCCCTTCGAGCTGAAGACCGTGGACCTGGAGGCCGGCGCCAACCTGGAGCCGCCTTTCCGCGACTTGGCGCTGACCGCGCGCGTGCCGGCGCTGGTGCATAACGGCTTTGTGCTGACCGAGTCCAGCGCCATCAGCGAATACCTGGACGAAGTGTTTCCCGCGCCCGAATACCACGCCGTGCTGCCCCGCAATGCGCAGCGCCGCGCCCTGGCGCGCCAGGTCCAGGCCTGGCTGCGCAGCGATCTGATACCTATCCGCCAGGAACGCAGCACCATCACCGTGTTCTACGAGCCGGCCACGCAGCCCCTGTCGGCCGAAGCGCGCGCGGCGGCGGACAAGCTGGTACGCGCCGCCGGCAAGCTGGTGGACGGCCCCACCCTGTTCACCCGCTGGTGCGTGGCGGACACCGACCTGGCCATCATGCTGATGCGCCTGATCAAAAGCGGCGACGACGTGCCGCAGAAGCTGAAAGACTACGCCGAAGCCCAATGGCAGCGCGCGCCGGTGCAGGAATGGCTGGCGCTGGTGCCCAAAACGCCGGTGCCGAAAAAATAGGCACGGCAAGAAAGTATTTCAGCACTGACTTATAATGGCGGCATGTCTATCGCCCCGGCACTGATACGCCACCTCGGACAAGCCGAGTACGAACCCACCTTCGCCGCCATGCGCGCCTTCACGGACGCGCGCACGCCCGAAACCCCCGACGAACTGTGGATCGTCGAGCACCCGCCCGTCTTTACGCTGGGGCTGGGGGCGGATCGCGGCCACCTGCTGGCGGGCGCGTCCGCCATACCGGTGGTGCAGACCGACCGGGGCGGCGAGGTCACCTACCACGGCCCTGGCCAAGTGGTGATTTACCTGATGATGGACCTGCGCCGCAACAAGCCGGGCGGCAAGCTGTATGCGCGCCAGTTTGTGAACAAAATCGAGCAAGCCATCATCAATGTGCTGCAGGCGTATAATCTCGGCGGTGAACGCGTCGAGGGCGCGCCCGGCATTTATATCGCCGCCGGCCCGAAAAAGGGCGCCAAAATCGCCGCGCTCGGCCTGAAAGTGCGCGGCAACGGCTGCACCTACCATGGGGTGTCGCTGAATGTGGGTATGGACCTGGCCCCGTTCGCCTGGATTAACCCTTGCGGCTATTCTGGACTGGAAACCATCGACATGCGCTCCATGGGAGTGGAGGCGCCGCTTGCCGACGTGCAGCTGGCGCTGGCCAACGAACTGGTGCGGCTGCTGGAAGCAGCTGTTCCCGCCGAAGAAACTACTGTATCAATTTAAGCCTATGACCACCGAGACCCCTTCCAGCACCGCCCCCGCCGCCCCAGCTTACAACGCAAGCGAAAAGCAAAAAGGCGCCAGCAAGACCTCGCGCATTCCGATCAAGATCACGCCCATCGAGCAGATCGAGCGCCTGAAAAAGCCGGACTGGATCCGCGTCAAGGCCGCCTCCGCGTCGACCCGCTTCTACGAGATCAAGGACATCCTGCGCGAGAACAAGCTGGTGACCGTGTGCGAAGAGGCGAGCTGCCCGAATATCGGCGAATGCTTCGGCAAGGGCACGGCCACCTTCATGATCATGGGCGACAAGTGCACCCGCCGCTGCCCGTTCTGCGACGTCGGCCACGGCCGTCCGGACCCGCTGGACAACGATGAGCCGCAAAACCTGGCCAACACCATCGCCAAGCTGCGCCTGAGCTACGTGGTCATCACCTCGGTGGACCGCGACGACCTGCGCGACGGCGGCGCCCAGCACTTTGTCGAGTGCATCACCAAGACCAAGGAACTGTCGCCCAAGACCCAGATCGAAGTGCTGGTGCCGGACTTCCGCGGCCGCCTGCAGAAGGCGCTGGACATCTTCGCCAACGGCCTGCCGGACGTGATGAACCACAACCTGGAAACCGTGCCGCGCCTGTACAAGGAAGCGCGTCCGGGTTCGGACTATATGCACTCGCTCAAGCTGCTCAAGGACTTCAAGGCCATGTACCCCGGCGTGAAGACCAAGTCCGGCATCATGGTGGGCCTGGGCGAGACCGACGAGGAAATCCTGCAGGTGATGCGCGACATGCGCGAGCACGACATCGACATGCTGACCATAGGCCAGTATCTGGCGCCGTCCAACAGCCACCTGCCGGTGCGCCGCTACGTGCACCCGGACGTGTTCAAGATGTTCGAGGAAGAAGCGTACAAGATGGGCTTCAAGCATGCGGCCGTCGGCGCCATGGTGCGTTCCTCCTACCATGCGGACGAACAGGCGCACAACGTACTGGAAGCCGTGTAAGCATGGCCGCGCTGCGCCTCGCGCCCTCGTGGGAGGCGCAGCTGCAAGACCAGTTCGGCCAGCCCTACTGGGCGGCGTTGCAGGACTACGTCGCCGGCGAGTACGCGGCCGGGCCTTGCTGGCCCGAGCGTGACAACATCTTCCGCGCCTTCGAGCTCACGCCGTTCGACAGCGTGAAAGTGGTCATTCTCGGCCAGGACCCGTATCACACGCCCGGCGCGGCGCAGGGCTTCTGCTTCTCCGTGCCGGAGGGCAGCCGCCCGCAGCCCAGCTTGCAGAACATTTTCAAGGAACTGGGCGAGGACCTGGGCGTGGCGCGCAGCCGCACCGACCTGTCGGACTGGGCGGAGCAAGGCGTGTTCCTGCTCAACAGTGTGCTGACGGTGCGCGCCCACGAAGCGGGCTCGCACGCGCGCAAAGGCTGGGAGCAGTTCACCGACAGCGCCATCCGCCGCCTGTCGCAAGAGCGCGAGCACCTGGTCTTCATCCTGTGGGGCAGCTACGCCATCGCCAAAAAAGCCCTGATCGACGGCGCCAAGCACCACATCATCACCTCGCCCCACCCCTCGCCGCTGTCGGCCTACCGCGGCTTCTTCGGCAGCAAACCCTTCTCCCGCACCAACAGCTACCTCGCGGCCGACGGCAAAACTCCCATCAGCTGGGCCTGAGTCCGGCCTGCGCGGCGGACAGGGTGCGATACATCTCGGCCGCGCCCAGGGCTGTTTGCGCGCCATTTTCCGCTGCGGTCACCAGCTCCGTCATGCGGCGGTTCACGGGGGCGTCCATGCCCAGCGATGCGGCCAAGGCCGTGATGGCGCCGTTCAGGTAGTGCACCTCGGTCTTGCGGCCCGCCTGCAGGTCTTCCCACATGGAGGAGCGCGCCTCGGGGTCGATTTTCAGCATGGACGCGGCCACGCGCGTGAACAGCGCGTCCGGCAGGCGCAGGATCAGCGAGAAGGCGCGCGGCCCCACACTGACCACCTTGGCCGGCTTGATGCCCGCCCTGGCCAGCACGGCGCGGCCCTCGTCCACCATCAGCGCCAGCGAGCGCCGGTAGCCGCGCTGGCGCAGCTGCTGCACCAGCGGCACGCCGGACAGGGCGTTGACGGAATTGTTCAGGTTAATCAGCAGCTTGCCCCACTGCACGGCGTCGAAGTCCGCGCACTCGGCCAGCGGCAAATGGGCCGCCCGGAACGCCGCCAGCCAGGGCGCCAGCGCGGGCGAGGCCTCCACCATCAGCTCGCCGGCCGTGCCCCGGTGCAGGCGGCCGTCCGGCATCTGCACCACGTTGAAGGGCACCATGCCGGCCAGCACGGTCCAGCCGGGCAGCAGGCGGCGCAGCGTGGCGGCGTTGCCGACGCCGTTTTGCAGGCTGAGCACCAGCGCGGAGGGATGGGCGTGGGCGCGGATGGCTTCGGCGGCGGCGGCCGTATCGGCGCTCTTGACCGTCACCAGTATCAGCGCCGGCCGGGGCAGCGCGGCCAGCATGGCCGGGTCGTCCGCATAGGGCACGCGCGCGCCGTCCAGCAGCAGTTCGCGCCCGTGCAAATCGGTCAGATGCAGGCCGTGTTCGGCGATGCGCTGGCGCATGCGCGCCCGGCCCAGCAGGGTCACGCCGGCGCCCGCGCCCAGCAGCGCGCCGCCCACATAGGCGCCGATGGAACCGGCGCCGAAGACGGCGATGGCGCCGGGATGGAGGGAAGGTCGAGTATCCATGGATTGCAAAAAACTACTGTTGTGGGCCAGGCTTCAATATGGACGCAATTGGCGGAGCCGACAGTAAAAATAGCGACAATCCTGCCACCTTTCTCTATCATTCGTCTATGACAAGGCAAAATGGAACAGGCAATGGACGCACCAAAATTTAACATTGAACAGCTGGACGCCTTCGGCGCGGGAAAACTGCCCGGCTACATGGGCATCCACTTCACCGCCGTCGGCCCGGGCGAGGCCAGCGCCGAACTGACGGTGGCGCAGCACCACCTGGCGCCGAACGGCTACCTGCACGCCGGCACCGTGGTCACACTGGCGGACACCGCCTGCGGCTACGGCTGCATCGCCAGCCTGCCGGAAGGCGCATTGAATTTCACCACGCTGGAATTGAAATCGAACCACCTCGGCACCGCGCGCGAGGGGGTCATCACCGTGACCGCCAAGGCCGCCCACATGGGCCGCACCACCCAGGTGTGGGACGCCACCGTGGTCCACAAGGACACGGGCAAAACCATCGCCCTGTTCCGCTGCACGCAAATGATCTTGTACCCGAAGTAATCACTCTAAGGACAAGCACATGAAGAAACTCGCCACGGCCGCCACCCTCGGCCTGCTGCTCGCCTCCTCGCTGGCCTGCGCGCAGACGCCGTACACCGAAGACTCCACCTACCAGGGCATGGGCGGCAAGGAGGGCATCAAGAAGATCACCGACACCTTCGTCGCGCTGATCACCTCGGATCCCCGCATCAAGGAGAGTTTCAACGATTTCGACATCCCGCAGCTGAACCAGCGCCTGCAGGAGCAGTTCTGCGAGTTCGCCGGCGGCCCGTGCAAGTACACGGGCAAATACCGCGACAAGACCATGGACGGCGTGGGCACCGTGCGCGACATGAAGTCGGTGCACATCGACCTGAAGATCACCAACGCCCAGTTCAACGCGCTGGCGGAAGACCTGCAGATCGCCATGGAGCAGCACGGCGTGCCGAGCAGCGTGTCGAACAAGCTGATCGCCAAGCTGGCGCCCATGCAGCGCGACATCGTCACCGCGTCGCCCGGCGTGCAAAGCAAGCCGGACATGGGCAAATTCCTGGCCACCGGCGGCGTGAGCCAGCTGGAAGGCGCGGGCGGCGGCGGCCTCACGCCGTGGGCGCTGATCACCGGCTACGGCTCGCGCGACAGCTGGGCCGCGAACGCCCACTACACGCATGTGAAAACGCAGGACTACTCGCTGGGCACGTATGGCGTGGCGGTCGGCGTGGGCGACCGGCTGGAATTGTCGCTGGCGCGCCAGGACTTCAAGGGCAGCCTGGCGCCGCTGGACGCGCTGCAGATCAAGCAGGACATCGTCGGCCTCAAGGTGCGCCTGCTGGGCGACGCGGTCTACGGGCAGGACGTGTGGGTGCCGCAGGTGGCGGTGGGCATCATGTACAAGAAGAACAAGGGCATAGGCGGCCTGGGCGCGCTGGGCGTCAGCAACGTCACGCAGCTGGGCGCCAAGGACGACAGCGGCTATGACTATTACGTGTCCGCCACCAAGGTCCTGTTCGAGCAGAGTTTGCTGGTCAACGGCACCTTGCGCGCCACCAAGGCCAACCAGATGGGCATACTGGGCTTCGGCGGCGACCAGGGCGACCACGCCAGGCTGATGCCTGAAGTGTCGGTCGCGTATTTAATCAACCGCAAGCTGGCGCTGGGCGCCGAATACCGGCGCAAGCCGCACAACCTCGGCGTGGACCCGGAGAAAGCCTATTACGACGCCTTTGTGGCCTGGTTCCCGACGCGCAATGTGTCGCTCACGGCGGCCTACGCCAACCTGGGCGAGATTACCGTGTTCAACAAGAAGAAGCAGAAGGGCTGGTATTTGTCGGTGCAGACGGGATTCTGAGGCTGGCGGGTTAGGCGGGGGCGCCGAGCCGCAGCCGTAACCCGCCGGCTGTCAGCCTTGCAGCGCTTTTTCCAGCAGCTTGTGCAGGGCCGGGAACTCCGGCTCGCCCACATAGCGCTTGATGATGCGGCCCTGCTTGTCGATCACGAAGGTGGTGGGCGTCATGGCGACGTTGCCGTAGGCCTTGGCCGCGTCGCCCTTCACGTCCAGCGCCACCTTGAACGGCAATTGGCGCGTTTCCGCGAAGTTCAGCACGTAATTGGGCGGATCTTCCTTCATCGCCACCGCCACGAACTCCAGGCCCTGCGCCTTGTACTTGTTGTACGTGTCCACCATCTGCGGCATTTCCTTCACGCAGGTGGCGCAGGACGTGGCCCAGAAGTTCACCATCACCACCTTGCCTTGCAGGCTGGCGGGCGTGATCCGCTCGCCCTTGATGCCCAGGAAGGTGACGTCCGGCGCGCTGCTGTGCTGGCTGAGCGAGAAATACGCGGTCACGCCCAGGCCCGCGATGACGGCGGCGGCCAGGGCGGGTTTGATCCAGGCGGTGGAGGAGGACATGATCAGTTCGCTGCAGGTTTAGGCTGGTACTGTTTCCATTCGTCTTCGCTAATATACTCGAAAACCTTGACCACCTTGTACACGCCGCTCACGCCGCGCGCCACGTCGGCGGCGATGGTGCCTTCGCGCTGCGTGACGCGGCCCATCAGGTACACATTGCCGCGCTCGGTCACCACCTTGAAGGAGTTGGCCGAGATGTCTTTCATGTCCACCAGGCTGGCTTTCACCTTGGTGGTGATCAGCGCGTCGTTCGAGCGCGAGGTGTAGCTGGCCGGGCCGGCGATTTCCAGTTCATTGGTCACCGACAGCACGCCTTCGATGGCGCGCACTTCGCGCTCCAGGCTGTCCTTCATGGCCTGGTCGCGCACTTCGCCGGTCAGCAGCACGCGGCGGTTGAAGCTGGCCACGTTCACATGGCCGGCGTCGCCCACCAGGTTGGGCAGCTTGGTTTCGACCTTGAAGGCGATGGCCTTGTCTTCGGTCTGCGCGCCGAAGGTGCGGCGGTCGGACGCGGCCAGCGTGCCGCCCACGGCGCCGCCGACCACCAGCGGAACGCAGGCGGACAGCGAGGACAGCAGAACAGCGCCAAATACTATGCGGCGTACCACGGTGCCGGCTTTACTCATTCACATCTCCTCCGAACAGTGCGACGTCGATGCCGTCGCACAAAGCATGTATGGTCACCAGATGCACTTCCTGGATGCGGGCGGTACGTTCGGCCGGCACGCAGATATGCACGTCGGCGTCGGTCAGCATTTTGCCGATGGCGCCGCCGCCCTTGCCGGTCATGGCGATCACGCGCATCTCGCGCTCCAGCGCCGCCTCAATGGCCGCCATCACATTGGCCGAGTTGCCCGATGTGGAAATGGCCAGCAGGATGTCGCCGGCCTGGCCGAAGGCCTGCACCTGCTTCGAGAAGATCTCGCGGTAGCTGTAGTCGTTCGCCACGGCGGTCAGGATGGAGGTGTCGGTCGCCAGCGAAATGGCCGGCAGCGGGAAGCGCTCGCGCTCGAAGCGTCCCACCAGCTCGGCGGCGAAATGCTGCGCGTCGGCAGCCGAGCCGCCGTTGCCGCACGCCAGGATCTTGTTACCGTTGGACAAAGCCGAAAACATCAATTCGATCGCCTGGCCTATCGGCTGCGCCAGTACGGTGGCGGACTGGATCTTGATTTCGGCACTTTCGTGGAAATGGGAGAGGATGCGTTGAGTATTCATGGTGTGGGATTATAGTGCAGTCGCCCGCCGGGCCGGACAAGCGCTGTTAAATATGCTTACATTTCAGGCATGGGCTTCCAGAACGTTACGAAGCCAGCTCAATTTGCCCGCATCGATGGCCACCAGGTCGAAACGGCATGGCGGAAGGGGTTTCAGTCGCAGCAGGTAGAACTGGGCGGCGTGCAGCAGGCGGCGCTGCTTGGCCGGCGTGACGCTGGCCAGCGCCCCGCCGAAGCCGCCGCCGCTGCGCTGGCGCACCTCCACAAACACCAGCGCCGCTCCGTCCCGCATGACCAGGTCGATTTCGCCGCCCTTGCAGCGGAAATTGCGCTCCACCAGTTGCAGGCCATGCCGCTGCAAATGCGCCAGCGCCTCGTCCTCGCCCGCGTTGCCCTGCATCTGCCGCGTGGTGAGGGGCATGGCCGCTCCTAGGGCTGGGCGGCCGTGGCCGGCAGCGGCACGCCGTTTTTGTAGACCGCAGGCAACATGCGGCGCTCGAACGCCGCCGGGCCATTGCCGAAATGCACTTTCAACTGCCCGGTCACGCCGTCCAGCTGGAAATCGGCCTGCTGCTTGCGCTGGGCGTTGCGGGCGATTTCATGCGCCACGCGGAAGGCGTCGATGCCGAGCGCATACAGGCGCTCCATGTCGGCGTCCTTGCCCTGCGGCTGCGGGTAGACCATGACGGCGGGATGGTCGCGCTGGATCTGCCAGGGCAGGTCCAGCAGGTGCACGCCGTCCAGCTCCGGGCCGGGCAGCTGCCTGGCCTTGCCGGGATTGAGCGAGGAGGTGCCGTAGACGGGAATGTCGCCCAGCGGCGGCGCTTGCAGGGCCACGCGCAGCTGGCGCGCCTGGTCCGGGTCCAGCGCGGCAAACACGATGGCCGAGGGCTCCGCCTGCAGCCGCGCGCGCAGTTGCACCAGCTCGGCGTCGTTCAGATAGCCGTTCAGCACGGTCAAGTCGGCCGTCTTGGCGGCGCGGCCCAGGCGCTGCCATTGGGCCGCAAAGGCGCTGGCGCTGCGGCGCTGGTACTGGGCGGGGTTGGACAGCACGTAGGCGATGGCGCCCGGCTGCTCGCGCGCGGCCCAGCTGGCGGCCTGGCGCGCCTCGTCCTCGATGGACAGGCCGATCACCATCATCTGCGCCGGCAGCGTGGTTTCGCCGCGCCCGTCCGGGTGGTTGAGGGCGATGGTGGGTTTCAGCACCAGCGGGCTGGCGGCCACGGCGGTGACGGCGGAACGGGCCAGCGGCCCCACCACCATGTCCTGCTGCTCCAGCGCGGCGGCGTAGACGGCCAGCACGTCCTGCGTGGCGTCGCCGGTTTCAATCACGGTGACGGCGATGCCGGCGCGGTCGCGTTCCCAGGCTGCCATGAAGCCGTCGCGCACCGCCTCGGCGGCCACGCGCAGCGGCTCCGAGCGCAGCGGCAGCATCAGGCCGATGCGGTAGCCGGGCGCGGCGTCGGCGTCGGCGGCGGGCTGTGCGGTATTGTTCGGCTGGGCGGCGGGCGTGCCGCTCTCCGTGCCGGGCATGGGCACGGCGAAGGTTTCCACGGCCGGCGGCGGCGGTTCCGGCGGGCGTTGCGGCGCCGGCCGCGGCGCAGGCGGCGCGGCTTGCTGCGGCGGGCTTGTAATTGACGTCACAGGCGCGCACAATTTGCCGGGCGCGTCGCAAGGCGTGCTGCAAGCGCTGGTCAGACTGGCTGCCAGGCACAACAGCAGCAATTTCACTCTTATAGGCAGCATCCAACCTCCATGACAGTACAAGCAACCAGCATCGCCACCCTGCCCGTTCTGGGCGAGACAGCCAACCAGACCTATCCTATCGCAACATTGTACGTAGTGGCGACCCCGATCGGTAATGTCACTGATATAAGTCTGCGCGCTTTGCACGTTTTGAGCCTGGTGGACGCCGTGGCCTGCGAAGACACCCGCAACACCGCCCAGCTGATGACCCGATTCGGCCTGCACAAGCCCCTCATCGCCGCCCACCAGCACAACGAGCGCGAGGCGGCCGAGACGCTGATCGCGCGGCTGCAGGCGGGCGAGCGCATCGCCCTGGTGTCGGACGCGGGCACGCCCGCCGTGTCCGACCCCGGCGCGCGCATCGTGGACGCGGTGCGCGCGGCCGGCTTGCGCGTGGTGCCGCTGCCGGGCGCCTCGGCGGCGGTGACCGCCATTTCCGCCAGCGGCCTGCTGAACGACCAGTTCCACTTCATCGGCTTCCTGCCGTCCAAGGCCAAGCAGCGCGAGACCACGCTGCAGCAGCTGCGCAACGTCACCGCCACCATGGTGTTCTACGAAGCGCCGCACCGCATCGTTGAATGCGCCGCAGCGCTGGCGGCGGCGTTCGAGCCCACGCGCCAGGTGGTGTTCGCGCGCGAGCTGACCAAGCTGTTCGAAGAAATCCACCGCTGCCCGCTGTCCGAAGCCGTGGCCTGGCTGAACGCCGACGCGCACCGCGAAAAAGGCGAATACGTGGTGCTGGTGGAAGGCGTGGCCGAAGCCGAAGACGCACAGGACGCCGAAGCCGAGCGCATCCTCGCCCTGCTGGTGGCCGAGCTGCCGCTGAAACAAGCCGCCGCGCTGACCGCGCAAATCACCGGCCGCAAGAAAAACGCCCTGTACGAGCGCGCCCTGCAAATGAAAGCCGGCGTCGAAGAATAATCGTCCGGCGGGTCACCACTTGCACCCCTGATCCTTCTTATCCATCGCCAGCAGCAGCGGCGCCAGCAGCCCGCCCGGAATCCCGTCCTTGCAATCGGCGCGGGCCGCCTGCGACATCTTGCGCGCCAATGGCGTCTCGCTGGCCAGCGGCTTTTCCGGAAACTGCCCCACCGCCGTCCCCGCCTTGGCCGGATCGCGCTCATGCGCCACTTTGCGCGCCGAGCGTTTGGCCGCCTCCATATCGAACTTGGGCGCCGCCTGCGCCGGCTCCGCAAACGGATCCGCCGCCGCACTGGACGCCGCCGGCTCCGGCGCCACCCAAGTCATCCCCTGCTGCGTGGCTGCCGGAGCGGGCAAGGCCTTCCTTGCTGGCGCTGGTTTGCGCTGCCCGCGCTCCTTGCCGGGTAGGTCCGGTTCCGCCGCCGCCGGCGGTTGCAGCCGCAGCGGCTGCGCCTTGGGCTCCGGGCGCAGCCAGACGGTAATGGTTTCCGGCGCGCGCACGGCCGGCGCAGGCGGAGACCAGCCGAAGCGCGACTGGTACAGCAGCACCGCATGCAGCACGAGCGAAATCGCCACGCCGATGGCAATGCCGCCGGGCCTGCCGGCCGGGGCGCCATACGGATGCCTCCCTGTCCCTGCTGCATAAGAAATGTGCAGTGCCATGATGTTTTGCCCAATAAATACGCAGACTACGCCTCGTAGTGAAGAAAAACCTGCATTTCTGAAGTTTTTTCGTCCCTGCCCTTGACCGAAGAAAACCCAGCTTGTATTATCTTGCTTCTTCGGAGTGTAGCGCAGCCCGGTAGCGCACCTGGTTTGGGACCAGGGGGTCCAAGGTTCGAATCCTTGTACTCCGACCAAAATTTAAAAACCCGCTTGATGGCAACATCAAGCGGGTTTTTTCTATTCCGCCGGCAAAAAAACATCAAGCGAGCTGAGCCGCATTCGGGGTCTGACGGGGACGCCGAGTCCCCGAATGCGGCTCAGGCCGCCTTGGCTAGCCGGCGCGCTTTGCGGCGATGGCGTTGCCGGCCCGGCTGGAGCCTTTGCGGCCCAGTATCTGCGAGATGTACTGCCCCGCGTCCACCACGATGTCCAGATCGATGCCGGTATGGATGCCCAGCCCGTTCATCATGTACAGCACGTCCTCCGTCGCCACGTTGCCGGTGGCGCCCTTGGCGTAGGGGCAGCCGCCCAGGCCCGATACCGACGAGTGGAAGATCGAGATCCCCAATTCCAGGCTGGCGTAGATGTTGGCCAGCGCCTGGCCGTAGGTGTCGTGGAAATGCCCGGACAGGCCGTCCAGGCGGAAGGCGCCGATGGCGGTCTGCATCACCGCCTGCGTCTTGCGCGGCGTGGCCACGCCTATGGTGTCGGCGATGTCGATCTCGTCGCAGCCCAGGTCGCGCATGCGGCCCACCACGTCGGCCACCGCGTCCAGCGGCACCTCGCCCTGGTAGGGGCAGCCGAAGGAGCAGCTGATGGAGCCGCGCAGGCGCAGGCCGTTGTCCTTGGCCGCCTTGGCCACGTCCACAAAGCGCGCGATCGATTCGGCGATGGAGCAGTTGATGTTCTTTTGGGAGAACGCCTCCGAGGCCGAGCCGAAGATCACCACCTCGTCCGCCCTGGCCGCCAGCGCCGCTTCAAAGCCCTGCATATTCGGCGTGAGCGCGGAGTAGATGGTGCCCGGCCTGCGCGCAATGGCGGCCATCACCTCTTTGCTGGTGGCCATCTGCGGCACCCACTTGGGCGACACGAAGGACGCCGCTTCGATATTGGCGAAGCCGGCGCTGGCCAGGCGGTTCACCAGCTCCGTCTTCACTTCGGCGGAGATGGTTTCCTTCTCGTTCTGCAGGCCGTCGCGCGGACCGACTTCAACGATTTTGACTTGTTTGGGCAGTGCGTTCATTTTGCTATCCTCGGATCAGTATCCATGTTCCCGGTTGATGACGTCGGCCATCGGCTCGCCGCGCTCCATCTGGCGGATTTTGCCGGCGATCTGCTGCACGCTTTCGCGCCGCAGCGTGAGTGCCGAGATATGCGGCGTGATGGTGATGCGCGGCTCCTGCCAGAACGGGTGCTGCACCGGCAGCGGTTCGTTGCGGAACACGTCCAGCGTGGCGGCCGCGATGTGGCCGGATTTGACCAGCGTAAGCAAATCCGGCTCGGCCACGTGCGCGCCGCGCGCCACGTTGATCAGGTAAGCGCCCTGCGGCAGCTTGCTCATATTGCTGCGGTTGAGAATATTGCTGGTGTCCGGCGTGAGCGGCAGCAGGCACACGGCCACGCGCGCGCCGCGCAGGAAGGTATCCAGCCCCTCTTCGCCGTGGAAGCACTGCACGCCTTCCATGGTCTTGGCCGTGCGGCTCCAGGCGCGCAGCGGAAAGCCGAATTCCTTCAGCGCTTCCAGCACGCGCGTGCCGAGTACGCCCATGCCCAGCACGCCCACCGCGAAATCCTCGCGGTTGTACTGCGGCAGCGGCGACCACTGTCCGGCGCGCGCCTGCGCCTCGTATTCGTCGAAACGGCGGTAGTAGCGCAGCACCGCGTGCGTGACGTATTCGGCCATCTGCACGCCCATGCCCGCGTCGCCGAGCCGGACGATGGGCACGTTGCGCGGCAGCGCCGCCTCGAATTTCAGTATGCCGTCCGCGCCGGCGCCGGTCAGGAACACGGCCTTCACTTCGGCCAGGCTGCGCAGCATGGCTTCCGGCGGCGCCCAGGTGATGGCGTAGTCGCAGGGCGGCGCGGTTTGCTCCGCCTGCCACACCACCACTTCCGCTTCCGGCAGGTGCCGCGCGAAGTCCTTGATCCAGGGTTCGGTCTGGCCGTCGGCCCTGTGCAGCAAGATACGCATGCGGGGCCTCCTCAGGCGGCCTTGAAGGCCAGCAGAGGCGCGCCGTCCGTCACCTGGTCGCCCACCGCGTACAGCACTTCCTCCACCACGCCGTCGTGCGGCGCAGAGATGGTGTGCTCCATCTTCATCGCTTCCATGATGACCAGCGCGTCGCCTTTCTTCACGGCCTGGCCTTTTTCGGCCAGCACCGCCACCACCTTGCCCGGCATGGGCGCGGTCAGGCGGCCGCCTTCGGCTTCGGTCTCGCCGGCGTGCGCCATCGGGTCGTTGTAGGCCAGCGCGTAGTGCGCGCCGCCGGTGAAGACGTGGAAGGTATCGCCGTCGCGGCGCACGCTGCCGTGCCAGGCGGTGCCGCCCAGCTTGATGCTGAAGTCCGCGCCTTGCTGCGACATCAGGCTAAGGCGTTCGGGCTGCGCGTCCGGGCAGGACGGCAGGTTGAACAGCCAGTCCGCGTCGCGGTAGGTGATCTGCACGTTGTAGGCCTTGGCCGGCAGCGCCGCCGCGTAGTCGTCCGTGAAGGACAGGCTGCGCGTGTAGGCGGTGTTCATGCGCCAGCCCAGCGCCGAGCCCCACGGGTCGGCCGCGTTGGCGCCGGACTGCGCGGCCGATGCCTGCTTCTCCGCTTCGATCAGCGCCACGGCGGCCAGCGCCAGCGCGCCTTGCGCCGCCGGCTGCGCGGCCGGGAACAGCGTGTCGTGGTGGCGCTCGATCAGGCCGGTGTCCAGGTCCGCCGTGGAGAAGGCCTCGCCTTCCACCAGGCGTTTCAAGAAGGCGATATTGGCCGCCAGGCCCACGATCTGGTACTGCGCCAGCGCCTGCGACATGCGGGCCAGCGCCTGCTTGCGGTCCGCTCCCCAGACGATCAGCTTGGCGATCATCGGGTCGTAGAACGGCGAGATGGCGTCGCCTTCGCGCACGCCGGAATCGATGCGCACGCCGGCCGGATGGCCGGAAATGTCACCCAGTTCGAAATTGACGGCGTCCGGCGTCGCCAGGTGGCGCAAGGTGCCGATCGACGGCAGGAAGCCCTTCTCCGGATTCTCCGCGTAGATGCGCGCCTCGATGGCGTGGCCGTGGATGGCCAGTTCGTCCTGCTTCTTCGGCAGCGGCTCGCCGGCGGCTACGAGCAGCTGCCATTCCACCAGGTCGGTGCCGGTGATCATTTCGGTCACTGGATGCTCCACCTGCAGGCGGGTGTTCATCTCCATGAAGTAGAACGAGCCGTCCTGGTTGGCGATGAACTCCACCGTGCCGGCGCCCACGTAGCCCACGGCCTTGGCGGCGGCCACCGCCGCTTCGCCCATGGCGGCGCGGCGCTCGGCGCTCATGTTGGGTGCGGGCGCTTCCTCCAGCACTTTCTGGTGGCGGCGCTGCACCGAGCAGTCGCGCTCGAACAGGTAGATGCAGTTGCCCAGCGTGTCCGCGAACACCTGGATTTCGATGTGGCGCGGACGCTGCAGGTATTTCTCCGCCAGCACCTTGTCGTCGCCGAAGGAGCTGATGGCTTCGCGCTTGCACGAGGCCAGCGCGTCCTTGAACGCCTCCGAATTTTCAACCACGCGCATGCCTTTGCCGCCGCCGCCGGCGGAAGCTTTCAGCAGCACGGGGTAGCCGATGCGGTCGGCTTCGCGGTTCAAGAAATCGGCGTCCTGATTGTCGCCGTGGTAGCCGGGCACCAGGGGCACGGCGGCCTTTTCCATCAGCGACTTGGCGGCGGACTTGGAGCCCATCGCGCGCATCGCCGAAGCCGGCGGGCCTATGAACACCAGGCCCGCTTCGGCGCACGCGTCCGCGAACTCGGCGTTCTCCGAGAGGAAGCCGTAGCCGGGGTGGATGGCTTGCGCGCCGGTGGCTTTTGCCACGGCGATGATCTTGTCGCCGCGCAGATAGCTTTCCTTGGCGGCGGCAGGGCCGATCAGCACCGCTTCGTCGCACACGGCGACGTGCTTGGCGTTGGCGTCCGCTTCCGAATACACGGCAACGGTCTTGATGCCCAGGCGGCGCGCGGTAGCGGCGACGCGGCAGGCAATTTCACCACGGTTGGCAATCAGGATTTTCTTGAACATGTGGTCTCTCTCTATTCGGCTCGTGGCCTTAGATTTTTCTTGTCCGCCAAGCCCGATTTAGCAGGCGCAGCTTTCCTTCTGCACCGATTCCAGCGTGTTGGCGCGGGTGGTCAGGCCCAGCTTGGCCAGCAGCGCGCGGTCGTCGTTCGCTTCCGGGTTGTCGGTGGTGAGCAGCTTGTCGCCGTAGAAGATGGAATTGGCGCCGGCCAGGAAGCACATGGCTTGCACCGCTTCACCCATCTGGCGGCGGCCTGCGGACAGGCGCACGCGCGCCTTCGGCATGGTGATGCGCGCCACGGCGATGGTGCGCACGAATTCGAACGGGTCCAGCGGGTCCATGCCGTGCAGCGGCGTGCCTTCCACCTGCACCAGGTGGTTGACCGGAACCGATTCCGGATACGGATTCAGGTTGGCCAGCTGCGCGATCAGCCCCGCGCGCTGCAGGCGCGTTTCGCCCATGCCCACGATGCCGCCGCAGCAAACCTTCAGGCCCGCGTTGCGCACGTGGCCCAGCGTGTCCAGGCGGTCCTGGTATTCGCGGGTGGAGATCACGTTGTTGTAGAACTCGGGCGCGGTGTCCAGGTTGTGGTTGTAGTAGTCCAGGCCGGCGGCCTTCAGGCGCTCGGCCTGCTGCTCTTCCAGCATGCCCAGCGTGGCGCAAGTCTCCAGGCCCAGGGCCTTCACTTCGCGCACCATTTCTTCAACCTTGTCCATGTCGCGGTCTTTCGGGCTGCGCCATGCGGCGCCCATGCAGAAACGGGTGGCGCCGTTTTCCTTGGCCTGGCGCGCCGCTTCCAGCACGGTGTCGATGCCGAGGATCTTCTTGGCTTCCACGCCGGTGTCGTAGCGCGCGGCCTGCGGGCAGTAGCCGCAGTCTTCCTCGCAGCCGCCGGTCTTGATCGACAGCAGCGTGGCCAGTTCCACGTCGCCCGCCGGGAAGTTGGCGCGGTGGGTTTCCTGGGCGCGGAACATCAGTTCATTGAACGGCAGCTCGAACAGCGCCATCACGTCGTCCAGCGGCCAGGTGGCCGCTTCCGGCAGCTTGATGGCAGGAGTTGGGCGGTGCAGTTCTACGGTCTTCGGTTCTTGCAGGGACATCATGTTTCCTTCACGTTCAGGTATTGTTGCGGCGGGCCGGCCAGTTCGGCAGGCCCGTAAAATTCAGGTGCGCGGCTGCCGCTGCGGCAGTCGGCTGCGCCAGGCGCGGCACGCGGCCCAGCAGCGGAGCGGGAATGCGCTGCGCCAGCGCCGCCACGTTCTCGTCGGCGAAATTCATCTCGGCTTGCAGCTCGTTGGCCACCCAGCCCACCAGCTTCAGGCCGCGCGCGGCGATGGCCTCGGCGGTCAGCAGCGCGTGGCTGATGCAGCCCAGGCGCAGGCCCACCACCAGGATCACCGGCAGGTTGAGCTGCTGCGCCAGGTCGGCGGTGTCGAAGCTGTCGTTCAGCGGCACGCGGAAGCCGCCCACGCCTTCCACCACCACGGCGTCCGTGGCGGCGGCGATCTCCAGGTAGGCGGCCAGGATGGGCACCGCGTCTATGGTCACGCCTTCCATGGCGGCGGCGATGTGCGGCGCGGCCGGTTCTTTCAGCATGTAGGGCGTGGTCAGCGACTGCAGCATGGTGACGTTGCCGGCGGCGGCCAGCTGGTCGGCGTCGTCGTTATGCAGCACGCCGTTGCGTATCTCCGCGCCGGCCGCCACGGGCTTCATGCCGCAGGCGCGTACGCCTTGCTGCACCAGCGCGTGCAGCAGCGCCGACGAAGTGAGCGTCTTGCCGATTTCGGTATCCGTGCCGGTGACGAAGCAGGAGAAGCGCGGCGGCAGGCCTGCAACGGCGGGCGCCGCCGAGGCGCTGCTTTCCTTCGCGGCGGCGGTATCCGCCGCAGGCGTTGCCAGGCCGATTGCGACATCGGTATCCGGCGCGGCCACAACCACGTCCGGCGCGTCTGCGGTGGGCGCGATGCCCGAGTTTTCAACGCTCATGGCTGGTCCTTTCCAGTGCGTTCAATGCTGCGATGAGCTGGTCCACTTCGGCAGCGGTGTGGCCTGCCGCCAGCGTTACGCGCAGGCGCGAGGTGCCTTGCGGGACCGTGGGCGGGCGGATGCCGCCTACCCACAGGCCTTGCGCGTACAGGGCTGCCGCGGCGCGCATGGTCTCCGGGTTCTCGCCGATGATGATGGGCTGCACCGCCGTATCGGACGGCATGTGCCGCCAGCGCTCCAGCCGCAGGCCGGCGCGCAGCTGCTGCACCAGGCTTTGCACGTTGGCGCGGCGCGCGCGGCCTTCTTCGCCGGCGATGATGTCGATGCTGGCCAGCAGCGCGTGCGCCAGCGCCGGCGGCGCGGCGGTGGTGAAGATGTAGGGACGGGCTGTCTGGATCAGGGTTTCGATCACCACTTCGTGCGCGGCGACGAAGGCGCCGCCCACGCCGGCGGCCTTGCCCAGCGTGCCCATGTAGACCAGGTAGGGCGATCGCAGATTGAAGTGCTCCAGCGCGCCGCGTCCGTTCTCGCCCAGGGTGCCGAAGCCGTGCGCGTCGTCCACCACCAGCCAGGCGCCGTGCTGTTCGCACAGCGCCAGCAGCTCCGGCAGCGGGGCCAGGTCGCCGTCCATGCTGAACACGGAATCGGTGACCACGATCTTGTTGGCGGCGGTGCTGGCGGCCAGCAGGCCCGCCAGCGCTTCCACGTCCGCGTGGCCGTAGACTTTGATGGTGGTGCGCGACAGGCGCGCGCCGTCGATCAGCGAGGCGTGGTTCAGCGATTCGGAGAAGAACTCGGTGTCCTTGTCGCCCGCTGCCAGGCCGGTCAGCACCGCCAGGTTGGCCATGTAGCCGGTGCAGAAGTACAGCGCGCGCGCCGACGCGATATGCGTGCCGACGAATTCGGCCAGGCGCTCTTCCAGCTGCGCGTGGGCGCGGCTATGGCCGCTGATCAGGTGCGAGGCGCCGCTGCCTGCGCCGTACAGCGCCACGCCTTCCTGCAGCGCCGCCATCACGCGCGGATGGCTGGCCAGGCTCAGGTAGTCGTTGCTGCTGAAGCACAGCACTTCGCGGCCGTCCACGGTCAGGCGCGGGCCGGTCGGGGAATCGACCGTGCGGCGCTTGCGTATCAGGCTGCGTTCTTCCAGCACGTCGAGCCGGGACTGGAGTTTGGTCAGCAGTTCCATCATGCCCCCGCTCCGGCCAGCGTGGCTTCGAACACGGACAGTGTGCGCGCAGCCAGGCCGTCGATTTCCTCGTCGTCGAGGATGTAGGGCGGCATCAGGTAGATGGTCGAACCGATGGGGCGCAGCAGCAGTTCCTGGCGCGTGGCTTCGGCGAAGTAGCGGCGCGAGAAAGCCGGTCCCGCGTCTATGGCGTCGAAGGCCCAGATCATGCCCTGCCGGCGTGCGTTCTTGATGCGCTCGTGGCTGGCCAGCGGCGCCAGCGCCTTGGTCAGGCGTTCGGCGCGGACCTTGTTCGCGGCCAGCACATTGTCCTGCTCGAAGATGTCCAGCGTGGCCAGCGCGGCGCGGCAAGCCAGCGGGTTGCCGGTGTAGGAATGCGAGTGCAGGAAGCCGCGCGTGACGTCGGAGCTGTAGAAGGCCTGATAGATCTCGTCGCGCGACAGCACCAGCGACAAGGGCAGGTAGCCGCCGCTGATGCCTTTGGACAGGCACAGGAAGTCCGGCCAGATGGCGGCCTGCTCGCAGGCGAAGAAGGTGCCGGTGCGGCCGCAGCCGACGGCGATTTCGTCCAGGATCAGGTGCACGGCATGTTTATCGCACAGCGCGCGCACCAGCTGCAGGTAGAGCGGGTCGTGCATCGCCATGCCGGTGGCGCACTGCACCAGCGGCTCGATGATGATGGCGGCGATCTTGTCGCCGCGCTCGTTGAACAGGCGTTCCACGTCGGCGGCGGCGCGGCGGGCCGCATTTTCTGCGCGCTCCTGCGCCGTTTCCCCTTCGGCTGCCTGGCGCGCATCTGGCGACATCACCGTTTGCGTGGCGCGCAGCAGCGGGCCGTAGGCGTCCTTGAACAGCGCCACGTCGGTGACGGCCAGGGCGCCTATGGTCTCGCCGTGGTAGCTGCCCTTGAGGCAGACGAATTCCTGCTTGTCCGCCCGGCCCTTGTTGCGCCAGGAGTGGAAGCTCATCTTCAAAGCGATTTCGACGGCGGAAGCGCCGTCCGATGCGTAGAACGCGTGGCCCAGGTTGTGGCCCGTCAAAGCGGCCAGGCGCTCGGACAGTTCGATCACCGGCTCGTGCGTGAAGCCGGCCAGCATGGCGTGCTCCAGCGAGTCCAGCTGGTCTTTCAGCGCGGCGTTGATGCGCGGGTTGGCGTGGCCGAACAGGTTCACCCACCAGGAGCTGATCGCGTCCAGGTAGCGGCGGCCTTCATGGTCGTACAGCCACGCGCCACGGCCGTACTTCACCGGGATCAGCGGTACAGTCTCGTGGTGCTGCATCTGGGTGCACGGATGCCATACACTGCGCAGGCTGCGTGCTACCCAATCACTTGTTTGAGTCGATTCCAAACATACTCCATTAGTTTAGCCATCCGGGCTTGCGCTTCTCCAGGAAGGACGCAACGCCTTCACGGCCCTGCTCCGACGCGCGGATATGCGCGATGCGCAGCGCCGTGTCGGCCAGCAGCGCGTCGGTGACCGGCTGTCCGGCCACGTCGCGCACCAGCGTCTTGGCTTCCTTCACTGCGTTCGGGCTGTTCCCCAGCAGCGCCTTGACGATCTCCGCGACTTTCGCGTCGAGACCGTCCGCCGGCGCCACCTCGTGGGCGAAACCGATGCGGTAGGCTTCCGCCGCGCCAAAGCGCTCGGCGGTCAGGAAGTAGCGGCGCGAAGCCTGCTCGCCCATGGCTTTGATTACATAAGGTGAAATGGTGGCCGGGATCAGTCCCAGCTTCACTTCGCTCAGGCAGAAATTGGCCACATCGGCCACCACCACCACGTCGCACGCGGCCACCAGGCCCATGCCGCCGGCGTAGCAGTCGCCGTGCACCCTGGCCACCACGGGCTTGGGGCACAGGTAGATGGTGCGCAGCATTTGCGCCAGCTGCATGGCGTCCGCATTGTTCTCGGCGTGCGTATAGCCCGCCATTGCCTTCATCCAGTTCAAATCGCCGCCCGCGCAGAAGGCCGCGCCGTTGGCGGCCAGCACCACGGCGCGCACCGCGTCATTGCGGCCCAGCTCGTCGAAAGCCAGCGTCAGCTCGTTGATGGTCTTCTCGTTGAACGCGTTGCGCACGTCCGGGCGGTTCAGCGTAACGGTCGCCAGTGTACCCGCGATTGTCACTTCCAGGGTTTCGTATGCCATATATGCCCCCTTACATGCGGAATACGCCGAACTTGGTGTCCGGGATTTCCGCATTGAGCGCGGCGGACAGGCCCAGGCCCAGCACCATGCGGGTGTCGGCCGGGTCGATCACGCCGTCGTCCCACAGGCGCGCGGTGGCGTAGTAGGGATGGCCCTGGTGCTCGTACTGGTCCTTGATCGGCTGCTTGAAGGCGGCTTCCTCGTCGGCGCTCCACTGGCCGCCTTTCGATTCGATGCCGTCGCGCTTGACGGTGGCCAGCACCGACGCGGCCTGGTCCCCGCCCATTACCGAGATGCGCGCGTTCGGCCACATCCACATGAAGCGCGGCGAGTAGGCGCGGCCGCACATGCCGTAGTTGCCTGCCCCGAAGCTGCCGCCGATGATGACGGTGAACTTCGGCACGGCGGCGGTGGCCACCGCCGTCACCATCTTGGCGCCGTTGCGGGCGATGCCTTCGTTTTCGTATTTGCGGCCCACCATGAAGCCGGTGATATTTTGCAGGAACACCAGCGGAATCTTGCGCTGCGCGCACAGTTCGATGAAGTGCGCGCCTTTCAGCGCGGACTCGGAGAACAGGATGCCGTTGTTGGCGATGATGCCCACTTTCATGCCGTAGATATGGGCGAAGCCGCACACCAGCGTGGCGCCGTAGCGCGCCTTGAATTCGTCGAAATCGCTGCCGTCGACGATGCGCGCGATCACTTCGCGGATGTCGAAAGGCTTGCGGGTGTCGACCGGGATCACGCCGTACAGTTCCTGCGTCGGGTACTTCGGTTCCACGGACTCGCGCAAGGCCATCTGCTGCGGCTTGGTGCGGTTCAGGTTCGAGACGATGGTCCGCGCCAGCGACAGCGCGTGCAGGTCGTTCTGCGCCAGGTGGTCGGCCACGCCGGACAAGCGCGTGTGCACGTCGCCGCCGCCCAGGTCTTCCGCCGTCACCACTTCGCCGGTGGCCGCCTTCACCAGCGGCGGGCCGCCGAGGAAGATGGTGCCCTGTTCCTTGACGATGATGGACTCGTCGCTCATGGCCGGCACATAGGCGCCGCCCGCGGTGCAGGAGCCCATCACCACCGCGATCTGCGGGATGCCCTTGGCCGACATATTGGCCTGGTTGTAGAAGATGCGGCCGAAGTGGTCGCGGTCCGGGAACACGTCGTCCTGGTTGGGCAGGTTGGCGCCGCCCGAGTCCACCAGGTAGATGCAGGGCAGGTTGTTCTGGTCGGCGATTTCCTGCGCGCGCAGGTGCTTCTTCACCGTGACTGGATAGTAGGTGCCGCCCTTGACGGTGGCGTCGTTGCAGACGATGACGCATTCCTGGCCGGCCACGCGGCCGATGCCGGTGATGATGCCGGCCGCCGGCGCCGCGTCGGCGCCCTTGGCGTCCTGGTACATGCCGTAGGCGGCCATTTGCGAGAATTCGAGGAAGGGCGTGCCGGGATCGAGCAGCATCTGCACGCGGTCGCGCGGCAGCAGCTTGCCGCGCGCAACGTGCTTGGCGCTGGCCGCCTCGCCGCCGCCCTGGGCAATCTTCGCCACCTTGTCGCGCAGGTCGTCGACCAGGGCTTGCATGGCCGACGCGTTGGACTTGAAGTCCTCGCTGCGCGGATTGAGTTTGCTTTCGATATGCGGCATTCGGATTCCTCTTGTTCTGGTCGCGCTGTCTCCGGCGCGTGCTGTCTATTCGGGGAAAGTACCGTCTACGTAAAACCAGCGCAGGCCCTCTGGGGAGGGCTCGCGCAGAAAGCGGCTGACTTCGTGCAGGCGCTGGCCGCGCCCGTTGACGCGGAAGCGTGCCACAAATTCAACAAAGTCTTCGTTCTCTGCTTTACGTTGACGTAAACGTAAATCAGATTTTACCTCAAGTCCCAGCCATTGCAATTTTTCATCGCTGCCGATGATGGCTTCCTGCGGGCGGGTGCTGGGGTGCCAGGTGGCTTGCAGATAGGCTTCGATGCCGAGGCTGTAGGCGCTGTAGCGCGAGCGCATCAGCGCCTCGGCAGTTTGCGGCAGCGCCGCGCCGTCTATATATGGGCCGCAGCAGGCGGCAAGCGATGGCCCGCCGCATGGGCAGGCCGCTGGGGATTTGGACTTGGACATCCCGCAATTATCCGCCATAACGGAGCCTGCCGCCTCAATGCAGTCGGTGCGTACTTCAGCGTTACTGGACGGGCTATTCGACGACGTGGACAGCTTGTGTTCGGCAAGGTGCGCATTCGTTCACAAATTAGAGGTAGTCCCTTTGCTCGGCCGACGGCTGTCGCCTCGTTGACGTCGGAGTTGATTTATGCAACAACGCCTTCGCAATGTAAAGTTGTGGGGTTCATGAAGCCATACTTTTGGGCATGCCCTTATACACAAGTCTGAATTAGCGATATGAGGCATCTGCGGCACGCAGTGCCTCCGCCGCGATTCATATTTTTCGAAGCCCCTTCCAAAGTGTTTGTACTCCCGGTTTACCGTCGCTTTTGCGCGCCAGGAAACCACCAAAGCCGGCGATCAAGCGCAGCACTTCGTTGAGTGTGGGCGCTGCGGGCGGCCCAGCCTTGGAACGCATGTAAGCTGCACGGATCTCGGCCCAATCGAAAAAGCGACTGGCATCGAGCTCAGGGCAAGTACGGCCTAGCCGCATCAGGTGCGCAATGCGCCATGCCACCACCAGATACATCGCAATAGCACGCTCAAGTTTGCCGATGTGCTCCAATTGTAGCGACTCGATGCGGCATGCATTCTTCAGGATGTCGAACAGCATTTCGATTTCCCAGCGGGCTCGATACCAGTCGATCAGCTCTACCACTTCGGCGCATGTCTCGGCGCAGCGGTTGGTGAGCAAACGCCATTCGACCGGCTTGCTCCCGGCGGGCGCATCAACCTCGCGGGCAACGACACACGTCACCATCAGGGGCGTCCCGCCATCACTACTCAATGTCACGCGTTGCCGCCATAGCTGCTGGCGTACCGGGCGTGCTTTGACGCCGTGCCGGGAAGCCATGGCAAATTCGATTTGTCCGATTGGTTCACCAGCCATGGTGTGATCCCACAGTTTTCCGCCATCGGACACGCAGCGATTATGGGCTGCTCGGATCAGCCAGTCCGCTGGCTCACCTAGTTGCTGTGCCCGTCGCATCAACGGCATCAGGTCCGCTTCACGATCAGCCAGATAAACCAGGCGCGTTTCCGGAAAGTCCGGCGCCATCTCAGCCACCCGCTCATAGCCTTCAATCCAGCGCAGGCTTTCCTTCAGGTCGCTACGTTTGCCTGCCGCATCTTTTTTGCTGCGCGCCCACATCCAGGCATCGAGCACCCCAAGTGCTTCCCGCTCCGGAGTTACCGCATACGTCGGATGCAAATACATGCCGCGCTGCGCCTCGTAACAGAGCGGCCCTAAGCCTTCAATTTCCTGCCCATTGAAGTTGAGCTCGGTGGTGTCCTGCAGGCAAAGTACAACCGCTTGAGCTTGCATGCGCTGTCGCGTTTGTTCCCAATGTGGCGCCAGGATATCCTGCCAATCGACAGCATCATTACTCAGGAACCGGTAGGCGGCCATCGTTTCCGCCCAGCCATGGCAGGGCATCGGGAATACTCGCCGTCGGGTCAGCTGCAAATCGCTCCATCAACGTCCTCGCTCGATTGTTGAGGCGCGCATCGCCGAGGTTCAACTGTGCAAATTCCGTGGCTGTCCACTGTGCTGCGGTCGTCAATGCGTCACCCAAAATATGAGAGTAAACGCGAAATGGCGACGGTTTACAAGGCCCGCTGCAAGTCCCTGAATGTAAACTGCTTTTTCATGAGCTGGCTGTCTATCTCAGACTTGTGTATAAGGACATGCTGTAAACTGCGTAGCATGAACCCGCTCGACGACCTTGCCCGCACCGACATCGCCCCCGCCCTGCTGGCGCAGGTGCGCGCCTCTGGTCGAGCAGCAGCAGGCCGATCTGGCGCAACGCGACCCGGCCTTGTCGCGGCGCGATGCCCTGCTGGCTGAAAAGGAGTTCAAGATCACCGCGTTGACGTACGAACTGGCCTACTACCGGCGCATCCGCTTCGGCAAGGCCAGCGAGGCGCTGGTCGGCGAGCAGCGCCTGCTGTTCGAGGAAACGGTCGACATGGACCTGGCTGCCATCGAGCAAGAGCTCGAGGGGCACGCGCCGGCCACGCGGCAGCGCCAACGCGCCGGCCGGCAGTCGTTGCCGCCTGAGCTGCCGCGCATCGAGCACCGCCATGAGCCGGCATCGTGCCAGTGCGGCCAGTGCGGCGCCGACCTGGTCAAGATCGGCGAGGACGTCAGCGAGCAACTGGACGTGGAACCGGCGCGCTTTTTCGTGCACCGCCACATCCGTCCCCAGTATGCCTGCCGTCCCTGCGAGACGGCGACGGCAGCGCCGATCCCGGCGGCCATCATCGATGGCTGCATGGCCGCCGTGGGCTTGCTGGCGTGGATCGCGGGCTGCAAATACCTCGACCATTTACCGCTGTACCGAATCGAGCAGATCGCGGCCCGCCAAGGTGTGCCGCTGGCCCGCTCGACCCTGGCCGAGTAGATCGGCCGCATCAGCGTGGCCTTGCAGCCGCTGGCCGACCGGCTCGCCGAACTGCTGCGGCAACAGGCCTGCTTACATGCCGACGAGACACCGGTGCGTCAACTCGATCCGGGCAGCGGCAAGACCAAACACGCCTATCTGTGGGCCTACCGCTCCGGCGTGCACGACGCCGGTCCGCCCATCGTCGTGTTCGACTACCAGACCAGCCGGGCCGGCGCGCACGCACGCGCCTTCCTGCATGGCTGGCGCGGCCATCTGATGGTGGACGACTATGTGGGCTACAAATCCCTGTTCACCGACGGCCCCACCGAATTGGCCTGTCTCGCCCATATCCGGCGCAAGTTCTTTGACGTGCACGCCGCCAGCGGCAGCCCCGCCGCCGAGGAGGCGTTGCGCCGCATCGCGGCGCTGTACGCGATCGAGCAGCAAGGCGCGGGACTCGATCCGCCGCAGCGGCTGGTGTTACGCTAGCGCTTGGCCGTGCCGGCGCTAAACGATTTGCACACCTGGTTGCTGGCGACCCAACGCACCATTGCCATTGGCAGCAGCACGGCCAAAGCCATCGACCATGCGCTCAAGTGCTGGCCGGCGCTTATCCGCTATGCGGACTCGGGCAGTCTGCCGATCGACAACAATCCGGTCGAAAATGCCACCCGTCCCATTGCTATTGGCAAGAAGAACTGGCTGTTCACCGGTTCGGAGCGGGCCGGCCGCCGCGCCGCTGCTATCCAGAGCCTGTTCGCCACCGCCAAACTGAACGGACTCGATCCGCTCAGTTGGCTGGCCAGTGTATGGAACGTCCCCCGACGTGCCCTAACAGCCAAATCGATTCATTGCTGCCATTTCCGAACTCTACGCCGTCCTAAACCTACTGAACAGGTGGGACGGCTGGACGCTTACACTTGACAGTTAAACGCTTATTATTCAAATCATTGACGGTCGATGGTTTATGGATCTTTCGGGATATGTGCTTGACATAGATCATGGTGGCTGGTGCCGCGCCGGCTGCCGGCGATTTTTCCGGTCCTCGTTTTGGCCGACGCCGCCAGAATAGGGCATAGCAATGAAGGGAATTTTTATGATGAGACGCCTGGAACAATTTCTGGCGGCGGTGCTGCTGCTGAACGTCCTGGCTGGCGCGCGTGCAGACGCCAGCGTGCCAGCCTTTCGCATCGTCGCGCCGAACGGCCAACCGAGCGTGGTCATCGGCACCTTGCATGTTGCATACGTGGCGCTGCGGCAGCCGGCGCCTGGCCTGTTCGACGGCGCCAGGGTATTCGCGGTCGAGCACTCGACCGCGAACGATCCGATCGATTGGACGCCCGCACCCGAAGTACTCGTGGCGCAGGCCGCTGGGAGGAATAGGCGCGCGGAATGGGCGCGCACGGTCACTGCTGCGCAAGTAGATACCGTCCTGCGCAACTTCGAGTGCAGCCTGCCTGCGGCGCTGACGGCGGAAAAACTTGAGCGGGTACTCTCTCTGCGCAGCGCGCGTACCTGGGCCGCGCTGGCGTTCGTCCCCTGCGCACCGCCCGGCCTAGCCTCGCGCGACGCCCTGCTGGAAACCATGGCAAAGGCGCAGGGGGTCCCGTTCCTGGAATTGGAGACGATATCCCAAATTACCGTCCGCCGGGACGCCATACCGGAAAAGCTGTACGTCGAAACTTTCGAGTACGCCGCCAGGCTCGACCTGACGCGCTTCTACGATGACTTGGTTGGAGCATTCAACAGAGGCGACTTCGACCACATCACACGCCTGATCGACGACAGTTTCAAGCAGCCGGCTGACGCGCGCCTGTACAAGCGGATCCTCATCGACGAGCGCAACGTCGCCTGGCTACCAGGGTTGAAGCAGGCATTCGACGCCGGCCATGCGGTCGTCGGCGTCGGCGCCGCCCATCTGCCTGGCCCGCAGGGCTTGCTCGCTTTGCTGGCCAAGGATGGCTACACTGTTACGCCGATCAATCTTCCCCCGTCGCCTCCGAACGTCCAACCTGGACAAACCCAACCTAAGGCAAACACAATCGATGGACAATAAGATGAGCATGATCCGCGTTCAAAAAAAGGGCACATACGAACTGCATTGGCTGCGCGATCACGAGGATGGCCAGGTGCTGCTGGCCAACGCGTATGCGACCCAGCGAGACCATCGTTTGCTCTGCCAGTGCCATCCCAGGGCGGTCGACCAGGTGGAGATGGTGATCGGTCGGAAGTCGCGCTATTACCTTGCCCGCATGCCCGGCACCGCACATCGGCATGCCAGGGATACTTGCGAACTTTTTTCCGAGAATACCTCGACCAGCGGCGCCGCCGAGTACCAGGGCGCGATACAAGACGACAACGGCGTCACCGATATCAAGGTCAACTTCCCCTTGGGAATCGCGGACAAGCCGGCCGCAGCGCCTTCCGGCAATGGAGATGCCAAGACAGGCAGGCTCCAGCGCGGTTCGATGGGACTCGGAGGGCTGCTGTCCCAGCTCTGGACCGAGAGTGGATTGAACACCTGGACCTCGCCGAAGATCATGCCCTGGGCCATGGCCTATACCAAGTTGATGGCTACGATCGCCACTACCAGGCTCGGTGCGCGCGAACTGTCGGACCACCTGCATCTACAGCCCGAGCAGGAGCGGACATGGCTGCCAGCAGCGCCACCGGCCAAGATCGACAAGAACAATCAACCCTACTTCCTGCTGCTGTTCAATCTGGAAGGCGTCGTTCCGTCGCACGGCGGCGCTTTTTTGAAATGCAATTGGGGCGGCAATTTCTTGTTGAAGAAGAATGAACTGGACGTCCTCGCCAAGCGCTTTCCGCTGGTGGGGCGACTCCTGGAAAATCCTGCCGCTGTAAAAAAAGAGTGGTTGCAACAAGAGTACAAAGACCGGCCACGCGTCATCTGCCTGGCGCTCGCAAAATGGGAAGATAACGGAAAAGATCCGAAGCTTGTAGTCATTGATGCGGCCCTGATGATGATGAATAACTTTTTCATCCCTGTCGAATCGTCGTACGAGCTGCGTGTCGCCAACAAGCTCGTCGCGCATCGCCGCAAGTTCACCAAGCCGATGCGCTTTGACGCGGCGACTGACGTCGTGTTTCCCGATTTCATTCTCAGCGACGTCGGCAACGAAGGCATCCCGATGGAAGTGTACGGCGTCACCGGCCGGCCCGCCTACGATAAAAGAAAAATGGAGAAGCAAGAAATTTATCGCAGAAGCAAGAAGCCCTATTGGGAATGGACGCCTGCAGAATCGGATGAGATCACGCCGTTCGATCAATTCGGGAACGCATAGCGGCGCAAGTGCAGAATTTCGTGCGGCATTTTACGCTGGACACGACGCTGTCCCTCACCGTACGTTGTTGCCGCTTATCGTTCAAGGGGGACGGGAGCCCAGAAGCTCATCCCATCCCCCCGGCCTCGTAGTGGATGGAGGTAAAGGGCAACTGCTGGATTCAGCCGATTATTTGCCGCAGGCTTTGCTCTTGCTGCACGAGCATGGTTGCCAGTTCCTCGGGCGTGTCGGCGATGTAGCGCCAGAAAAATTCCGTCGAGTCGACGTGCTTTTGCTGTGCAATTAACAGCAACTCGCGCATAGTCTCGGTCTCCTGAAGGCCTCCAGCGTGACGCCGAGCGCATCGGCATAGCCGATCGTCAGTTCCGCGATGCGCGCCTTGATGGCGGGATGGTCCGCCAGGAAACGGTCACGGCCTTTTGCCAATTGTTGCTGCGTGAAGGTACTCATTCGATGCCCATGGTTTGCGGCTCACGCCGCCTTTTCTTCCGCGTGAATGCGATCCTTGACGTAGGTGACGATCTCCATCACCAGGCCTGCGACGTCCAGCTGCTCGCGAACGCGTTCGTCTTCGTCGTCGGGATCGAGGCCCAGTTTGAACCTCGCTGCAGCGACGGGGCCATCCCGCTCATACCCTTCGACGCCCTCTCCGTCGCAAAAGCAGTTTCGCAAAGCTTCGAGCGCTTCGTGGATGGCTTGGTTGTGCTCGCCCGATCGGTATCGTTTGACGATCTCATCTCCAACCTCCTCGGGCTTACCTGCATACCGCATGACATGGACTAGGTCGCCAGCATCCTTGTTTTCGGCGCGGCCGGCGAACGAGAGCGCCTTCAGGATGACAAAAGACGTCACGTCTGCGTAGCGAACCAGCTCGGTCGATTTCCCTGCTCCATCGAACAACTCCGCCGTCACTGTTTTCTCGCGAAACCACGTGTGCACCACGCCGGCATGGCGGATGCCGAGGGCCGACACCTTCTCATCCTCGATCGAGGTAAGCTTGCCTTCCTGAGATTCGTCAGCCGCGTTATGCAGAAACTCCACCACGACACTTTCGTGCTCGGAGATCTTGTATTCCCACTGCCAACTGCTCGGTCCTCTTGCGCCGGGCTTGAGGTAGCGGGCAAAACCACGCGCTTTCAACTGGTCGCCCAAGGACGCGTAGCCCTCCCCTTCCGCAATCACTTGCAGGTTAAAGACGAGGTCGACGTCGGTCGTCCCCGCATGGGGCGGCACGTCCGGCGGCACTTCCGGGGTCAGGTAGCGCGGCACCAATCCGCCGACCAACCGGATCGAGTTCTTCAGTGTACCGAACGCTTTCAGGAGCGTGACCAATACCCGTTCGCAGGCCTCGGTTTGAGCGGTGACGTAGCCTTCGGCTGTTTTGGGTTTTCCTGCAGTGGCCATATTTAGATTCCTAGTTCATTTAGGCGAAGTTGATGAGCAAGTTCCTTGTTTCGACCTTTGCCATCCAGCAAGTCAAGATACAGGATAAAAGGGTTGGCCAACCGGGGCTGGGAAGATGTTTTTTTGTCGGTGAACAGAAAGCTAGCGCCGGTGCGTTCGATCAGCGTGACGTTGGCTCCCTTGTCCACCGGTTTCAACTTGAGCGAAAATTCATATAGTCCAGCTTTACCAGGAGGAATGATAAGTTCGACTGTGTCCGTTCGTGTCAGATGCGGAGTGATGCGGTTCGCCGCTGCGGCGCCAGTAAAGACACCGTCGTCCCTCCCCATCCATGAGTCGTCCAGTTTCTCGAAGAATTGCTCGAGCATATTGGTGGGATTGGACATAAAGCAATACCACTTCGTTTTAATGTCTTTGCGCTGAGTCCACGCCTCCGCCCACGCGTCCAGCAATTCCGTCGGCTGGGATAGCCTACGACGGAGCGTCCGGCCGCTTCCCTCGCTCTCAATCCATTCCTTGCGCTCCAGTTCCGCAAGCACAGTTGACACGGTGTAGGTCGACGTCTCCGACAGCTTTGCCAGTTCCAGGCCGCTCCTAAAATTGTGGCGTTCCACGAGCAAGGCCAGGACGACTTGCTCCCTGGCGCCAGTAAAGAGCGGCACTTCGCTCCGACGGGCGTTGGGTCTGGAAGGGCGCTGGATATCGATGAGCCATTCCTTGTGCCGCAAATAAAACGTGCCGCTGGCTTCGAAATACGCGAGTTTGTGGTGACGCAGGTCATCCTTCGCACCTTCGCTGAGATACTCCGCGGCCACCACTGGGATAATGTCCTTGGCTTCGTCGTTATCCTTTAGGAAACTTTGGAGTTGCCAGGCAGCATCGCGGATGTCTCTCGGATAGGCTTGGCGCAACAACTCGACGGCCAGACGTCTGCGACCATAGGGCGAGTTGATATGCAACAGACAATCGAGCTTGCCGCCCCGGTAGGAAACGTCGAACATCGGTTCGCCGACCTCGATGTCCGCGCTGGCCAGAGCCATGCGTAGCGATTCGACAAGATTCTTTTCAAGGATAGACATAGTTTATCTGCGCAGATAAATAAGGTTAAAGTTCTTTTCTTTAGCAATATTCGCTAGTTTAGCTGCGCAGCTAATTTAGCGCAATCCCAATCAGATTGTGGCGATAAATATTGTTCCTCAGCTAACGCTCTGCCCAAGGTTGCGGGCAAAAACCGTCGCATCATTGAGATAGTTTAAGTCCGCCAGGCCCCCAGCCATAATGGCTGTCACCGGCACCAGCGATTAGCATTCCCAGTGGAAACTTTCAGCGCCGATTCCTGTCTTCACTCCGACATCATGGACCGACCGAACTCGCAGATGGCCGTCATAGTTCAATCGAGCCTTTCCATGCAGAATAGACTGGAGGCGATAGCGTTGCTAATCAGATACGGTGTTCCCGACCGGGTGATCGCGCGTCTGTTTTGCTCCGCCGCCGTCGTCGGAGAACGGCGCCAGCAATCCAAGGTCTGAATCAGCTGCGAAACGCTGCGTGGACACATCGCCTAATTTAGCTGCAGATGCGGGATGAGCTTCCGCATCGTGTCGACCTGATGAGCAGCGCACCACCGGAGAACGGGGCATGCAGGCCGAAACGATCCCCCTTTCGTTGCCACTCAAAAAAATGTTGACGGCGAAAACTTAATTTAGTAAATTAAATTACGGGCTTCTGATTAACTTTTTTTGAGGTAAAACTGCATTATGGGCATCAAAACCGACGCAGCACTCGCTGCCATTCAAGACGCGTTGGTCGAACAAAACGGTGAGCTGAAACAGCACGCCGACCGTCTCGACCAACTCGAAAAAATCGTCCAGGCACAAGCGCGCGACATCGCGAGTTTGGAAGGCAGCATACAAAACCTGCGCGATCAATCCATCAAATCAGCGGTATCCCGTGGAGTTCCGACCAAGGTCGTTGCTCAAGCACACGGTCTGTCGCCTGGCCGCGTTTCGCAGATTGCACCACGCAAGGCCAACTGACCGAAGCTCGCTAAAAAGCGACAGAGGCGGTCGGAATTTTCAATCACATGCCAACATCAATGAAAGGACAATACATGTCTACGAGCAACGACGAAGAGTTCAACAGAGCCATACCGATTTTGAAGGTAGCCTTCGACATAGGGATGGCGCAAGGGTGGGCGAAAGGTCACGATGTCGGCTTTGCTAAGGGCCTTCAGGCTGGCCAAGCGTTGGGACTGATCGAGGGAATCAACACGATGACGCCTGCGGTCTCTGACGGCCTGCGCCATGGTTCACCTGTATGCGGCCAAGTAATGCAAAGCCTTAAAAAGCTGGGCCTCGACACTGGCGACGAGAGCGACGACGACAACCAGGACGATGATGGTGCGGAAATAGACGAATGACGAGCCGGCGCGGTTCGCTGCGCACCACAACCCGCTGTTACCTAACATCGCCGTTCCGGCAAACCACGAGCCAAGGAAATTCGTCATCGCCTGGCCAGCCCCTTCAGGACTATCCGAAGGTTTTTTTTTTTTGGTTCATCCCGGTAATCCGCGATGAACCTTTTTTTTGACCTCCCCCAACTGGAAAACCCGCTCGTCCGTGCGGTCGTCCTGTGCCAGGCCAAACAGCGTCAACCTTGTTCGCTGATGCACGCCAAGGCGGCGTAGCGGCAGCAACGCACCCTCGCCCCTTACTTGCCCAAGGTGGCGGGGTCGCGCCATACAGCCACACGGTCCGCATGCCAGTGATGAGGCATTTCCTGCCCTGCTAGTGTTGCAGGCTTGTTGCCGCGCACCGGAAAAACTCAGTAGTGAAGCTCGCAGCAAATAGCCTCGCCCTCCGTTTTTCTTGGCTAGACGCCGCGTGGCCGAGTGTATGCCTACCAGGATTTTCTGCACATTCTCGATGAGGGTACCAACGCCGCATAGCTCCCGGTGAGGGTATCAGGCGGTCAGCGTCAGGCCGTCGAGGGCGAAGGGGGTGGATTTGCCGCGCATCAGGTCGGCCAGCAGGGTGGCCGTGCCGCAGGCGAAGGTGAAGCCGAGCGGGCCGTGGCCCACGTTCAGCCACAAATTCGGATAGCGCGTGGCGCCGATGATGGGTGAACTGTTGGGCGTGGCGGGACGCAGGCCGGCCCAGGCTTCGGCGCGGCTGTAGTCGGCCGCCGTCGGCATGGCGGCGCGCGCCAGGCGTTTCAGGCCGGCCACGCGGTCCTGGTCCAGGCTGGTGTCCTCGCCCACCATGTCCACCATGGCGGCGATGCGCAGGCTGCCGCCGATGCGCGCGTACAGCACTTTGCGTTCGAAGTCCGTCACGCTGATTTCCGGCGCGCAGTCCTGCTCGCGGATCGGCGCGGTCAGGCTGTAGCCTTTCAGCGGGTACAGCGGCAGGTAGATGCCTGCGCTGGCGGCCAGGTCGCGGCTCTGGATGCCGGCGGCCAGCACGAACTGGTCCGCCGAAATCCAGCCTTCGCTGGTGTCGATCGCGGAGATGCGGCCGTTTTCGGCGAAGATGCCGCGCGCTTCGGCGTGGATCACGCCCTGGAAGCGCGGATGCGCGCGCAGGCGCTGCTCCAGCGCCAGGCAGAAGGCGTGGCAGTCGGCCACCGCTTCGCCCTTGTTGTAGATGCCGCCGGCCAGCTGCGGGCTCAGCTCGGCCAGCGCCGGTTCCATGCGCGCGGTGTCGGCCGCCGTCAGCACCTGGCGGTTGCCTTCGGCATCCGGACGCGCGACGGCGGCGTCGAAGATCTTTTTGGAGCGGTACACCACCAGCTTGCCCGCGTCGCGCCAGTCGAATTCGGACAGCGGCAGCACCAGTTCCAGCTGCGCCATGGCGTTGCGGCTCAGTTCGCCCAGCTCCAGCAGCTTGGCCGTGGTGCGGCGGTTGCTGGCGGCGTTGCAGTTGGCCAGGAAGCTGGCCAGCCAGCGCCATTGGCGCAGGTCCGCTTCGGGGCGGAAGCGCAGCGGGCCGTCCTGCTGGAACAGCCATTGCACCGCTTTCAGCGGCACGCCGGCGTCCGCCAGCGGGGCGACGTAGCGGTAGCTGAGCTGCCCGCCGTTGCGGTAGCTCGAGGCGCTGCCCATGGTGGGCGCGCGTTCCAGCAGCGTGACGCGGTAGCCGGCTTCCAGCAGCCACCAGGCGGATGCCAGCCCCACCACGCCGCCGCCGATGACCACTACCTGCTGTGCGTCTTGCTGTGTACCTTGCTGCATCTGGAGAACCGTTTAATTTAGATGTTTCAAAGTGTGGCGGCAGGCACTGCTTCTAGCCAATGAATCGTCATGCGCAGGCCATAACCTTGGGTGATGCGCTGTGCCGCGCTAGTCGCTGCGGCCCAGTACGGCGCGCCGGTACAGCGCCGTCAATATCATTTCCTCGGAGCGCACCAGCGCCGAATAGCGGCCCGGATACTGTTCCGGGTCGGTGCCGAAGCCGCCTATCAGCGACACCAGGCCGTTGCGGCCGGCCAGGTCGACCGCGAAGGTGGACACCAGGCCGTAGGCTTCGCCCAGGTGGCCCACGGCGCTGAAGCCGCCGCCCTGCACCAGGCGGTTGCCGGCGCCCGGCGTGTCGGCGAAGCGCTGCGCGCCCAGGCCCCAGCTGTGGTACAGGCCGCGCAGCGTGTCGCCGTTGCCGCCGCCGTTTTCCTTGTAGGTCCACTGTTCGCTGAACATCAGTTTAATGGTCTCGGGCTTGAGTATCTGCTTGCCCTCGTGCGTGCCGCCGTTAATCAGCATCAGCATGATCTTGCCCATGTCCGGCGCCGAGATGCGCATGCCGCCGGTGGGGCTGAACAGCGTGGCGTTGCTGCCGATTACGTAGCTGGCGATGCCCGCCGGTGCGGCCGGCGCCACCACGCCGTAGTTGTCCACCTGGGCGATCCACGGCCCGGCCGGATTCCAGATTTCGGTGTCGGTGGTGCGCTTGCGGTACAGCGTGGCCGTGTCCGCCACTTCGGCGGGCGAGAATTCGGAGGTGTTGTAGCCGCCGCGCAAACCCATCGGCGCCAGCAGCAGGCGCTTCATCAGGCGGTCGAAGCGCTCGCCGCTCACGCGTTCCATGATGGTGCCGATCACGCCCCAGTTCAGGTTGCAGTAGGTGAAGTAGGTCCCGGGCGCGGCGTTCTTGCCCTGCGCCCACATGGCGCCGGCGCCGTATTTGCCGCCGCCGGGCTGCAGCACGTCGGCCAGCCTGGTGTCCGTGCCCCAGGAATAGCCGGCGTCGTCGCGCAGCGAAGAGGTGTGGCTCAGCAGGTGGCGCAGCGTGATGGCGCTGCCGGGCGCGTTCGGATTGCGCAGAGGAAAGCCCAGGTAGGCGGACACGTCGGCATCGAGATCAAGCTTGCCTTCCTCCACCAGCTTCATCAGGCCGAAGGTGGTCATCATCTTGGAGATGGAGGCAATGCGGAACATGGTGGCGGCCGTCACGGGCGCGGTCACGCCGGTGCCCGCCGTGTCGATGCGGCGCAGGCCGAACTGCTGCTGGTAGGCCACCTTGCCGTCGCGGATGGCCAGCACCGACAGGCCGGACAGCGGGTGCTGCGCGTCGTTGACGACGGCGGCCAGCTCGCGGTCCAGCTGCACGGAGGCCGGGGCCTCGGCCATGGCCTGCATCATCCCGCTTCCCATCAGTGCCCATCCCAGCAGTGCGCGCATGCCCAGTTTCATTGCCTGTCCCTCGTTGCATAGTTGTTTGAATGAGCATACGGGCGCCGGATAGCCGCGCCTAATGAAATCGTTTCATTCGCGCATAACTTGGCGCTATGCGTTGCCGGTATATTTTCATGCAACCAAAAATGAGCGCAAATTGGCCCTGGCTATTACACTAGACGCCTTAGGAGATACCATATGAGCCAGACCAGCGTTGAATTTCAAGCGGATGCAAAGGACAATTCGCCGCTGTATATGCAGATTGCACGTAAATTGAGCGACGATGTGCGCAACGGGCGCTATCAGGTCGACCAGGCGCTGCCGTCCGAACGCACGCTGTCCGAATTGCTGAACGTGTCCCGCGTGACTGCCCGCAAGGCCATCGACCAGCTGGTCGACCAGGGCCTGGTGGTGCGCCGCCGTGGGTCGGGCAACTATATTGCCCCGCGCATCGAACAGCCGCTGTCCAATCTCACCAGTTTTTCGGAGCAGCTGCAGCAGCGCGGCTACAAACCGGGCTCGCGCTGGCTCAAGCGCGCCATCGTCAGCGCCAGCGCGGACGAGCAGATGAGCCTGGCCCTTTCGCCGAACAGCAAGGTGGCGCGCCTGGAGCGCTTGCGCCTGGCCGACGACGTGGTGATGGCCTACGAGGTCAGCGTGCTGCCGCAAAGCGTGGTGCCGCGCCCGGAAGCGATAGGCGACTCCCTGTATGAATTCCTGGACGCCTCCGGCAAGGCGCCGGCCCGCGCGCTGCAGCACATCCGCGCCATGAACGCCTCGGGCGAACTGGCGCGCCAGCTGGACGTGCCGGAAGGCCAGGCCGTGCTGTTCATTACCCGCATCGCCTACCTGGAATCCGGCGAAGCGGTGGAGCTGACCCATTCCTATTGCCGCAGCGACCACTACGATTTCGTGGCCGAAATGCGCCGCTCGCCGGTCTAAGCGCCAGCATAACTTTAAGGCATGCCAGCGCATCGAGCTTTCATGGGAAGGGTGTGCAGTTTTGGTATTACACTGGTCTCATCGTATCACCCACAGACAGATGACGATGTTAAAAACCGAAACCCCTAGCCAGCAGCATGCGCAGCTGGACCAATACCTGGACATCGACCTGGTATCCGCCTTCGTTGAAGACCAGTTCAACGCCGTGCGCGCCGTGCAAGCGGCCGCCCCCCGCATCGCCGCCGCCGTCGCCGCCGCCGTGCCGCGCATGCAGGCCGGCGGACGCCTGATCTACGCGGGCGCCGGCACCTCGGGCCGCCTCGGCGTGCTCGACAGCGTGGAGCTGCACCCCACCTTCTCCTGGCCCAACGAGCGCGCGCTGGCCCTGCTGGCCGGCGGCAACGGCGCCATGTTCAAGGCCGTGGAAGGCGCCGAGGACGACCGTGCGCAAGGCGCCGCCGACCTGCTGGCGCTGGCCCCCGGCCCCAACGACGTGGTCTTCCTGCTGGCCGCCTCGGGCGGCACGCCCTACGTGTTGGGCGCGCTGCATGCGGCGCGCGAAGCCGGCGCGCTGACGGTGGGCCTGGCCAACAACGCGGACGCGCCGGTGGCGCTGGAAGCCGAAATCGGCATCACCCTGGACACCGGCGAGGAAGTCATTTCCGGCAGTACGCGCCTGAAGGCGGGGACTTCGCAGAAGATCGCGCTCAATACCATCTCCAGCGCCTTGATGGTGCGCCTGCACAAGGTCTACGGCAACCTGATGGTAGACTTGAAGCCCACCAACGCCAAGCTGGTGCAGCGCTCCGTGCGCCTGACCATGCACGCCACCGGCGTGGATGAAGCCGCCGCCCGCGCCACGCTGGAGCAGTGCAACTTCCACGTCAAGGTCGCCATCGTGGCGCTGCTCAACCGGCAGACGGTGGACCAGGCGCGCGCCGCGCTGGATCTGGCCGAAGGCAGTGTGAGGGCGGCGCTAAAGCAATAACACGAGACATCAAAGGACGGAATGAAAGACGCGCTTCAACGTAGCCCCTGGTGGTGGATCCCCAGTTTGTACTTCGGCCAGGGCATTCCGTATGTCGTAGTGATGACGCTGTCGGTGGCGATGTACAAGAACACCGGCATTTCCAATACGGATATTGCGCTCTACACCGGCTGGCTGTACCTGCCCTGGGTGATCAAGCCGCTGTGGTCGCCCGTGGTGGAGCTGCTGGGCACCAAGCGCAAATGGATCATCGCGCTGCAGCTGGTCATCGGCGCGGCGCTGGCCGGGGTGGCCCTCACCACCAAACTGCCCGATTTCTTCCGCGCCAGCCTGGCCGTGCTGTGGCTGATGGCCTTCAGTTCGGCCACGCACGACATCGCGGCCGACGGCTTCTACATGCTGGGCTTGCGCCAGCAGCAGCAGGCCGCCTTCGTCGGCGTGCGCTCCACCTTCTACCGCCTGGCCATGATCGCCGGACAGGGCGGCCTGCTGTGGCTGGCCGGCCAGCTGACCGACTCGCTGGGCGACCCGCACGTGGCCTGGTCCATCGTGCTGTTCGTGCTGGCGGCCATGTTCGGCGTGCTGGGCGTGTACCACTTCTTCCTGCTGCCCAAGCCCGCCGCCGACGTGCGCGCGCCGGCCGGCGGCGACCTGTTCCGCGACTTCTTCGCCACCTTCGCCGCCTTCTTCCGCAAGGAGGGCATCGCCATCACGCTGGGCTTTCTGCTGCTGTTCCGCCTGGGCGAAGCGCAGCTGCTCAAGCTGGCCGTGCCCTTCCTGCTGGACCCGCTGGACAAGGGCGGCCTGGGCCTGAGCAACCAGGAAGTGGGCCTGGTGTACGGCACCATAGGCATCGTCGCGCTGACGCTGGGCGGCCTGGCCGGCGGCGTGGTGATCTCGCGCTTCGGGCTCAAGCGCTGCCTGTGGCCGATGGCGTTTGCCGTGCACCTGCCGGACCTGGTGTTCGTCTACCTGTCCAGCGCGCTGCCGGAAAACATCTACCTGATTTCGGTGGCCATGGCGGTCGAGCAGTTCGGCTACGGCTTCGGCTTCACTTCCTACATGCTGTACATGATCATGGTGGCGGACGGCCCGCACAAGACCGCGCACTACGCCATCTGCACCGGCTTCATGGCGCTGGGCATGATGCTGCCGCAAATGGCCAGCGGCTGGATCCAGCAGCAGCTGGGCTACCAGCACTTCTTCATGTGGGTGTGCCTGGCGACGATACCGGCATTTATCATGACCGCGCTGATCAAGGTGGACCCGTCCTTCGGCAAGGACTGACATTACAATACCGCGCACTAATTGAATCGAGGATACGGACTTGGCTTTTAACCCGAAAAAGCGGCAGACCCTGGCCGCCGGCGCAGCAGCGGCAGTGGCCGCCTTCCTGGCCGCCTGCACCACCACGCCGCTCACGCCTGCGCCGGACAGCGGCCCGATGGCGCCAGCCGCGCCCGGCGCCGCGCCTGGTTTGACCGGACCGGTGCCGCCGCCCGCGCCGCGCGAGTTCCGCGCCGCCTGGGTGTCCACCGTCGCCAATATCGACTGGCCCAGCCGCACCGGCCTGCCGGTGGCCAGGCAGCAGGCCGAAGCCATCGCCATACTGGACCGCGCCAGCGCGCTGAACCTGAACGCCATCGTGCTGCAGGTGCGCCCGAGCGCGGACGCGATCTACCCGTCCGAACTGGAGCCGTGGAGCGAATACCTGAGCGGCCAGCAGGGCAAGGCGCCCTCGCCCATGTACGATCCGCTCAAATTCTGGATCGACCAGGCGCACGCGCGCGGCCTGGAGCTGCACGCCTGGTTCAACCCCTACCGTGCGCGCCACGCCACCGCCAAGTCCGCCAACTCGCGCGACCACATTTCCATGACCAAGCCGCAGACGGTGAAAACCTACGGCCGCTACCAGTGGATGGACCCGGGCGAGGCCGAGGCGTCCAGGCACACGCTGGACGTGATCCTGGACGTGGTGAAGCGCTACGACATCGACGGCGTGCACATCGACGACTATTTCTATCCCTACCCGATCGAAGCGCCGGGCGCGGCGGGCGAAGCGGCCGCGCTGGAAGCCGGCGCGCCGGGTGCGAATGGCAACGCGCCGCGTCCCGAGCTGGACTTCCCCGACCAGCCCGCCTGGCAGCGCTACCTCGCCGGCGGCGGCCAGCTGGACCGCGCCTCCTGGCGCCGCCAGAACGTCAACCAGCTGATCGAGGCGATCTACACCGGCATCCACCGCGAAAAATCGTGGGTGCGCTTCGGCATCAGCCCCTTCGGCATCGGCCGCCCGGACCGCCGTCCGCCCGGCATCGTCGGCTTCAGCCAGTACGACAAGCTGTACGCGGACGCCGAGCTGTGGCTGAAAAACGGCTGGCTGGACTACCTGGCGCCCCAGCTGTACTGGCCGATAGCCGCGCCGCCGCAGGCCTTCGACGTGCTGCTCGACTACTGGCTGCGCGAAAACACGCACGGCCGCCACGTCTGGGCCGGCCTGTACACCAGCCGCATCGACGGCAGCGTGAAGTCCTTCGAGCCGGAGGAAATCGTCAAGCAGATCGGCGTCACGCGCAGCCGCGCCGGCGCCAACGGCCATGTCCATTTCAGCATTGCCGCGCTGATGCAGAACCGCAAGGGCATCAGCGACCAGCTCAAGGCGGTGAGCTACCAGAGCGCCGCCCTGGCGCCCGCCTCGCCCTGGCTGGGCTCGGAAGCGCCGGGCGCACCCAAGGTGGGCGCGCGGCGTGGTGCGGCCGGCCTGGACCTGAAGCTGAGCGCGGGCAAGAACGCCACCCTGTACGCCATCTGGGCGCGCTACGGCGAGGAGTGGCGCTTCACCGTGGCCCCGGCCGGTCGCGGCGAAGTCACGCTGGCCGACGAGGCCGGCGTGCAAGCCGGCGCGGTGGTGGTCAGCGCGGTGGACCGCCTGGGCAACGAGAGCGAACGCGTGAGTGTGAAGGCCAATGCGCAGCTCGCTGGCAGTCCCGCTGGCAGTCCCGCTGTAAATCCATAACCTGCGGGTATGGTGTGCGGCCAAGGTTTCATCAAATCGCGGCTGCTTTTCACATAAACTGTCCTGATGGCTACAACCGACAACGACACCACGCTGGGCCTGGGCATAGACGCCGGCGGCACGCAAACGCGCTGGGCGCTGGCCGACCCGGCCGGCGCCATCGTCGCCGAAGGCAGCGTGGCCGGCTTGTCGGCTTTGCAAATGGCCAACGAAGCGGGCCGCGGCGCGGTGCGCGCCACCTTTGCCGCGCTGGCCGGCGACGTGCTGGCCAGCGGCCGCCCGCAGCGCGTGTGCGCCGGGCTGACCGGCTTTGGCGGCGACAGCGAACTGCTGGCCGCGTGGCTGGCCGAGCTGCTGGGCATCGCCCCGGCCGCCGTCATTATTTCCAACGACATTGAAATCGCCTACCTGGACAGCTTCCAGCCCGGCGAAGGCTATCTGGTCTACGCCGGCACCGGCTCCATCGCCGCCTATATCGACCAGGGCGGCGAGTTCCACCGCGCCGGCGGCCGCGGCGTCACGCTGGACGACGGCGGCGGCGGCTTCTGGATCGCGCGCGAAGCGCTGCGCCGCATCTGGCGCCGCGAAGACGAGGAGCCGGGCGCCTGGCAGGATTCCGCCATGGCGCGCGCCGTGTTCGACTACGTGGGCGGCAGCGACTGGTCGTTTTCGCGCCAGTTCATCTACGGCCGCGAGCGCGGCGAAGTGGGCAAGCTGGCGCTGGCGGTGGCCGCGAGCGCCGAGCACGACCAGGCCGCCCGCCTGATCCTGCAGCAAGCCGGGCGCGAACTGGCGCGGCTGGCTGCCGCCCTGGTGTCGCGCTTCGGCGTGCGCCCGGTGGTGCTGGCCGGCCGCGCCGCCGAACTGCATCCCTTGATCGCGGAGACCATGCGCGCCACGCTGTCGCCCGAGGTGCCGCTGCGCCGCAAGACCGCCCAGGCCCATTTCGCCGCCGCCCGCATGGCGGCGCAGCCCCAGCATTGAATTCAGCTTTACTACCCGCCACCGGAGACTTCCTTGAATAAATTCCTGCTCACCATCCTGGCCGTCCTGCTGGCCGGTTGCGCGTCCGTCCCGCCGCGCCTGGACAACAGCTTGGCCGCGCGCAGCCAGAGCAGCCGCGTCAAGTTCATCGTGATCCACTACACCGTGTCCGACCTGCCGCGCTCGATCAAGATCCTCACCGAGCAGGAAGTGAGCAGTCACTATCTGCTGACCGACGAGGCCGAGCCGAAGTTCTACACCCTGGTGGACGAGTCGCGCATGTCCAACCACGCCGGCGTGAGCAGCTGGAAGACGTATAGCAACCTCAACCCCATGTCGGTCGGCATTGAAATCGTCAATTGCGGCTTCAAGGAAACGCCGGAAGGCCGTGTCTGGTGTCCCTTCACCCAGGCCCAGATCGACCAGCTGATCCCGCTGCTCAAGCAGATCGTGGCGCGCCACAATATTCCGCCGCAGAACATCCTCGGCCACAGCGACATCGCGCCGCAGCGCAAGCAGGACCCGGGTCCGCTGTTCCCCTGGCACCAACTGGCCGCCGCCGGCCTGATCACCTGGCCGGACGCGGCCCAGGTGGCGGCCCAGCGCGCCGTGTTTGAAACCCAGCTGCCGGACGTGGCCTGGTTCCAGAAGAAGCTGGCCCAGCATGGCTACGCCGTGCCGCAAACCGGCGTGCTGGACGAAGCCACCCGCAACGTGATGTTCGCCTTCCAGTCGAAATACCGTCCGGCCCGTTTCGACGGCAACCCGGACGCCGAGTCGGCCGCCATCCTGGAAGTGCTGGCGCCGACGGCCTCGCCCAAGCCGGTGGCCCCTGTGGCACCGGCCATGCCCGCCGCGCCGGCTACTACCGTCCAGCCTGCCGAAGTGCGCTAAGCTGCCATCTGTAATGCCATTGCGCCGCACCCTGCTTTCCCCTATCCTGCACGGATTCCGCAGGGAAGGCCCTGCGGCGCTGGATCGAGGATAGAGCAATGCGGCTGCGCCATATAGAAGTGTTCCACGCCATCATGCAGGTTGGCACCATCAGCGGCGCGGCCCAGGTGCTGCACATCTCGCAGCCCGCCGTGACCAAGGTCCTGCAGCACTGCGAGTTGCAGCTGGGCATGCCGCTGTTCGAGCGCGTGCGCGGCAAGCTGTATCCCAAGCCGGAAGCGCACCGCCTGTTCGCCGAAACCGAAAAACTGAACCGCGACCTGCAAGGCATACGCCGCCTGGCGGCCAGCCTCAAGGGGCGCGCGCTGGAAACCATACGCCTGGTCTCCACGCCCACCGTGGCGCTCAGCGTGCTGCCGCTGGCCGTGAGCGCCTGGCGCCGGGAATTCCCCGGCGCGCGCTGCGAGCTGGCCACCCACCACACCAGTGAAATCGTCAACACGCTGCGCCTGGGCGAAGCGGACCTGGCCCTGTCGCTGCAGGACCCGCGCCACCCCGGCATCGTCGCCGAGCCGCTGGCGCAGGGCGTGATGACGGCGATCGCCCCGGCCGGCACCTGGAGCGCGGCCGAGTGCGCCACGCCGCTGGCCGCGCCCGGCCTGGTGGGCGAACTGATAGGCCACGCCGACAACGACCCGCTGGGCGAAATGGTGGTGGCCGCGTGCGAGGCGCAGGGCCTGCATCCGGTGTTCCACACGGTGGTGCAGACCTACCAGATCGCCCGCTCGCTGGTGGAAGCGGGCGGCGGCATGGCCGTGGTCGACCCGTTCACGGCCGCGTCCGCGTCCAGCGCGCTGGTGCAGCGCCGTCCGTGGGCGCCGGCCATCCCCGTGCAACTGTATTTATTGACGGCAGGCCACGCGCCGCTGTCGCACGGCGCGCGCCAGCTGGCCGGCTGCATCGCCACCGCCGCGCGCGCCTGTTTGGAAAAGAAAGCCTAGCAATGAAGACCATCCGCAACGAAGATGTGCCGTCCAGCCCGGACTACCGGCATCTGAGCAGCATCGCCGGCATCGCCATCGACTTGCGCTACGCCACGCCGGACAACTTTGTCGGCCGTGATTTGTACTCCCCGCACGACTGCGCCTGGCTGCACCGCGACGCGGCGGCCGCGCTGGAACTGGCCGTGGCCTGGCTGGGGGAGCGCCGTCCCGGCTGCCAGCTGCTGGTGCTCGACGCGCTGCGTCCGCAGCGGGTGCAGGAGGAATTGTGGGCCGCGCTGCAAGGCACGGAGCTGCTGATGTACCTGGCCGACCCGGCGCGCGGCTCCATCCACTCCTATGGCATGGCGGTGGACATCACCATCCTGGACGAGCAGGGCCGCGAGCTGGACATGGGCACCGGCTTCGACGATCTGACCGAGCTATCCCACCCCGCGCTGGAGCCCGCCATGCTGGCGAGCGGGGCGCTCAACGCCGGGCAGGTCGCCAACCGCGAACTGCTGCGCGGCGCCATGTTCCAGGCCGGCTTCGTCGGCATCAACAGCGAATGGTGGCACTTCGACTGCGGCGACCGCGTCCAGGTGCGCGCCAGCTTCACCCGGGTTTTGTAACGCCTGCGAACCGCCGGTTCACAATCGACTGTCGGCAAACTTTACAGTTCTTTGTGGAAATACGTTTTTTTGTCCGGTAACTATTTGATTAATAGGATATTGCCCTGTCAGGCATGGATGTTGCATATATTTAATGTACATTAACCAAGGGCAACATCATGACCATTAAATCGCTGATCGCTACCGTTGCACTGCTGGCCGCCAACGGCGCCCACGCTGGCCTTATCACCAATGGCAATTTCGAAAACGGCCTGGCCGGCTGGAGCACCACCGGCAACGTTGTCGCCACCAGCATTGCCGCGTCCGGAAACTACTTCGGCGCGGGCAGCATCGCCGCCGACGGCAGTTACCTGGCGGTGTTCAACAGCGGCGACGGCCCCACCAACGGCCGTCTGATGCAGACCTTTGCCACCGTAGCCGGGCAGACCTATCGCTGGGAGTTCGACTACGGCGTGACCGCAGGCGGCGCACAAGGTATGCGCGCGACCGTGCTGGGCGCCAGCAGTACCGACTTGATCAATAATGTGGTCAATGACAACACTGCCGGCCTGCTGGAGCATTTCACCTTCAATTTTGTGGCCGATGGCAGCCAGGCGACGCTGCGCTTCCAGGACCTGAACAACAACCCCACCAACAGCCAGGATGGCGTGCTGGACAATGTGGTGGTGCGCGCCGTGCCGGAACCGGCCTCGCTGGCCCTGATGGGCCTGGGCATGGTGGGCGCGATGGTGGCCCGCCGCCGCCGCAAGGCTTGAAGCGTCGTCCACGTGCCGCCATTTGATCAGGATCAAAGTATGGTCCGACGAAGCGGCAACTCCCCCCGCCCCGACTAGACTTCCAGAATGGCAGCCGCCGTGCAGTGCCTTGCGCTGCCTGGCAGCTTGCCATCGAAATCTATTGTGATGGAGGGGGGAAAACATGAAAAAATTATTTGGATTGGACCACCGTTCCTGCCTGGCCGTTGCGTTCATCGCGGCGACGGCATTGTCGGTGTCGGCGTCGGACCGGTACCGGGGGCACGACGATGACGACGCGGATGAAAGCCAGGTGAAGCGCGGCTTTGACATCGTCCCGCCGGGCGTGAAGCTGAATTTGATGGGAAAGAACCGCGCGCTGGTCGGGCTGGGCAGCTACATCGTCAACACCAGCGGCTGTATCGACTGCCACAGCCATCCGGCCTACTCGCCGGGCAGCGACCCGTTCAAGGGCGAGCCCGAGAGGATTAATGCGGAGGAATACCTGTCCGGCGGACGGCGCTTCGGCCCCACCATTACGGCCGCCAACATCACCCCGGACCACGCCGGCAAGCCGGCGGGACTGACACGAAGCGAGTTCATCCAGATGATGCGGACGGGCCACAACCCGAAAGACCCGCCCGGCACCATAGTCCAAGTCATGCCCTGGCCCGTGTTTGGCAAGAAGACCGACCGCGACCTGGCCGCGATCTATGAATTCCTGCGAGCGATTCCATCCTTGCCCGACAATACCCACCCCGGGCCATGAGTGGCAACCTCGCCGAGGACGCAAGAGCCGCCATCAAGGTATTTCGTGCGCCATGCCGGCTGGTTTATTTTCCGCTGCTTGCCACCCAGTCCAGCAGCGCGTCGATGGCTTTGCGGCCGTTGCCGTTGCCGGTCAGGTCGTGGTTGATCATGGCGACCACGATGCACAGCTCGCCGTTCGCGTCCGGCACATAGCCGGCGATGGCGACCACGTTCTTCAGCGTGCCGGTTTTCACGCGTGCGCGGGCGGCGGCGGGGCTGTCTTTCAGGCGGCGCTTCATGGTGCCGTCCACCGCCGCGATCGGCAGGCTGGTCAGGAATTCCGGCATCCATAAACTCTTTTGCGCCGCCTGCAGCAGGCCGGCCATTTGCGCCGGGCGCACGCGCTCGCTGCGCGACAGGCCGGAACCGTTTTCCAGCACCAGGCCGGTGTCGTCTATGCCGTGGCGCTGCATCCAGGCGCGGATGGTTTGTTCGGCGCGGGCTGCCGTCGGGTTGGCCGCTGCGATGATGGTGGCGGCCTCGCCGCCGCCGGGCACCATGGCGCTGCGCACGGACAGCGCGTCGGCGGGCGGCGGCGCAACGGCGTCGCTGCTCAGCGATTCGCCCGGCAGGACGGCGGGGCTGGCGACGGGCGTGCTGGACAGGCGCAGCGCGGGTATCGGACGGCTGCCCAGCAGCGGGTCGGGTTCCAGCGCGCCCAAGGTGAGGAACAGCGTGCGCGCCAGGCCGTTGTCGGACGGCTTGTTGATGTCGCGCAGCACTTCGGCCAGAGGACGCGAGACGTGCTCGGCGAGCAGGCGGGTGGCGGGCGCGGCGGTCTGCGGCGCGCCGGCCGCCGCACCGGCCGCTTCGCGCGCCGTGCCGGTGAAGGTGCCGCCCAGGCGCGCCCAGGTGCTGCGGAACAGGCGCTCGGTGTAGTCGTTGCGCTCGAGCACATTGATGACCGTGGTCTTGCTGCAATTTTTCGGGAAGGTGCCGTGCAGGCGCACGGTCAGCTTGCCGCCCTTGCGCGTATAGTCCGGCAGCTTCCAGCCGTCCTCCCACTTGGCGCAGTCGGTGTCGACCAGCGTCATGTCCGACTCAATCGCTACGCGTTCGAGCTGCGGCAGCATGCCCAGCTTGAGCTTGCTGCCGGTCGACGTCATGTCCACGCGCAGCAAATTCATGTTCAGCAGCAGCGCGTCCGGAATGATGTTGTAGTAGGCCTCGGGCGATTCGTCGAACGGCGCCACGCCCAGGTCGGTGCGGGCGGGCTGGAACAGCTGGCGGTCCAGCACCAGGTCGCCCTGGATCTTGCGGATGCCCTGGGTGCGCAGCTTCTCCAGCATGTGCACCAGCACGTCCTCATTGAAATCCGGATCGGCGCCACCGCGCAGGTAGAGGTCGCCTTGCAGCACGCCGTTCACCACCTCCGCGCCGCTGCGCAACTCGGTGCGCGCCTTGAATACCGGACCCAGCTGGTCCAGGCCCACCATGGTGGTGACCAGCTTCATGGTGGAGGCCGGCTGCATGGGGCGGTCCGGGTTGTGCGACACCAGCGGCGTGCCGCCGCGCAGCACGATGACGCCCATCGCGCTCTCGGGTATGCCGGCCGCTTGCAGCGCGCGCGCCACCGGCTCGGGCAGCTGGGCGTGGGCGCTCGGGCCGGCAGCGGCGGCGGCCAGCAGGGAAACCAGGATCAGGCGACGGAACATAAAATTATCCTTGATGGAAGAACACGTAGGACACGCCGATGGCGGTGAGCACACCGGCCAGGTCGGCAATCAGGCCGCAGGAAATAGCATAGCGCGTCTTGCGGATGCCAACCGAGCCGAAGTACAGCGCCACGATGTAGAAGGTGGTGTCGGCCGAGCCCTGGAACACGCAGGCCAGGCGGCCGACGAAGGAGTCCACGCCGTAGGTGTTCATGGCGTCTATCATCATGGCTTTCGAGCCGCTGCCGCTGAGCGGCTTCATCAGCGCGGTGGGCAGCGCCGGCACGAAGTCGGTGTTGACGCCGATGGCGCTGAAGATCCAGTTGAAGCCGCTCATGACAAAGCCGAACACGCCCGCGTTGCGGATCACGCTGATGGCCACCAGCATGCCCACCAGGTAGGGAATCACGGTCAGCGAGGTCTGGATGCCGCCCTTGGCGCCTTCGATAAAGGCCTCGTACACGTTCACCTTCTTGCGCAGCGCGCCGACGATGAAGATGGTGATCACCCCGATCAGCACGGCGTTGCTGACCACCTTGGACACGGTGGCGATCTCGGCCTTGCTCAGGTACTGCGTGAAGTACCAGATCAGCGCGGCAATGGCCGAGGTCATGCCGCCCAGCCAGGACAGCACCACGCTGTCGAACAGGTTGATGCGCTGGCGGATGGACACGGCGATAATGCCCGCCACCGTGGCCACGTAGGTCGCGATCATGCAGGGAATGAAGATGTCGGCCGCGTCCGCCGCGCCGAGGATGGAGCGCTGCGCCATGATGGCCAGCGGGATCAGCGTCAGGCCGGAGGTGTGCAGCACCAGGAACATGATCTGCGCGTTGGTCGGCTCGTCCTTGTTGGGGTTGAGCGTTTGCAGGCTTTCCATGGCCTTCAGGCCGAAAGGCGTGGCCGCGTTGTCCAGGCCCAGCAGGTTGGCGGAAAAATTCATCACCATATGGCCGTTGGCCGGGTGGTCTTTCGGCACCTCCGGGAAGATGCGCGAGAAGAAGGGCGCGATCACTTTCGCCAGCCAGCCCACCACGCCGGCCTTTTCGCCGATGTTCATAATGCCCAGCCACAGCGTCATCACGCCGGCCAGCGGCAGGGCGATGTCCATCACGCCCATCTTGGCCGAGTCGAAGGTGCCGTCGATGACTTTCTTGAAGATCTCGTTATCGCCCAGAAACAGCCACTGCGCCAGGGCGGCGGCAAAGCCCACCAAAAAGAAGCCGGACCAGATGTAATTAAGCGACATGGGCGATATTTCCGATAACAAGGTAACAGGATGATTTTGCAGGCAAAGTATAGAGCTACGGCATTATGCTGCGATGAAAGAATGCACGCCGCGCATGCAAAAAAGTTATAAGCGGCGGGTCCGATTTCATGGTCAGCCGGCCGCGCGATGCCGTATCCTGTGGCCGAACGGGGAATCACCCAGGAACAACCAGGAATGAGGATGCAGATGAGGGGTAATTGGAAAGCGGCGCTGTGCGCCGCGCTGCTGGCGCTGGCCGGCGTCAGCGGCATGGCCGGGGCCGGCGAGCCCAAGGTGCTGCACGCCTTTTTGTCCACCGGCGAAACCGGGCTGGACCCGGCCGTCGCGTCCGACATCGCCACCCTGGCCCTGCTGGAAAACCTGTACGATCCCTTGCTGCGCTACGACTACCTGGCCCGCCCCGTCAAGCTGCAGCCCAACACCCTGCGCGCCATGCCGCAGGTGGACGCCGCCGGCCTGAGCTACACCTTCCAGCTCACCCCCGGCATCCACTTCACGCCCGATCCCGCGTTCAAGGGCAAGCGGCGCGAAGTCACCGCCGAGGACTACGTCTACAGCCTCAAGCGCCTGTACGACCCCGAGCTGAAATCGCCCTGGCTGTTCCTGCTGGAAGGCAAACTGGCGGGCGACGAGGCCCTGAAAAGCAAATTCAGCTACGCCACCGCCATCCCCGGCCTGCAGGCGGTGGACAAGTACACGCTGCGCATCCGCCTGAGCGCGCCCGACCCCAATTTCCTCTACTACCTGGCCATGCCCGCCACCGCCGTGGTGGCGCGCGAAGTGGCCGAAGCCTACGGCGCGCAGATGGGCAACCACCCGGTGGGCACCGGCCCCTTCGTGGTGGGCGAATGGAAGCGCAGCGACAAGATCACGCTGCAGGCCAACCCGGACTTCCGCGCCACCGTCTTCCACGCCGGCCCCGAGGTGGCCCCCGAGTTCCGCGCCACCGCCGCCGCGCTGGAAGGCAAGCGCCTGCCGCTGGTGGACCGGATTGAAGTGAAGATCATGGAGGAGTACCAGTCGCGCGTGCTGGGCTTCCTGAACGGCGAATTCGACTATATCGAGCAAGTGCCGGAATCGATGAAGGACATGGTGCTGCGCGCCGATTCCACCGCCCCCGCGCTCAAGCCCGAGCTGGCGAAAAAAGGCATGCAGCTGTCGCCCTTCCCGGTGCTGCAGACCTACTATATGTGGATGAATATGGAAGACCCGGTCATCGGCGGCTACAGCAAGGACAAGGTGGCGCTGCGGCGCGCCATTGCGCTCAGCTACAACAGCCCGGAGGACGTGGCGCTGCTGAAGAAAGGGCTGGCGCTGCCGGCCCAGTCGCCGCTGCCGCCCAATGTGCTGGGCTATGACGCCAATTACCGCAGTCCCATCAGTTACAACCCGGCCCTGGCGCGCGCGCTGCTGGACCGCTACGGCTACCGCACCGGCAAGAACGGCTACCGCACCCTGCCCGGCGGCCAGCCGCTGCTGCTGACCATGCATTCCGAGCCGTCCATGGTGGGCCGGCTGCGCGACGAACTGTGGCGCAAGAGCTTGAACGCCATCGGCCTGCAGGTGCAGTTCAAGAGCGACAAGAAGACCGAAATCATCAAGGCTTCGCGCCTGGGCAAGGTGATGATGTTTGAAACCAACTGGATCGCCGACTTCCCCGACGGCGACAATTATCTGCAATTGTTGTACGGCCCCAACAGCGGCCGCGCGAATTATGCCCGCTTCAACCTGCCGGAGTACAACCGCCGCTACGAGCAGGCGCGCAAGCTGGGCGATACGCCGGAGCGCCGCGTGCTGTACCGCGAGATGAACCAGCTGATCCATGCTTACAACCCCTGGGTGCTGCTGACCCACCCGATTTCGGCCGATATCCAGCAACCGTGGCTAAAAAACTACAAGCGCCACCCGGTGGAGTTCACAAATTGGCGATATGTGGATGTGGACATTGCAGAGCGGAATCAGGTCACTAAAATGGCGCCCTGATTGAAAATATCTTATTCATTCCTAAAAGTTATGGTTAAGTGAGGTATTTTCATTGGATGGCGTGGAGTGCAAAGCGCTACTCTGAATTTTCAATGCGGCGCGCAAGACGCCGTGCCCGGTGCGGGCGGTCAAGAGTTTGTTTAAATAGGGAGAGTACGGTGAAGGTTAAAAAACTCGCGCAGATGATTGCGCTGATAGGTGTAGTAGGCCCTGTGATGGCTCAGGAAGCTGCCCCGCAGCAAATCCAGCGGGTGGAAATCACCGGCTCCAGCATCAAGCGCGTGGCCAAGGAAGGCGCGCTGCCAGTGCAGGTGCTGACTTACGACGCGATTGAAAAAGCCGGCATCACCGATACCGAACAGCTGCTGCGCACCATTTCGGCCAGCGGCACCGGCGCCGACAATATGACTTCCGGTAATAACGTGTTCGGCGCCGACGCCGACCGCGTGTCCGGCGGCGCTTCCTTCGCCTCGCTGCGCGGCCTCGGCCCGAACGCCACGCTGGTGCTGCTGAACGGCCGCCGCGTGGGCAACCACGGCGCCTCCGGCAAGGCGGTCGACCTGAACTCGATCCCGCTGGGCGCCATCCAGCGCGTGGAAATCCTGAAAGACGGCGCCTCGGCCATCTACGGCACCGACGCCATCGGCGGCGTGGTCAACTTCATTCTGCGCACCGACTACAAGGGCCTGGAACTGTCCACCACGCTGAACGGCACCGAGCACGGCGGCGGCATGAACCGCCGCGTCTCCGCGCTGGCCGGCCTGGGCGACCTGCAGAAGGACGGCTGGAACATCATGGCCTCCGCCACGCACGACAACAACGACAAGCTGAGCTCCAAGCAGCGCGACTTCGCCAACGGCTTCCAGCCCTCGCGCGGCCTGTCGCCGGACACCACCGGCACCCCGTTCGCCAACATCCTGACCGGGGCCGGCACCGCGCTGGGCACCGGTTTCAAAATGCCGGGCGACGCCACCACCTATCTGCAGGCTGGCCTGCTGAGCCTGCAAGGCAAGTGCGATTCCATTCCCGGCATGTCGCAGTACCAGAGCGATCTGTGGAAGGACGTCACCGCCGTCACCCGCTCCAAGTATTCCTGCGCCTACGACTACGGCGCCGACTACGTGATCAGCTTCCCGGTCGAGCGCACCAACGCCGTGTCGCGCGGCACGCTGAAGATCAACGACGACCACAAGGTCTTCTTCGAAGTGCTGGGTTCGCGCACCGAAGCGACCGCCTCGCTCACGCCGGTGCAGATTTCCACCAGCCTGGCGGCCGGCAACGCCTACCCGGTCAACGGTCCCTACTACCAGGACCTGTCGCAGTACATCCCGACCTACGACAAGACCAAGCCCATCATCTACAAATGGCGCAGCACCCCGTGGGGCGACCGTACCCAGAACAACGTGACGGAAAACTTCCGCGTGCTGCTGGCCGCCGAAGGCCAGATCATGGGCAAGTATGACTACAAGCTGGGCCTGTCGCGCGCCGAGAGCACCACCAAGACCGCGCTGGTGGACGGCTATGGCTACACCGACAAGATCTACGCAGCCCTGGGCACCGGCAAGATCAACCCGTGGCTGGCGCCCGGCCAGAGCCAGACCGCCGAAGCCATGCAGCTGATCGAGTCGACCAAGTACATCGGCGCCTTCCAGCACGGCAAAACCACCATGACCCAGCTGGACGGCTCGGTATCGGGCGAAATCTTCCAGCTGCCTACCGGCGCCGTGTCGATGGCGGCCGGCTTCGACCTGCGCAAGGAAACCTATGACTTCGGCCAGGACGTGGACGCCACCAAGATCCTGCTCTCGCCGGGCAATGCCGCACTGAGCGGCGCCTCGCGCGACGTGCGCGCCTTCTACGCCGAGATGCTGGTGCCGGTGATGAAGGACCTGGAAGTGCAGCTGGCCGTGCGCCGCGACGATTACAGCGTGATCGGCGCCACCACCAACCCGAAAGTGTCGTTCCGCTACCAGCCCACCAGCAACCTGGTGCTGCGCGGTTCGGCCAACAAGGGCTTCCTGGCGCCGAGCTTCACCCAGCTGTACGCCGGCCGCCTGTCGCAGGAACTGCCGAACGGCATTATCGACCAGGAAGGCTGCGCCAAGAATCCGGGCAATCCGCTGTTCTGCGCGATTCCGCGCCTGAACTACAACACCGGCGGCAATCCGAACCTGAAGCCGGAAACCTCCAAGCAGGGCACGCTGGGCATCGTGGTGGAACCGGTGCGCGGCTTCTCCGCCTCGCTGGACTTCTGGGCCATCAACATCCAGGACCGTATCCTGAACCGCACGCCGCAAGTGGTGCTGGCCAACTGGCAGTTCCTGCCTGAGTACATCATCCGCAACGCGGCTGGCGTGATCGACCACGTGGAAGCGGGCTGGATCAACGCGGCCGGCCTGAAAACCCGCGGCGCCGACCTGGGCCTGCAGGCCGACGGCAAAGTCGAAGGCTACAAATGGGTTGCCAAGCTGGACGGCACCTATATGAAGAGCTTCAAGTTCGCCGAGTTCGAAGGCCAGCCGTTCAAGGAGAACGTGGGCATCTTCAACAGCCGCGACATCTACCTGCGCTGGAAGCACAACGCCAGCATCAGCGTAGCCAAGGGCGACTGGAGCGCGCTGTTCACGCAGAACTTCTCCACCGGCTACAACGACCAGGTGCCGAACGGCGGCAAGGGCACGCCGCCGGCCGGCTTCGTACCGCGCGTGAAGCACTACGAGAAGTATGACCTGACGGGTACCTACACCGGCTACAAGAACGCCACCATCACGGTGGGCATCTTGAACCTGTTCGACAAGACTCCGCCGTTCACCGCGCACAACGTGGATGAAGTGGTGGGCGCGGGCTGGGATCCACGCGTGGCGGATGCGCGCGGCCGTTCCCTGTCGGTCAACCTCAAGTACAAGTTCATGTAAGTGCATAGCGGTGCCGACTAATTCCTCCCTCAGCCGGCGCCGCTTTGGCGGCCTGGTGGCTTCGGCCGCCGGGGCCGCTTTTGCCGCCGTGTCGCTCCCCGCCACGGCGGCTACCCGCCGCCCTGCTGCTCGCCAGCACCCCTCGCAAGGAAACAACGCCATGACCAAGCCGCAGCTGACCAAGCCGCCGCGCCTGGAGCCGGGCGACCTGGTCGGCATCATCGCGCCAGGCGGCCACACCAGTCCCAAGTCCATAGAAAAAGCCGTGCGCAACATCGAGTCGCTGGGCCTGCGCGTCAAGCTGGGCGAGCACATCAACGCGGTGCACGGCAACTACGGCGGCACGGTGGAGCAGCGCCTGGAAGACCTGCACGGCATGTTCGCCGACCCGCAAGTGAACGCCATTTGGGCCATCCGCGGCGGCTCCGGCTGCATTTCGCTGCTGCCCCATATCGATTACCAGCTGATACGCGCCAATCCCAAGGTGCTGATCGGCTATTCCGACATTACCGCCCTGCACCTGGCCATCAACAAGCACGCCGGGCTGGTCACCTTCCACGGGCCGGTGGCGTCGTCCACCTTCTCCGAGTACGCGGTGACGCAGCTGAAAAACGTGCTGATGACGCCGCACGAGCGCTACACCATCGCCATGTCGCAGGACAACGCCCACAAGGCCGTGGCCGAGCCGCAGTACACGGTGCGCACGGTGCACGGCGGCCAGTGCACCGGCCACCTGACCGGCGGCAACCTGTGCCTGGTCAGTGCGCTGGAAGGCACGCCGTATGCGGCCGACATCAAGGGCAGCATCCTGTTCCTGGAAGAAGTGAACGAAGCGCCCTACCGCATCGACCGCATGCTGATGCAGTTGCAGCTGAGCCAGGGCCTGAAGAACACCGCCGGCGTGATGCTGGGCATCTTCGAGAACTGCGAAAACCAGGACGACGATATTTCGCTCACGCTGAACCAGACCGTGGACCAGCATTTGCTGCCGCTGGAGCAGACCGCCGTGGCCGGCTATTCCTTCGGCCACATCCGCCACCAGTTCACCATACCCATGGGCGTGCAAGCCACGCTGGACGCGGAGCAGCAGACGCTGACCCTGCTGGAGCCGGCGGTCAGCTAGCCTGGGCCGCTGTTGCGCGCCAGCCATTGCTGCTCGTGCGTAGAATGGCCCCATGCGCATCCTCACAAGCAAGGCCGCCGCCTGGGTAGCCAGCCATCCCCTGGACTTCGCGCTGCAATGCATACGCGGCTTCCGCGCCAACCAGGGGCTGCTGCTGGCGGGCGCCGTCGCCTATTACTCCCTGCTGTCCATCGTACCGCTGCTGATGCTGGTGGTGGTGGTGCTGTCGCACTGGCTGGACCCGGCCGAACTGCTCGACACCATAGGCCATTACCTCGAATGGCTGGTGCCCGGCCAGTCGCGCGCCATCGTGGCCGAAGTGGGGCAGTTCCTGGCGCAGCGCAGCGTGATCGGCTGGCTGCTGGCGCTCACCATGCTGTTCTTCAGCTCGCTCGCCTTCACGGTGCTGGAAAACGCCATGTGCGTGATCTTCCTGCACCGGGTGGCGGTGCGGCGCCGCCATTTCCTCATCTCCGCCATCCTGCCCTACTGCTACATCCTGTCGCTGGGCATCGGGATACTGCTGGTGACCCTGGTGGCCGGCAGCCTGCAGGTGATCGGCGAGGAGGAGCTGCAGTTCCTCGGCTACCGTTGGTCGCTGCACGGCGTGTCCGGCGTGCTGCTCTACATGCTGGGCGTGATCGGCGAAGTGCTGATGCTCAGCTCGATCTACCTGGTGATGCCGGTGGGCCGCCTGTCGTATGCGCATGCGCTGATCGGCGGCGTCACCGCCGCGCTGCTGTGGGAGGCGGCGCGCCACGTGCTGGTCTGGTACTTCAGCACGCTGTCCCAGGTCAATATCGTGTACGGCTCGCTGACCACCGCCATCGTCGTCATGTTCAGCCTGGAGATCGCCGCCGCGCTGCTGCTGTTCGGCGCCCAGGTGATTTCGGAGTTCGAGCGGGTCGGGCGCAACGAGCAGGACGAGGCCGAGCGGCCGCTGCGCACCGTCAGGCCGGCAGGCAAATGACGAAGCGGGCGCCGCCCAGTTCGCTGTCCCCGGCGCGCACCGTGCCGCCGTGCAGCGCCACGGCCTTGCGCGCAATGGCCAGGCCCAGGCCGAAGCCGCCGCTGGTGCGGTCGCGGCTGCGGTCCAGCCGGTAGAAGGGCTCGAACACGCGCTCGCGTTCGGCCTCGGGTATGCCGGGTCCGTCGTCCTCCACCGCAATGACGATGGCGCCGCCTTCGCGCGCGGCGCTGAGCCGCACCTGGCCGGCGCCGTACTTGGCCGCGTTGGCGAGCAGATTCGCCACCGCGCGCATCAGCAGGCGGCTGTCGCCGTCGAGCAGGCCCAGGCTGTCGTCGCTGATGCGCAGCGCCGTGCGCGCGCTGTCCGGCTGGGCCGCCGCGCAGCTGCGCAGCGCGGGCGCCAGTTCGAAGGGCTGGCGCTGCATGGCCTGGCCGCTGTCCAGCTTGGCCATGCCGAGCAGCTCGCCGATCAGCGCGTTCAACTCCCGCAGGTCCCGCTCCATGGCGGCAATGCGCGGCTCGAGCGCCGGATCGTCCGCCGCCGCGCGCAGCAGCTCCAGGCCGAATTCCAGCCGCGCAATCGGCGTGCGCACCTCGTGCGACACTGAATGCAGCAGCGCGCGCTGCGTCTCCATCAGCTGCTCGATGCGGTCCGCCATCAAATCCATGCGTTCGGCCAGCGGGTAGATGCTGGCGCTGGCCGGCATGCGCGCGCGCGCCGACAGCTGGCCGGCGCCGAAGTCGTCCGCCACGCGCGCCAGCGCCTGCATGCCGCGCCAGTGCGCGCGCGACCACAGCGCAATCGGCACGAGCAAGGCCAGCGCCACGATGGCGTAGCGCAGCGCCTCCTGCTGCAAGGCCTGCGCGATATTGATCGGCAGGCCCTCGGCGCGCAGCACGTCCGCCTCGCTGCCGATGTAGCGCGCGCCGGCCAGGTCCACGCGGCGCAGGAAGGCCTTGTCCGCCACCCGGAACACCATGCCGCCGCGCTGCAGCAGGGCCGCCTCGGCGGACGTCAGCGCCGCGCTCGCGTCGGCCAGCGGCAGCAGTTCGTAGCGCACCGTGGACACCTCGCGCACCTTGTTCAGCCGCACCAGCCATTCATCGGCCGGGGCCTGGTCGATATAGTGCTCCAGCAGGAACACCTCGGCCGCAGCCTGGCGCCGGGCGATGTCCTCCAGCGGATCGCCGTACAGGCGGCTGATCGCGAAATAGATGGCAAAGGTCGCCGCTGTAATGGCCAGCATGACCAGCACGAAGAAGCGGAAAAACAGGCGGTTCATGGCCTTAGTTTATAAGCAATACCGCCGCGCCGTCCGCGTGCTTACAAATTTATGACAATTGACCGACATGGCAAGGAGGAAGCAAAGCGGCGGCTTGCCTAAGATGGCATGATTACCAATCAAGGAGCCACCATGAATAAATTGTTGAGCACAGCCGTCCTTGCCCTGGGCGCAGTCCTGCTGGCCGCCTGCGGCAGCGGCAGCGGCGGCGCGGAAGGCACCCCGGCCGGCGGCCAGGCCGCCCCCATCGCCGTGGGTGAACCGGCACCGTCCGCCAGCCTCGGTTTTGAAATCCTGTGGCAGAGCGCCTTCACCGCCATCGACGACGAGCGCACCGTGGTGCTGGCCGATACGGCCGCCTTCGAAGCGCTGTGGAACGAGGGGCATCGCAACCTGAGCAGCCTGCATCCGCCGCCGAAGATCGATTTCAGCCGCAAGGTGGTGGTCGGCGTGTTCACCGGCAAGCAGCAGGACGGCTGCCGCTCCGTCACCATCAGCCGCACCGCGCTGGCGGACGGCAAGCTGGCGGTGGAATACGACCTGGGCCGCCTGATGACCGTCGCGCTGTGCAAGCCGGAGTTCACCAGTCCGGGCGTGCTCGCGGTGCTGGACCGCAGCGACGCGCCGGCCAGCGCCAAGGTGCAGTTCACCCGCATCGACCCGCAGCCGCTGGTGTATAGCCGCCTCGCGCTCAGCCTGAACCCGGCGGTGGCGGACCGCCAGCCCGCCACCGTGGTGGTGAAGGACGCCGCCGCCTGGACCCAGCTGTGGACGCGCTACAGCGTACCCGGCACGCCGCTGCCTGCGGTGGACTTCAGCAAGTCCATGGTGCTGTTCGCCTTCTACGGCGTGGAGAGCGGCTGCGACGGCAACCAGCTGGCGGACGTCTCGCGCGTGAACGGCAAGCTGTACGTCACCAGCACCTACACGCCGCCCGGTCCCGCCGTGTTGTGCATCGCCGCCTTCACCGCGCGCGGCGCCGCCGTCACGGTGGACCGCAGCGACGAGCCGGTGGTGTTCATCAGCAAGCGCCTGCCCGCACCGACCATATAGAATGGCGGCATGCGCGCGTCCACTTCCCCCATCCTGATCTCGGCAGCCATGCTGGCCGCCTGTGTTTGCAGCGGCGCGGCCGCGCAAACGCCCGTCGCCAATCCCATGCCGGACGGCAGCCGGGACATGTATGTGGGGCTGGGACTGCAAAGCGCCAGCCGCTACGAGGGCGGCGCCAGCCGCCACCTGATGCTGATGCCGGTGCTGCAGGCGGAATGGAGCAACGGCGTGTTCATCTCGGGCGCCACCGCCGGCATGCACTGGTCGGACCGCGCCGGCCTGGAATACGGGCCGCTGCTGTCGCTGCATCCGGGCCGCAGCGAGCGGGGACGCGCGCTCACCGGCGGCGGCTTGAGCGGCTCCGGCAGCAACACCGCCCTGCCGCCGCTGGCCATGGGGCCGGATGGCCGTCTCACGCGCCTGGCCGGCATGCCGGACGTGCCGAGGCGGCTGGAGGCCGGCGCCTTCCTCACCTGGTATCTGTCGCCGGAATGGCGGCTGGCCAACAGCGTGCTGTACGGCGCCGGCCAGGAGCGCGACGGCCTGCGCGCCACGCTGGACGTGCAGCGCCTTGCCGCCACGGTCGCGCCCTATCACACGCTTTCTTTCACCGCCGGCCTTACGCTGGCGGACGCCAGCTACAACCGCGCGCTGTTCGGCGTCAGTCCGGCGCAGGCGCTGGCCAGCCCGGCGCTGACGCGGCCGGCCTATGCGCCGGGCGGCGGCGTCAAGGACGTCCATATCGGCGTGCGCTGGAACTGGGCGCTGGCGCCGTCCTGGATGCTCACCAGCGGCGCGCATGCCGTGCGGCTGACCGGCGACGCCAAAGCCAGCCCCGTGGTTGAACGCCCCGCCACCGTGACGGTGTGGTCGGCGCTGGCCTACCGCTTCTGACCATGAACCCCAGGCGACTCCTGTGCGCGTGCGCGCTGCTGCTGCCGGCCTGGCTGGCGGCGCAGCCGCCGGCGCAAGCACAGGACGGTGTATGGTTCAGCTACCGCGACGCCTACCGCAGCATGGTGGTGTTCGAGAAGTACGGCAAACCCAAGCACTTCCTGCAAAACCACTTCCAGATCAGCCCCAGGGACGGCGCCGCCACGCTGGACGGCCTGCGCCTGACGCTGAACGCCAGGGGCAGCCAGCTCAATCTGCCGCTGGACCCGCTCGGGCGCACCGTGTTCCCGCTGCTGAAGGCGGCCTATGACGACAACGCGGTGCTGGTGCTGAACCGCAAGCTGTCCGGCTACGTGCTGCGGCCGCGCGTTTCCATCGTGGTGCGCGCGGACGGCGTCTACGAAGCGGCCGACCTGCGCGCCGCCTGCGAACAGGCGCAGGCCTACCAGCGCGCCACGGACGCGGCGTTTCGCGGCGGGCAGTGCGTGGGGGTGAGGTTTGTTTTTGCGCGCAAGGGCGAGGCGCAATTGCGGCTGCGGCAGGGCGCGCAGGACAGCGCGCCGCTGCCGGCGGGCGACGGCCCGGCCTTCGCCGACGAAGCCGGCGCCGGCTTCAGCGTCGTCAACTACCGCTTCGATGCGGCGCCGGCCCAGGGCCAGGTCGTCAGCGCCAGCGCGCCGCTGGCGATCGCGCCGCTGTACCAGTAGCGGCGCGCTAGATCCAGGCGGACGGCGAGAACAGATAGCCTTCGCCGCGCACCGTCTTGATTCTTTCCGCGTCGTGGTCGTCGAAACGGCGGCGCAGCTTGGAGATGCTGTTGTCTATGCTGCGGTCCATGCCGTCGAACTCCAGGCCGCGCAGCTTTTTCAGCAGCGCGTCGCGCGACAGCACCGTGCCGGCCGCCTCGGCCAGCACCAGCAGCAGCTTGTACTCGCTGCCGCTCAGCAGCACCGGCGTGCCGCGCCAGCGCACCTCGCGGTCGCTGGTGGCGATGCACAGCGCGCCGAACTGCAGCGTGCCCGGCGCGGCGGCCGGCGGCGTTCCTGCAAGCGCACCGGCCGCGGACCCTGCGCGCCGCAGCAGCGCGCGCAGGCGCGCCAGCAGCACGCGCGGCTGCACCGGCTTGTTGATGAAATCGTCGGCGCCGTGTTCCAGCAGCGCCACCTGGTCGTAATCATCCTCGCGCGCCGTCAGCACCAGGATGGGCGTGGCGCCCAGTGCGCGCAGCTGGCGGCACACGTCGGCGCCGTCCATGCCGGGCAACATCAGGTCCAGCACCACGATATCGGGCGCGAAGGCGTGGAAGCGCGGCAGCGCCAGGTCGCCGCGCGCCACCACCTCCACCTCGAACTCATACGCGGCCAGGTACTCCGCCACGAGGGACGACAGGCGCGCGTCGTCCTCCACCAGCAGCAGCCGCGTCGCCATTACAGCGCCCGCGCGATCAGCAGTTTCTGGATGTCGCTGGTGCCTTCGTAGATCTGGCACACGCGCACATCGCGGTAGATGCGTTCGACCGGGAAGTCGGACACATAGCCGTAGCCGCCGTGCACCTGGATCGCATCCGAACACACGCGCTCCGCCATTTCGGAGGCGAACAGCTTGGCCATGGCCGCTTCCTTCAGGCAGGGCTGGCCGGCGTCCTTGAGCGAGGCCGCGTGCAGTATCAGCTGGCGCGCCGCTTCGATCTGGGTCGCCATGTCGGCCAGCTTGAACTGCACTGACTGGTGCTCGAAGATGGTCTTGCCGAAGGTCTCGCGTTCGCGCGCATACTTGAGCGCCGCCTCGTAGGCCGCGCGCGCCATGCCCACCGACTGCGAAGCGATGCCGATGCGGCCGCCCTCCAGGCCTGACAGGGCGATCTTGTAGCCCATGCCTTCCTCGCCGATCAGGTTGGCGGCCGGAATGCGGCAATTCTCGAACAGGATCTGCGCCGTGTCCGACGAGTGCTGGCCCATCTTCTGCTCCAGGCCCGCCACGATATAGCCGGGCGCGCTGGTCGGCACCCAGAAGGCGCTGATGCCCTTCTTGCCGGCCGCCTTGTCGGTGACGGCCATGACGATGGCCACGTCGGCGTATTTGCCGCTGGTGATGAACTGCTTGACGCCGTTGATCACGTAGCCGTCGCCATCGCTGTCCTTGACCCGTGTTGCGGTGGTGCGCAGCGCCGCCGCGTCCGAGCCGGTGTGCGGCTCGGTCAGGCAGAACGCGCCCAGCATGTCGCCCTGCGCCAATGGGCGCAGCCACTGCTGCTTCTGCTGCTCGTTGGCGTACATCATGGCGATGCTGCACACCGGGCAGTTGTTGACCGAGATGACGGTGGACGTGCCGCCGTCGCCGGCCGCGATTTCCTCCAGCACCAGGGCCAGGGACACATAGTCCAGCCCCGCGCCGCCCAGCTCCTCCGGCACCGCCACGCCGAACGCGCCCAGCGCGGCCAGCTCCTTCAGTTCCTCTTTCGGAAAGTGGTGTTCCTTGTCCCAGCGCGCCGCGTTGGGCGCCAGGCGCTCCTGCGAAAAGCTGCGCAGGGCGTCTCGTATCATTTGGTGTTCTTCGCTCAGTATCATTCTGTGCTTTCGTAGTGTTGCGGGGTTACCAGGCGATAGGCGTGCCATCGTAGTTGCGGAACACGGCTTGCGTGGAGCCCTGCAGCGTATCGAGCGTGTGGCGGATGCCGCTGGCGCTTTCTTCAACGGCGATGTCCGCCCCGCCGCCGCCCATCTCGGTGCGCACCCAGCCCGGATGCAGGGCCACGCAGGTGCAGCCCTTGTTGCCGAAGGTGAGCGCGGTGTCGATCAGCACGGAGTTCAGCGCCGCCTTGCTGGCGCGGTACAGCGAGCCGCCCGCGCTGCTGCGCTCCGCCAGGGAGCCCATGCGCGAAGACAGCACCGCCAGCTTGCCGCCGGTGCGCTTGCCTGCGGCGCACACCAGCGGCGCCAGGATGGGCAGCAGCCGCATCGCCGCCAGCACATTGGTGTGCATCACCATGTCGAAGTCGTTCTGCACCGGAAAGCCGTCATGGCGCGGGCCGTACACGCCCGCGTTCAGGATGGCCACGTCCAGCTGCTCGCCGTCCAGCTTCCAGCCCAGGCCGGCCACCGCTTCCACATTGGTCACGTCCAGCGTGTGCGTTTCCGCACCCATGCCGGCCAGCTCCGCCACGTCGTCCGGCTTGCGGGCGGTGGCGATCACGCGCCAGCCGTCCGCCAGGTACTGGCGCGCCAGCTCGTGGCCTATGCCGCGCGAAGCGCCGATGATGAGTACGGCCGGCATGCTTACACCAGCTCGATGGCCATGGCGGTGGCTTCGCCGCCGCCTATGCACAGCGCCGCCACGCCGCGCTTGCCGCCGGTGCGCTTGAGCGCGCCGATCAGCGTGACCACGATGCGCGCGCCCGATGCGCCGATAGGGTGGCCCAGCGCGCAGGCGCCGCCGTGCACGTTCACCTTGCTGTGCGGGATGTCCAGGTCGCGCATGGCGGCCATGGGCACGGCCGCGAAGGCTTCGTTGATCTCGAACAGGTCCACGTCCCTGGCGCTCCAGCCGGTCTTCTTGAACAGCTTCTCGATGGCGCCGATCGGGGCCACCGTGAACTGGTCCGGCGCCAGCGCGTTGGTGGCGTGGCCCAGCACCCTGGCGATCGGGGTCAGGCCCTGCGCCTTGGCGGTCGATTCGCGCATCATCACCAGCGCGGCGGCGCCGTCGTTGATGGACGAGGACGAGGCGGCGGTGATGGTGCCGTCCTTCTTGAAGGCGGTGCGCAGCGTAGGGATCTTGTCGATCTTGGCTTTCAGCGGGCCTTCGTCTTTGTCTATCACGGTGTCGCCTGCGCGGCTGGTCACGGTGACGGGCGCCATTTCCCACTTGAACCAGCCTTCATTGGTGGCGGCCTGCGCGCGCTTGACGGACTCGATGGCGAAGCTGTCCTGGTCTTCGCGCGAGAACTGGTACTTGGCCGAGCACTCTTCGGCGAAGGTGCCCATGGAGCGGCCTTCGCCGGTTTTCTCGTTGCGCGAGTAGGCGTCTTCCAGGCCGTCGTACATCATGTGGTCGAACATCATGCCGTGGCCGATGCGGTAGCCGCCGCGCGCCTTGGGAATGATGTAGGGCGCGTTGGTCATGGACTCCATGCCGCCGGCCACGATCACGTCGGCGCTGCCGGCCGCCAGCGCGTCGTAGGCGTAGATGGCGGCCTGCATGGCCGAGCCGCACATTTTCGACAGCGTGACCGCGCCGGTGGACGTGGGCAGGCCCGCTTTGAGCAGCGCCTGGCGCGCAGGCGCCTGGCCCTGGCCCGCCATCAGGCAGTTGCCGAAGTAGACGTGTTCGACGGCGGCCGGCGCCACGCCGGAACGCTCGACGGCGGCCTGGATGGCGACGGCGCCCAGGTCGTGCGCGCTCTTGGCCGAGAAGTCGCCCTGGAAGGCGCCCATGGGGGTGCGGGCTGCGCCCACGATAACGATAGGATCATTCATTTTCACTGGTCTCCAGTAAGGTGGGCGCAACATGCGCCGCGGATGGGATGGCAGGGGTGCCCTGGTAAGAAAAACGGATGTGCTGCGGATAGGGGAACACGTCTTCCACGATGCCGGCCTGGATGCGCTCCTTGCGCCGCTGCCAGAACTCGCGCGTGAACAGGTCGGCGTGGTGCAGCATGAAATACTTGCGGATCTTCGCGTTGCCCAGCAAGAAGCGGCCGAACTGCTCGGGGAACACGTCGTGCGGGCCGACGTGGTACCACGGCTCGGCGGCCATCTCCTCCTCCTCGGTGCGGGCCTCGGGGATGTCGCGGAACACGCAGTCGGTGATGTATTCGATTTCGTCGTAGTCGTAGAACACCACGCGCTTGTGGCGGGTCACGCCGAAGTTCTTGTACAGCATATCGCCCGGGAAGATATTGGCCGCCACCAGCTCCTTGATGGCGTTGCCGTATTCCAGCACGCCGTGCTCGATGCGGGCCTCGTCGCCCTGCTGCTCGGCGTGCGTCAGCCAGATATTCAGCGGCACCATGCGGCGCTCGATGTACAGGTGCTTGATGACGATGTTGTCGCCGTCCTCCTCCAGCAGCGAAGGCGCGTGCTGGCGGATCTCGGCGATCAGCTCCTCCTTCATGCGGTGGCGCGGGAAGGCCACGTTGGAATACTCCAGCGTGTCGGCCATGCGGCCCACGCGGTCGTGGTGTTTCACCAGCAGGTATTTTTCCTTCACCAGCGCGCGCGTGGTGTCCTTGGGCGCCGGGAAGAAATCCTTGATCAGCTTGAACACATAGGGGAAGGACGGCAGCGCGAACACCAGCATCACCAGGCCGCGTATGCCGGGCGCCGCGCCGAACTGGTCGGACGAATGCTTGAGGTGCTGCAGGTAGTCGCGGTAGAACAGCGTCTTGCCCTGCTTCTGCAGGCCGAGGATGGTGTAGATCTCGCTGCGCGGCTTGCGCGGCAGCAGCGTGCGGATGAACTGCACATAGGCCGATGGCACTTCCATGTCCACCAGGAAGTAGGCGCGCGTAAACGAGAACAGGATGATGATCTGTTCCTGGTCGAACAGCACCGTGTCGAGCACCAGCTCGCCGTGCCGGTTGTGCAGGATGGGCACCACGAAGGGATATTCGCGCGCCCCGTTGATGCCCTTGCCGACGATGTAGGCGCCCTTGTTGCGGAAGAACAGATTGGACAGCACCTGGATCTGGTGGTTGGGCTCCAGCGTTTCGGCGCCGAACAGCTGGCGCAGGCGGGACTCGACCTGCTCCACGTCGCGCTCCAGGTTGGAGTAGCGCGCATTGAGCCGGAAGTCGGTGACGATGCGGCTGAGCGTTTCGCGCAGGCCGTCCGTGCCGGGGTAGTACATGCGGTAGGTGGGCGCCGCTTCCTCGGTTTCGATGTACTCGGTGGACACCACCGGCCGCACAAAGATGAACTCGTTGTGGAAATAGCTGCGGTGCAGGATGTTGCAGCACACCGAGTTGAAGAAGGTCTCGGCCAGCTCCGGCTGCTTGTGGCCGGACAGCAGGCCGATGAAGTGCAGCTTGCATTCGCGCCACACCTCGTCGCTCAGGTCTTCCGGCGCGTATTCGTCCTCCAGCATGTGCACGCATTCCTGCACCCGCTTGTCGTAGAAGCCGATGCGCTCGCGCGCCGCCTGCTGCGCCACCTTCCAGTCGCCGCGCTCGAAATGCGCCTTGGCCTGCTGGCTGGTGGCGCGGAACAGGCGGTAATGCTTGTCGAAGCCGTCGCGGATGGTGAGCGCGATGTCGAACGCTATCTGGGAAGACAGCAGTTTCGGGAATGCAGCCTGGTTCATCATGGACGGGCCGGCAACATCGCGCTCTGGCAGCTTACTTGGTTTCCGCGAACAGTTCGCGGCCGATCAGCATGCGGCGGATTTCGCTGGTGCCCGCGCCGATCTCGTACAGCTTGGCGTCGCGCCACAGGCGGCCGACCGGATACTCGTTGATATAGCCGTTGCCGCCCAGCGTCTGGATCGCCTCGCCGGCCATCCAGGTGGCTTTCTCGGCGCTGTACAGGATGGCGCCGGCGGCGTCCTTGCGCAGCTGGCGCACCGCTTCCGGCGAGGCCGCGCGGTCGCAGGCCTGGCCCACGGCGTAGACATAGGCCTTGCACGCCATCATGGTCGAGTACATATCGGCGAGCTTGCCCTGCATCAGCTGGAATTCGCCGATGGGCTGGCCGAACTGCTTGCGGTCGTGGATGTAGGGGACCACGGCGTCCATGCAGGCCTGCATGATGCCCAGCGGGCCGCCGGACAGCACGGTGCGCTCGAAGTCCAGGCCGGACATCAGCACGTTGACGCCCTTGCCCAGGCCGCCCAGTACGTTCTCGGCCGGCACTTCGCAGTCCTCGAACACCAGTTCGCCGGTGTGCGAACCGCGCATGCCCAGCTTGTCCAGCTTCTGCGCGACGGAGAAGCCCTTGAAACTCTTTTCGATCAGGAAGGCCGTCATGCCGCGCGGGCCGGCTTCCAGGTCGTTCTTGGCGTACACCACCAGCACATCGGCGTCGGGGCCGTTGGTGATCCACATCTTGGTGCCGTTCAGCACCCAGCGGTCGCCCTTCCAGTCGGCGCGCAGCTTCATGCTCACCACGTCGGAACCGGCGTTCGGCTCGGACATGGCCAGCGCGCCCACGTGCTCGCCCGAGATCAGCTTGGGCAGGTATTTCTGCTTCTGCTCTTCGGTGCCGTTGCGCTTGATCTGGTTCACGCACAGATTGGAATGCGCGCCGTAGGACAGGCCCACCGAGGCGGACGCGCGCGAAATCTCCTCCATCGCCACGATGTGGGCCAGGTAGCCCATATTGGCGCCGCCGTATTCCTCGCCCACGGTGATGCCCAGCAGGCCCAGGTCGCCCATCTTGCGCCACAGGTCCATGGGGAACTGGTCGCTGCGGTCGATCTCGGCGGCGCGCGGCGCGATTTCGGCGGCGGCGAACTCCTGCACGGCGGAGCGCAGGGCGGCGATGTCTTCGCCGTGGTCAAAGGTCAGGCCTGGGAGATGGAGCATGTCGTCCTCATTCTTCTGGTTGGAGTGGTGAAGCGCCCATGATACGCCGATGTGACGTTAACGTAAACGTCAAGTGGCCTGGGGTTCGGTGATGGCGGCCAGCAGGCGCCGGCATTCGTCTTCGTGGGCGGTCAGCTCGGACAGCGCCATTTCGATGTCCTCGCGCTGCTGTTCCAGCGTCACGCGGTGCTGGTTCAGCACGCCCAGGAAGCGGTGCATCTGGGCGCTGGTGTCCTTGGGCGACTCATACATGTCGACCAGGCTCTTGATTTCGGACAGCGACAAGCCGAGGCGCTTGCCGCGCAGCGTCAGCTTGAGGCGGGTGCGGTCGCGCGGCGTGTAGACGCGGTTGCGGCCGCCGGCGCCTTCGCGCGACGGGCTCAGCAGGCCCTGGTCTTCGTAAAAGCGGATGGCGCGCGCCGTGATGTCGAATTCGCGGGCCAGTTCGGTAATGGTGTAGGTTGGCATTTTAATAAAATCGGCTTCAACTTCCGTTTACGTAACGTCAAATACATTGTAGCCCATCGCGGCACGTACAGTCGGTGGCAATTGATGACCGCCTATGGCGTATCGTGCGACGGCCTAATACGCATCTCGCCATGATATGTTACAAAGCAAGCGCCAATCCCGGGTAAGATCGCTATCGAACGAACGTTCAATCTACAAATTAAACGTCTGAATTCAATTTGCCGTATCATTCTTTATCACAAATTAAATTTGGACAATATGCGGGCGCCTCTGGCGCCAATGAATGAGCAATGTTAAATATCAAGTTCTCCGCTGACACAGTTCGTCTGGTGCGTCGAGAGACTGACTTTCATTGCATGATATGAAATAGTGCCACTATGAATTCTTCTAACGAACGCGAAAGTTTTAGCCAGCGCTTGCAGCAGGCTCTGAAAAACGCCCACTACTCTCCCGACAGCCCAACCCGTCTGGCCCGCGAATTTAACATTCGCTTTGACGGACGCCCCATAACGGTGCACGCAGCGCGCAAATGGCTGGTTGGCGAAGCCATTCCCACGCAGGAAAAGCTGCGCATGATCGCCCAATGGCTGGGTGTTCCTGCCGATTGGCTGCGTTTCGGCGGCCCGGAAACGGCGGCCCCGGCCGGCGACAGCGGCAGCGGCCTGTCCCGTTTCGAGTCGGCCGACGTGAAACTGATTGCCGATTTGCAGCGTCTGGACGAGCATCACCGCCAGATCGCGCGTGAATTTATTCGCATGCTGGTGCGGGTGAACTACCAAAAGTAACAACGAAGCGCGCCGTTCTTGATAGATTCATAAATTAAAGAACGAGTGTGCCACAATCAAGCGGATCCGTGCGTTTCCGCCGAATGTTCGGGATCCGATAGCGAATTGTCACAGTTTCGAAACGGAATTGGTGCACAATAGGGCTGCGCAATGCACGCGCTATTTCAGGAGTCCGGATTGAGCCGCTTGATGAGAAACAACTACAGCAATGTAGCGCAGCTGAAAGACCTGATGACCGCCCCGCCGATGACGGCCGCCCGCCATGCCGAATTGATGCGCAAGCGCATCGCACAGCGGCGCATGCTGGAAGAAGCGAGGGAATTGAAGCGTGCCAGCGGCAGCTTTGAGAAGAGTTAAAGCAGGCTAGCCCAAGCCGCCCCAGCGCGGCGCCAGCTGGTGTTCCAGGCCGAACAGGTCGAGCACGCGGGCCACCGTGTGGTCCACCATGTCGGCGATGCTCTGCGGCTGGTGATAAAAACTGGGCAGGGGCGGGAAGATAATGCCGCCCATTTCGGTGACGGCCGTCATATTGCGCAGGTGCGCCAGGTTGAACGGCGTTTCGCGCACCATCAGCACCAGCCGGCGGCGCTCCTTGAGCACCACATCCGCCGCGCGCGCGACCAGATTGTCCGACAGGCCATGCGCCACCGACGCCAGCGTCTTCATCGAGCACGGCGCGATGATCATCCCATCCGATTGGAACGACCCGCTGGCGATGGACGCGCCGATATTGTGCTGCTTGTGCACCACGTCGGCCAGCGCCTCCACCTCCTTGCGCTGCAGGCCGGTTTCCTGGTGCAGCGTCAGCACGGCCGCGTCCGAGACCACGAGGTGGCTCTCGACGGAGGGCAGGTCCTTCAGCACTTGCAGCAGCCGCACCCCATACACGGCGCCGGTGGCGCCGGTGATGGCGATGACGAGCCGCTGCGGGCGATCAGGCATCCAGCAGGGCCTTCAGTTCGCCCGACTCGAACATCTCGTTCATGATGTCCGAACCGCCGATGAACTCGCCCTTGACGTAGAGCTGGGGAATGGTCGGCCAGTTCGAGTATTCCTTGATGCCCTGGCGGACTTCAGGATCGTCCAGCACGTTCACGGTGGCGATATTCTCCACGCCGCACGCCTTCAGGATCTGGATGGCGCGGCCGGAAAAGCCGCACTGCGGGAACTGGGCGGTGCCCTTCATGAACAGGACCACAGGCGTGTTGGTCACGGTTTCTTTGATCCAGGTTTGTACGTCGCTCATTGCTGCCTCGGGGGAAATTGAATAGATGCCGACATTTTATAAGAAATGCGGCCCCCGCGTGCTTGACACGGCGAAATTACGCGCTATTATGTCGTTAATCGCTATATCGATAGTCGATATATCGTGACACGATACAAGGACTGGCGATGCCGGACATTCATTTTTCGAAGTATCTGCCCCTTTCGGAAGCGACGTTCTACGTGATGCTGGCGCTCAATGAGCCTTTGCACGGCTACGCCATCATGCAAAAGGTGGAAGCGATGAGCGGCGGCAGCGTCACGCTGGGGCCGGGCACGCTGTACGGCGTGTTTGGCGCGCTGGAAAAGCAGGCGCTGATCGTCAAGGTGGCGGAAGAGGAGCGGCGCAAGGTGTACGCGCTGACGGAACTGGGCAGGGCCGTGCTGGCGGAGCAGGTGCGGCGCCTGGAAATCATGGTGGGCAATGCACGCGCATTGCTGAACGCGGCTGGAGAGACGAAATGAGCGCAAGCGTGGTACGGAAGTACAAACTGTGGTTCGTGTGGCAGGACGAAGAACACCAGCAGTGGCTGGAGCGCATGGCGCGCGAGGGCCTGCATCTGCGCGCCACCAACGCCATCGGCATGCACACCTTTGTGCGCGGCGCGCCGGCCGACATGGTCTACCGCTGGGACGTACAGAAGGGCACGCCGCACTACCTGCAGCTGTTCCGCGACGCGGGCTGGGAACATGTGGCCAGCACCATGGGCTGGCACTGCTGGCGCAAGGCGCGCCAGGCGGGCGCGACGCCCGAAATCTTCACCGACACGGCCGGCAAGCTGGCCAGGAACGGCCGCATCCTGCTGCCGCTGGGCCTGGCGCTGATCGCGCAAGTGCCGATGATTGTTTCGCACCGCAACTACCTGGCCGCGCTGGCCGGCCAGGACGCCGCCTTCCAGGGCACCGGCCTGGCGGTGCTGTGGCTGGGCGCCGCCGCCGCGCTGCTGTGCCTGTACGGCTGCATCAAGCTCGGCCTGCGCATGGCGGCGCTGAAGCAACTGTAGCGCCTGTAGCGCCAGCGAGCTCAACAATCGGGGTCAGTTCCACCATCGCCTCACGAGCCCAGCCGTTCAATGGATGAGGCCGTGACGCGATGACAGAACTGACCCCGGCTAGGGTGGGCTGCTTAGCCGCGCAGCTTGGCGAAGGCGGCGGCCATGGAGCCGGCGATGGCCGGTTCGCGGCTTTGGTTCTTCTGCTGCTGCCCCATGGCGCGGCGGTCGCCGCGGTCGGCGCGCTGCTCGGGCTTGCTGCCGGCGGCCGGCGCGCTGTCGCTCAGGCGCATGGTCAGCGCAATGCGCTTGCGCTTGGGGTCCACTTCCAGCACCTTCACCTTCACCACCTGGCCGGCTTTGACCACCGTGTGCGGGTCTTTCACGAAGGTGTTGGACAGCGCGGAGATGTGCACCAGGCCGTCCTGGTGCACGCCGATGTCGACGAAGGCGCCGAAGGCTGCGACGTTGGTGACCACGCCTTCGAGAATCATGTCCGGACGCAGGTCGCTGATTTCTTCCACGCCGTCCTTGAAGGTGGCGGTGGTGAACTCGGGGCGCGGGTCGCGGCCGGGCTTTTCCAGTTCCTTCAGGATGTCGGTCACGGTGGGCACGCCGAACTTGTCGTCCGCGTACTTGGCGGGATTCAGCGACTTGATCAGGCCGCTGTCGCCGATCACGCCCTTGATGTCTTTTTTCAGGTCGCCCAGGATTTTTTCCACCAGCGGGTAGGATTCCGGGTGCACCGCCGAGGCGTCCAGCGGGTTGTCGCCGCCCACCACGCGCAGGAAGCCGGCCGCCTGCTCAAACGTCTTGTCGCCCAGGCGCGGCACGTTCTTCAGGCCGGCGCGCGAGGTGAAGGCGCCCTTGCTGTCGCGGTAAGTGACGATGCTCTGCGCCACGCTGGCCGACAGGCCGGACACGCGCGCCAGCAGCGGCGCCGAGGCGGTGTTGACGTCCACGCCCACCGCGTTCACGCAGTCCTCCACCACGGCGTCCAGCGAGCGCGCCAGCTGCGACTGGCTCACGTCGTGCTGGTACTGGCCCACGCCGATGGATTTCGGGTCGATCTTCACCAGTTCGGCCAGCGGGTCCTGCAGGCGGCGCGCAATCGACACGGCGCCGCGGATGGACACGTCCAGGTCCGGCAGCTCGCGCGAGGCGAATTCGGAGGCCGAGTACACCGACGCGCCCGCTTCGGAGACGACGATCTTGGTCAGCTTCTGTTCCGGCAGCATCTTGATCAGATCCTGCGCCAATTTGTCGGTTTCGCGCGAGGCGGTGCCATTGCCGATGGAAATCAGGGAGACATTGTGTCTGGCGGCCAGCTTGGCCAGGGTGTGCAAGGCGCCGTCCCAGTCGTTGCGGGGCTGATGCGGGTAGATGGTGGCATGTTCGACCACTTTGCCGGTCGAATCGACCACGGCGACCTTGACGCCGGTGCGCAGGCCGGGGTCCAGGCCCATGGTGGCGCGCTGGCCGGCCGGGGCCGCCAGCAGCAGGGCTTTCAGATTGGTGGCGAAGACATTGATGGCGTCGGTCTCGGAACGTTCGCGCAGCGCGCCCATCAGTTCGCTTTCCAGGTGCATAAAGCTTTTCACGCGCCAGGTCCAGCGCGCCGTGTCGGCCAGCCATTTGTCGGCCGGGCGGCCGGCGCTCTTGATGCCGAAGCGGGCCGAGATGCGGCTTTCGCAGGGATTGTGTGGCGCGTCCCACTTCGGTTTCTCGGCTTCGGTGTCCAGGCGCAGGGTCACGTCCAGGATGCCTTCGCGGCGGCCGCGCAGCAGCGCCAGGGCGCGGTGCGAGGGCACGGTGCCTATGGTTTCCGAGTAGTCGAAGTAGTCGGCGAATTTTTCGCCTTCTTCCTGCTTGCCTTCCACGACTTTGGACTCAACTATCCCATGATCGGTCACATATTCGCGCAGCGACTGCAGCAGCGTGGCGTCCTCGGCGAAGCGTTCCATCAGCACCTGGCGCGCGCCGTCCAGCGCCGCCTTGGTGTCGGCCACGCCCGGATTGTTGCCGTCCGGCGTGGTGAAGGGCTCGCGCAGATAGGCGGCCGCTTCCGTTTCCGGCGTCAGTTCCGGGTTGGCCAGCAGGGCGTCGGCCAGCGGCATCAGGCCCGCCTCGATGGCGATCTGGGCCTTGGTGCGGCGTTTTTGTTTGTACGGAAGATACAAATCTTCCAGACGGGTCTTGTCTTCGGCGTGCATCACGGCGTCCAGCAGGGCCGGCGTCATTTTGTTCTGCTCAGTGATCGACGCCACGATGGCGGCGCGGCGGTCCTCCAGCTCGCGCAGATAGCGCAGGCGCTCCTCCAGCAGGCGCAGCTGGATATCGTCCAGGCCGCCGGTGGCTTCCTTGCGGTAGCGCGCGATAAAGGGCACGGTGGCGCCTTCGTCCAGCAGGGCGACGGCGGCGGCAACCTGGGCCGGCTTGGCGGCCAGTTCGATGGCAAGGCGTTGTTCGATGGTAGGCAGCATGAGCTAGATTCCTGTGGTGACCAGGCCGGAATCATACTCAAACCACGGCCATGCGCCAAATGCTACGCCCTATGTTGGAAGAAACACAAACAAGAGTTCGGTTAAACCGGATAATATTGCATGTTGCAGTTTTTGAACCGCCTTCAAACCGTCATCGATCAGTAATATTTGTACAGATAATGCGCACTATGGATTTGACCCGCGACGAAACGCGCGAAACCCCCACCGCACCGGCCCAGGCCCCCGCTCCCGCATCGGCGCCTGCTCCGCAGCTGCCCTATGCCGTGGCCACCTGGCTGCAACGGGTGGACGCTGCCGCGCATCCGAAAGCCAAGCTGCTGGCCGCCGAACCCGATCCCAAGCAGGCGCAGCCGCAATACAAGCTGATCTATGTGCTGGCGCCCACCAGCGGCGGCCGCCACGTGGCGCTGTGCCTGTACAAGGCGCGGCTGCGGCCGAACGGCGACGTGGCCGCCGCCACCCCGGTGAGCGAGGTGTTCTCGCTGCTGTCGGCCCCGCCCAGCTTCCTGGCGGCCGGCGATGACGATTTGATACGTTTCTTCGTTGCCATGCGCAGCGGCCCGAATTCCCAGACCGGCACCGCCACCGAGCCGCGCGGCAAGATAGGCGCGGCCCTGCTGACCATGCTGGCCGAGCAGGACAAGCTGCTGTGGGCCAATTCCTGGGCCGACGTGGGCAACGGCCTGGTCTACCCGATGAAGTTCGGCCCCCTGCGCCAGGCCAACCTGGCATGGCGCGAGGAGGGCAAGGGCCTGCGCCTGGGCTGGGCGGTGGAGCCGCCCGAGGGCGCGCGCCACCACGGCGCCGACCAGATCGACTACATGCTGCCGACCGAGCCGCCGTGGTATATCGACAACCTGTCGTGCGGCGAGCTGTTCCTGAACCAGGGCGGCGCCGAGATTCCTCTGGCCGAGCTGCAGGCGCTGGTGGCGCAGGCGCCTTTGCTCACCAGCAACGACAAGCTGCGCGTGTCCCAGCTGCTGCTGGCGCACGGCCTGCAGCAGCTGATGCCGCTGCCGCAGCCGTTGCCGCAGCGCATCCGCCAAGACGTCAAGCCGCGCCCCATCCTGGTGCTGGACGCGGCCATGCTGTCCGACGGCAGCACCCAGCGCTGGCACGACTACGCCGTGCTGTCCTATGACTACGACGGCGAGCGCGTCTCCTTCGATCCGTCGCAGCGCGTGGTGCGCCAGCGCGGCGACGTGACCGAGGTGATACAGCGCGACGAGCAGGCCGAGGCGGACGCCCTGGCCACCTTGAACGGGCTGGGCTTCCGCAAGCCCGGCGCGCTGCCGCTGTCGAGCGTGCGCGGCGGCCTGCTGCTGGCCGGCCAGGCCGACTGGCTGCGCTTTGCCGCCGACGGCGTGGACGAACTGCTGGCGCAGGGCTGGCAGGTGGAAAAATCGGCCAAGTACCGCTATGACGTGAGCGCGGTGGACGGCTGGTACGCCGAGGTGGAGCCGGACGACGCCGACGGCGGCAACGCCTGGTTCGACCTGGAGCTGGGCATCACGGTGGACGGCGCACGCATTCCGCTGCTGCCGGTGCTGGTGCACATGATACGCAACGCCCCGCTGGACTTCAGCCTGAAGACGCTGGCCGGCCATGCCGAGGAAGACCAGATGCTGGCCACGCTGCCCGACGGCACCCGCGTGGCGCTGCCGTGGAACCGGGTCAAGCCCATCCTGGCCACGCTGGGCGAGCTCTACTTCAACGACAAGATCAAGCACGCCGTCCACATGGCCACGCTGGACGCGGCCCGCCTGGACGAGCTGGCCCGCAGCGTCGACTTCGAATGGACCGGCGGCGAGGAATTGCGCGACATGGGCCGCAAGCTGAACCAGTTCACCACGGTGAAGCGAGTGCCCACTCCGGCTGGACTGCGCGCCACGCTGCGCGATTACCAGGCCGACGGCCTGGCGTGGATGCAGTTCCTGCGCGAATACAACCTGGCCGGCATCCTGGCCGACGACATGGGCCTGGGCAAGACGGTGCAGACCCTGGCCCACATCCTGGTGGAAAAAGAGGCCGGCCGCCTGACGCATCCGGTGCTGGTGATCGCGCCGACCAGCCTGATGGGCAATTGGCAGGACGAGGCCGCGCACTTCGCGCCCGACCTGCGCGTGCTGCTGCTGCAAGGCAAGGACCGCATGCAGCAGTTCGAGCAGATCCAGCAGTCCGACCTGGTGCTGACCACCTATGCGCTGCTGCCGCGCGACGAGGAAAAGCTGCGCGAGCAGGAGTTCCACATGGTCATCCTGGACGAGTCGCACTACATCAAGAACACCCGCTCCAAGGCGGCCCAGAGCGCCGGCCTGCTGAAGGCCAAGCACCGCCTGTGCCTGTCCGGCACGCCGCTCGAGAACCACCTGGGCGAGCTGTGGTCGCAGTTCCACTTCCTGCTGCCGGGCCTGCTGGGCGACGAAAAATCCTTCAACGCCCAGTTCCGCCATCCGATCGAGCGCCAGGACGACCCGCAGCGCCGCGCGCTGCTGAACCGCCGCATCAAACCCTTCCTGCTGCGCCGTACCAAGGACAATGTGGCCAAGGAATTGCCGGCCAAGACCGAGATGGTGCGCAAGGTGGAGCTGACCGGCGCCCAGCGCGACCTGTACGAAACCGTGCGCCTGGCCATGGACCAGAAAGTGCGCGAGGAAATCGACCGCAAGGGCGTGGCGCGCAGCCAGATCGTCATCCTGGAAGCGCTGCTCAAGCTGCGCCAGGTGTGCTGCGATCCGCGCCTGGTGAAGTCGCTGCCGTCGAAAAAGCAGACCGCCGGTTCGGCCAAGCTGACCGATTTGATGCAGATGGTGGAGGATTTGCTGGAGGAAGACCGCAAGATCCTGGTGTTTTCGCAGTTCACCTCGATGCTGGAGCTGATCGAGGAGGAGCTCGAGCTGCGCGACATCCCGTATGCGCTGCTGACCGGCGAGACCAAGGACCGCAGCGCCCAGGTGGCCGCCTTCCAGCAGGGCGCGGTGCCGATTTTCCTGATCAGCCTGAAAGCCGGCGGCGTGGGCCTGAACCTGACGGCGGCCGACACCGTCATCCACTACGACCCGTGGTGGAACCCGGCGGCCGAGAACCAGGCCACCGACCGCGCCTGGCGCATCGGGCAGGACAAGCCGGTGTTCGTGTACAAGCTGATCGCGAAAGGCACGCTGGAGGAGAAAATCCAGGTGCTGCAGCAGAAAAAATCCGACCTGGCGCAGTCCATCCTGGCCGAGGGCGAGTCGCAGAAGATGGCGCTGACGCAGGAAGACCTGCAGCAGATCTTCGCCCCGCTGGCGGACTAGGCCATGGACGACGCCGGCGAACTGCACAAGCTCATCCTTGACCACAGCAGCGAAGTGCACTTCCTGCTGGACCTGCGGGACGGCAGCCACGGCCGCATCCGGTACCTGAGCCCGGCTGCCGGGCGCCGCTTCGGCTACACGCTGGCGCAGGCGCAGGCGCTGTCGGACCAGCTGGCGGCCGACCTGCCGCTGCGCCTGGAGCGCTTTGCCGCCGGCGAGCGCAGCCGCGCGCGCGTGACGCGCGAGCTGGACCTGCCGCATGCGGACGGCCATCTGGTCCCGGTGGAAATCGAGTCCGTGCTGGTGCTGGACCCGGTCGGCATCCCGGTCGCCTTGTCCGGCTCGGTGCGCGACGTGAGCGAGCGCCAGGACTGGCAGGCGCAGCAGAAGAAATTCGCGTCCATGCTGTCGCACGAGTTCCGCACCCCGCTGTCCACCATAGACGGCGCCATCCAGCGCCTGGAAATGACGGGCGCGCACCACGACGAAGCCACCCGCAAGCGCTACACCAAGATCCAGACGGCGGTCGACCGCCTGCTGGGCATGCTGGACGAATACCTGTCGCCCGAGCGCATGGCCAGCATAGGCCGCAAACGCCAGCCGAACGAGGTGTCGCCGCTGGCGCTGCTGGAGAATGCCGCCGGGCAGGCCGGTGCGCGCCGCGCCGCCATCCGCGTGGTGGAGCAGGGCCTGCCGCAGTGGATGCGCTGCGACCCGGCCGGCCTGCGCCTGGTGCTCGATATCTTGCTCGACAATGCCATTAAATACACGGAAGATGGCTGCGAGATAACGCTTGTCGGCAAAAAAGCAACAGAAGGCGGCATAGAGTTGTCGGTATCGGACCTGGGGGCTGGCATACCGGAGGACGAAGTCGGTAAGCTGTTCGAGAAAGGCTTCCGCGGCCGCGCCGCCGCCGGCACGCCGGGCTCCGGCCTGGGCTTGTACATGGCGCGCGCGGTGGTGGAAGTCCACGGCGGCACGCTGACAGTGGAAAATTTTGCTGAAAGCGGCAAGAAATTTCGGATTTGGCTGCCTATACCGGCGTGAGCCGGGAAAAACCTTGCGCCGCGCGATTGCAACCGTGATAATTCTCGCACGCAAGCTTCGGCTTGCAACCATTTAGAGATTGGCGCATCAATGACGCAAATACTGATCGTGGAAGACAATCTGGACTACGCCGAAGAAATGGCGGAGTTCCTGACTGAGCTTGAACACGAAGTCCACATCACCAACAACGCCGGCGACATGTGGTCGGCCCTCAGCCAAGGCAACGTTGGCGTGGTGGTGCTCGACCTGGGCCTGCCGGACGAGGACGGCTTCAACGTCATTCCGCGCATGCGCCAGCTGTATCCGCACATCGGCCTGCTGGTGCTGACCGGCCGCGTGGCCTTCGACAACCGCATCCTGGGCCTGCGCCTGGGCGCCGACCATTATCTGACCAAGCCCATCAAGTTCCCGGAACTGGCCGCCCATATCGAGGCGCTGGACCGCCGCGTCGGCCCGCAGGAACCCGCGCCCGTGATCAACAAGTGGACGTTGAAAGTCAGCGCCCGCCTGCTGGAGCTGCAGGGCCAGGCCATCACGCTGACGGAAAAAGAGTGCAACTTCCTGCACCTGCTGACGATTAACACCCGTCCGGTGCCGCGCCAGGTCATCGTGGCCGGCATAGGCGGCGACGACCCGGACGCCGGCCGCCGCGTGGACATGCTGGTGTACCGCCTGCGCAAGAAGGCGCGCAGCGGCCTGGGCGAGGATCTGCCCCTGCGCAGCGCCTACGGCGAAGGCTACAGCCTGTCCGCCAGCTTCAACCTCTCCTGAGTTTGTGACGCCGCCGGTGCGCGGCGTGACATTTCGATAGTTTCCAGTAGTTCCATATCACCTACTATGGGTTTCCAGGCGCCGCCTTTGGTCCGGGGTTGGTGGCGGCGCGTCCTCACGGGAGACGGGTGTGATGAAACTACGGAATCTGAATATCGGTACCCGCCTCGGCGGCGGCTTTGGCATCGTCATGCTGATGATGCTGCTGATGGCGGCGGCGGGCATCTGGCGCTTGCAGGCGGTGGGGCAGCTGAGCGAGGAAATGGTCGGCAGCGCCATGCTCAAGGAGCGCCTGACCGCCGAGTGGCACAACCTGATCAGCGTGAGCGGCGTGCGGGTGATCGCCTTTGCGCGCAATACCGAACAGGTCGAATCGAAGGCCGAAGCCGACAAGGCCGCCGCCACCCGCGCGCGCGTCAACGCCATCCAGAAGCAATTGGAGCCGCTGCTGTCCAGCAGCGAGGAATTGCGCCTGCTCGACGCGGTGGCCGTGGTGCGCAAGCGCTACGCCGCCACCCGCGACGCCGTGTTCGCCCTCAAGAAGGGCGGCGACGCCGACGGCGCCCGCAGCATGGTCGACAGCCAGCTCGAGCCGCAGTTCGCGGCCTACCAGGAGGCCGTCGAGCGCATCGGCGAGCACGAGGCCGGGGTCGGCCGCGTGCTGGCGGCGCAGGTGCAGCAGCAGTTCCGCGACGGCCGCCTGTTCCTGCTGCTCACGGCCGGCGGCGTCCTGCTGCTGGGCAGCTGGTTCGCCGTCATGCTGACGCGCTCGATCACCGCGCCGCTGGGGCAGGCCGTCCGCGTGGCGCAAACCGTGGCGGCCGGCGACCTGAGCAGCGACATCACGGTGGCCAGCAGCGACGAAACCGGCCAGCTGCTGCAGGCGCTGAAGGACATGAACGCCAGTCTGGTCAGCATCGTCGGCCAGGTGCGCGGCGGCACCGAGACCATCGCCACCGCGTCCGGCGAGATCGCCAGCGGCAACCTGAACCTGTCGGCGCGCACCGAGCAGCAAGCCAGTTCGCTGCAGCAGACCGCTTCCTCCATGGAAGAGCTGACCGCCACCGTCAAGCAGAACGGCGACAACTCGCGCCAGGCCCACACGCTGGCGCTGTCGGCTTCGGACGTGGCGCAGCGCGGCGGCGCCGTGGTCAGCCAGGTGGTCGACACCATGGGCATGATCAACGCGTCCGCGCACAAAATCGTCGACATCATCGGCGTCATCGACGGCATAGCCTTCCAGACCAATATCCTGGCCTTGAACGCGGCGGTGGAAGCGGCGCGCGCCGGCGAGCAGGGCCGCGGCTTCGCCGTGGTGGCCACCGAGGTGCGCAACCTGGCCCAGCGCAGCGCGGCGGCGGCGCGCGAAATCAAGGTGCTGATCGGCGATTCGGTGGAAAAAGTGTCCACCGGGGCGCGCCTGGTGGACCAGGCCGGCAGCACCATGGAGGAAATCGTGGTCAATGTGCAGCGTGTGAGCGACATCATCGGCGAGATCACGGCCGCCAGCGTGGAGCAGACCAGCGGCATCGAGCAGATCAACCGCGCCATCTCGCAGATGGACCAGGTGACGCAGCAGAACGCCGCCCTGGTCGAGGAAGCGGCCGCCGCCGCCGCCGCCCTGCAGGACCAGAGCCAGGCGCTGGCCTCCGCCGTGAGCGTGTTCCGGCTGGCCGGGCAGCCGTCCCGCCGGCGCGCCCTGGCCGTTTCCTGATAAAAAGGGACAGAGTCGAGCCGATTTTTTCTCATTGCCGAATAAATGGGGACATAGTGCTGCGAATGCGGTAGTATCGGGGCTCCCGAGACTACCTCCCCGCATTTTATGGCCCGCTTGCCCCGCCTCATCGTCCCTTTCCAGCCCCACCACGTGGTCCAGCGCGGCCTGAACGGCCAGGCCATGTTCCAGGACGCCGACGACTACACGGCCTTCCTCGGCTGGCTGCGCAGCGCCGCCAGGAACTGGAAAGTGGCCGTGCACGCCTATGTATTGACGCCGAACGAGCTGCATTTCCTGCTCACGCCCAGCGACGAGGACGGCCTGGGCCTGATGATGCAGTGGATAGGCCGCTACTACGTGCCCTACTTCAACCAGAAATACGCCCGCGCCGGCACGCTGTGGCAGGGGCGCTACAAAACCTCGGTCATCGACGCCGAGTCCTATCTGATGAGCAATAGCCGCTATATCGAGTTCCTGCCGGTGCGCGGCGGGCTGGCGGGCCGGCCCGAGGACTATGCCTGGTCCAGCTACGCCCACCACACCGGCGTGCGCTCCGATCCGGTGGTGACCGACCACGCGCTGTACTGGGCGCTGGGCAACACCCCCTTCCAGCGCGAGGCCGCCTACAAGGAGCTGGCGGGCGCCGACCTGTCCGCCGAACAGATCGCCATTGTGGAGGGGGCCGTGCTCAAAGGCTGGCCGCTGGGCTCGGAACGCTTCAAGACCGAGCTGCAAAACCGCGTCAAACGCCAGGTGCTGCCGGCCAAGCGCGGCCGCCCGTTTAAGAAAACCGCGCCTGCCCAGAGTGAGGATTGACTGTGTCCCTAATTAAAATTTAAACCGACGCGTAAAAAATTAATTCGACTCCGACCCTAATTGTTCTGGTTGAGTTTTTTTGTGCATTGCACTACTCTGAGCTTTCGATAGTTATCAGCAGTGGAGAAACGCATGATTTCGCAAGGTTTGTACGACCCAGCCAATGAACATGACGCTTGCGGCGTCGGTTTCGTCGCCCACATCAAGGGCAACAAGAGCCATTCCATCGTGGAACAGGGTCTGCTGATCCTGAAGAACCTGGACCACCGGGGTGCGGTCGGCGCGGACGCGCTGATGGGCGACGGCGCCGGCATCCTGATCCAGATCCCGGACCAGTACTACCGCGACGAAATGGCCAAGCAGGGCGTGGAACTGCCGCCGCCAGGCGAATACGGCGTGGGCATGGTCTTCCTGCCGAAGGAAAACGCGTCCCGCATCGCTTGCGAACAGGAAATCGAGCGCGCCGTGCGCATCGAAGGCCAGGTCGTGCTGGGCTGGCGCAATGTGCCGGTGGACTACGACATGCCGATGTCGCCCACCGTGCGCGCCAAGGAACCCATCATCCGCCAGATCTTCATCGGCCGCGGCCCGGACATCATGGTCACCGACGCGCTGGAGCGCAAACTGTATGTGATACGCAAATCGTCCGGCCACGCCATCCAGGCGCTGAAACTGATCCACGGCAAGGAATTCTTCGTGCCGTCGATGTCGGCCCGCACCGTGGTCTACAAGGGCCTGCTGCTGGCCGACCAGGTGGGCGTCTACTATAAAGACCTGCAGGATCCGCGCTGCATCTCGGCGCTGGCGCTGGTGCACCAGCGTTTCTCCACCAACACCTTCCCGGAATGGCCGCTGGCCCACCCCTACCGCCTGATCGCCCACAACGGCGAGATCAACACCGTCAAGGGCAACTTCAACTGGATGCGCGCCCGCGAAGGCGTGATGAAGTCGGCCGTGCTGGGCGACGACCTGCAGAAGCTGTTCCCGCTGATCTATGAAGGCCAGTCCGACACCGCCTGCTTCGACAACGCGCTGGAACTGCTGCTGATGGCGGGCTACCCGCTGGCGCAAGCGATGATGATGATGATCCCCGAAGCGTGGGAAAACCACACCCTGATGGACGACAACCGCAAGGCCTTCTACGAATACCACGCGGCGATGATGGAACCATGGGACGGCCCGGCCGCCATGGCGTTCACCGACGGCCGCTACATCGGCGGTACGCTGGACCGTAACGGTCTGCGTCCTGCGCGCTACATCATCACCGACGACGACCTGGTGGTGATGGCGTCCGAATCCGGCGTGCTGCCGATTCCGGAATCGAAAATCATCCAGAAATGGCGTCTGCAGCCGGGCAAGATGTTCCTGATCGACCTGGAAGCCGGCCGCATCATCGACGACAAGGAGCTGAAGGACACCTACGCCAACGCCAAGCCCTACAAGGCGTGGATCAACGCGGTGCGCATCAAGCTCAACGAAATCAAGCTGAGCGAAAGCCAGCAGGCGCACAACCGCATCAAGTACAGCGCCGCGCCGGGCGAAAAAGCCGTCGCGTCCGTGCTGGACCGCCAGCAAGCCTTCGGCTACACCCAGGAAGACCTGCGCTTCCTGATGGCGCCCATGGCCGCCGCCGCCGAGGAAGCCACCGGCTCCATGGGCAACGACTCGCCGCTGGCCGTCATGTCCAACAAGCTGAAACCGCTGTACAACTACTTCAAGCAGCTGTTCGCCCAGGTGACCAACCCGCCGATCGACCCGATCCGCGAAGCCATGGTGATGTCGCTGGTGTCCTTCATCGGCCCGAAACCGAACCTGCTGGACACCAACAACGTCAATCCGCCGATGCGCCTGGAAGTGTCGCAGCCCATCCTGGGCTTTGACGACATGGCCCGCCTGCGCGGCATCTCCCTGCATACCGGCGGCAAGTTCAAGTCCTATGAGCTGAACATCTGCTATCCGCTGGCCTGGGGCAAGGAAGGCGTGGAAGCCTGCCTGGCCTCGCTGTGCGCGGAAGCCGTGGACGCGGTGAAATCCGGCCACAACATCCTGATCGTGTCGGACCGTTCCGTCGGCCCGGACCGCGTGGCGATTCCGGCGCTGCTGGCCACCTCCACCATCCACCAGCACCTGGTGTCGAAAGGCCTGCGCGCCTCGACCGGCCTGGTGGTGGAAACCGGCTCGGCCCGCGAGACCCACCACTTCGCCCTGTTGGCCGGCTACGGCGCGGAAGCGGTCCATCCCTACCTGGCGATGGAAACGCTGATGGAGCTGGCGCACGAAATGCCGGGCGACCTGTCCGGCGAGCAAGCCATCTATAACTACACCAAGGCCATCGGCAAGGGCCTGATGAAGGTCATGTCCAAGATGGGCATCTCGACCTATATGTCCTACTGCGGCGCGCAGATCTTCGAGGCCATCGGCCTGAACAAGTCGCTGGTGGACAAATACTTCAAGGGCACGGCCTCCAACGTGGAAGGCATCGGCGTGTTCGAAGTGGCGGAAGAAGCGCTGCGCCTGCACAACCTGGCTTTCGGCAACGATCCGCTGCTGAAGGAAGCGCTGGACGCGGGCGGCGAATACGCCTTCCGCATCCGCGGCGAAGACCACCTGTGGACGCCGGACGCGATCGCCAAGCTGCAGCACTCGACCCGCTCGAACAGCTACTCGACCTATAAAGAGTACGCGCAAATCATCAACGACCAGACCAAGCGCCACCTGACCTTGCGCGGCCTGTTCGAGTTCAAGCTGGACCCGGCCAAGGCCATCCCGCTGGACGAAGTGGAACCGGCCAAGGAAATCGTCAAGCGCTTCGCCACCGGCGCCATGTCGCTGGGCTCGATCTCGACCGAAGCGCACGCCACCCTGGCCGTGGCGATGAACCGCATCGGCGGCAAGTCGAACACCGGCGAAGGCGGCGAGGATCCGGCGCGCTACACCCGCGAACTGAAGGGCATCCCGATCAAGCAGGGCGAAACCATGGCTTCCGTGGTGGGCAAAGAGCAGATCGTGGTCGATATTCCGCTGCAGGACGGCGACTCCATGCGTTCGCGCATCAAGCAGGTGGCGTCGGGCCGCTTCGGCGTCACCGCCGAGTACCTGAACTCGGCCGACCAGATCCAGATCAAGATGGCGCAGGGCGCCAAGCCGGGCGAGGGCGGCCAGCTGCCGGGCCACAAGGTGTCCGAATACATCGCCCAGCTGCGCTTCTCGGTGCCGGGCGTGGGCCTGATTTCGCCGCCGCCGCACCACGACATCTATTCGATCGAAGATCTGGCACAGCTGATCCACGACCTGAAGAACGTCAATCCGCGCGCCTCGATCTCGGTCAAGCTGGTGTCCGAAGTGGGCATCGGCACCGTGGCTGCGGGCGTGACCAAGGCCAAGGCCGACCACGTGGTGGTGGCCGGCCACGACGGCGGCACCGGCGCTTCGCCGCTGTCCTCGGTCAAGCACGCCGGCACCCCATGGGAGCTGGGCCTGGCTGAAACCCAGCAGACGCTAGTGCTGAACGGCCTGCGCAGCCGTATCCGCGTCCAGGCCGACGGCCAGATGCGCACCGGCCGCGACGTGGTGATCGCCGCCATGCTGGGCGCCGACGAGATCGGCTTCGCCACCGCGCCGCTGGTGGTGGAAGGCTGCATCATGATGCGCAAATGCCACCTGAACACCTGCCCGGTCGGCGTGGCCACGCAAGATCCTGTGCTGCGCGCTAAGTTCCAGGGCAAGCCGGAATACGTGGTGAACTACTTCTTCTTCGTCGCCGAAGAAGCGCGCCAGCTGATGGCCCAGCTGGGCATCCGCACCTACGACGAGCTGATCGGCCGCGTGGACCTGCTGGACAAGTCCAAGGCCATCACGCACTGGAAGGCGCAGGGCCTGGACTTCAGCAACATCTTCTACCAGCCTCAAGTGCAGAACAACCAGGCCATCCGCCACGTGGAAGACCAGGACCACGGCCTGGACAAGGCGCTGGACCACAAGCTGATCGCGCAGGCCAAGGCCGCGCTGGAGAAGGGCGAACGCGTGTCCTTCATCTCGCCGGTGAAGAACCTGAACCGCACCGTGGGCACCATGCTGTCGGGCGAAGTGGCCAAGCGCTACGGCCACGCCGGCCTGCCGGACGACACCATCCACATCCAGCTGCAAGGCACGGCCGGCCAGTCCGCCGCCGCCTTCCTGGCGCACGGCATCACGCTGGACCTGGTGGGCGAGGGCAACGACTACGTCGGCAAGGGCCTGTCGGGCGGCCGCATCATCGTGCGTCCGAACACCGAGTTCCGCGGCTGGGCCGTGAACAACATCATCATCGGCAACACCGTGCTGTACGGCGCGATTGCCGGCGAAGCCTTCTTCAACGGCGTGGCCGGTGAACGCTTCGCGGTGCGCAACTCCGGCGCCACCACGGTGGTCGAAGGCGTGGGCGACCACGGCTGCGAATACATGACCGGCGGCACCGTGGTGGTGCTGGGCGCCACCGGCCGCAACTTCGCGGCGGGCATGTCGGGCGGCATCGCCTATGTGTACGACCCGGACGGCGATTTCGCGCAGAAGTGCAACCCGTCCATGGTCAGCCTGGAAGCCGTGCTGCCTGCCTCCGAGCAGAAGCTGGACCAGAACACCTGGCACGCGCAGCACCGCGACGGCGAGGCCGAGGCGGACGAGGTCATCCTCAAGCGCCTGATCGAGCGCCACTTCAAGCACACCGGCAGCACCCGTGCCCGCCTGTTGCTCGACAACTGGGCCGAAGGCCGCGCCAAGTTCGTGAAAGTGTTCCCGAACGAGTACAAGCGCGCGCTGATCGAGATGGCTGAGAACGCAGCCCTGGAAATGGAAACCCAGGCCATCGCTGCCTGATCTGGACAAGAATAAGGAAACATCGTGGGTAAAATCACCGGCTTCATGGAATTCAAGCGTCAGGAAGAGAGCTATCTGCCTCCCGAGACGCGCCTGAAAAACTACAAGGAATTCGTGCTCCACCTGAGCAACGACCAGGCCAAGGCGCAGGGCGCGCGCTGCATGGACTGCGGCATCCCGTTCTGCAACAACGGCTGCCCGGTCAACAACATCATTCCGGACTGGAATGACCTGGTTTATCGCGGCAACTACCGCGACGCGCTGGACGTGCTGCACTCGACCAACAACTTCCCCGAGTTCACCGGCCGCATCTGCCCGGCGCCGTGCGAATCGGCCTGTACCCTGGGCATCAGCGATGATCCGGTCGGCATCAAGTCGATCGAGCACAAGATCATCGACGAAGGCTGGGCGCACGGTTGGGTTGTTCCGCAGCCGGCCGGCTTCAAGACCGGCAAGAAGGTGGCCGTGGTCGGTTCCGGTCCGGCCGGCCTGGCCGCCGCCCAGCAGCTGGCGCGCGTGGGCCATGCCGTGACGGTGTTCGAAAAGAGCGACCGCATCGGCGGCCTGCTGCGCTACGGCATTCCCGACTTCAAGATGGAAAAGTCGCACATCGACCGCCGTGTGGAGCAGATGCAGGCCGAAGGCGTGACCTTCCGCACCAGCGTGCTGATCGGCAAGGACTTCCCGGCCAACGTCAACAACTGGGCCAAGGAAACCATCTTCCCTGAAGACCTGGAAAAAGAATTCGACGCCGTCATCCTGGCCGGCGGCGCCGAGCAGCCGCGCGACCTGCCGGTGCCGGGCCGCGAGCTCAAGGGCGTGCATTTCGCCATGGACTTCCTGCCGCAGCAGAACAAGGTCAACGCCGGCGACAAGGTGAAGGACCAGATCAAGGCCACCGGCAAGCACGTGGTGGTGATCGGCGGCGGCGACACTGGTTCCGACTGCGTGGGCACCTCCAACCGCCAGGGCGCGGCCTCGGTGAACCAGTTCGAGCTGATGCCCATGCCGCCCGAGCAGGAAAACAAGCCGCTGGTCTGGCCGTACTGGCCGACCAAGCTGCGCACCTCGTCCTCGCACGACGAAGGCTGCGAGCGCGACTGGGCGGTCGCCACCAAGCGCCTGGAAGGCAAGGGCGGCAAGGTCGAGAAGCTGATCGCCTGCCGCGTGGAGTGGAAGGACGGCAAGATGACCGAAGTGCCGAATTCCGAATTTGAAATGAAGGCCGACCTGGTGTTCCTGGCCATGGGCTTCGTGTCGCCGGTGCAAAACATCCTGGACGCCTTCAGCGTCGAGAAGGATGGCCGCGGCAACGCCAAGGCCGCCACCGAGGGCGACAACAGCTACAAGACCTCGGTCTCGAAAGTGTTTGCAGCGGGCGACATGCGCCGTGGCCAGTCGCTGGTGGTCTGGGCCATCCGCGAAGGCCGCCAGTGCGCCCGCGCAGTCGACGAATTCCTGATGGGCTCGTCCGACCTGCCGCGCTGATTCCCAAGTAGTGGTTTTCACTCCCACCGGAGCACGACGGGCGATCCTCGTTGGCTCCGGTTTTTTTTATCTGAACAGCAGTACCGCCGTCGTGCTTTTCCCCGCCACAAGATCCATGGTTTTCTCCAGCAAATGATAATCAGTAGAGATTGATAATTCGCACTGCGTACTTCTCAAAACGAGATATACTTGATTTGGGGCGCTATTCTGGTGTCCTGCCTGTAACACCTCTTTTAGGCTCTTGGAGAACGAAATGTATAAACCATTTTGGAAAGACGCCTTGTATGCGGATCATCTCAAAAGCGGCATTGGTAGATTTTTATCAAGAATATCCTGACGCCAAAGAGAAGTTAGAGGCGTGGTATCGTACATGCAAGTCTTGCAACGCGAAGAATTTTAGCGAGTAAAACAGACGTTCAATACGGCTGACTATGTTCCGAGGCAATTTACCGTATTCAATGCAGGCGGTAACGAGTACCGCATCGTGACGGCGATCCACTATCACAAGCAGCTGGTATATATCCGCGAGGTGCTTACTCATGTGCAATACGACAAGTGGACTAAACAGAACCGTGGAAAATGACGATCAATAATTTGTTGCCCCATTTGCCCGAGATTACCCTGGCGTGGACGACGCTCCAGGCTAGCGCCGGTCTCGGGCCAATACGGAATGAGACGGACTTCCAGCGTATCCGCGCCTTGGCTAACGTTCTGGCTGACGAAGTGGGGGACGACGAAGGCCATCCTTTGTACACACTGTTTTCCCTCGTCATGGAAATGATCGAACGGTGGGAGGACGCGCACGTGCAGATCGCCCAAGCCCCGCCGCGCGAAGTCTTGCGCCACTTACTTGAGGTGAACGGTCTCAAGCAGAAGGACCTCGCCGAGATCGCGTCACAGGCGCTGGTCAGCGACATATTGGCCGGACGCCGCGAAATCAGCCGGCGCCTGGCCAAATTGCTGGCCGCCCGCTTCCGGATTGACGTCAGCGCTTTTATCTAGCCTGCGCCCCGGGTAGCCGGGGCTTCCCAAGCCACGGAGCGGGTCGCAGTAGCGGCCCCGCTGTTGCTGCGCCGCAGCAATTAACATACCTTTCCAGATGTAAATTGCTGACTTTCAGGTTATTAATGTTGTATTATTTGCCTCTTGTCTCCCTCTCCCGGAGGAGCTCTCAGCAGAGGTTGGCGTTTCTGCACTACAATACGGGATTCAAAAAAGTGAGCGTGGTCGTGCCGAATCTAGTCGAAATCCGTGATTTACACTTCTCCTATGGAAAAAGGTCCATCCTGTCGGGCCTCCAGATGGACTTCCCGCGCGGGAAGGTGGTGGCGGTCATGGGCGGCTCCGGCAGCGGCAAAACCACCGTGCTGCGCCTGATCGGCGGCCAGATCCGCCCGTCCAAGGGCCACGTGTCGGTGGACGGCCAGATAGTTCACAAACTGAAGACCGACGACCTGTATCTGCTGCGCCGCAAAATGGGCATGCTGTTCCAGCACGGCGCGCTGTTTACCGACCTGTCGGTGTACGAAAACGTGGCCTTCCCGCTGCGCGAACACACCGACCTGCCGGAAGAACTGATACGCGACCTGGTGCTGATGAAGCTGCACGCCGTGGGCCTGCGCAACGCCGCCAAGCTCAAGCCGGGCGAGATCTCCGGCGGCATGGCGCGCCGCGTCGCCCTGGCGCGCTCGATCGCGCTGGACCCGCAACTGATTATGTATGATGAGCCGTTCGCCGGCCTGGACCCGATATCGATGGGCGTGACCGCCAACCTGATCCGCAACCTGAACGACGCGCTCGGCTCGACCACCATCCTGGTCTCGCACGACGTGAAGGAATCGTTCCACATCGCCGACCACGTGTATTTCCTGTCGCAAGGCAAAATCGTCGCGCACGGTACGCCGGACGAGATGATGGCGTCGTCCGACCCCTATGTGAAGCAGTTCGTGCACGCCGAGGCCGACGGCCCCGTGCCCTTCCACTACCCGGGCAAGTCCCTGGCGGCCGATCTCGGCCTGAAGGAGCGCGCATGATCGGCGGCCTGCTGGAGCGCCTGGGCATCTGGGTGCGCGAACACGTCGAAGGCGTGGGTTATGCGACCCGCACCTTCTTCTACATGCTGGGCGTGTCGCCCGGCCTGCTGCGCCGGCCGCGCCTCATCATCGAGCAATTGCACTTCATCGGCAATTATTCCATGCTCATCATCACGCTATCCGGCCTCTTCGTCGGCATGGTGCTGGGCCTGCAGGGCTATTACACGCTGAACAAATACGGCGCCGAGCAGTCGCTCGGCCTGCTGGTGGCGCTGGGTCTGACGCGCGAACTGGGGCCGGTCATCACCGCGCTGCTGTTCGCCGGCCGCGCCGGCACCTCGCTGACGGCGGAAATCGGCCTGATGAAGGCCGGCGAGCAGCTGTCGGCCATGGAAATGATGGCGGTCAATCCCGTGCAGCGCGTGCTGGCGCCCCGTTTCTGGGCCGGCGTGATCGCCGTGCCGGTGCTGGCGTCGATTTTCAGCGCGGTGGGCATCTTCGGCGGCTACCTGGTCGGCGTGCAGCTGATCGGCGTGGACGAGGGCGCGTTCTGGTCGCAAATGCAGGGCGGCGTGGATATCTGGAAAGACGTGTTCAACGGCTTCGCCAAGAGCATCGTGTTCGGCGTGGCCATCACCTTCATTTCGCTGTACCAGGGCTATGAGGCCCGCCCCACGCCGGAAGACGTGGCCGGCGCCACCACCCGTACCGTGGTGATTTCGTCCCTGATGATCTGGTGGCTGGACTTCATGCTGACGGCTTTGATGTTTAGCAAATAACGGCACCGTGCGCCGAAGAAATAAAAACAAGTTAGGATAGTGTTATGCAACGTAAATCTCTGGATCTGTGGGTGGGTTTGTTTGTCGTGCTGGGCGTGGCCGCACTGGCCTTCCTGGCGCTCAAGGCCGGCAATGCGAGTTCGCTGTCGTTCGCCCCGACGTATGAAGTGACCGCCAAGTTCGACAATATCGGCAGCCTGCGCGAGCAGGCCGCAGTCAAGGCGTCCGGCGTGGTGGTGGGCCGCGTGGCCCGCATCCGCTTCGACGACAAGTCCTATAAAGCGCTGGTGACCCTGAATATGGAAACCAGCTACGCCTTTCCAAAAGACAGCTCGGCCAAGATCCTGACGGCCGGCTTGCTGGGCGAGCAATACATCGGCATCGAAGCCGGCGGCGACACCAACAACCTGGTGGCGGGCGACAAGATCGCGCGCACCCAGTCGGCCGCCGTGCTGGAAGACCTGATCAACCAATTCATCTACAGCAAAGCAGCTGAAGGAAAGGATGGCAAATAATATGAGCGCATCAACCAAGTTCCGTCACCTGGCATTGACTGTGGCGGCTGCCGCCGTGCTGACCGGCTGCGCCGGCCCCAACCCGCGCGACCCTTACGAGGGCTTCAACCGCAGCATGTTCAAGTTCAACGACACGGTGGACCAGGCCGCGCTGAAGCCGGCCGCCACCGCCTACAAGAACGTGCTGCCGTCCTTCGTGCAGACCGGCGTGAGCAACTTCTTCGGCAATCTGTCGGACGTGTGGACCGCCGCCAACGGCTTTATGCAGGGCAAGGGCGAGCAGGGCATGTCGGACGTGATGCGCGTGGCGCTGAACTCCACCTTCGGCCTGCTGGGCGTGCTCGACATCGCTTCCGAAGCGGGCCTGAAGAAGCATAACGAAGATTTCGGCCAGACCCTGGGCTACTGGGGCGTGCAATCCGGCCCCTACCTGATGCTGCCGCTGCTGGGCCCGTCCACCGTGCGCGACACCGTGGCCTTGCCGCTGGACATCAAGGCCGACCCATGGGGCTATAAAGATCCTGTCAACGTGCGCAACATCGGCAGCGTTACCCGTGTGATCGACAAGCGCGCCAGCCTGCTGGATGCCACCAGCCTGATGGAAGAAGCCGCGCTGGACCGTTATGAGTTCGTGCGCGACAGCTTCATGCAGGCGCGCGAAAGCAAGGTCAACGACGGCGAAGGCCCGCGCGGCGACAAGGACAAGGAAAAGGCCAAGCCGGCCGCCGCCGATGCCGAAAACGGCAACGAGGCGGCGCCTGTCACCGGCGAGGCTATAATGGCGGCACCGGCTGCGGATAAGAACGCCAGCCTGTGAGCCCGAAGCACACACTATAAGGTTAAACAGAGATGAAATTGATAAAACAACTTTTCGCCTTCGCCACGGTCGCTTTCGCGTCCGCGGCCTTCGCCGCCGCTGCGCCGGCGGCCCCGGCCGGCACTGAAGCGCCGGACGTGCTGGTCAAGCGCATCAGCCAGGACGTGCTGGACACCGCCAAGGCCGACAAGGAAATCCAGGCCGGCAACCAGAAGCGCGTGATGGACCTGGTGGAAACCAAGATCCTGCCTTACGTCGACTTCCAGCGCATGACCTCGCTGGCCGCCGGCCGCTACTGGCGCGAAGCGAGCCCGGAACAGCAGAAGCAGCTGTCCACCGAGTTCCGTTCGCTGCTGATCTTCACCTACTCGGGCGCCCTGTCCCAGGTGAAAAACGAGACCATCGAATTCAAGCCGCTGCGCGCCGATCCCAGCGACACCGAAGTGGAAGTGCGCTCCCAGGTGAACGTGGCCCGCGGCGAGCCGATCCCGCTGAACTACCGCGTGGCCAAGTCGCCGACCGGCTGGAAGATCTACGACATCAACGTGCTGGGCGCGTGGCTGGTCGAGACCTACAAGAGCACCTTCGCCTCGGAAATCACCAAGGGCGGCATCGACGGCCTGATCAAGACCTTGTCCGAAAAGAACAAGAAGCTGGCCAGCCGCCCGATCAAGGCAGCTTCCGCTAAATAATCGACCTGAAAACCATGTCCGCATCCACCGACACCATGCAATCCCTCACGTCCCTGACCGTGTCCAACGCCACCGTGGCGCTGGAGCAGGGCGTGGCGGCGATCCGCGCCGGCCAGGCCGTGTTCGACCTGAGCAAGGTGGAGGCGGTCGATTCGGCCGCCGTGTCGGTGCTGCTGGCGTGGCAGCGCGCCGCGCAGGAAGCGGGCCTGGCGCTCGAGCTGAAAAACCTGCCGGCCAACCTGAAAAGCCTCACCAAGCTGTACGGCGTGTGCGCGCTGGTATCGCCATCGCTGGCCGAATGCGGCCCAAGCAGCAGCCCGGCGGCCGACGTGCCGCAGCATCACCACCATCATTGACCCCCGCCATACCCCCGCGCAGTACCGCAGCACCAGTATCAGCAGTTTCCCGGTCCGTCGTGGCCGAGTCCATTTTCCAATATAATTGACCGTTGCCGTTGCCTGAGTGCCACGGCATATCGCACCTCCGGGTCTCGTGCCCTTCCCGCGACGGTCACCGTGCCGTAGCCAAAACATAAAGCCAAGCATGACAGCAATCCAAATCAGCAATGTCGAAAAGCGCTACAAGTCGCTGCAGGCACTGGGCGGCGTCTCCCTCACCATCGAGGAGGGCGAATTCTTCGGCCTGCTCGGCCCCAATGGTGCCGGAAAAACCACACTTATCTCCATCATCGCGGGCCTGATCCGTCCCGACGCGGGCAAGGTCAGCATCCACGGCCACGACGTCACCGGCGACTTCCGCGCGGCGCGCAAGAAGCTCGGCGTGGTGCCGCAGGAACTGGTGTTCGATCCCTTCTTCACCGTGCGCGAAACGCTGCGCCTGCAGTCCGGCTACTTCGGCCTGCCGAACAACGACAAGTGGATCGACGAGGTCATGGAAAACCTCGACCTGACCGGCAAGGCCGACGTGAACATGCGCGCCCTGTCCGGCGGCATGAAGCGCCGCGTGCTGGTGGCGCAGGCGCTGGTGCACAAGCCGCCCGTCATCGTGCTCGACGAGCCGACCGCCGGCGTGGACGTGGAACTGCGCCAGACGCTGTGGAAATTCATCTCGCGCCTGAACCGCGAAGGCCACACCGTGGTGCTCACCACCCACTACCTGGAAGAGGCGCAGGCCATGTGCAAGCGCGTCGCCATGCTGAAAACCGGCAAGGTGGTGGCGCTGGACACCATGTCCGCGCTGATACGCCGCATTTCCGGCTCCTCGCTGATCCTGCACCTGAAAAATGGCACGCTGCCGGAAGACTTGCGCCACCTGGTCACGCACCCGGAAGAAGCGGCGCTGGGCAAGTACAGCCTGCGCATCAACGAAGTGAGCGAAGTGGAGCCCATCCTGGCGCGCGTGCGCGAGAGCGGCGCCGCCATCGACGAGATGCAGCTGCAGAACGCCGACCTGGAAGACATCTTCCTGCAAATTATGGACAAGGGCGCATTATGATTTCGACCGGCTTCCGCACCCTCGTTTATAAAGAGACGCTGCGCTTCTACAAGGTCGCCACGCAAACCGTGGCCGCGCCCATCCTCACCGCCATGCTCTACCTGCTGATCTTCGGCCACGTGCTCGAAGGCCGCGTGCAGGTGTATCCGGGCGTGAGCTACACGGCCTTCCTGATTCCCGGCCTGGTGATGATGAGTGTGCTGCAGAACGCCTTCGCCAACTCCTCGTCCTCGCTGATCCAGTCCAAGATCACCGGCAACCTGGTGTTCGTGCTGCTCACCCCGCTGTCGCACTGGGAGATCTTCTCGGCCTACGTGATCGCCGCCATGGTGCGCGGCATCGTGGTGGGCGCGGGCGTGTTCATCGTCACCGCCTGGTTCGCCAACATGAGCTTCGTGGCGCCGCTGTGGATACTGGTGTTCGCGCTGCTGGGCGCCGCCATCCTGGGCACCATGGGCCTGATCGCCGGCATCTGGGCCGAGAAATTCGACCAGCTGGCCGCGTTCCAGAACTTCCTGATCATGCCGCTGACCTTCCTGTCCGGCGTGTTCTACTCCATCCATTCGCTGCCGCCGTTCTGGCTCACCGTGTCGCACCTGAACCCGTTCTTCTACATGATAGACGGCTTCCGCCACGGCTTCTTCGGCCAGAGCGACGTCAACCCCTTCATCAGCCTTGGCATCGTCGGCGCCTTCCTGGCCGTGCTGTCGATGCTGGCTATACGTTTATTGAGCAGCGGTTACCGCTTACGCCACTAAGGCGACATTACAGGACCAACACCATGACTACCACTCCAGAAGCAATCCACGGCTACATCAAGGCCGGCCTCGAATGCACCCACCTCGAAGTGGAGGGCGACGGCCAGCACTTCCAGGCCGTGATCGTCTCGCCGGCGTTTGCCGGCAAGCGCCCTATCCAGCGCCACCAGCTGGTGTACGCGGCGCTGGGCGACCGCATGCGCGAAGAAATCCACGCGCTGTCGATGAAAACGCTGACCCCGGAAGAATACAAAGGCTAAGGACACAGACCATGGACAAACTCCTCATCACGGGCGGCAAGCGCCTGGTCGGCGACGTCACCATCTCCGGCGCCAAGAACGCGGCGCTGCCCATCCTGTGCGCCGGCCTGCTCACTTCGGGCGACGTGGTGCTGGACAATGTGCCGCATCTGCACGACGTGGCCACCATGCTCAAGCTGCTGGGCCAGACCGGCCTGCAAGTGCAGCAGGACGGCGAGAAGGTCACGCTGAACGGCGGCGCCATCGACAAGCTGGAAGCGCCGTATGAGCTGGTCAAGACCATGCGCGCCTCCATCCTGGTACTGGGCCCGCTGCTGGCGCGCTTCGGCGAAGCGAAGGTATCGCTGCCGGGCGGCTGCGCCATCGGTTCGCGTCCGGTGGACCAGCACATCAAGGGCCTGCAGGCGTTGGGCGCCGAGATCACCATCGACGCCGGCTACATCTACGCCAAGTGCAAAAAACTGAAAGGCGCCCGCATCGTCACCGACATGATCACGGTGACCGGCACCGAGAACCTGCTGATGGCCGCCACCCTGGCCGAAGGCGAGACCATTCTGGAGAACGCCGCGCGCGAGCCGGAAGTGACCGACCTGGCCAACCTGCTGGTGGCCATGGGCGCGAAGATCGAAGGCATCGGCACCGACCGCCTGGTGATCCAGGGCGTGCCGGAACTGCACGGCGCATCGCACTCCGTGATCTCGGACCGCATCGAAGCGGCCACCTTCCTGTGCGCCGTGGCGGCCACCGGCGGCGACATCACGCTGCGCAACACCCGCACCGACATCATGGACGCGGCGCTCGACAAGCTGCGCGAGATCGGCCTGCAAATGACCATCGGCAAAGACACCATCCGCGCGCAAATGGATGCGCGCCCGAACCCGGTGACTTTCCGCACTACCGAATACCCTGGCTTCCCGACCGATATGCAGGCCCAGTTCATGGCGGTGAACACCATCGCCAATGGCCCCAGCCGCGTGACCGAAACCATTTTCGAGAACCGCTTCATGCACGTCCAGGAGATGAACCGCCTGGGCGCGGCAATTGAAACCGACGGCAACACGGCCTTTATCAAAGGCGTGGATCAGCTGGTGGGCGCGCCCGTGATGGCGACCGACCTGCGCGCTTCGGCTTCGCTGGTGATCGCAGGCCTGGCCGCCAAGGGCGAAACGCTGATCGACCGCATCTACCACCTCGACCGCGGCTACGACCGCATGGAAGTGAAGCTGCAGGCGATAGGCGCCAACATCAGCCGAATCAAGTAAAGAGAACATCATGAGCGGATTTAACAGCGACGCCAATTCCCAGCTGATCCTTGCGCTGTCGAAGGGCCGTATTTTCGAAGACACCTTGCCGCTGCTGGAAGCAGCCGGCATCACCGTCACCGAGAATCCGGAAACTTCGCGCAAGCTGATCCTGGCCACCAACGACCCCAATGTGCGCGTGCTGATTGTGCGCGCCACCGACGTGCCGACCTATGTGCAGCACGGCGCGGCGGACTTCGGCGTGGCCGGCAAGGACGTGCTGATCGAGCATGGCGGCGAGGGCCTGTACCAGCCCGTGGACTTGAACATCGCGCAGTGCCGCATGTCGGTCGCTGTGAAATCCGGTTTCGACTACGAAGCGGCCGTGCGCCAGGGAGCGCGCCTGCGCGTGGCCACCAAGTTCACCACCACCGCGCGCGAGCACTTCGCCGCCAAGGGCGTGCACGTGGACCTGATCAAGCTGTACGGCTCGATGGAGCTGGCGCCGCTGGTGGGCCTGTCGGACGCCATCGTCGACCTGGTGTCGACCGGCAGCACGCTGCGCGCCAACAACCTGGTGGAAGTCGAAGAGATCATGCAGATCTCCTCGCGCCTGGTGGTCAACCAGGCCGCGCTCAAGCTCAAGCGCCAGCGCCTGCAGCCGATTATCGAAGCCTTTGAGCGTGCTTCGAAAAAGGTGAAGCAATGACGATACAGATCCGCAAACTCGATTCGTCCGCTGCGGACTTCAAGCCCACGCTTGACGCGCTGCTGGCCTTCGAAGCCGCCACCGACGACGCCATCGAAACCGCTGTCGCGAAGATCCTGGCGGACGTGAAAGCGCGCGGCAACGCCGCCGTGCTGGAGTACACCAACCGCTTCGACCGCCTGCCCAACGGCGGCGCCGCTTCGGTGGACACGCTGGACCTGCCGCAAGCCGAACTGCAGGCCGCGCTGGACGCGCTGCCTGCAGCGCAGCGCGCCGCGCTGCAGGTGGCGGCGGACCGCATCCGCGTGTTCCACGAGCGCCAGAAGCAGGAGCTGCAAGGCTTCAGCTACACCGAGCCTGACGGCACCGTGCTGGGCCAGCGCATCACGCCGCTGGACCGCGTGGGCATCTACGTCCCCGGCGGCAAGGCGGCCTACCCTTCGTCGGTGCTGATGAACGCGATTCCCGCGCAAGTGGCGGGCGTGGGCGAAATCATCATGGTGGTGCCCACGCCGGACGGCGTGAAGAACCAGATGGTGCTGGCCGCCGCCGCGCTGGCGGGCGTCACCCGCGTCATCACGATCGGCGGCGCGCAGGCGGTCGGCGCGCTGGCCTACGGCACCGAGACCATCGCCGCCGTGGACAAGATCGTCGGCCCCGGCAACGCCTACGTGGCCGCCGCCAAGCGCCGCGTGTTCGGCACCGTCGGCATCGACATGATCGCCGGCCCGTCCGAGATCCTGATCGTGTGCGACGGCAGCACCGACCCGGACTGGGTGGCCATGGACCTGTTCTCGCAGGCCGAGCACGACGAGCTGGCGCAAGCCATCCTGCTGTGCCCGGACGCCGGCTACATCGCGCAGGTGGAGGCCAGCATCAACAAGTTGCTGCCCACGATGCCGCGCCAGGAAGTCATCCGCACCTCGCTGAACGACCGTGGCGCGCTGGTCAAGGTGCGCGACATGGACGAGGCCTGCGCCATCGCCAACAGCATCGCCGCCGAGCACCTGGAGATTTCAGCCGCCGAGCCGCAGCAATGGGCCGACAAGATCCGCCACGCGGGCGCCATGTTCCTGGGCCGCTTCTCGTCCGAATCGCTGGGCGACTACTGCTGCGGCCCGAACCACGTGCTGCCGACCTCGCGCACCGCGCGCTTCTCCTCGCCGCTGGGCGTGTACGACTTCCAGAAGCGCTCGTCCATCATTTACGTGTCCGAAGCCGGCGCGCAAACGCTGGGCAAGGTCGCGGCCGAACTGGCCTACGGCGAAGGCCTGCAGGCGCACGCCCGCAGCGCCGAACTGAGGATCAAGGACTGATGAGCGACTGGCTCAACCAGGTCTTCTGCGAGGATGCGCTGGCCGGACTGGCGCGCATCCCGGACGGTTCCGTCGACCTTATCCTGACCGATCCGCCCTACAACCTGGGCAAGGACTACGGCAATGCGTCGGACCAGCAAACGGTGGAGCAATACCTGCGCTGGACCGAGCAGTGGATAGACGCGGCGCTGCCCAAGCTCAAGCCCAACGGCAGCCTGTACATCTTTTTGACCTGGCGCTTTTCGCCGGAAATCTTCGTCATGCTGAAGCAGCGCATGACGATGATGAATGAAATCATCTGGGACCGCCGCGTGCCTTCCATGGGCGGCAGCGTGCGCAGCTACTCGTCGGTGCACGACACGGTGGGCTTCTTCGTCGGCCGCAAGGACTACTACTTCGACCTGGACGCCGTGCGCATTCCCTACGACGCCGAAACCAAGAAGGCGCGCTCGCGCTCCATCTTCATCGGCGCCAAGTGGCTGGAAGTGGGCTACAACCCGAAGGACGTGTGGAGCGTGTCGCGCCTGCACCGCGAGCATCCGGAGCGCGCCAACCACCCGACCCAGAAGCCGCTCGAGATCATCGAGCGCATGGTCAAGGCCTCGTGCCCGCCGGGCGGCGTGGTGCTGGACCTGTTCATGGGCAGCGGCACCACCGCGCTGGCGGCGCGCCGCTGCGGGCGCCAGTTCGTCGGCTTCGAGCTGAACCCGGAATACTGCGCCATCATCAACGAGCGCCTGGCCGCGCTGGAAACCATCGAGGCGCTGGCGCTGGCCGCCGCGCCGGACGCCCCGGCCAAGGCGAAAGCCAAGCCCAAGGCCAAGCCGAAAGCGAAGGCCGCAGTGAAGGCCGCAGTAAAGCCCAGCCTCGCCGCGCCGAAAAAGAAAGCCGCACCCAAGAAAGCCGCCGCGCCCAAGCCGGCGGCGCCGAAACGATCACGCGCCACGAAAAAGGCGCCCCCCGAAGAAGTTACCATTTAACTTAAGGAGTGCAGCAAGATGTCCATCGACAGTCTCATCCGCAACACCATCCGTTCCGACGTACTGGCCGTTCCCGGCTACCACGTGGCAGATGCAAGCGGTTTTATCAAACTGGACGCGATGGAAAATCCTTACCCGCTGCCCGAGCATCTGGCCACCGAGCTGGCCACCCGCCTGGCCAATGTGGCCCTGAACCGCTACCCCGTGGCCTCCTACGCCAGCGTGAAAGAACGCATCTGCAAGCAGCTCGGCGTGCCGGCCGGCTACGACGTCCTGCTGGGCAACGGCTCCGATGAGCTGATCTCCATCCTGGACATGGCCTGCGCGCACCAGGACCGTCGCGCCGTGGTGCTGGCGCCCGTGCCCACCTTCGTCATGTACGCCCGTTCGGCGCAATTCGCCGGCATGGACTTCGTCGGCGTGCCGCTGAAGGCCGACCTGACGCTGGACCTGCCCGCCATGCTGGCCGCCATCGCCCAGCACAAGCCGGCGCTGGTCTACCTGTCGTATCCGAACAACCCCACCGGCAACCTGTTCAGCGAGGACGACGTGGTCGCCATCATCGAGGCGCTGGGCGACACCGGCCTGGCCGTGGTGGACGAGGCCTACGAGCCCTTCGCCCAGCAGAGCTTCATGGGCCGCCTGCCCGAGTTCCCCAACCTGGTGGTGATGCGCACCGTGTCCAAGCTGGGCCTGGCCGGCATCCGCCTGGGCTATATGTCGGCCGCGCCGCAACTGCTGGAGCAGTTCGACAAGGTCCGTCCGCCGTATAATGTGAACGTGCTGACGCAAGTCGCCGCCGAATTTGCACTCGACAACATCGACGTGCTCAACCAGCAAGCCGCCATCCTGCGCGAACAACGCGCGCTGCTGGCCGAGGCCCTGGCCGCCGTACCCGGCGTGCAAGTGTTCCCCTCCGCCGCCAACTTCATCCTCGTCCGGGTGCCCGACGCCGACGCGGCCAACGCCTATCTGCTGTCCCGCAAGGTGCTGGTCAAAAATGTGGGTAAAATGCACAGTGTGCTGGCCAATTGCCTGCGCATCACGGTCAGTACCCCGGACGAGAACGCCGCTTTCCTCGAAGCATTTAAAGCCTCGCAGGCAGCCTAAGACCAACGTAGAGCTTTCCATGAACCGCACCGCAGAAATCACCCGCAACACCAACGAGACCCAGATCCGTGTCGCCCTCAACCTGGACGGCACCGGCGTGCAGAAGCTGAACACGGGCGTCCCTTTCCTGGACCACATGCTGGACCAGATCGCCCGCCACGGCCTGTTCGACCTGGAAGTGGAAGCCACCGGCGACATCCATATCGACAACCACCACACGGTGGAAGACGTGGGCATCACGCTGGGCATGGCCTTCGCCAAGGCCATCGGCGACAAGAAGGGCATCGTTCGCTACGGCCACTCCTATGTGCCGCTGGACGAGGCGCTGTCGCGCGTGGTGATCGATTTTTCCGGCCGCCCAGGCATCGAGTACCACATCCCGTTCACCCGCGCCATGATAGGCGGCTTCGACGTGGACCTGACGCTGGAATTCTTCCGCGGTTTCGTCAACCACGCGCTGGTGACCTTGCATATCGACAACTTGCGCGGCACCAATGCGCACCATCAATGCGAAACCGTGTTCAAGGCCTTCGGCCGCGCGCTGCGCATGGCCACCACGCTGGACGAACGCGCCGCCGGCACCATTCCGTCGACCAAAGGTAGCTTGTAATCAATCGCAGCGCGGATTGCCCTTGCGCGGGCCGCGCTGTCTCTGCTTGAATGGCATTATGAAGAAAATTGTTGTTGTGGATTACGGCATGGGCAATCTGCGCTCGGTGGCGCAAGCCCTGCGCGCCGTGGCGCCGGAAGCCGACATCGTCATCTCCGGGCAAGTGGCCGACATCGAGAATGCCGACCGCATCGTGCTGCCCGGCCAGGGCGCCATGCCGGACTGCATGCGCAGCCTGCGCGAATCCGGCGTGCAGGACGCGCTGCTGCGCGCGGCCGAGACCAAGCCGCTGATGGGCGTGTGCATCGGCGAACAGATGCTGTTCGATTCGTCCGAGGAAGGCGATGCGCAAGGCCTGGGCTTGCTGCCGGGCAAGGTTGTGCGTTTCCAGCTGGACGGCCAGCTGCAGGAAGACGGCTCGCGCTTCAAAGTGCCGCAAATGGGCTGGAACCAAGTGCGCCAGCGCGCGTCTCATGCCATGTGGGCCGGCATTCCGGACAACAGCTACTTTTATTTTGTACACAGCTATTACGTGCAGCCGGGCGACGCCGCGCACAGCGTGGGCGAAACCGTGTACGGCACGCCGTTCTGCAGCGCCGTGGCGCGCGGGAACGTGTTCGCCACCCAGTTCCACCCGGAGAAAAGCGCCGCCGTGGGCCTGCAGCTGTATAAGAATTTCGTGCATTGGCAACCTTAAGCCTATCCGGGCAACCTTAAACTCACCTCACTTACACTGACTATGCTGCTCATTCCTGCCATCGACCTCAAAGACGGTCACTGCGTGCGCCTGAAACAAGGCGACATGGAACTTGCCACCGTATTTTCCGACAACCCGGCCGACATGGCGCTGCACTGGCTGAAGCAGGGCGCGCGCCGCCTGCACCTGGTGGACCTGAACGGCGCCTTCGCCGGCAAGCCGAAAAACGAAGGCGCGATCAAGGCCATCCTGAAAGTGGTGCAGGAGTTCGCCGAAGAGAACGACATCGACGAGATCCCCGTGCAGCTGGGCGGCGGCATCCGCGACCTCGACACCATCGAGCGCTACCTGGACGCCGGCATCAGCTACGTCATCATCGGCACCGCCGCCGTGAAAGAACCCGGCTTCCTGCATGACGCCTGCGGCGCCTTCCCCGGCCACATCATCGTCGGCCTGGACGCCAAGGACGGCAAGGTCGCCACCGACGGCTGGAGCAAGATGTCCGGCCACGAGGTGATCGACCTGGCGCAGAAATTCGAAGCCTACGGCGTGGAATCCATCATCTACACCGACATCGGCCGCGACGGCATGATGGGCGGCGTGAACATCGAAGCGACGGTGAAGCTGGCGCAGGCGGTGAAGATACCGGTGATCGCCTCCGGCGGCCTGCACAACCTGGCCGACGTGGAAGCGCTGTGCGCGGTGCAGGACGAAGGCATCGAAGGCGTGATCTGCGGCCGCTCGATCTACGAAGGCACGCTGGACCTGAACTCGGCCCAGCTGCGCGCCGACGAACTGACGGAAGGCAGTCTGGAAGACTGATCCCACCATGCTTGCAAAACGCATCATTCCCTGCCTGGACGTGACCGACGGCCGCGTCGTCAAAGGCGTCAACTTCACCGAGCTGCGCGACGCCGGCGACCCGGTGGAAATCGCGCGCCGCTACGACGAGCAGGGCGCCGACGAGCTGACCTTCCTCGACATCACGGCCTCCTCCGACAACCGCGGCCTGATCCTCGACATCATCGAGGCGGTGGCGTCCCAGGTCTTCATTCCGCTGACCGTGGGCGGCGGCGTGCGCGAGGTGGCCGATGTGCGCCGCCTGCTCAACGCCGGCGCCGACAAGGTCAGCATGAACACCTCGGCCGTGACCAATCCGCAGCTGGTGTTCGACGCCTCGCAGAAGCACGGTTCGCAGTGCATCGTGGTGGCGATCGACGCCAAGCAGGTGCAGCCGGGCCGCTGGGAAGTGTTCACGCACGGCGGCCGCAAGGCCACCGGCCTGGACGCGGTCGAGTGGGCCAGGAAAATGGAATCGCTGGGCGCGGGCGAGCTGCTGCTCACCAGCATGGACCGCGACGGCACCAAGTCCGGCTTCGACCTGGGCCTGACCCGCGCCGTGTCGGACGCGGTGGGCATTCCGGTGATCGCCTCGGGCGGCGTGGGCGGCCTGCAGGACCTGGCCGACGGCGTCAAGCTGGGCCGCGCGGACGCGGTGCTGGCGGCCAGCATCTTCCACTACGGCCAGCACACCGTGCAGGAAGCCAAGCGCTTCATGGCGCAGCAGGGCATTCCGATGCGCCTGGCCTGAAGCCCGCTGCTTACACATAAGGAAAATCTCATCATGATGCCGACCCAGACGCCCAGCGTGGCGAAAGCCAAATGGCTGAACAAGATCAAGTGGGACGAACACGGCCTGGTGCCGGTGATCGCCCAGGAGGCGGGCAGCAACGACGTGCTGATGTTCGCCTGGATGAACCGCGACGCGCTGTATAAAACCGTGGAGCTGGGCGAAGCGGTGTACTGGAGCCGTTCGCGCAAGAAGCTGTGGCACAAGGGGGAGGAGTCCGGCCACGTGCAGAAGGTGCTGGAAATGCGCCTGGACTGCGACGAGGACGTGGTGCTGCTGAAGATCGAGCAGGCCGGCGGCATCGCCTGCCACACCGGCCGCCACTCCTGTTTCTTCAACAAGTTCGATGGCGACGCCAAGGACGGCGACTGGCAGGCCAGCGAGCCGGTGCTGAAAGACCCGGACACGATCTACACGGAAGCGAAAAGCAAATGAGCACCATCCTGGACCGCGTGGCGGCCACCATCGAATCGCGCAAGCCGGCCAACGGCGGCGATCCGGCCACTTCCTATGTGGCCAAGCTGTTCGCCAAGGGCGACGACGCCATCCTGAAAAAGGTCGGCGAGGAGGCCACCGAGTTCGTGATGGCCTCGAAAGACGCGCGCCACGGCGGCGATGCATCCAAAGTGCTGTACGAATGCGCCGACTTGTGGTTCCATTCGATGGTGATGCTGGCCCAGTTCGGTTTGACGCCGCAACAGGTGCTCGACGAGCTGGCGCGCCGCGAAGGCGTGTCCGGCATCGAGGAAAAAGCGTCCCGCAAAGAATAAATCTACTGGAGTTGTTGTGGAAAACTGCCTGTTCTGCAAAATTGCTAAGAAACAAATTCCTTCGACCATAGTGTATGAAGACGAGGAATTGCTCGCTTTCAAGGATATTCATCCGCACGCGCCGGTGCACCTGCTGGTGATACCGAAAACCCACATCAGCACCTTGTCCGACTGCAACGCCGGCCACGCGCCGCTGCTGGGCAAAATGCTGGCGCTGGCGCCCCGCCTGGCCGAAGAGCACGGCGTGGCGGTGGGCTACGACGAGGACGGCGCGCCGCAGCGCGGCTATAAGACGCTGATCAACAGCGGGCCGGACGGCGGCCAGGAGATCTACCACCTGCACCTACACATCATCGGCGGCCCGCACCCATGGCGCACTGAGCGCTGAGAGCGCTATACTGGTAGCAAGAAATATTGCTACTTCTTCATGACAAGCACATGACAGGCGCGCTTCGCGTATACTGTCCGCACTAACCGCAATTTTTTGGGGCGCGTTGCGTTCCGCAAGGGGAATATGATGGGTTCGATGAGCATCTGGCACTGGCTGGTGGTACTGGTAATTATCATGCTGGTCTTCGGCACCAAAAAACTGGGCAATATCGGCTCGGACGTGGGCAAGGCGGTCAAAGGCTTCAAGGACGGCGTGAAGGGCAGCGAAGAAGAGAACAAGGCTGCCGGCACCCAGGCCAACGCCCAGCAGGTGGCCGACAAGTCCACCATCGACGTGGAAGCCAAAGAGAAAAACAAGCTGTAATGCGTGGCTAAGCGCTTATGATCGATCTCGGTCTTTCCAAACTAGCCATTATCGGCGTGGTCGCGCTGATCGTCATCGGCCCTGAAAAGCTGCCCAAAGTGGCGCGCATGGCCGGGACGCTGTACGGCCGCGCGCAGCGCTATCTGCACGAAGTCAAATCCGAAGTCAGCCGCGAAATCGAGCTGGAGGAACTGCGCAACCTGCAAAAGGAAGTGCAGGACACCGCGCAGTCGATCAAGCAGGGCGTGGAGCAATCCATTTCCGACAGCGTGGCCGAGGTGCAGAACGCCTGGCAGGACAGTTCCGGCCACGATTACGGGCAAGTGCCGCCCAGCGCCGAGCACGTGGCGCGCAAGGCCAAGGAGTTCCGCCGCAAGCGCCTGGTGCGCACCTCGGCGCTGCCGGCCTGGTACAAGCAGCAGCACGGCACGCGCATGCATGTCACGTCCGGCGCCGCGCGGGTTGCGCGCTTCCGCCCCAGCAGCAAACCTCCAGCATCGTTCTACTAAATGAGTGAAGAAACCCCGGTTGAGGAGACCTTCATCTCCCACCTGATCGAGTTGCGCGACCGCCTGGTCAAAGCCTCGATCGGTATTGCCATTGTGTGCGCCGCGCTGATGTTCTGGCCGGGGCCGGCGGCCATCTACGACATCATCGCCGCCCCCATGCTCGCTTCGCTGCCCGCCGGCTCGAAGATGATCGCCACCGGCGTGATCTCGCCCTTCCTGGTGCCGATGAAGGTGACCTTGCTGATCGCCTTCATCCTGGCCTTGCCGTGGGTGCTGTACCAGCTGTGGGCCTTTATCGCGCCCGGCCTGTACGCGCACGAAAAGCGTCTAATCGCGCCGCTGGTGATCTCGTCCTCGGTGCTGTTCGCGGCCGGCGTGGCGTTCTGCTACTTCTTCGTGTTCGGCCGCGTATTCCACTTCATTTCCGACTTCTCGCCCAGCTCCATCGCGGTGACGCCGGATATTGAGAACTATCTCGATTTCGTCATGTCCATGTGCCTGGCCTTCGGCGCCACCTTCGAGGTGCCGGTGGTGGTGGTGGTGCTGGTGCGCATGGGGATAGTGTCGGTGGCCAAGCTGAAGGAAGTGCGGGCCTATGTGATCGTGGGCGCCTTCGTGATCGCCGCCATCGTCACGCCGCCGGACGTGGTGAGCCAGTTCTCGCTGGCGATTCCGATGTGGCTGCTGTATGAGCTGGGCCTGCTGGTGGCGCCGGTGTTCGTCAAAGCCACGCAGGCGCCGGAAGAGCCTGTTTAAGCAAAGAGCTTGAAGAGGATGACGGCGTCCACCACAAACTGGATGCCGAACAGCAGATAGAATCTGGTTTCGAAACCGGCGATCCTCCGCTCCAGCGCTTCAAGCCTCCGCTCAAGCGCTTCAAGCCTGCGCTCCAGGGCCTCGACCCTCAGCTCCAAGGCATCGATCCTGCTGTAAATTTCTTGCTTGAGCAGGTCCATCTTGCCGTAAATTTCCTGCGTGAGCAGATCCATCTTGCCGTAAATTTCCTGCGTGAGCAGATCCATCCGGTCGAAGACTTCCTGCTTGAGCAGATCCATCCGGTCGAAAACTTCCTGCTTCAGCAGATCCATCCGGTCGAAAACTTCCTGCTTCAGCAGATCCATCCGGTCGTGAAGTTCCTGTTGTAACACGTCCATCCGGGCCAGCAGGTCGCTGCGCTGGATAACGAGGTCGGACTCGACGGCGACGTGGCATTCGTTGAGCACGGTGCCGAGCGCCTCGGCTTGCAGCTCAGCCTGCTCCGCGGACAAACCGCTTTCCTTCAGCAGCTGTGCATATTTCAGGGTATCAATCCGGATAGGCATGGTCATGATCGCTCCCAGGTTCATAGTAGCAGAACGGGGGCAGAGCCCCCGTCCCCATCGTACCCGGTCGAATGCGCGGCGCCTTGAGGCCGCGCAAAGGCTTACTGCGCCATCAGTTCGCGGATCACGCGCACCGGCGCGCTGCCGTAGCTGAGGAATTTCTCGTTGAAGTCCTTCAGCACGAACTTGCTGCCCAGCGCCTGCTTGCGCTCCTCGCGCAGCTCCATGATCTCGCTGTAGCCGCTGAAGTAGCTGGCCAGCTGCACCGACGACAGCTGCGCGCGGCGCCATTTCTCGGCCGCTTCGCGCTGCGTCTGGAAGGCCTGGCGCGTCAGCAGGTCCATCGCCTCGGCCTGCTGCATGCCCAGCACATGGATGCTGTAGTCGAGGATGGTGTTGGTCACGCTGCGCAGATTCCATTTCGAATACATCAGCCACATCTCGGGCGCGTTGTCGCCGTAGCCGGACTCCAGCATCATGCGCTCGCCGTACACCGCCCAGCCCTCCACCATGGCGCCGTTGCCGAAGATGGACTTGACGATGGACGGCGATTTATTGGCGTACACCAGCTGCGCGTAGTGGCCCGGTATCGCCTCGTGGATATTGAGGATCTGCAGTATCCAGTGGTTGTATTCGCGCAGGCTGCTTTCGGCCTGTTCGGCGGACTCGCCGTCCAGCGGCGTCACGTTGTAATAGGTGCGGTCCTGCGGACGGTAAGGGCCGGGCGCCTCGATGCTGGCGCCGGCGACGCCGCGCTGGTAGGCCGGCGTTTCGCGCACTTCCAGCGGCTTGTTCGGGTCCAGCGTCAGCAAATTCTTCTGGATCACCCAGTCCTGCAGCACCGGAATCTGGCGGCGGATCTCGGGGAAGAAGTCCTCGCGCTTGACGTGGTTGGCCGACAGCGTGTCTATCATCATGCCGATCTTGGCGGTGCGGTCGGCCGGCTTGGCTGCGCCGTTCATATACTTGGGCCACAGCTCGTCCGACAGGCGCTCCATATTCGCCAGCAGCTGTTCGCGCGCGGCCAGCGCCTTGTTGTAGGTCTGCTCGCCGGTGCTGCCGGCCTGGATGTCGAAGCTGAACTTGGCCTCGTACAGCTCCTTGCCGATGCGGAAGGAGCGGCCGCCGCCGTTCTGCGCCATGGTCTTGTCCAGCTCACCGAGCCAGGCCGCGTAGCCGTCCACCGCCGATTTCGCCAGGCTCACGCGCTGCGCAAACAGCTGCTTCTCGATGGGCGACAGGATGGACGCCTGCGCCTGCTTGTCCAGGTCGGCCAGCAGCGCGATCACGCCCGGCGCCTGTGCGATGGCGAGCTGGGTATGCTCGCGGGTGGGGTTGCTGATGCTGGCGCGCGCCGCGTCATAGTAGGCCGGCACGCTGGCGATGCGCTTGAGCAGGGTGCGCAGGCGCTGCGGTTTGGCCGCGTATTCGGTGTTGAGGATGAAGTCGATCGGGCTGGCGATGTTGTACAGCGCCGGGTTCCATTCGAATTCGCGGAAGGTGGCCAGATACCAGCGGTCCGAATTGAGCTTGTTGAGCAGCAGCGCCAAGTCGGTGCGCTGCTTGGCCGACAGCTGGCGCGCGTCGATCTTGCCCAGGCGGCCCAGCCAGTCGTCGATAAAGGCCAGCTGGCTGGCGCGGGTGGTGGCGTCCGGGATGGTCATGGTGGCGGCGGTGTCGTACTTGCCCACCGAGATCGCGGTCTCGGGATCGATCTTCCACAGCGCGCCCAGGAACTGGGTCGACTGGGCATCCATACGCTTGTCCTGGCTGCGTTCGGACGGCGCCTGCTTGATCATCGGCGTGGCTGCCGCCGCTGCTACCGCGCCTTTCTTGGCCGCGCCCTTGCCGCTCTTGCCCGACTTCGAAGCAGATTTCGAAGACGCTTTGGACGACGATTTCGCGGTCTTGCCGGACTTCGCTTTCTGCGGCGCCTGGGCGGCCGTGGCGGGCGCCAGGGCCAGGCAGGCCAGCACTGCGGCCAGCGCGATTTTGGTTTTCATCATGAGGGGTATGCCTTTGCTAGTGTATTCAGTTGATCGCATTGCTGCGTATCAGCGACTGGTGGTGGGCGTTGAGCGCCGCCACGGCGTCTTTGCCGCGCGCCATGCGCGTCAGCATGATCTCGCTGCCCTTGGTGTAGCGGTGGCCGATGCGGATCGAATAGGAGCGGAACAGCCAGCTCCAGAACGACTGCACGAAAGTGGCTTCGTCCATGTCGCGCCATTTCACGCCCTGCACGCCTTTGGACCACGGCAGGATGCCGGAATACAGCCACACGCCCACGTCGTCGTAATACAGCTGCACGCTGCGTATCACCAGGATGCGGTAGCCTACCACCACCACCGCGAATACCATCACACCGGCGGCCAGCAGCTCGCTGTAGCGGAACGCCAGCGGCAGCGCGAAGGCGAACAGCAGCAGCGCGAGCAGCAGCGTGTTCAGGTAGGCGGTCCAGGATTTCACGCACAGCAGCGTGCCATGGCCGGCGGGGCGGGATGCGTTGTCTTCTTCCATGTGTTCTCCTTTAAATCTTCAGGCCTTCCTGCAGCATCGCCAGCATCTCGCTGGCCGACATGCGCGCGGCCATGTCGCTGCCGTCGAGCAGGCTGTCGGCCAGGTCGCGCTTGTGCTGGTGCAGGTCGACAATGCCTTCCTCGATAGTATGCCGTGCCACCAGGCGGTAGATGGTCACGGGGCGCAATTGGCCCATGCGGTGCGCGCGGTCCGAGGCCTGGTCTTCCACCGCCGGGTTCCACCACGGGTCCATGTGGATCACGTAATCGGCCGCCGTCAGGTTGATGCCCATGCCGCCCGCCTTCAGACTGATGAGGAACACATCGCCCTCGCCGGCCTGGAAGGCGTCCACGCGCTGCTTGCGCGCCGCCATGGGGGTGGAGCCGTCCAGATACTGGTAGGCCACGCCCTGGCGCTCCAGGTGCTCGCGTATCAGCGTCAGGTGGTCCACGAACTGGCTGAACACCAGTACCTTGTGGCGGTTCTCCAGCAGGCCGGAAAGCAGGTGCGCGAAGGCGGCCAGCTTGCTGCTCGGGAGCTTCAGGCCAGGCGCCACCAGGTTGGGATTGCAGCAGGCGCGGCGCAGCTTCATGATCTCGGCCAGGATCTGGATCGACTTCTTCTCGGCCGGGCCTTCCACCGCCGCCAGGTTCTCCAGCGCCTCGCGCCGCAGCGACTCGTACAGCGCCGTTTCCTCTTTCGACAGGTCGACCTCCAGCACGATTTCGGTGCGGGAAGGCAGTTCCGTCAGCACCTGCGTCTTGGTGCGGCGCAGGATGAAGGGGCCGATCAGGCGCCGCAGGCGGTTGCGCGCGCCCACTTCGGCGCGGTGGTCCTGCTGCTTCTCTATCGGCCCCGCGAAGCGCAGGTTGAACTGCTCTATGCTGCCCAGCAGGCCCGGATTGATAAAGCGGAACAGGTTCCACAGCTCACCCAGGTGGTTCTCCAGCGGCGTGCCGGTGGCCACCATGCGGAAGTCGCCCTTGAGCGCCATCACGGCCTGCGAGCGCTTTGTGGCGCCGTTCTTGATGGCCTGCGCCTCGTCCAGCACGATGGTGTGCCAGTGCTTGGCCGCGAAGCGCTCGGCCTCCTGCTGCAGCAGGCCGTAGCTGCACACTACCAGGTCGAATGCGCCGGCGCCGGACACCATCTCGGCGCGGTCGCCGCTGCCGAACACCTTCACGTTCAGCGTGGGCGCGAAGCGCGCCGCCTCGCTCACCCAGTTCAGGCATACCGAGGTCGGCGCGATCACCAGCGCCGGCCCTTGCGGCGCGCGCGACAGGATCAGCGCCAGCGCCTGCAGCGTCTTGCCCAGGCCCATATCGTCCGCCAGGCAGGCGCCCACGCCCCAGTGCGCAAGGCGCGCCAGCCAGTCGTAACCATCGCGCTGGTAGTCGCGCAGCTCGGCCTGCAAGGTGCTGGGCAACTGCGGCGCAAAGGCGGTGCTGGCCTCCATGCGCTGCAGGTGCGCGCGCCAGGCCGGATCGGCGCTGACCTCGCCCGCCTCCGCCGCCAGGTCCTCCAGCGCGAAGGCCGCCAGCGGGTGGATGTGGATGCCGTCCGCGCTGATGTCGCCGTAGGCCTGCAGTTCGTGCAGGCGGCGGTGCAGCTCTTCGGTCAGCGCCAGGTAGTGGTTGTCGCCCAGTTCCACGAAGCGGCTCTTGTTCGCCTGCATCAGCTCCAGCAGCGCGCGCAAATCCATCACCTTGTCTTCGTCTATCTGCAGCTGGCCGCTGGCGGCGAACCAGTCCTTCTCGGTCTTGATATTCAGGCGGAACTGCTTGCCGCTCACGCGCTGGCTGACGCGGAACTTCTCGCCCTCCGGCCACGCCACCACCACGAATTCCGGCGGCAGCTCCTGCAGCTCGGACAGCAGCTGCAGGCACAGCGCCGGCTGGCCGAGCAGCCATTCGCCGTGCTCCTGCTCCGCCTGTTCCAGCACCAGGCATCTTCCTATCAGGCGGCGTTCCGCATCGCGCTCGCCGCTCAGGCTGCGGCGCGTCTGCACCGGCTTGCCTTCGGCTTCCGCGTTCATGCTCTCGGCGCCGCTGCCCGGCGTGTAGTAGGCGCCGCCCGCCAGCGGGCGCACCATGATCTGCATCTTCAGGCCGTGCTGGTAGGGCAGCAGCAGCACGTGCAGGCGCGTGTCGGCCTCCACCTGCTCCGCGTTGCCCGTGCCGCCGCCGATGTCCGACTGCACGGTGACGATGGCCGACACCGCGCCTATGGCCTGCAGCACCTGTTCTTCCGCGCTGGCCGGCACTTCCAGCCCGTCGGCCACGATGGCGGCGATGCGGCGGTGTTCGTCTTCTATGCTGACCACGCGCAGGCGGGTCGGCGTTTCCTGCACCACCATCACGCTGGCGTTGATATTGGTCAGCGCGGGCTGCAGGGTCAGGCGCAGATTGCCGCGCTGCTTGCGTATCAGCAGTTCCGGCGTGCCGGCCAGCAGCTCCACGCGCGTGTCCGGCGCTTCCAGCCAGTAGGCGTGCGGGTGGCCCACCAGCGCGAGCGCCGCCTGTTCATGGTCGATGTCGTAGCGCAGGCCGGACGAATAAGCCTGGCGCGAAGGCGAGATGGTGCTGCTGATGCGGATGTCCTGCGGCGTCAGGAACTCCATCTGCGCCGCGTCCTCGCGCAGGCGCTTCAGGGCCAGCGGGCGGCCCTTGCCCCAGGCGCCTTTGGCGTCGCGCTTCTGCTCGCGCGGCTCGATCTCGGTGATGCCGTGGCGCGCATCGAAGGTAATCATCCACACCAGGCGCGCTTCGCCGCTGGCGGTGTCCGGCGCGCCCTGCTGCAGGTTGATCAGGGCGGAGAGCTGGCGCTGCCAGGCTTCCTGGCGCTCGAACCAGCTGCTCATGTCGGTGAAGCCGCCGCGTTCGCGCAGCGCGGCCGCGTGCGTGGCCATGTCCGCGTCGCCGTGGTGGCCCAGCAGGCTGGCCGTTTGCGCGGCGATGAATTTATAGCCCAGCGTTTCCGCCTGCTGCGCCAGCGCGTGCAGCTGTTCGCGCTTGCCTTCCAGCTGCGGCAGCGCCAGCCAGAACCACAGCAGCGCCTGGAACATCTGCGGCTGCATGGCGCTTTCCCAGCTGCGCGACAGCACCACGTCGGTCTGCATGGTGCCGGCGCGGATCTGGCGCAGCATGCTCAGTTGCTGGTACACCGCGCTGTCCGGGTTGGCCTGGGCGTGGATGGCCAGTTCCAGATAGCTTTCGGCGGCCTTCTGCATTTTCGGGTCGGCGCTGCGCAGCATGGCCAGCACGTACAAGTGGCCGCCCATGCCCTGGAACAGCAGCTTGCGCTTGCCCGACTCGCGCCGCAGCGACTTCAGCGCCGCTTCGAAGCCCTGCAGCGATTTATCCAGGTCGCCGCGCAGCAGCAGGATCACGCTGAGCAGGAACTGCGGCAGCGCGCCGTCCAGGCCCTCCAGGTAGATGGCGGCCTGCTTCATTTCGCCGCACAGGATGGCGTCCTCCGCCAGCGCCATGCGGAAGGTCTCGGTGATGTATTCGTTCTTGGCCAGGCGGCGCTGCACGTGGCGCCCGGTCAGGCCGCGCACGGTGGGCGCCAGCGACGGGTCGCGCTGGCAGTGCTGCAGCAGCAAGGTGAACACGTCGTCCACCAGCAGCGGATGCACCAGGATCAGCATGCCCGCTTCCAGCGGCTTAGTGAAGATGTCCACCACCGGATGCAGCTGCGCCGCCTCGTAGCACACCATGCAGGCCTGCAGCAGCGGCAGCACCTGCTGCGGCGCCTGGCCGCGCAGCAGCGCCATGCGCAGGCGCGCCACGGCTTGGCGGTAGCTGCGCGCCTCCAGCGCGCCGTTCCAGCCCTGGCGCATGGGGTTCAGCGTTTCGTAGGCGGTGCACAGGTCGGCCAGCGTGTGCGCGCCGATGGCGGCGCGGATGGCCGGCCAGCGCAACTTGGCGTTGCAGATGTAGCCGCGCGCCGTGACCACGGTGGTGAAGGCCAGGCGCTCCAGCTTGCGCAGCGGCTCGTCCAGCGTGTCCACGTTGAACATGAAGCCGCGCGCGTCGCGCACGCCGGCCTTGTTCAGCAGGTCCAGGATGGCCGTGCGGCCGGTGGCGTCGCCGATCAGGGCAAGCAGCGCCAATATCATTTTTTCGTCGAGGCTGAGGGCCTCGAATTCCGCGAGCAGTTGCTGGTCCGTCATGGTGCTTTACAGGTTGTGGATCTCGACCGCGGCTTGCGCCCCGGCCGTCGGCAGGCCGAACATGCGCTGGTAGAAGTACAGCTCCGCCTCCAGCGTGCGCACGATGTTCTCGGCCTTGCGGAAGCCGTGGCCTTCGCCCTCCAGCGGCACATAGGCCACCGGCACGCCGCGCTGCTTGAGCGCCTGCACCATGGCTTCGGACTGCTGCGGCGGCACCACCTTGTCGTCCAGGCCCTGGAAGAAGATCATGGGGCGCGCCAGGCGGTCCGTGTGGTTGATGGGCGAGCGCGCCTGGTACAAGGCTTCGGCCTGCGGCGCGGCGGCGATCAGGTATTCGTTGTAGTGCGACTCGAATTTGTGCGAGTCCTGGTCCAGGCCCTTCAGGTCGGACACGCCGTAGTAGCTGGCGCCAAGCTTGAAGACGTCGTGGAAGGTGAGGGCGCACAAGGTCGTCAGGCCGCCGGCGCTGCCGCCACGGATGATGAGGCGTTCGCCGTCCGCCATGCCGTGTTCGGCAAGGTACTGCGCGCCGGCGATGCAGTCCTCCACGTCGACCACGCCCCATTGGCCCTTGAGGGCGTCGCGGTAGGCGCGGCCGAAGCCGGTGCTGCCGCCGTAGTTCACGTCCAGCACGCCGAAGCCGCGGCTGGTCCAGTACTGCGTGGCCAGCTTGAGGGTGTTGACCGTCATGCCGGTGGGGCCGCCGTGGCTGATGACGATGACGGGCGGCTTGCTGCCCTCCGATGCCTGCGCGTCCTTGTTGGCGGGCGGGTAGAAGAAGGCGTGCGAGGTGCGCCCTCCCGCGCTGGCGTAGCTGATGCTCAGCGGGACCGACAGATAGCCGAGGTCCGGCGTGTCCGCAATCGAATGCGCCAGCACTTCCAGCTCGCCGCTGCACAGGTCGATGCGCGCCAGCTCCAGCGGGATGGTGGGGCTGCCGCCCAGCAGCGCAATGAAGCCCGCGCCGGCGGCGCCGCCGGCTTTCAGTTCGCGGATTTCCTCGTAAGGGTTGGCGATGGCCGCCAGTTCGCCGCTGGCGATATCCAGCCGCGCCAGCCGGCTCACGCCCTTGTCTATATAGGTGCAGACGATTTCCCCGGCGCTGGCGAAGCCATACATCGAATTGCCGAAGGTCCAGTGCGGCGTGGCGAATTCCGCCTCCATGGGGCAGATGGGCGCCGCCCCGGCGTCGCCGCCGCCATTGTGGCGGTACAGATTCCAGTAGCCGCTGCGGTCGGATACGAAATACAGGCGGCCGTCCGGCGCCCATTCAGGCTGGCACACCGATTCGTCCGCGCCGCCGGCCACCAGCAGGGGCGTGCCCAGCGTGCCGTCGGCCAGCACGGAGGCCAGCCACAGCTCGGTGCCCTGCCACGGCATGCGCGGATGGTCCCAGGTCAGCCAGGCCAGCATGCCGCCGTCCGGCGACAGGCGCGGCGAGGAATAGAAATCGTGGCCAGCAGCCAGCACGGTCTCGGCGCCGTCCGCGGCGCTGCCCGGCAGGCCGACGGCGCACAGCGTGTTGACAGGCTGCGCGTGCGGCAAGCCAGGGGAGTCGGCATCATCCGGATGCTGCTCGCGCACCGCGATCAGGCGCGCGTGCGCCGCGTCCACCACGAAATCGGCGAAACGCTGGCGGCCCGGCGCGGTGAACGGCGAGGCATCGCCCTCCCCGCTGCGGCAATACAGCCGGTTGTCCGCAAAATGCGAAAAATAAACGGTATCGCCATGCACGGCGTAGGCGCCGCCGCCGTATTCATGCACGCGGCTGCGCACATTCAGCGGCAGCGGCGTGACTTCGCCGGTGCGTCCGCCGTGGCGGCGCTGCAAGGTCTGGCGTCCCGCCTCGCTGGCGCGGCCCGCCAGCCAATACAGATCGCCGTCCGCGCCCAGGGCCAGAGAAGACAGCGGCGTGGCGCCGGCCGCCACCAGGGCGGCGCTGATCGGGGAGGCCCAGGCGCCGAATGGCGCCGGGCTGGCAGGGGACTGCGGCGTGGTGGACATAGCTTTGCTCCGTAAATATCTGCCGAATGATACAGACAGCCGTAAGGGCATGCGCAAAAAAGGCGGCAGGGGATGCGATAATAGCCCCTTTCCTCCGCCTTTTGATTGCATTCCATGCCACAATTCGCCCCCCTGAAGAACGACACCTTCCTGCGCGCGCTGCTGCGCCAGCCGACCGAGTACACGCCCGTGTGGCTGATGCGCCAGGCCGGGCGATATCTGCCGGAATACCGCGCCACGCGCGCCAAGGGCGGCTCCTTCATGGGCCTGGCCACCAATCCCGACCTGGCCACCGAGGTCACGCTGCAGCCGATCGACCGCTACCCGCTGGACGCGGCCATCCTGTTCTCGGACATCCTGACCGTGCCGGACGCCATGGGCCTGGGCCTGCACTTCGTGGAAAACGAAGGCCCGAAATTCGAGCGCCCGCTGAAAACCGAAGCGGACGTGCTGGCCCTGCGCGCCCCGGAACCGGGTTCGCTGGACTACGTGTTCAAGGCCGTGACCCAGATCCGCACCGAGCTGAACGGCCGCGTGCCGCTGATCGGCTTCTCCGGCAGCCCGTGGACGCTGGCCTGCTACATGGTGGAAGGCCAGGGTTCGCGCGAGTTCCACACCATTAAGAAGATGCTGTACGGCCGTCCCGACCTGATGCACCGCATCCTGGACATCAACGCCGTGTCGGTGGCCGACTACCTGAACGCCCAGATCGACGCCGGCGCGCAGGCCGTGATGGTGTTCGATTCCTGGGGCGGCGCGTTGGCCGACGGCGCCTTCCAGGAATTCTCGCTGCACTATATGCGCAAAGTGGTGTCCCTGCTGAAACGCGAAAAAGACGGCGTGAAGATTCCCGCCATCGTCTTCACCAAGGGCGGCGGCCACTGGGCCGAGGAAATCGCCGCCATAGGCGCCGACGCCATCGGCCTGGACTGGACCGCCAACCTGAGCAAGATACGCGCCCTGGTAGGCGATAAAGTGGCTCTGCAGGGCAATCTGGACCCCGCCATCCTGTTCGCCAGCCCGGAACAGATCCGCGCCGAGGTGGTCAAGGTGCTGGACGCCTACGGCAAGCACGACACCGGCCACGTCTTCAACCTGGGCCACGGCATCTCCCAGTTCACCCCGCCGGAGTCGGTCGCGGCCATGGTCGATGCTGTACATGCGCATAGCCGCACGCTGCGCGCAGCCTGATGTAGTCTGGGGACAAAGGGCGCGTTTCCTCGGAAGCGCGCCCTTTTTTCTTGTCTGCACGCATTACGGCAGACCGACTTATGCACAATTTTTTTTGCTGCGGAAATAACAGGCAGCGATTTTTCGCTAGCCCGGAGCAAGCTTCCAAGTGGTTGATTAAAAAGACTTTATTTTTCACCTGCCAGACAGGCCGTGGGGCATAAGTAAACTTTATCCCAAGGTGAAAGTGGTCTTATTGCTGCATTCTCCACAAAGTTATCCACAAAAACTGTGGATAAAAACGAAAAGTACTTAGTAAACCGTGACTTAGTCACATTGCTAAGATTTCTGTTGAAGAAATGTTGCAGCGCACGATATTCAGTGGGCTTTTTCTTGCAACAAAGACATTGCGTTTTGACAAAATGAGGCATGGCAGAATGTGTAGAATGCGCCGGTCGCCAGGCGCGGCTTGCATGCTGTACCGCAGCAGCCGCCCGGTGGCCTGACCGATCCGCAAAAACCACTTGATTTCAACAGAAAATCCGGCCCTAAATACTTCACTTATGCACAGCAAGGGGAAAAGTGGTATGGTTTTTCGTCCCTCTGGGAGGGGTTTTGTAAGTGATTGATTTTAAAGAGTAAAAAAACCACTACTTGGGATACCGCAAGAGGATTTCCGGCAGGGGTTATCGGTTTCCTGAAATTAAGTATCCGTTGTTCACAAAGTTATCCACAAACAAGTGGATAATTATTTTGGCCCGAAAAGCCGAGCATTTTCGGGCCATTTTTGACCTAAATAGGACCAGATGGCGCAGTGCATACTGAAAATCGCGCTCGACACCCCGTTGAACGCAGTCTTCGACTACCGCTGGCAGTATGCGGACGGCGGCGCGGACGGCGGGGACGGCGCGCGCCCGCAAGTCGGCCAGCTGGCGCTGGTGCCGTTTGCGCGCCGTGAAGTGATGGGGCTGATCGTCGGCCTGGCCGAGCACAGCGACGTGCCGGTGGAGAAACTGAAGGACGCGCTGGCCGTGCGCCACCAGCTCGCGCCCCTGTCCGCCCAATGGCTGGCGCTGGCCGGCTTCGCGGCCGACTATTACCAGCGCCCGCTGGGCGAAGTGGCGCTGCCCGGCCTGCCGAAAAACCTGCGCGTGCTAACCACGGTGGCGCTGGACCGCGCCATCAAGAAACTGGGCAAGCTGGAAGACAGCCACGACCACACCCCGTTGAACATGCCCCAGCTCAACCCCGAGCAGCAGACTGCGGCCGACTTCATCGGCGGCGCGCAGGGCTACCAGCCGGCGCTGCTGTACGGCGTGACCGGCAGCGGCAAGACCGAGGTCTACCTGCAGGCCTGCGCCCAGGTGCTGGAGCGCGAACCGCAGGGCCAGATCCTGATCATGGTGCCGGAGATCAACCTCACGCCCCAGCTGGAAGGCAATATCCGCGCGCGCTTCCCGGGCGTGATGCTGGCCACCTTGCACAGCAGCCTGTCCGAAGGCGAGCGCATGCTGCACTGGCTGGCCGCGCACCAGGGCCAGGCCCGCATCGTGCTGGGCACGCGGCTGGCCATCCTGTCCTCGCTGCCGAAGCTGAAGCTGATCGTCATCGACGAAGAGCACGACCCCTCCTACAAGCAGCAGGAAGGCCTGCGCTACTCGGCGCGCGACCTGGCCGTGTGGCGCGCCTGGCAGCTGAAGATCCCCATCGTGCTTGGCTCGGCCACGCCCTCGCTGGAAAGCTGGCACCACGCCCAGGGCGGGCGCTACAAGCTGCTGGAGCTGCGCGAACGGGCCGTGAAGGCCGCCGTGCTGCCGGCGGTCAAGCTGGTCGACATGGAACGCGACAAGCCGCGCGACGGCCTCACCAGCGCCCTGGTGGCCGCGCTCAAGCTGCGCATGGAGCGCGGCGAGCAGTCGCTGCTGTTCCTGAACCGGCGCGGCTACGCGCCCGTGATCTGCTGCGAATCGTGCGGCTGGATCAGCGACTGCACCCGCTGCACCTCCTTCATGGTGCTGCACAAGCCCGAGCACCGGCTGCGCTGCCACCATTGCAGCCTGGAGATGCGCATCCCGCACCACTGCCCCACCTGCGGCAACGTCGATCTGCAGCCGGTCGGGCGCGGCACGCAGCGGGTGGAAGAGGGCCTGCAGGCGCTGTTCCCCGAGGCGCGCATCCTGCGCATCGACGCCGACAGCACGCGCAAGAAGGGCAGCGCGCAGGAAGCGTTCGACACCGTGCACCGGGGCGAGGTCGACATCCTGATCGGCACCCAGATGGTGGCCAAGGGGCACGACTTCAAAAAGCTCACCCTGGTCGGCATCATGAACCCGGACACGGCGCTGTTCTCGCAGGACTATCGCGCCAGCGAGCGCCTGTTCGCGCAGCTGATGCAGGTGGCGGGACGTGCCGGGCGCGCGGCCCAGACCGAAGGCGGCAGCGCGGCCGAAGTGCTGATACAGACCCGCTACACCCAGCACCCGCTGTACTCGGCGGTGGTGAACCACGACTACGACCATTTCGCCTCGGCCTTGCTGGACGAGCGCAAGCAGGCCGGGCTGCCGCCGTATCTGTTCCAGGCCCTGCTGCGGGCCGAAGCGGCCGAGCTGGCGACGGCCATCGAGTTCCTCGACATCGCGCGCGGCTGCGTGCTACACCCCGGCATCACCATCAACGACCCGATCCCGATGACGATGACGCGCATCCACAACGTCGACCGCGCCCAGCTGCTGGTGGAATCGCCCTCGCGGCCCAATCTGCAGCTGTTCCTGAAAGAATGGATGGACGCCCTGCGCAGCCTCAAAACGCGCGTCAAATGGTCGCTCGAAGTCGACCCCCTCGACATCTAGCAGCCTGAGCCGCATTCGGGGTCAGACCCCGAATGCGGCTCAGGCTGCTTGTAGGGGGAGGATTAGGGTTGTAGGAGGTAGCGCCGGGCGCTGGAGATGATTTGCTCGGACAGGGCGCGCGTGAACGGCGTGTCGAGGTTCCAGGCGTGCCAGTCGAGCGGGACGTCGAGCACGTGGCCGGGGGCGACGTCGACCAGGCGCTCGCTGTCGATGGCGCCGGCGGCGTGCAGCTGCGGCAGCAGGCCGTAGGCCAGGCCGCCGTAGATGCATTCGTAGAGCGCCGGCGAGACCGGCAGCGTGTGGTGCGGGAAACTGCCCTGCTCGCCCACCGCGCCGGCCAGGAAGCGCGCCATGGCGGCCCGTTCGCTGACCACCGCCGGCGCCAGCTGCACCGCTTCGGCCGAGAAGCCGTCGCCGAACCAGTGCCCGGCGAAGGCCGGCGTGGCCACGCACAGGTAGCGCATCACGCCCAGCGGCACGGTGGCGGGGCCGTTCAGGCCGGCCGGCGCTGCCCCCCTGGCGGCCACGGCGCCGAACACGCTGCCTTCCTGCACCATGTGCAGCGCCTGCTCGCGCCCGGCCTGGCGCACGTCGAGCTGGCAGCGCGGCGGCGTCAGCAGCGGCGGCAGGGCCAGCGGAAACCAGGTGGCCAGGCTGGCGGCGTCCACCGCGAGCGAAATTTCCGGCATGCTGACCCGGTTGCCCAGGTCGATGTCCAGCGACGCTTCCATCAGCCGCACGTTGCGGTGGTGGGAAATCAGGCGCTGCCCCAGGCCGGTGGGCACGCAGGGCACGCCGCGCACCACCAGCAGGCGGCCGCTGCTGTCCTCCAGCGCCTTGATGCGCTGCGACACGGCGGACTGGCTGATGCCCAGCGCGCTCGCGGCTTTTTCAAAGCTGCCGTGGCTGGCCACGGCGTCCAGTACGGCCAGCGCCTTGTAATCCAGATTTCCCATAAGTGTGGCTTATAAAAATCTAAAATGATAAGCAATACTAATGCGTTTCCGGCATTCATGCTTTAAATTTCGCAACAGAGTAGTATTTCTGAATGTGAATATTGGAGAAGGCAATGAAGATCGTAAAGACGGACGTGGCGGTGATCGGCGCCGGCAGTGCCGGGCTGACCGCCTACCGCGCCGCGCGCGCCGGCGGCAAGCGGGCGGTGCTGATCGAGAGCGGGCCTTACGGCACCACTTGCGCCCGGGTGGGCTGCATGCCCAGCAAGCTGCTGATCGCGGCGGCCGAGGCGGCCCACGCGCTGGCCGCCGCGCCCGCCTTTGGCGTGCATCCGGGCCAGGTCCGCGTCGATGGCCAGGCCGTGATGGCGCGCGTGCGCAGCGAACGCGACCGTTTTGTCGGCTTCGTGCTGGAGGGCATGGAGCATATCCCCGGGGAGGACAAGCTGCACGGCCACGCCCGCTTCACCGGCCCGCGCGAGCTGCAGGTGGACGAGCACACGGTGGTGCAGGCCGAGCGCATCGTCATCGCCACCGGCTCCAGCCCCATGGTGCCGCAGGAGTGGCAGCTGGCCGGCCCGCGCGTGATCACCAGCGACGCGGTGTTCGACTGGACCGGTTTGCCCGGCTCGGTGGCGGTGGTGGGCAGCGGCGTGATCGGCCTGGAGCTGGGCCAGGCGCTGCACCGGCTGGGCGTGCGCGTGGCCCTGTACGCGCGCGGCGGCAGCGTGGCGCAGCTGGGCGATCCGCAGGTGCTGGCCGAGGCCGCCCGCGTGCTGGGCGCCGAGCTCGACATCCGCTTCCAGACCCAGGTGGCGCATATCCAGCCGGACGGCGAGCAGCTGGTGCTCACCAGCCGCGACGCCGCCGGCCAGGAACGCCAGGAGCGCTATGACTACGTGCTGTCGGCCATCGGCCGCAAGCCGAATGTGCACGCGCTGAACCTGGAGCTGGCGCAGATTGCGCTGGACCGGCGCGGCATTCCGCTGTACGACCGCCACACCATGCAGTGCGGCAGCAGCGCCATCTTTATCGCCGGCGATGCGGACGACGAGCTGCCGCTGCTGGGCGAGGCGGCCGACCAGGGCAAGATCGCCGGCGCCAACGCGGCGCGCTTCCCGGCCGTGCAGCCCGGCCTGCGCCGCACGCCGCTGACGGTGGCCTTCTGCGAGCCGCAGATCGCCACCCTGGGCGCGGGCTACCAGGCCTTGTGCGCCAGCCACAGCGGCCGTTTCGCGGTCGGCATGGTGTCCTTCAGCAACCAGGGGCGCAGCCGCGTGATGCTGCAGAACCACGGCATGCTGCGCGTGTACGGCGAGTTCGGCAGCGGCCGCTTCCTGGGCGCCGAAATGATAGGCCCGCGCGCCGAGCACCTCGGCCATCTGCTGGCCTGGGCCTGCCAGGCCGGGCTGACGGTGGACGCCATGCTGGACATGCCCTTCTACCATCCGGTGGTGGAGGAGGGCGTGCGCACCGCGCTGCGCGACCTGGCCCAGCAGCTGGCCAAGGAGCCGCCCTCGCCCCAGCCCTGCCCGGACTGCACGCCGGGCACCTGAGTGTGCTGTGCTTGATCTTACTTGACGTAGGGCAACAATGTAGAATGCGCGCATGAAGATACGGAAGATCAGTCCCGGCGAACTCCACGTTGGCCAGCTGCTGCCCTGGGATGTGTACGGGGACGGCGGCGGCTTGCTGGCGCGCAAAGGGCACTTGATCGCCGACAGCGGCCAGCTCGACAGCCTGGCCGAGCGCGGCGTGGTCGAGGACTGGAGCGAAGCGCTGCCGCAGTCGCGCGCGCCGCAGTCGGTGGCGCGCCTGCTGGGCGGGGCGCAGCTGGAACTGCAGGCTGTGCTGCAGCAGATCGCCACCGGTGTGCCCTTTGGCAATGCGCAACGCATGCTGGAGGATATCGCCGGCCTGGTCACGGCGGCGGTGCAGCTGAACGCCGACGTGGCGGTGGCCTGCATCCTGCATGGCCAGTCCGGCGTGCCGTATGCGGTGCGCCACTGCGTGGACACGGCGGTGGTGGCGCAGCTGCTGGCGCTGGCGCTCAAGAAGCCGGACCAGGACATCCAGACCATCACGCTGGCGGCGCTGACCATGAACGTGGGCATGCTGGCCGCGCACGACCGGCTGCAGATGTTCAACGGCCCGCTGAGCGAGGACGACCACCGCCTGGTGCAAGCCCATCCGCAAGCGGGCGTGGTGCTGCTGCGCCAGGCCGGCATCAGCCACCCGGGCTGGCTGGCTTGCGTGCTGGCCCACCACGAGAACGAGGACGGCAGCGGCTATCCGGGCGGCAAGGCCGGTGCCTATGTGCCGGAGTCGGCCAAGCTGCTGGCGCTGGCCGACCGCTATTGCGCCCGCCTGGCGCGGCGCCGCTACCGGCCGGGCATGACGCCCAACGCGGCCCTGCGCGACCTGCTGCTGGAGGCGCGCAACACCCTGGACGGCCTGCTGCCGGCGGTGCTGATACGCGAACTGGGGATTTATCCTATCGGCACCTGCGTGCGCCTGCTGAACGGCGAAGTGGGCGTGGTCATGCGCAAGGGGCTCAATTCCACCTCGCCGTGGGTGGCCTCGCTGCTGGGGCCGGGCCCGGCTGGCGCGCCGCTGGCGCCGCCGGTGCAGCGCGACACGCGCAACGAACTCAACGCCATCCGCGAAGTGCTGCAGCTAGACGAGCTGGACCGCTTGGGACTGGCGTTCCGCATGGAACAGGTGTGGGGCCGCGCGGCGGCCCTGTAGCGCTTAGTTGAGCAGCGAGTCGAGCCGGCCCTGCTCGGCCAGGCTGCGCAGCACGCTGATGGTGTCGATGTCCGAGGCCTGGTAGGCCGACTTGCGGAACTCGTCGTACATGGCGTTGGCCTGGTCGGTGGCCGCGTCGTGGCCGTCGTCGTACTCGAAGCGCACCCACAGCGTGCCCGGCTCCGGCGTTTCTATGGTCATGGTCAGGCTGGAGGCGCTGATGTCTTGCTGCGGAGCCACTTCGTAGCGCACGCGGCGCATGGGCTCGAGCAGCACCTTGTCGGCGATCACCAGGTCGCCGTAGCGCAGCGTGCGCTTGAAGCTGTGCTCGCGGCGGTCCTCGATCTGGCAGTCATCCAGGTGCGGCACGAAGAGCTTGGGCGATTCGGCGCGCAGCACCAGGCCGCGCCACAGCTGTTCGTGGCTGAGTTCGTCGATCAGCGGGTTCAGCGGATCGTTGATTTCAATCAGATGTTCAAATTTCATGATGCTGCCTAAAAAGGTAAGGGACCAGTGACACTATATTCTGCCGCAGCCTGAATTATCAATGCTTGCGCTGCTACAATGATCGGCTTGTTTTGCCCCTCCCGCCTGGAAATCATGTCTAACGCACCACAGTTCGGTCTCAATGCTCCGCAAAGCGAAGCCGTGCTCTACCTGGACGGCCCCTGCCTGGTGCTGGCCGGCGCGGGCTCGGGAAAAACGCGCGTCATCACGCAGAAAATCACCCACCTGATCGAGGACCGGGGCTACGATCCGCGCACCATCGCCGCGCTGACCTTCACCAACAAGGCCGCGCTGGAGATGCAGGAACGGGTCGGCAAGCTGCTCAAGCAGCCGCGCCAGGCCAAGCTGCTGACGGTGTCCACCTTCCACTCGCTGGGCGTGAAAATCCTGCGCCAGGAGGCCAACCATCTCGGCCTGAAGGACCGCTTCTCCATCATGGACAGCGATGACTGCTACGCGCTGGTGCAGGACCTGGCCATCACCACCGACAAGCACATTATCCGCGGCATCCAGAACGATATTTCGTTGTGGAAAAATGGCCTGGTCGAGCCCGCGCACGCGCTGCGCGACGCCAAGGACGAGGACGAGGCGCAGTCGGCGCGCATCTACGCCAGCTATGTGTCCACGCTGGCGGCCTACCAGGCGGTGGACTTCGACGACCTGATACGCCTGCCGGTGGAGCTGTTCCGCGACAACGGCGCGGTGCGCGACAAATGGCAGCGCCGCCTGCGCTATCTGCTGGTGGACGAGTACCAGGACACCAACACCTGCCAGTACGAGCTGGTCAAGCTGATGGTGACGGGCATAGGCAAGAAGCCCATGTTCACCGCCGTGGGCGACGACGACCAGGCCATCTACGCCTGGCGCGGCGCCACGGTGGAAAACCTGGCCAACCTGAAGGTGGACTTCCCGGACCTCAAGCTGATCAAGCTGGAGCAGAACTACCGCTCCACCACCCGCATCCTGCAGGCCGCCAACGCGGTGATCGGCAACAATCCCAAGCTGTTCGAGAAGTCGCTGTGGTCCGAGCACGGCCTGGGCGAGCCCATCAAGGTGCACGCCATGCCGAACGACGAGCAGGAGGCCGAGCAGGTGGCCATCATGATCTCGGCCGACCATTTCGAGCGCAAGAACCAGTGGACCGATTACGCCATCCTGTACCGTGGCAACCACCAGGCCCGCATCATCGAGCAGGCGCTGCGCAACCAGCGCATCCCGTACACGATTTCGGGCGGGCAGAGTTTCTTCGACAAGGCCGAGATCAAGGACATCATTGCCTACCTGCGCCTGCTGGCCAACCAGGACGACGACCCGGCCTTTATCCGCGCCGTGACCACGCCGCGCCGGGGCATAGGCCAGTCCACGCTGGAGGTGCTGGGCGCTTTCTCGGGCCAGTGGCAGTGCTCGCTGTTCGAGGCGGTGTTCAAGGGCGGCATCGAGGCCAAGCTGCCGGACCGCCAGCTGCTGCCGCTGCGCGAGTTCTGCAACTTCATCAACAACCTGGAAGCGCGCGCCAGCCGCCCCGGCGCGGCCGGCTCCGGCGACAACGCGGCCCAGGTGCTGGACGACCTGATGGAAGCCATCCACTACGAGTCCTACCTGTACGACAGCTTCGAGGAGCGCGCCGCGCAGGGCAAGTTCCAGAACGTGATGGAATTCGTCAACTGGCTGAAGGACCGTGGCCGGGGCGGCAAGGACCGCGACGGCGAGGAAAAGAACGTGCTGGAGCTGACGCAGATGGTGGCGCTGATGTCCATGCTCGAGGGCAAGGACGAGGAGCCGGACGCGATCCGCATGTCCACCCTGCACGCGTCGAAAGGGCTGGAGTATCCGCACGTGTTCCTGGTCGGCTGCGAAGAGGGCATCCTGCCGCACAAGGGCGATCCGGACGCGCCGGTGGAAACGCTGGCGCAGCGCATCGAGGAAGAGCGGCGCCTGATGTACGTGGGCATCACGCGCGCCAAGCGCACGCTGCAGATCACCTGGTGCAAGAAGCGCAAGCGCGCCGGCGAGCAGGTGCATTGCGACCAGTCGCGCTTCATCAAGGAGATGGAGCTGGACGTGGGCGACGCCGTGCCCAAGGAATCCGAAATCATCAGCCCGCGCGAGCGCCTGGCGCGCATGAAGGAACTGCTGGCCGCGCCCCGGCCGAATCCGAACGGCGGCTGAGCGCCGGGCGGTACAATGCTGCTTTACCGCCGGGAGTATGCAGTGAGCACAGAAGACCGTTTTGTCGATATAGAAATCAAGATCGCCCACCAGGAAGACATGGTGGAGTCGCTGAACCAGCGCATCTACGAGCAGCAGAAGCAGATCGACAAGCTGGAGCAGATGCTGCACGCGCTGGCGCAGCACGTGCGCGACAATCCGCAGGGCGGGCAGGGTCCGCTCAACGAGCGTCCGCCGCACTACTGACCGGATTGCCGGGGCCGCTGCCGCCGCCGTGGGCCGGGCCGGATGCGGCGATCAGCATCGGCATGCCTTGCTGGCGTGCCGCCGTGGCCGCCGCAAGCGATGCCGACGCCCCGCCCGCGATATGCGCGCCGAGGCGCTGGCCCAGGCACAGCAATGTGAGCGTGGGCGGCAAGCCCCACGGCCCCGGTATCACCGACGCGTCGCACACATACAGGCCCGGTGTGCCGGTCTGCAAATCGCTGTCCACGCCTTCGCCGATGCGCACGCTGCCGCCGGGATGGGCGGCGAAATGCCGGCTGCGGAACACCTGCTTGGCGCCCGCCGCCGCCAGGATGCCGCGCGCCATCTTCTCGCCCTGATCCAGCTTGCTGCGGTCCGCCTGCTGCAGCCGCTTGTCGACCCAGTGCGGCCCGATGGCGCCGCCGATCCCGTCGCGTATCTTCACCATGATGCTCAGCGTGCGCGCGTGCGCCCCCATGCGGCCGAAGCGGCCCGCCTGGAGAGCGAAGGCCTGGTACATGGGCTTGGGCAGGGTCAGGTCGGCCAGCGCAATGCCCTCGCCGTGCAGCTGCAGGCCCGCCGCCATCGGCACTTCGGCGCCGGGGTGCGGCGCGTCCAGGTCGTCCACGCCGCCCATCACGGCCACCACCGGGTCGCTGAAGAAGGGTGCGCAGCGCGGCGCCAGCCCCGAGCTGTGCAGCAGGCGCGGGCTGCCGATGCCGCCGGCCGCCAGCACCACCGTATCGGCCAGCAAGGTGCGCAGCTCGCCGTCCACCACCGCCTCCACGCCGTCCGCGCGGCCGCCGCGCAGCAGCACGCGCGTCACGCGTGCGTCGGCCGCCAGCACGGCGCCGTTCGCGCAGGCCTGGTCGAGAAAATCGCGCGCGGTCCACTTGGCGCCGTAGGGGCAGCCGTACACGCAACGCCAGCAGCCGCTGCGGCAGATCTGCGGCCGTATCATCTTGTCCAGCTTGTGCCAGTCCAGGCCCAGCGAGCGCGCCGCCTGCATGATGCGCGCGGCCATGGGGCCGACCAGGTTGTCCGGCAGCGGCGCCAGCGGCAGCTCGGCGCGCAAGGCCGCCAGCTGCGGCTCCAGGTCGATGCCGTGCGCGGCGAACATGGCCTGCGGCGGCGGCGCGGCCGTGGCGAAATTGATGGCCGAGCTGCCGCCCGCCACCAGTCCGCGCACCAGCAGCGAAGCGTCGCCGTGGATGAAGGCGCCCTTGCCGGGGATGGCGGCAATGGCCGCCATCTGGCCCAGCGTTCCCGTCAGCGGCGCGGCGCTGCCCTGTTCCAGCACCAGCACGCGCATGCCGCGCAGCGCCATGGCGCGCGCCACGCTGGCGCCGCCGGGGCCGCTGCCTGCCACGATGGCGTCGTACCGGATGGGGGATGAGTTGGCCATGCAATGATGGTAGCACGCTGCCTGCCTGCTATTTCAAGCAGTTTCGCCGCTTGCAGGTTGCTGCTTTGGCCATTTTGATCTATCGTCAAGCCAATTCAATCTGGAGCGACGCGATGACTATTCTGGTGCTGGGTTTGCTGATTTTCCTGGGTGTGCACTCGGTGCGCATCGTGGCCGACCCATGGCGCAGCGCCATGCGCGCGCGGCTGGGCGAGAACGCGTGGAAGGGCATGTATTCGGTGCTGGCGCTGGCGGGCTTTGCGCTGCTGGTGTGGGGCTACGGCCAGGCGCGCCAGACGCCCACCGTGCTGTGGACGCCGCCCACGGGCATGCGCCACCTGGCCGCGCTGCTGGTGCTGATCGCCTTCATCTTCCTGGCCGCCGCCTACGTGCCGCGCAACGGCATCAAGGCCAGGCTGCACCACCCCATGCTGCTGGGCGTAAAAACCTGGGCGCTGGCGCACCTGCTGGCCAACGGCACCGTGGCGGACGTGCTGCTGTTCGGCGGCTTCCTGGTCTGGGCCATCGTCTGCTTCGCCTCCTCCCGCCGCCGCGACCGCGCCGCCGGCACCGTCTACCCGCCGGGCACCGCATCCGGCACCGCTATCACGGTGGCGGCCGGCATCCTCGCCTGGGCCGCCTTCGCCTTCTGGCTGCACGGCCCCCTGATCGGCGTGCGCCCGTTTGGCTAGCTGAGGTAGCTGGGGCGGTTAGTCGCCAAAGATATAGTTGGGCGCGCTGCTGTTATCGAGCCACTGGCTTGCCACTGAACTGCCAAGCGCCGAGGCTTTGCGCAGCCACATCTGGCCTTGTTCGAGATCCACAACCGAGTGCCTCCCCCGGGTGAGCATGTATCCCATCACAGCCATTGCCTGGATATTCCCGCCTGCCGCTGCGCGTTGCAGGAAGCCCCAGCCATCTGATGTACTTTGCGGCACGCCCTTGCCTGCAATATACAACTCACCAAGTATCACCTCAGCCTCGGGATAGCGCTTTTGTGCAGCCTTTCCGATCCAAAGTACAGCCTGAGGCAAGTTCTTTTCAACACCTTTGCCGCGCAAGTACATTAAGCCCAGGTGCGTTTGAGCGGCAGGAATGTCGGCTTCCGCCGCCTTGCGGTATAAGGCGGCGGCTTTGGCATGGTTATGTTCAACGCCATTTCCGTTCTCGTAGCAGATCCCTAATTTGCCCTCCGCTTCATGATCACCTTGGTCTGCGGCCTTGCTGTACCATTCCGCTGCGAGGGCAGCATTGCGTGCGACGCCTTCGCCGTTCTCGTAAAAGCCAGCCAACTTGAATTGGGCTTTGACATGGCCTAGTTCGGCGGCACTTTGATACTGGGCAAGCGCGTGTTCGGGATTTCTTTGTACTCCCGCGCCATAGGTCAAGCTGTTCGCGAGTTCATATTGGGCATCAGGTTGTCCACGTTCCGCAGCCAGTTGAAACATCTTGGTCGCATATTGCTGGTCCATGGGCAGCCCGTCCATACCGCGATAAAGCATGCCCAATTTATATAAGGCCGCCATATCCCCTTTCAGCGCAGCAGTGCGATAGGCGTCCGCCTGGGCCAAGGCTATTTGCGTTTGTTCCTGCGTCTCTATAGTCCACACATACTGCAGTTGCGTCCAGGCGCCTACCGCTATGCCATTGACTCTTGCCGGGTGAAATTCGCAACGCTCGATGCCGTGTTGCGCCGCTTCGTCTAACAAGGTCACGCCGCTTGACTTGACGATCATCGAATCCTTGACTTTGCCCTCTTCGCTGATCAGGAAAGATAGCACCACGGTGCCGGTTTGCTCGTTGCGTAGAGCTTCTTTTGGCCATTCGGGCTTTTGGCAGCTATTGAAATTTGCGATCGGGCGCGTGTTTCGTTCTTCGCTGGCTAAAGTGCTGCTCGCGCTGGCCAGCATAAGCAAGCCTAATGCGGGGGCAAGAATTTTTGGAAGGCGAATTTTCGGTGTCATCACGGCGCTATGAGGGAATGGTGGATCCAAGTCTATGTGGATAAATTGGCGGTGTCGAGTTGCGTGCCCGAACAAGTTGAATCACAATGCGTCTGCATGCGAGTAGCCGCATCATTACGAAGCCATTTATGGAGCTTGGATGAAAAAAATCAGTGCTCTTCTGTTGATGCTTGCGTTTTTCGTGTGTTCAGCAGAAGCACATCAAGACCGCATACTGCACATTGCAGCGGATGGTTCGATAAGGGATGTTCCTGCTGAGTTTGGCAAAGTCCAGTTGACTGTGGATGGGCTCGGCTCAGTAAAGCCGCTGGTCAAGTTGAGGATTGGCGCACATGAGACTACCCTGCCAGCTTGTGTTGCAAGAACGATTCGCGCTGTGAAACCGGCACAAATTCAGGCGTATGCTTCGTGGTATCACGATGAGAAGCCGTCCTTGCCATACTATTTGAATATACGGATTTTTCATCCTGGCTATGACCCGAAGCGGAGCTACAACTCCAGCCATGAATTCCTCTTCAATTTGCATAACGCCAAGCTCATTCATGCTAAAGAATTTGAAGCCGAATTGTCAGGAAACGGCGGACGATATAGAGGGTTAAAATTGCCCGTTGGGTGCGATCTCGATATCAATAATTGATTGGACAGTGCAAGACGGTTGGAAACCAAGGAAACCTTGGTTGGCACTGCGGGTATCGGAAGGCGCTCTCTCTAATCGGTGAATTTGGTCTCGAGGTACAGCTGTTCGACCTGATCCCGCGCCCATGGGGTCCGACGCAGAAATTTCAGGCTCGACTTGATGCTCGGCTCGTTAGAGAAACAGTTGAGGTCGATTCGGCGGGCCAGCCCGCTCCAGCCGTAATGGGAAACCAGCCGGGTCAGTACCGATTCCAGAGTAATACCGTGTAATGCCTGAGAACTCATTGCGCAACGCTTTCTTGGGGTGTTTGGGAAATTTTACACGAACCGGCATACTGGCAGAGCTTGCGCACCCTGTTACAAGAGCGGCTGGCTCTGGGGCCTGGCAGCGTAGTGCACAATTTGATGATACACACAGGATTTCATAACTGACAGGCGAAGTATGGGCAAAGGCAGGCTGGAAGCATTTAGCGATGGCGTGATCGCCATCATCATCACCATCATGGTGCTGGAACTGAAGGTGCCGCATGGGGCGACGTGGGACACGCTGCTGCCGCTGGCGCCGGTGATGCTGAGCTATGTGCTGAGCTTTGTCTACGTGGGCATCTACTGGAACAACCACCACCACATGATGCACGCCGTCAGCAAGGTGAATGGCAGCGTGCTGTGGGCCAATCTGCATCTGCTGTTCTGGCTGTCGCTGATTCCCTTCGTCACCGGCTGGATGGGCGAGAACCATTTCAGCGCCATCCCGGCCGCCATCTACGGCGTGGTGCTCACCATGAGCGCGCTGGCCTATATGCTGCTGGAGAAAGTGCTGATCAGGCTGCACGGCGCCAACTCGGCGCTGGCGCTGGCGGTGGGCAAGGAGCGCAAGCTGTGGCTGTCGGTCGCCATCTATGTGCTGGGTATCGCCGTCGCTGCGCTGCACCCGTGGCTGAGCGTGAGCCTGTATGTGGCGGTCGCGGTCTTGTGGTTCATTCCGGACCGCCGCATCGAAACCAGGCTCGCGGGCTAAACCTCGCGCTTCAGCCCAGCTTGACGAGGTTGAGGGCCGGCAGCGGGCCGCCGGGGAATTGCTGCAGCGCGCCGCCCACTTCCAGGCCGCCCAGGTCGATGCCGGCAAACTGCATGCGTTCGCTCAGTTGCAGCACCACGGCCTTGGCCTCGGCATCGTCGCCCGACACCCACACCACGCGGCGGCCGCCGCCTTCGCGCGGGTCGCTGGCCAGCACTTGCGACAGCAGCGTGTTGTAGGCCTTGACCACGCGCGCGCCCTGGGCCCAGCCGCTCAGCACCTGGGTCGAATTGCGGCCGCCCAGCTCGGCCTTGCGGAAGCCGGGCATCAGCACCGGGTTGGTGGCGTCGATCAGGATGCGGCCTGCCAGGTTCAGGCCGCGCAGCACGCTTTCCGCCGCGCCCCAGCCCACGCTCAGGAACACCACATCGGCTTCGGCGGCTTGTTGCACGGTGCCGGCGCGGGCGCGCTCGCCCAGCTGCCTGGCGGCGTCCGCCAGCGTTTCGGGACCACGGCTGTTGCTCAGGATGACGTTGATGCCGGCGGCTGTCAGCTGCTTGGCAAAGGCCAGGCCTATCGAGCCGGCGCCGATGATGCCGACGGTGTTCACGGTGGAAGTGCTCATTTTCGTTTCCTTCTCAGTTGGTTGGACTGCTGTTTCTCCAGCAGGTGATGCCAGTATATTGAGCAAGGATGGCGTGATAAATCCGCCGTTTAATGCTCCACTGTTCCTGTGCCGGTGATAATCCGCCGCTTGTGCGCGCGTTTTCTTAAATAGCTTTATGCTAAGAACGCACGCTCGCTGGCGCGTGCCTGATTAGTCATTCACATGGAGAAAACTATGTCGAAGGTTCTGGTTTTGTATTACTCGTCTTACGGCCATATCGAGTCGATGGCCGAAGCAATGGCGGATGGTGCGCGGGCGGAGGGGGCGACGGTGGATCTCAAGCGGGTGCCGGAAACGGTGCCGCAGGAGGTGGCCGAGAAGTCGCATTTCAAGCTGCAGCAGGGCGCGCCGGTGGCGACGGTGGCCGAGCTGGCCAATTATGACGCCATCATCGTTGGCGCGCCGACGCGCTTCGGCCGCATGCCGTCGCAGATGGCGGCGTTCCTGGACCAGGCCGGCGGCTTGTGGGCCAGCGGGGCGCTGAACGGCAAGGTGGGCGGCGCGTTTACGTCCAGCGCCACGCAGCACGGCGGGCAGGAGGTGACGCTGTTTTCCATCATTACCAACTTGATGCACTTCGGCATGACCATCGTCGGGCTGCCCTATAGCTACCAGGCGCAGATGACGCTGGATGAGATCGTGGGCGGCAGCCCGTATGGGGCCACCACCATTGCCGGCGGCCAGGGACAGCGGCAGCCGAGCCAGCTGGAGCTGGACGGCGCGCGCTTTCAGGGGGGATTGATTGCGAAGACGGCTAACAAGCTGTTTGGGTGACGGCTGGTTTTGGCGGGTTACGCTTCGCTAGCCCGCCCTACCCGCCCTGCCTGCCCTGCGGCGGCTTTGGCGTCGAGGCTGTAGGCGCCGGCGCCGAAGGCGAACACTTGCAGCAGGCCGCCCGCCATGGCCAGGTTTTTCATCAGGTGGATCATCTGGTTCTGGTCGCCCACGGCGCTGTGGAAGATCAGGCCGGTTACGATCGAGAACGCGGCCAGGACCAGCGCGACGATGCGGGTTTTGTAGCCCAGGGCCAGCAGCACGCCGCCTCCCAGTTCCACCACGATGGCGGCGGCCAGTCCCGCGCCGGCCAGCGGCAGGCCCATGGCCTGGATGTAGCCTATGGTGGCGGCCGGCGCCATCAGCTTGCCGATACCGCTCATGACGAAAATGGCAGCCAGCAGGATGCGGCCGATGACGGGTACTGGGGAGGTGTTGTTGGTGTTCATGGCGATTCCTTTCAAAATTAAAGTAGACCTGCGGTGTGCAACTGATTGCCGATGCGGCTGATTTCGTTCTCGCCCTTGATCAGGGCCGCTGCGCTGGTGTGCACCGAGTACATGCCGGTCACCAGCGGATAGGGATGCTTGGCGGCCGAGCCGAGCACGAATTCGGTGTCGCCGCGCGCCGTGAACTGCAGCGCGCCGCCGCCTTCGTCGAACACCGCCACTTCGCTCTGCAGCAGCGCGTCGTCCACGGCCAGCGTGCCACTGCCCACCGCCGCCCAAGCCACGTCGTGTCCAGCCGGCGGGGTGTAGGTCCACTGTTCGCCGTCGCGCAGTTTCACGTGCAGATAGGTGATGGGCGCGCGCGGCTGGATCAGGCTGGCGACGCCTTCGTAGTTGCCGAGAATGACGCGCGCCGGTCCGCTGGACTGCACTTGCTCCGGCGCCAGATACTGGCTGTGCGCCGGGCCGTTCTCGTCCTGCTCGGGCAGGGCCAGCCACAGCTGGAAACCGGCCACGCCGGCGTCGCCGTGCGGGCTGCCGCCATGCCATACGCCGCCGCCGGCGTTCATGAATTCCACGCCGCCCGCGCTGAGCACGCCTTGCTGGCCGGTGGTTTCGCGGTATTCGACCGCGCCTTCCATCACCACGGTGACGGTGGCGATGCCCGAGTGCGGGTGCATGCCCATGCCCTTCATGCCGTGGCTGGCGCCCATGCGGAACAGGTCCAGGAACACGAAGGGTTTGATCAGCTCGCCCAGGTCGCCGGGACTGACGAGACGGGTGATGCCGCGATGGCCGCGCCCCTGGGTGCGCGCCACGATGCCGCGTCCGGTGGCCGGAGCCAGTTGCGCGGGCTGGATAGCCTGGTTCATCTGCGTTTCCTTTCGGTGTGTGTTCGGTATGGATGCCATATTAGGTCCGCATGACCCATCGCGGAAGCCTATATAATTCGATGGATACTATCTGTGGAGTAGATGGATGCTTGATGCCATGTCGCTGGACCAGCTGCGCACCTTTATCGCCGCCGCCGACGAGGGGAGTTTCTCGGCCGCAGGACGCAAGCTGCGCCGCGCGCAGTCGGTGGTCAGCACCACGCTGGCCAACCTGGAGCTGCAAGTGGGGTTCGCGCTGTTCGACCGCAGCGGCCGCTATCCCAAGCTGACCGAGCAGGGCAGTGCGCTGCTGGAGCAGGCGCGCTCCGCCGTGCTGGGCATGGACGCCTTCAAGGCCAAGGCGCGCACCCTGGCCGAGGGGCTGGAGCCGGAGCTGGCGGTGGCGGTGGACGTGATGTATCCCATCGCCACGCTGACGGCGGCGGTGCAGGCTTTCCACCGGCAATTCCCGGGCACGCCGCTGCGCTTGTTCGTGGAGGCGCTGGGCGCAGTGGTGCAGCCGCTGTTGTCGGGGCAGTGCCGCATTGCCGTGATCGGCTCCCTGCCGGAAGTGCCGCCCGGCTGCGCCTCCCAATACCTGCTCAGCGTGCCCGCCGTGACGGTGGCGGCGCCGCAGCATCCGCTGGCGGCCATCGAGGGCATGGTGCTGCGCGCAAGCGCCGCCGAACATGTCCAGCTGGTGCTGACGGACCGCTCGCCGCTGACCGAGGGCCGCAACTTCGGCGTGCTGGCGGCGCAGGCCTGGCGCCTGGCGGACATGGGCGCCAAGCACGCCTTCCTGAAAGCCGGCCTGGGCTGGGGCCATATGCCGCTGCACATGGTGCAGGACGACCTGGATGCCGGGCGGCTGGTGCGCCTGGAGCTGGAGGGCATTACCGGGCTGGGCGCGGGCTTTTCCATGCACGCCATCCATCTGCGCGACCACCCGCCGGGACCCGCCGGGCGCTGGTTCGTCGAGCGCCTCAAGCACGGCGCGGCGCAGGGCTAGCGCGGAGGGGAGGGCGGAGTCGCGTAGGGGCTGGCCGCGAACAGCTCCGCCATCCAGGCCACGAAGGCGCGCGTGCGCGCGCTCAGGTGGCGGTTGGCGGGATACACCACGTGGATGGGCACGGCCGGCGCGCTCCAGTCCTGCAGCAGCGGCTGCAGTTCGCCCGCAGCGATCCGGGCGCCGGTGATGAACAGCGGGCAATGCACCACGCCCAGTCCGGCCAGCGCGGCGGCCAGCATGGCGTTGGTGTCGTTCACGCTGAGGAAGTGCTGCCCGCTGATGGTCGCCGGGCTGGCCGCGTCGCTGGCGTGCGTCAGCACCACCGGCGACTGGCGGTTCGATCCGGCGTAGAAGTGGCGCACCAGCGTGTGGCCGCTGGCCAGGTCGGCCGGATGCTGCGGCACGCCGTGCTGCGCCAGGTAGTCCGGCGAGGCGCAGGTGGCCATGGCCAGGTCGCCGATGTGGCGCGCGATCAGCGAGGGATCGCTGATGGCGCCGGCCCGCACCACGCAGTCTATGCCTTCGCCCACCAGGTCGGCCGGGCGGTCGCTGGCGCCGATGTCGAGCTGCATCGCCGGGTAGCGCTGCTGGAAGCCGCGCAGGGCGGGGATCACCATCAGCGCGGCCAGCGCGGTGCTCATGTCCACCCGCAGCCGGCCGCGCGGCGCGTTGCGCGCGTGCGCCACGTCGGCCTCGGCCTCCTGCCATTCGTCGAGCAGGCGCGACATGCGCTGGAAATACGCCGCCCCGTCGGTCGTGGGCGACACCTTGCGCGTGGTCCGGTGCAGCAGTTTCACTTGCAGGTGCGCCTCCAGCGACTGCACCAGCTTGGTGACCGTGTTGCGCGGGAACTGCAGGGTGTCGGCCGCCTTGGCGAAACTGCCCGTTTCCACGACCCGCACAAACGCGCGCACTGCGGTGAAATAGTCCACTGTTGCCCTTTCGTTCAGTATGCGGGTGATTGTAGCGTGCGCTGCACCATGGATTGCGGGTGACGTTGTATAGACCGCCTGCTATTATCGTCGGCTTCCGTCCTGCAGCCGGTTTGCCACTGGCCGCAGGGCAGTCCTTGGCCCACTTCATGAAAGATGCTATGTCCCGTCCTCAGATGCTCGTCCTCGCAGCCAGCCTCGGCCTGGCGCTGACCCCGTTCGCCTGCGCCGCCGAAGCCGCCGCGCCCGCTGCCGCCGCCGTGGCCCAGGCCGGCAATCCTTTCTTCAAGCTCAGCCCGCTGCCCTTCCACTATCCGCAGTTCGACTTGATCAAGGACGAGCACTTCGTGCCGGCTTACACTGAAGGCATGGCGCAGCAGCTGAAGGAAATCGCGGCCATCGCGAACAATGCCAAGCCCGCCACTTTCGACAACACCGTGGTGGCCATGGAGCGCTCCGGCCAGCTGCTGACGCGCGTGTCCACCACCTTCAGCAATCTGCAGGGCGCCAACACCAACGCCCAGCTCGATGCGATCGACACCGAGATGTCGCCCAGGCTGGCCGCGCACAACGACGCCATCTACCTGAACACCAAGCTGTACGCGCGCGTGAAATCGCTGTACGAGCAGCGCGCCAAGCTGGGCCTGGACGCCGAATCCAGGCACCTGCTGGAACGCTACCACACCGACTTCGTGCGCGCCGGCGCCAGGCTGTCGGCCGCCGACAAGGAAAAACTGAAAGTGCTGAACGGCGAGCTGGCCACGCTGCAAACGGCCTTCCAGCAAAACGTGCTGAAGGAAATCAACGCCAGCGCGCTGGTGGTGGACAGCCGCGCCGAGCTGGCCGGCATGTCCGAAGCCGCCATCGACGCGGCCGCCGCGGCCGCCAAGGCGCGCGGCCTGGACGGCAAATTCGCCGTCGCGCTGACCAACACCACCGGCCAGGCGGCGCTGTCCGTGCTGACCAGCCCCGCCACCCGCAAGCGCATGATGGACTTGTCGCTGGCGCGCGGCAGCCACGGCGGCGATTTCGACAACCGCGCCAATGTGCTGAAGATCGCCAAGCTGCGCGCCGACAAGGCAGCGCTGCTGGGCTACCCGAACTACGCGGCCTATTCGCTGGAAGACCAGACCGCCAAGTCCACCAGCGCCGTCAACACCCTGCTGGCCGAGCTGGCCAAGCCGGCCGTGAGCAATGCGCGCAAGGAAGCGGCCGACTTGCAAGCGGTGGCCGACGCGGAAAAAGCCGGCCTGCAGATCGGCGCGGCCGACTGGTCCTACTACACCGACAAGGTGCGCGCCCAGCGCTTCAGCTTTGACGGCAACCAGCTCAAGCCTTACTTCGAGCTGAACAATGTGCTGGAGAAGGGCGTGTTCTTCGCGGCGGGCAAGCTGTACGGCCTGTCCTTCAAGGAGCGCAAGGATCTGCCGGTCTACCATCCGGACGTCAAGGTGTACGACGTGTTCGATGCCGACGGCAAGCAGCTGGCCATCTTCCTGGCCGACATGTACGCGCGGCCCTCGAAGCAGGGCGGCGCCTGGATGAATGAATACGTGTCGCAGTCCGCGCTGATGGGCACCAAGTCGGTGGTGGCCAACCACCTGAACATCCCCAAGCCGCCGGCCGGCGAGCCCACCCTGCTGACGGTGGACGAGGTGAAGACCGCCTTCCATGAATTCGGCCACGCGCTGCACGGCATGTTCTCCAATGTGAAGTACCCGCGCTTCTCCGGCACCAGCGTGCCGCGCGACTTCGTGGAATACCCGTCGCAAGTGAACGAAATGTGGATGGTGCAGCCTGAAGTGCTGGCCAACTACGCGCGCCACTACAAGACCGGCGAGGCGATGCCCAAGGAGCTGCTGGAAAAAGTGGCGGCATCGAAGAAATTCAACCAGGGTTTCGCCACCACCGAATACCTGGCCTCGTCGCTGGTGGACCAGCGCTGGCACCAGCTGAGCGCCGCGCAGATGCCGGCCGACGTGCTGGCCTTCGAAGCGGCCGCGCTGAAGGACGCCGGCGTCGACTATGCGCCGGTGCCGCCGCGCTACCGCACCACCTATTTCTCGCACACCTTCTCGGGCGGCTACGCGGCCGGCTACTACGCCTATCTGTGGAGCGAAAAGCTGGATGCGGACACGGTGGAATGGTTCAAGGAAAACGGCGGCCTGCAGCGCAAGAACGGCGACTGGTTCCGCAAGACCCTGCTGTCGCGCGGCGGCACGGCGGACGCGCTGGAACTGTTCCGCAACTTCCGCGGCCGCGACGCCCGCATCGAGCCGCTGCTGGAGCGCCGCGGCCTGGCCGGCAAGTAACAATTTAGCAACGCCGTAGCAACAAGCCGGTCCCAGCCCTGCGCAGCGCCATGCTGCGCAGGGTTATCATGTCGCTGTGAGCATTACTCGGAGAGCATGATGAAGCAATTGCTGGATAAGCTGGCGCAAGCCATGACGCAACTGGACAGCCTGGGCCAGGAGGAATTCGTGGCCCTGGTGGGCGAGGCGCTGGAGGACTACCCCGACCTGGGCTGGGAACTGGGGCCGGACCCGTTCGACGGCAAGCTGCTGCGCCTGAGCCTGGCGGTGCGCAATGCGCCCGAATTCCGCGAGCGCGCCGCCGCGTCCGGCGCCCTGCCGCTGCGGGGCGAGGGCTGGCTGATCGACATCGGCGTGCCGCCGCGCAATGCCCCGATCTACCTCGAAGCGCAGGCCGGCGACGAGGTGCTGGCCATCGACGGTGAACTGCTGGGCTGGCAACTGCGCGCCATCGACGGCATGGCCGACCTGGTGGTGGGCGTGCCGCCCGGCCCGCTGCGCCAGCTGGGCCAGGCCGAGCTGGAGGAACTGGCCGAGATCTTCGCCATGGGCGAGCTGGGCGAACTCAATATGATGGACCACGTCAATTCGGTCAGCGTCGAGCAGATCGACGGCCTGTCGCGCGACTGGCCCTCGCTGGGCACGCTGCGCGCCGCCTTCGCCGACGCTTTTCCGTCCTGCGCTCACGCCGAATGGCTGCGTGGATCCCGGTCATAGCTGGCCGGGTCAATTGGGTGTATAAATCCACTAGGACCACAACTTAAGGGACGGGACCATGGACAGCAATCTGAAGGCATCGTTGAAGACTCTGCACTCCGAACTGGCCAGCGCGCCGGGGCCGGTGGACGAGGAGCTGCTGGATTTGCTGACGCAGCTGGACGGCGATATCAAGCAATTGCTGGAGCGCCGCGTGGCGCAGCAGGGGCGCGGGCTGCAGGGCGGCCCGGGCGGCGCGGAGGACACCACCACCTACGGCCTGGCCGAACGCACCCAGGAAATTTCCGCCAAATTCGCCGTCAAGCATCCCACGCTGGAGCCGGCGCTGCGCGAACTGGGGCGCATCCTGGGCAATATGGGCATATAAAAAGCGGACGGCGCCGTCGCGCCGCCCGCCTTGCTGCTGCACATTACTGCAATTGGTACCCGGGGCCGCCGGCCTTGCTGGGACCGGCTCCCGGGCAGCCAGCGTTACGGAAACGCCAGCATGGGCGGTTCAATACCGCCAAAGCTGATTTCGGGATGCCGCTTGGCGATCATCTCCTCCACTTCGAGCACGCGCCGGGGCGGCACGTCCACGATCATCAATACCTGTCCGCGCTCGATGGCGGGCGCGAACTGCTCCAGTTTCTTGTTCGGCACGGCCGCCGCGTTCATGCCGGAGGCCCAGCCGCCGAATATCGCGCCGCCCAGCGCCACCAGCAGGATGGCGGCGGTGCGCAGCGTGATGCCGTCGGGCGGGAACACGGTCAGGAACACCGCCGCCGCCAGGCCGACGATGCCGCCGATCACCATGCCCAGCTGGGCCCCGTGCACCAGGTCCGTGCGCTGCAGGAAGCTGCAGTCGGGCATGTCGTCCGGCAGCGTACCCTCCTTGGCCATGAACTTCATGTGGCGTTCTTCGATACGGGCCAGCAGCATTTCATCGAGCATGGCGCGGGCGCTGGGGATGTCCGGTAGCACAAAATAGAGGCGGCGTCGCATGGTGATCTCCTAGGTGTGTTCTTCTCGTTATAGCAAAATTGACAGCAAAGGCAATGCATTGCCCTTAATTTTTTGTCTGGGTGTCACGCTTGCCCATGATTCACAAGTTATTGAAAATTAAAAGAATTTCCAATTGATTGTGCCTATCGCTTGAGCAGGCGGGGCGCATTTCCGGTACAATCCTGTCCCTATGACCCCTACCAATTTATTTGCGGCCGTTCCCAAGCGGTCTGCCCGCGCTGCCAGCGCGCCTTTCCTGCCCATGTCCCGCGCCGAAATGGACGCCCTGGGATGGGAGCAGTGCGACGTCATCCTCGTCACCGGCGACGCCTATATCGACCATCCGAGCTTCGGCATGGCCCTGGTCGGCCGCCTGCTCGAAGCGCAGGGCTACAAGGTCGGCATCATCAGCCAGCCGGACTGGCTGTCGGTGGACCCGTTCCGGGCGCTGGGCAAGCCGCGCCTGTACTTCGGCATCACGGCCGGCAATATGGACTCCATGGTCAACCGCTACACGGCCGACCGCAAGCCGCGCTCGGACGACGCCTACACCCCGGACGGCGCGCCCAACAAGCGCCCCGACCGCGCCGTCACCGTGTACGCCCAGCGCGCGCGCGAAGCCTATCCCGGCACGCCGGTGGTGATCGGCTCGATCGAAGCGTCGCTGCGCCGCATCGCCCACTACGACTACTGGTCGGACAAGGTGCGCAAGTCGGTGCTGACCGAATCCAAGGCCGACCTGCTGATCTTCGGCAATGCCGAGCGCGCGCTGGTCGACATGACGCGCCGCATGGACGCCGGCGAAAACATCAAGGACATCAAGGACCTGCGCGGCACCGCCTTCATGGTGCCGCTGGGCTGGATGCCGGGCGAGGACTGGGGCGTGCACAATTCCACCCGCGTGGACGTGCCGGGCCGCATCGACCCGCATCCGGACCCGTATGCGATGGCCAAGGAAGACAAGAAGGAGTGCGCCACCGAGAACGCGGCGCCGGAACCGACCGTCAAGCCTATCCGCATCATGACGCGCGAAGAGCGCATGGCCATGGCCAAGGAAAAGCACAACCGCACCGTGGTGCGCCTGCCGAGCTACGACGTGGTCAAGGACGACCCGGTGATGTATGCGCACGCCTCGCGCGTGTTCCACCTGGAATCGAATCCCGGCAATGCGCGCGCGCTGGTGCAGCAGCACGGCGACCGCGACGTGTGGATGAACCCGCCGCCGCTGCCGCTGGCCATGGACGAGATGGACAACGTCTACGACATGGAATACACGCGTTCCCCGCACCCGAGCTATGGCAACGCCAATATCCCGGCCTGGGAAATGATACGCTTCTCGGTCAACATCATGCGCGGCTGCTTCGGCGGCTGCACCTTCTGCTCGATCACCGAGCATGAAGGCCGCATCATCCAGAGCCGTTCCGAGCCGTCCATCCTGCGCGAGATCGAGCACATCCGCGACAAGACCAAGGGCTTCACCGGCATCATCTCCGACCTGGGCGGCCCGACCGCCAATATGTACCGCCTGACCTGCAAGGACAAGGCGATCGAGGAGAGCTGCCGCCGCCTGTCCTGCGTGTATCCGTCGATCTGCGTCAACCTGAACACCAACCACAACAAGCTGACCCAGCTGTACCGCAAGGCGCGCGAGATCAAGGGCGTCAAGAAGATCCTGATCCAGTCCGGCCTGCGCTACGACCTGGCCGTGCGTTCGCCCGAGTACGTCAAGGAGCTGGTGACCCACCACGTGGGCGGCCTGCTGAAGATCGCGCCCGAGCACACCGAAAGCGGCGTGCTGAGCAAGATGATGAAGCCCGGCATCGGCGCCTACGACGAGTTCAAGGCCATGTTCGAGAAGTACTCGATCGAGGCCGGCAAGAAGCAGTACCTGATTCCTTACTTCATCGCCGCCCACCCGGGCACGACGGACGAGGACATGCTGAACCTGGCGCTGTGGCTGAAGAAGAACAACTTCCGCCTGGACCAGGTGCAGACCTTCATGCCGACCCCGATGGCCATGGCCAGCGCCATGTACCACTCGCGCAAGAACCCGCTGCACAAGGTGACCGAGGATTCGGAAGTGGTGGAAACCCCGCGCAACCAGAAGCAGCGCACCGCGCACAAGGCCTTCCTGCGTTACTACGATCCGAAGAACTGGCCCATCCTGCGCGACGCGCTGCGGCGCATGGGACGCGGCGACCTGATCGGCAACGGCGAGAAGCACCTGATTCCGTTCTGGCAGGCCGGCGAGGAGAACTTCAAGGCCGCGCCGGAAGGCAAGCGCGCCATGCCGATGGCGGCGCCGGGCGCCAAGACGGCGGCCAAGCCGCGCGCCGGCCTGCCGGGCACGCGCAGCGGCCGCGAAGCGATGGGCGTGGTGGGCCGCGGCGGCCGCGCCAATGCGCTGACCGGTTCGCTGACCGCGCGTGAAAGCACGGAGACCAAGGTGCGTCCGTCCATCCTGGACACCATCAAGGTGAAGGCCAAGCCGGCCGCGGCGCCGGCGGCGCCGGCCAAGGGCGGCCGTCCCGCCGCCCCGCCGCGCGGCCGCAAGTAAGTTAGCAAGTAAGCCAGCTCCCCCAACAACACCGCCCCTGCCAGGGGCGGTGTTGTTTTATCCCCTCATTTTCTCCAATAGCATGGATAATTCTGCCCAGCTCCCCTGATCGAGGCGCGCGGGATGCGGCTACACTGGCGGCAGACTCGCGCCCCTGCATTCGCGACACTGACTGGAAGAAAATGAAAAACACCCTCAGCTTGAAAACCCTGCTCCTGGCGCCCGTGCTGGCGCTGCTGGCCGCCTGCGGCGGCGGCGGCGGTGGCGACAGCACCCCGACCACCCCCACCACGCCTACCACGCCCACGCTGGTGTCGCTGGCGGTCACGCCGGCCACCCTCACGCTGGCGATAGGCGCAAGCCAGCAAATGGTGGCCACCGGCACCTACTCGGACGGCAAGAGCGCCGCCGTGGCCACCGGCGTCACCTGGACCGTCAAGGGCCCAGCCCTGAGCGTGGTGGCGGGCAGCGGCCTGGTCACCGCCAAGGACGTCGGCGCCGACACCGTGACGGCCACCGTCGGCGCGGTCACCGGTAGCGTCAACGTGACGGTGAAGGGCCAGTGGGCCGCCGCCGTGGCGGGCGGCAAGCACAACGTGGTGCGCCACCAGGACGGCAATCTGTACGCCTGGGGCGCCAATCTGCAAGGCCAGCTGGGCGACAACACCACCATAGGCCGCAGCAAGCCCGTGGTGGTGGCCGGCGCCAACACCACCTGGAAGCAGATCGCGGCGGGTGAATTCCACACGCTGGCGCTGCGCGCCGACGGTTCGCTGTGGGCCTGGGGCTTCAACCAGAACGGCCAGCTGGGCGACGGCACCTCGGTCGACAAGCTGGTGCCGACCAAGATCGGCACCGGCAAGTGGCTGTACGTGGCGGCCGGCAAGGCGCACAGCCTGGGCATCGACGACAAGGGCGCGCTGTGGGCCTGGGGCCGCAACTTCAACGGCCAGCTGGGCGACGGCACCGTGCTGCCGCGCCTGGCGCCGGTGAAGATCGGCACCGATACCTGGACCGCCGTGGCGGCGGGCGACATCCATTCCCTGGGCCGCCGCAGCGACGGCTCGCTGATGGCCTGGGGCGGCAATATTACCGGCCAGCTCGGCAACGGCTCGGCCAGCGCCACCGCCGTCACCGCGCCGGTCAAGATCGGCACCCAGAGCTGGGCCAGCGTGTCGGCCGGCGGCGGCCATTCGGCCGCGATCCGCACCGACGGCACCCTGTGGACCTGGGGCGACAACGCCGCCGGCCAGCTGGGCCTGAGCACCACCACCAACTCTTCCGTGCCGGTGCAGGTGCTGCTGGCGGGCACCGCCAACAACTGGTCCGTGGTATCGGCCGGCCTGAAGCACACCGTGGCCATCCGCACCGACGGCACGCTGTGGGCCTGGGGCGCCAACAGCAACGGCCAGGTCGGCAACAACACCCTGGTGGACCAGACCGCGCCGGTGCAGATCGGCACCTCCACCGGCTGGACCTCGGTCTCGGCCGGCACCGCCCACAGCATGGGCATGCTGCTCGACAATACCCTGTGGACCTGGGGCCTGAACGCCGACGGCCAGCTGGGCAACGGCCAGACCACCGACCAGCGTGTGCCCGTGCTGGTTGTGCAGTAGGGACGGCGCCAGCCGCCGTCCCGCCCCGACCGGACCCGCCTTGCCGCGCCGCCTGACCGCACTCCCTGGCCTGCTGGCCCGCCTGGCGGCGCTCTGCGCCTGCTGCGTGCTGCCCGCGCCGGCGCTGGCGCAGGAGAGTGTGGTGCTGCAGCTCAAGCACAGCCACCAGTTCCAGTTCGCCGGTTATTACGCGGCGCTGGAGCAGGGCTATTACCGCGAAGCGGGGCTGGACGTGCAGATCCGCGAAGGCGCGGGCGGCCGCGAGCCCGAGCGCCGGGTGCTGGCCGGGCAGGCCGACTATGGCGTGGGCGACAGCAGCCTGCTGCTGGCGCGCTTGGCCGGCAAGCCGGTGGTGGTGCTGGGCGTGGTGTTCCAGCATTCGCCGTATGCGCTGGCGATGGCGCAAAGCGCGGCCGCGCCGGACGTGCACCGGGTGGCCGGCAAGCGCGTGATGATAGGCTCGCTGTCCGACGACCTGAACCAGGCGGACGAGCTGATGGCCTATCTGCGCAAGGAGGGCATCGCGCCGTCCAGCCTGCGGCGCGTTGAGCACAGCTACAACCCGGACGACCTGATCTCGGGCAAGGTCGACGCCATGGCGGTCTACGCCACCAACGAGCCGGACCTGCTGGACCGGGCCGGCTTCCCCTACGACCTGTACAGCCCGCGCAACGCCGGCATCGACTTCTACGGCGACAACCTGTTCACCAGCGAGCGCGAACTCAAAGCCCATCCCGAGCGGGTCAAGGCCTTCCGCGCCGCCAGCATGCGCGGCTGGCAGTACGCCATGAGCCACCAGGAGGAAACCGCCGACCTCATCCTGAACAAGTATTCGCGCCGCAACGATCGCCGCCACCTGCTGTACGAGGCGCGCGCCATGGTGGCGCTGGTGCAGCCGGTGCTGGTGGAAGTGGGCTATATGAACCCGGACCGCTGGCAGCATATCGCCGACGTGTACACCGAGCTGGGCCTGATCGAGCGCGGCGCCGGCTTCGACGGCTTTCTGTACCAGGCCGACGGCGGCCGCGCGCTGGCCTGGCTGTACCGCGCGCTGGCCGGCGGCGGCGTGCTGCTGCTGCTGGGGGCGGGCGTGCACATGGCGCTGCTGGCGCGCGAGCGCGGCCGCGCCCAGCAAGCCATCCGCGAAGGCGAGGCGCGCTTCCGCACCATGTTCGAGGCGGCGCCCATGGGCATTGCGCTGATCGACACCGCCAGCGGCCGGTTCCGCGACATCAATCCGCGCTACCTGGAAATCGCCGGCCGTTCGCTGGAGCAGATGAAGGCCAGCAGCTGGCGCGACATCAGCCATCCGGACGACGTGCCGGCCGAGCAGGAGCAGGTGGCGCAGCTGGCGGCGCGCCGCATCGCCGGCTTCAAGCTGGCCAAGCGCCTGCTGCGGCCGGACGGCTCGGTGGTGTGGGTGGAGGCCTCCATCACCGCGCTCGAGGCCGGCAGTTCCGGCGGCGCCGGCGGCCAGCCGCACCACCTGTGCATGATAGAGGACATCACCGACAAGAAGCAGACCGAGGCGCTGGTGTGGCAGCAGGCCAATTTCGACACCCTGACCCAGCTGCCGAACCGGCGCATGTTCCAGAACCGGCTGGAGCAGGCCATCGTCAAGTGCCGGCGCGACGGCAGCCGCATCGCCATCCTGTTCATCGACCTGGACCACTTCAAGGAAGTCAACGACACGCTGGGCCACCACCAGGGCGACGTGCTGCTGGTGGACGCGGCGCACCGCATCGGCGCCTGCGTGCGCGAGTGCGACACGGTGGCGCGCCTGGGCGGCGACGAATTCACCGTGATCCTCAGCGAGCTGGCCGCCGCCGACCTGGGCCGCGTGGAAACCATCGCCCAGACCATACTCGACAGCCTGCGCGCGCCCTTCCCGCTGGGCGGCGAGCAGGCCTTCGTGTCGGCCAGCATAGGCATCACCCTGTACCCGGACGACGCCGCCTCCATCGAGGACCTGCTCAAGCACGCCGACCAGGCCATGTACGCGGCCAAGGGCGCGGGCCGCAACCGCTTCAGCTACTTCACGCCGGCGCTGCAGGTGGCGGCGCTGAACCGCATGCGCCTGACCAACGACCTGCGCGGCGCCGTCAAGGGCCAGCAGCTGGAGCTGTACTTCCAGCCCATCGTGCACCTGAAAACCGGCCGCATCCACAAGGCCGAGGCGCTGCTGCGCTGGCGCCACCCGGCGCGCGGCCTGGTCAGTCCGCTGGAATTCATTCCGCTGGCCGAGGCCAGCGGGCTCATCATCGAGATCGGCGGCTGGGTGTTCCGCGAATCGGTGCACTGGCTGCAGCGCTGGCGCAGCGAGGTGCACCCGGAGTTCCAGCTCAGCGTGAACCAGTCGCCGCTGGAGTTCCAGCGCGAGGGCGGCTACGACAGCTGGCTGGCGCTGCTGGGCGAGCTGGGCCTGCCGGGCCAGGCGGTGGTGATCGAGATCACCGAAGGCCTGCTGCTCGACGCCAGCAGCAGCGTCACCGACCAGCTGCTGCAGCTGCGCGACGGCGGCATCCAGGTGGCGCTGGACGACTTCGGCACCGGCTACTCCTCGCTGTCCTACCTGAAGAAATTCGACATCGACTACCTGAAGATAGACCGCAGCTTCACCCGCAACCTGGCGCCGGACTCGAGCGACATGGCGCTGTCGGACGCCATCATCGTCATGGCCCACAAGCTGGGCCTGCGCGTCATCGCCGAAGGCGTGGAAACCCCCGAGCAGCGCGCCCTGCTGGCCGCCGCCGGCTGCGATTACGGTCAGGGCTACCTGTTCGCCCGCCCCCTCCCCGCCGCCGAATTCGACGCGCTGCTGCGCGCCCAGTCCGTAGCCGCCTGAGTTTGCGTTATCTCAGGGCGCCGATACGCAACCCTGCCGAAGCGACAACGCATCTTCCCCGGAACGGGGATAATGATGGTCTGGTCATCGCATTGCGATAGCCAAAGTCAATTGGAATAATTGGAACAATCAATTTTTCAAATGACGACGCAGGCCTTAAACTGGCATCTCACTGATACACAACCTCACGAGGAAACCACAATGTCTCTGATCAATACCCAAGTAAAACCATTCAAGGCAACCGCTTACCACGCTGGCAAGTTCATTGACCTGAGCGAAGAGTCTCTGAAAGGCAAGTGGTCCGTCTTCATGTTCTACCCAGCCGACTTCACCTTCGTGTGCCCAACCGAACTGGAAGACCTGGCTGACTTCCAGCCTGAATTCGCCAAACTGGGCGTGGACGTGTACGGCATTTCGACCGACACCCACTTCGCCCATAAAGCATGGCACGACACTTCGGACGCGATCAAGAAAGTGAACTACCCGCTGATCGGCGACCCAACCGGCACCCTGTCGCGCAACTTCGAAGTCATGATCGAAGAAGAAGGCCTGGCACTGCGCGGTACCTTCGTCATCAATCCGGAAGGCCAGATCAAAGTAATGGAAGTGCACGACAACGGCATCGGCCGCGACGCTTCCGAACTGCTGCGCAAGGTCAAAGCCGCTAAATACGTGGCCGAGCACCCAGGCCAGGTTTGCCCAGCCAAGTGGACCGAAGGCGCTGCCACCCTGACCCCGTCGCTGGACCTGGTCGGCAAGATCTAAGCTTCAAGCAATAAGTTGAGTAGTAAGGCGCCGGCGCATTTGCCCGGCGCCCAACCGAAAAAAAGGAAAACACCATGTTGGACGCAGCCCTCAAAACCCAGTTGAAAACCTATTTGGAAAAGGTCGTGCAGCCGATTGAGATCGTTGCGACGCTGGATGATTCCGCCAAAGCCCGCGAAATGCAGGCCCTGCTCGCCGACATCGTCGTGCTGAGCGACAAGATCACCCTGGTCGAAAAGACCGACGGCGACGTGCGCAAGCCTTCGTTCGCCATTACCCGCCCCGGGACCGATATCGCCGTGACCTTCGCCGGCATCCCGATGGGCCATGAATTCACTTCGCTGGTGCTGGCGCTGCTGCAAGTGGGCGGCCACACCATCAAGTTCGACGACGCCGTGATCGAACAGATCCGCAACCTCGAAGGCGATTTCCATTTCGAGACCTTCATCTCGCTGACCTGCCACAACTGCCCCGAGGTAGTGCAGGCGCTGAACGCGATGTCGGTCATCAACCCGCGCATCAAGGTCACCACCATCGACGGCGGCGTGTTCCCGAAAGAAGTCGAGGAACGCCAGATCATGGCCGTGCCCATGATGTTCCTGAACGGCGAACACTTCGGCCAGGGCCGCACCAGCGTGGAAGAGATCCTCGCCAAGCTGGACACCAACGCCGGCGCCCGCCAGGCTGAAGAACTGAGCAAGAAAGACGTGTTCGACGTGCTCATCGTCGGCGGCGGCCCGGCCGGCGCGGCAGCGGCCATCTACGCCGCCCGCAAAGGCATCAAGACCGGCGTGGTGTCGGAGCGCTTCGGCGGCCAGGTGCTGGACACGCTGGCGATCGAGAACTTCATCTCGGTCACCGAAACCGACGGCCCGAAATTCGCCGTGGCGCTGGAGCAGCACGTGAAAGCCTACGACGTGGACATCATGAACACCCAGCGCGCCGCCCAGCTGACCGCAGGCAAGCTGGTGGAAGTGACGACCGCCAGCGGCGCTGTACTCAAGAGCAAAACCGTGATCCTGGCCACCGGCGCCCGCTGGCGCGAAATCAACGTGCCGGGCGAGAAGGAATACCGCAACCACGGCGTGGCTTACTGCCCGCACTGCGACGGTCCGCTGTTCAAGGGCAAGCGCGTGGCGGTGATCGGCGGCGGCAACTCCGGCGTGGAAGCGGCGATCGACCTGGCAGGCCTGGTCAAGCACGTCACGCTGATCGAGTTCGGCGCGGAACTGCGCGCCGACGCGGTGCTGCAGCGCAAGCTGCGCAGCCTGGCCAACGTCACCGTGATCGTGTCGGCGCAGACCACCGAGATCCATGGCGACGGCAAGATCGTCAACGGCCTGAGCTACAAGGACCGCGTCAGCGGCGCCGACAAGCGCGTGGACCTGGAAGGCGTGTTCGTGCAGATCGGCCTGGTGCCGAACACCGAGTGGCTGAAAGGCACGGTCAGCCTGTCCAAGCACGGCGAGATCGAAGTCGATGCGCGCGGCCAGACCTCCATCCCCGGCGTGTTTGCCGCCGGCGACGTGACCACGGTGCCGTACAAGCAGATCATCATCGCCACCGGCGAAGGCGCGAAGGCGGCACTGTCGGCATTCGACCACCTGATCCGCTCGGGCGACGAGGAAGAAGTGGCTGCACCGGTCGCGGTGGCAGCCTAAGACGGAAGGCCGGCGTCAGACCACCAGGTCTGCGCTGGCCTGTTTTTCCCGCAGCGCCTTGGCGTTGCGGTGGCGTGCGCGCAGGCGCGGGTTGGTCACCAGCCGGCCCACCGTTTCGCCCACCACCATCACCACGCCCAGCAGCGGCAGCACCAGCATCAGTCCCGCGACCCCGGCCACCGAGCCGCCGATAAAAATCATCAGCACCGTAATCAAGGGATGGATGTGCAGGCTGCGCCCCAGGGTCAGCGGCATGAACACGAAATCGTCCAGCAGGCGCACCAGGATGAACACGCCGATGGCGCTGTAGGCCACCAGCGGATCGCCCGGCGCGTCGGTGGACGCCACCATCACCACCATGCAGCAGCCGACGATAGAGCCCACATACGGCACCCAGGCCAGCATGGCCGCAATCAGCCCCAGCAGCACCGGCGAGGACACGCCGATAGACCACAGGCCGAAGGCCAGCACCGCCGTGTCCAGCACGGTGAGCTTGAGCATGCCCTGGAAGTAGCGGTGCGCGGTCTGGTCCACCTCGTGCAGCAGGCACAGCGTGCGTTCGAAAAAGGCGTTGGGCACGGCGCGCGCCAGGAATTTCTTGAACAGGTGGCCGTCGCGCAGGAAGAAGAAGGTGAGGAAGGGCGCCAGCAGCAGGGCCGGCAGCCAGCCCGCCACCGACACCACGATGGCGGTCAGGTGGCGCTGCATGAAGTCTTCGCTGTAGGCGGCGAACTGGGCGTTCACGGCCTGGCTCAGGTGCATGTCGCGCAGGATGGGGAAGCGCTCTTCGAGCGAAGCGAGCAACCCGCGCACGAAGCCCAGGCCGCCGTTCAGATAGCGCGCCAGCAGGTCCTGCCAGGGTTCGGACGGTCCCGCCATCCACAGGTTGAGCAGCAGCGCGCCCAGCGCCACGGCGACCAGGAAGCTGCTGCCCACCAGCAGCGCGGCCAGGCTCTGGCCCATGCCCAGGCGCAGCAGGCGCTGCATGGGCGGCATCAGCAGGTAGTACAGGATAATGGCCAGCAGGAAGGGAATGGCCAGCCACAGCGTATGCTGCAGCATCAGCAGCAGGGCGCAGGTGGCGGCGATAATGCCGCTCCACACCACCGGGCCGGAGGCTTGCTGCGGGCTGCCGGCGTAGGCCTGCATCACAGCGCCTCGACCTGCGGCTTGCCCGCCATCCATTCACGCAGCCGGTGCGCAATATGGCGCGCCAGCGCGAGCGAGATCTTGTAGCCCACCACGGCGTCGGTTTCCATCAGGCCCATGAAGTCGGCGCGGAAGAACACCGCCAGCTCGCAGTTGTCGAGCGCGCGGGCCTGGGCGTTGCGGGGCGAATTGTCGAGCAGGGCCAGGTCGCCGAAGAAGGAGCCGGGCGCGATCTCGGCCACCACTTCCACGCCGCTGTCGTGCGCGCGCGTGATCAGCACGCGGCCGGCCGTCACCAGGTACAGCGCCTGGCCTTCCTCGCCCTCGTCGAAGATGATCTCGTCGGCCAGGTAGCGCCGCTCGTGCAGCATATCGTCCACGATCTTGAGCTCCAGCGGCGTGAGCGTGGCGAACAGCGCCGACTGTTTCAGCCGGTGCAGGCGCGGGGACATGGTGGGGGTTTTGAGGAAGCCGAACATCGGGCAGTGCTCCGTGGGGCATACATTGCAAAGCAACATTGTCGCCCGGTTTCGCCGCCGGCGGCTGACAGAGTGCTGCCGCTTGTTGTTAAGGAAACACATCGCGCAGCCGGACGGGCGCGGAAATAGAAAAAGGCCTGACGAATCAGGCCTTTTTCAGGATGCTGGCGGAGCGGACGGGACTCGAACCCGCGACCCCCGGCGTGACAGGCCGGTATTCTAACCAACTGAACTACCGCTCCGTTGCTTACGCAACTGGCTTTTGCATGTCCGACGATGGTGGGCGCTGAGAGGCTCGAACTCCCGACCTAAGCCTTGTAAGGGCTCCGCTCTACCAACTGAGCTAAGCGC